>PKUV01000050.1 GCA_003131315.1 Acidobacteriaceae bacterium
TTGAAGTGATCACCGAGGGCATTCGACGGGAGTGCTTGGACCACATCATCGTCCTGCATGAATCAGGGTTGCGCCGCATTCTGAGGTCGTACTTCCAATACTACGAACGGTCGCGCACTCACCTAGCGCTGGACAAGGATGCTCCTGTGCATCGCGCCGTTCAGTCGCCCGATTTCGGCCGGGTGATAGAACTCCCACAGGTTGGCGGACTTCATCACCGATATGAACGACGTGCCGCTTGAGTTGACCCCACATATCTTCCTCATTGCTGATAGCCTGGCGTGGCGGTCTGCCCACTCCGCTTGACCTGGCGATTGATTCGCAGGCTCAAGTAGGGGAGAGAAGATCCCATAGCAGGCGGGTCCGGCGGTCCTGTCTTCTTGTGGTTGGTGGCAGAGATTTTTCTTAGGCCCTTCGAATAATTGGCAGGGACAAGCGGGAGAATCTCAGTACTCGAGCACCTCGTAAAACTCGACCCAGCTTCGCTGGAATAACGGATGTTGTTTGTTGGCAAGCTCCGTGTGTTCCGCACTGTTGTCGATTTGCTTGAGAGCTGTCTCGGCTGCAGCAAGGGAGTCAAATCGACACTGCCAGACGATGGTGTTGCCAGGTTCGCGACCCGAAATCGGAGCCATGCGCTCCCCTGTGGGGAGAATGCCTCGATGCTCCAGTTCGGCAAATTGCTTCTCCAGCGCTTGGAATTCCTTTTTGTGGGAAGGGTGGTATTGCTGAATCAGACGTAGAATGACCGCCACGATGTCCTCCTTGGTAAGACGAACGCTTATCTGAATTCCAGCCGTTTGGGCTCTCTTGCCTCGCGTGATTAGCTGGCGGCTCCTGCTGCGCCGTTTGCTTCATCGGGAATCTCGAACGAAACCAGCTCCGCCTTGAACCCGCGGGTCCTGATTGCTCCGTAGCCGATTCCGAGCGCCATCCAAACCACGCCGGCGATTTTGGCGGGACGGCTAAGGTTGAGCCAAAGCAGCAAGCAAACAATGAATCCGAGTATGGGTACCAGGAAGTTGCTCAAGTCTCTTTTTCGTTCGCGCAGAAAGTACCTTGTGAAAGACGCCGCATTGACTCCCATGAACGCCAGCAGGGCACCGAAATTCAATAGCTCGGCAGCGCGCTCAAATGTCAGGAACGTTGTGCCGATCAGAGCAAACACGCCTACGAACAGAACGTTATTTCGAGGAATACGCCGTTTTGGTTCTATGGCGCCAAAGAATGATTTCGGAATTGCGTTACCCCGGCCCATTCCGTACAGCAGGCGCGCGGCCCCGAGTTGCGATCCCATTCCTGACCCGACGGTGGCCACAAGGAGCGTGACGTTGATTAGGCTGAATAGCCAGTGGCCCGCTGCACGCCCGGCAACCGCAACATACGCGGTATCCACATCGGGGAACGGTACAGAACTAGGCCAGACCAGTTGTGCAGCATAGACCTCAACAGAGGCAAGGACGCCGGTTATCAGACAGACGAGGACGGTCGCCAGGAGAATGTTTCGTTTAGGGTTCTCGGCTTCTTCCGAGAGTGTGGAGATCCCGTCAAATCCGATGTAGGTCAGCACAGCCAATGATGTGCCACCCAGAACGGCTGGGAAGGAAAAAGTCTGAGGGTCGTAAAAAGGCCGCGTGAAGAAGGCTATGCCGTCGTGCGGCATCCTCAAGACGTAGCGGGCAGCAGCAGCCAGAAAGATGAGGATCACGATTCCCATTGCAGCCGCAAGAGTGTCGTTAATATGGGCGGATGTTCGGATTCCAAACAAATTGAGTCCGGTAAACAACGCGATAAACACAAGCACGAGTACCGGATAGGGAATCTCCGGAAAGAAGTTCAGCGCGAACTTGCTGCACAAGATCGTGCATACGATTGGATTGAGCATGTAGTCCATCGCCATGCCCCAGCCGGTAACGTATCCGAGCGCGGGATGAATTTCGGAGCCGACGTAGGTAAAAGCGGAGCCGGCGCTGGGGTAGGCACGCGCCATTCGCCCGTAGCTGATGGCGGTGAACAGCATGGCCACCATAGCGATGAGGACCGTGGTCACGGCGTGGCCATGCGCGCGCTGGCTCATAATGCCGTAAACCGGCATGGGAGCAGTGGGCTGAATGACGATCATCCCGTAAAGGATCAGATCCCAAAGGCCAAGGGTCCGGCGGAGGCGGGGTCCATTTGCTGCGGAGACGGTTTGAGGGTCTGCCATGCTGTTCCGTTGTTCCAAGACGGGGGGACGAGTTCGAACTCGCTCCCCTGCGCCGGGGAATCGCGCTACTAGAAATAGAACTTCATAGCAAACTGGATGAAGCGTGGATCCCGGGCGGATTGCAGAAAACCGAACTGCGATGTGCCGAGTTCGATAGCAACGGGCTCCACTTGTCCGGCCGCTCCGGTCGGACCCCAGAGGGGGTTCACATGATTCCAGATATTGAAGAAGTCAGCCCGGAATTCAAACCGCATCTGCTCGCGGACGGGGAAGGTCTTCAACAGCGTTACATCCCAAGTCTGGTAACCGGGGCCGTGAACGATGTTTCGTCCCTCATTTCCAAATGTCCCCTGGACGAGATTGCTGGTAAATGCACAAGTGTTGAAGAAAGTGCCTGGGACACAAGGCTTACCGTTGGGATTGCCGATGACATTGGGCCGGGAACAGTTAAACCCCACAGTGCCGCCACAGTCCGTGTTCGAGCTGTTCACAAGAGTATCCGTCACTGTGAACCAATTCCCCGTGGAAGCCGAAGTGATGCCAGCCATCTGCCAGTTGCCGATCACCTGGTTCAAGAAGCCGGAAGCATTTCCCCCGAATCGTTTGCCCTTTCCAAACGGCAACTCCCAGGCATAACTCACGACCAGATGGTGACGGACATCGAAGTCGGAATTCCCATACTCCAGTGCGGGATTCCTCTGATCTCGGAAGTCACCGTTGTTCAGCGAGCCCAGGCTGGCGCTGGAAGCATCATCCAGTGAATGACTGTAGGTGTACGAAGCTTCAAATTGCAGCCCATGTGACATGCGCTTTTCGACTCGAGCTTGCAGCGAGTTGTAGTTGGAGAAAGTGTCGGAGCGAAAAGAATCAATCGTGCCGTCCACCAGGGGGAAAGGCCGGCGGTCTGCCAGCGGGGCATCGGGATTGTCACTCGGGGTCGCCTGATTGCCATTGTAGAAACCATAGAGCCGCTGGCCGTGAGAGCCGGCGTAGGAAAGCTCAACCACGGTTTCGCTGGGCAACTGATACTCCATCCCGAAGTGCCATTGCTGCATCATGGGCGTCTTCAGATGAGGATCAATCGAGTACAACAGCGGGTTGTTCGGGTCCACCAGCGAATTGGCCGGGTAACCTTGAATCCAAAAGTTGTTGATCATCAGGCTAGTGTCCACAGGTGGACCTGGCTTCAATCCGATCGCGCAGTTGTGAGGGTCGGCTGGGTTGGCATTGGGAGGAACGGGGTTGCCGCAGGGCGAGTTGAAGGACTGGGTGATAAAAAACGGAGGATTGAATCCCGGGCTGGGGAATGAGAACGGCCCGTTCTCCTGGCCGCCATAAAAAATCCCATAGCCGCCGCGCATGACCAGCTTGTCGGTGAGCTTGAAAGCAAGGCCGAGGCGCGGAGCAAAGTTCTTGTAGTCCGGACTGATCAAGCCAGGCGATGCCGTGGCCTGCAGGGGCAAGATCGAAGCGATGAACGGTGTGAGCTGAGCGGTCTGTCCCTTCGGCACGATCAGAGAGTTTGTCCTGAAATCAAACGTAGCCTCCTGATTCTTGCCTTCCGTGACCGGCCTGAAGAGCTCATAACGGAGTCCCAGATTCAGGGTCAGCCGGTCGGTCACCCGAACATCGTCCTGCCCGTAGAACGCAAAAGTGTTCCGGTGATAATCCACGCCGTGCAGGTTAACGATGCTGGCCCCGTCAGCAACGCCCAACAGGAACGAGGCAATGTCGTCTCCTCCTGTAAGAGAGCCATCTGGGTTGTTTGGAAGCGCAGGATTGGTTGTGAAGTCCGGACCAAACGTCATGTCGCCGCGAGGCGCTGAGTCCTGAAAAATGGTGAACTGTTCTTTCCGAAGCTCGACGCCAAACTTCAAGGAGTGATGCCCTCGGATCCAAATCAGGTTTTCGTTCAGCACAAAACTGTTTTGCTTCTCGATGGAGGGGAGAAAATCTGAGCTCCCGACGCACGCATAGTTCACGAAGCAGATCGAAGGAAGGCCGCCAATCCCGGGCTGAAACGGCACTCCCAATAAACCGAGCTGTCCGGAGACGTCGGTATTCGCATTCGGCTCGACGCGATGAGAATTGATGCGGTTGTATCCGAAGCGGAACTCATTCAGCAGTTTCGTCGAAAACGTGTGCAGTTCACTGATCGCAACGCTGCGGTATGCGTTGTCCTGATTGCCTGCCGTGAAGCCGCCGCCGTCAAGAAAGTTCGTGAAGGGACCCGGAGTAAAGATGGTCTGGGCTTCATAACTGAAACGGGCGAAGAAGTTGTCCTTGTCAGAAATTTTGTGGTCCACACGGATGTCGAAATTGTTTTGTCCCAAGCTCTTCTTGGGGTCGACGAGGTAGTTGTTTCCGTTGATGTCGACGTTTGGTTTTGGGAACAAAGCTGCAATCCCCGCGGCTACCGAGTTGATCGCGCTGGGACCACTGCTGGGAAAAATATTCGTGGGAACGCCCCCGCCATCCACAGCGATGGGCACGCCGCAGGGCGCAGGTCCGGTGGTCTGCGTAAGGCGCGGATTGAAAATCTCTCCCTGGTAGGTTGGATTTCCGCTGCAATCAAGCTTGTTTGGGATCGGTGTGCTCAGATCGAGAAAACTGGAGAAGTCGCCCCCAAGCATCTCAGGGGTGGGGATCAGCAGGAGTTCGGGCAGCGCCTGCCGAATGCGCAACCCTTCGTAGTCCACGAAGAAGAACGTACGATCCTTCCTAATGGGCCCGCCAAGCGTGACTCCGAATTGGTTCTGCTGGTAGGCTTGCCGGCCGAGGAAATCGAACGCGTTTCGGCCGTCCAGCTTGTCATTACGGAAGAACTCGTACAGGTCGCCGTGGAAGCCGTTGGTGCCGGACTTGATGACCGCATTCATGATGGCGCCATTGCCGCGGCCGAATTCCGAACTATAGGAATTAGTTTGTACCTTGAATTCGCCGATGGCGTCGACGGAGGGCTGGATCACATACGCGCTGCCGTTCAGCACGTCGCCCAGATTGGCGTTGTTATCGATGCCGTCGAGCAGGAAGTTATTTTGTAATGCACGCGCTCCGTTGGAACTGAATCCGAAGCTGGTTTCGGTTCGCGACCCCGGCTCGCTGGGAGCGACCCCAACGGCGAGCTGAGCCAACTGCGCGAAATTGCGGCCGTTCAGCGGAAGCGTAGTAGCGGTGCGACTGCCGACGACTTGGCCGAGTTCAGAAGTTTCTGTCTCAAGCTGCGCGGCCGTGGTCGAGACGGTCACCGTTTCGTTGATGGTCCCCACCTGCAGGATGACGTCCACGGCAAGACGATCCTGAACGTTCAGAGTGATTGGGCCGGCTACCGCTTTTTTGAAACCGCTCTTCTCGACGGTCACGGTGTATTGGCCAATTCTCAGCGGGCCGGCGACATACTCCCCGCTGGAATTGGTCGTAGTCGGGAAGATGGTCCCACGGTCCACGTCTCTGACTGCAACCTTTGCGTCAGTCACCACGGCGCCCGTACCGTCCTTGACCAGGCCCACAATGTTGCCCATGTCTTTCTGGGCCCAGCCAGCCGATGTCGCCGCCAAGACGAGCAAAGCCACAACCGAAGCGAAAATGAGTGCGCTGCAAACATCACGAGAAAAGGATTTCATGTCGTGCCTCCGGACAAAGGCCGGGAGCGGAATCAGCGATTCCGTTCCGGCATCTTGGTAGCCTCAAGCAATAAATGCTCGGAAAAGTCAACGTTCAGTTTCGCGTTCTGGGCGTCGACTGGTCCCAATTGTTTTCCATTCTCATAATCCAGAATTTGATAAGTGCCTGGCGCCAAGCCGCGCAACTCGACTTGTCCGCGCCACGGTTTTGTCTTGTCCGGGGCGTAGAAGGCGTAATACATGCGGCCATCTTTCTCGATCGCGTAAGCCTCGGGCAAATCGTAGCCGTAGGTGTAGAGGTCGAGAAACTGGCCTCGCGAGAGCATCTTGTCCTGATAGATGTCGATCCACTTTTTCCAGTGCGCTTCCTTCTCGCGGGTTAGTTCGACCAGCTTGAACTTCGGGCCGTAGGCGGGCCAGGTGAACTTCGTCCCCAGCACAGCTCCAACGCCGACTTCAGAAGCAAAGTCCGTTCCCCGATCCACTTCCTGCAATGTGTTGCTGAACCGCACATCCGTCAGCTCGACATGGTCACCGTAGACAGCCGAATAGGGTCCGAGCAGCGCTTTGTACATTTTTGTGCGCAGACGGACCTGTCTGGCGCCGACCGGATCTGCAGTGACTGCCTGGTCGATGTAAGGCAACCACGCTAGGCTGGGCGGCGTCCCGCAGGGACACGCTTGGGTAACGCTGTCGGGCTTAAGTGCGCGGGTTGTCTCCAGAATGATCTTGTAAATATCGCCCACTGCTTCAATGGACTCGTTCGGAGACTTGTGATGGTGTTTCGGGTTGTAGCAAGCAGGGACCGTGTAGGAAAAATCGAGTTTGTGCCCGTCGAAATCCCAGTCGCGAATGAAGCGCTCCGTCAGTTGTTTGTAGTACTGCTTCACTTCAGGCACTGCGGGACAAAGAGCCCCGAGATCGGCCGTGGCTCGCGCCGGGTTTCCTTTCTCATCCAGGATCAGCCAGTCGGGATGTTCTTTGACCACTTTCGACAGCTGATAGGGACGATGATTGAGGATGTCCTTCCCATGCCCGTCTTCGACCACTAGAGGTATCCACCAGATCGTGATGTGGAGGCCGGCGTCGTGGTATGCCTTCACAACTTTCTGCAGCGAGTCGTCGGGAAAAGTGTCGGTTCGCGGCTCCCAATCGCCACGCGACTTGAACCAGCCGGCATCCAGCGTCGCCCAGCGCAAGCCGAGCTGTTTCAGCTTTGGAATCGTGCCCAGCATCTGCTTCGGTGTGAAATCCATCTCGTATCCCCAGCCGCACCAGTTCGCCTGATAGTCGGCATCGGTCGGATGGGCAAGACTCAAGCCACGAACCTGCAGCATCTTCGAGTACAGACTCAAAGGCTCGTAGAAGTCACCGTGAAAAACGGAGATGAACGTGAGCGGTGTCGCATAAACCTGGCCGAGCTGTAACCGCGTGTTGGCATCGAGAGTGACGTCGACGCTGACGCGGCCGTTGGGGAGCGTTTGTACCGGCAGATTCAACCGCAGGGGTACGGTTTCAGCATGCCCAATGGCTTCTCCGACCGACCCCGCCCAGAATGCGACGACAGGAATGCCGCCCCCCGTCTGGTTCTCGTCATTGTGCATGACAACCTGCATGGGATTGGCGCGGGTGAACTTCTCACCGATTTGCATCACATCGTCTTTGCCCCATGCCTCGCTCGATCCATGAAACGACCACATCGCAAACGAGGGTACCTTCGGGTCACTCAGAGAAGCATTGAGGATGTGCCGCTGCGTGATAACCCGGTCCACGGGGATGTCGACCGTACCAGTGTTCTTGTAGGAAACACTCGTGAGCGCCAGAGTAGGAAAGTCGTCGTAGACCTCCATAGCCAGCGTTTTCTCCAGTGATGGCGAGGACTGACTCTTGCCCGAGACCTCGATGCGCTTCCCTCTGGCGCCAAGCCGCCCGGAGGCAGAGGAGACCTTGGCATGATCAAGGTCGAGCACGAAATCGCGAATCTCCCTGCCACTGCTGACAAGATAATCCCCATTGGCGTCGGAGTCTGCCCCGGGATCGTCGAGCGTCAAGCTTTTCCCGTCGCGAAGGAGAAAGGCCTGAACGTATCCCGAGGGAAGTAAGTGAAATTCCGCAAAGGGTGTCCTCACCACAATGGGCGAGCCAGGGCTCGCGGTCACAGCGATCGCCGATTGCCCTTGATTGTTGGACGACGTCTTGGTTTGGCTACAGCTGACTATGAAAAAGGTGAGGGTCAGAGCGGCAAGAAGCGCGGCCGAGGGAACCATAGAAATGGCGCGGCGAAAATATGGCCAACTCTGCAACATGTTGACACCAGACCTCACGGCCGTTGGAAGCAACGGTTGATCCCTAGCAATTGCAGCTGGTGTAACGTTTTACCTGACCCGCAACTTAATACACCCCGATGGCCGTCAATGTCAAGAGAAAAACATGTTGTCCGGGCACCTCTCGTCGCTGCAGGCAACCCGCGTAGTGTCTTAGATTTTGTGACGATTTCCGCGCCCCAGGTCACTCAATCACAGCGGTGGAGATGCTCGAACCCTCTGGCTACGTGGGGATGGTGTCCATCAGAAGTTCCCGCACCCGATTAGAAAAGGATTTTCCGAGATCGCGCGCAAAGGCATCCAGGGTTTCGACGCACGCTGACGGATGGATTGTGTGCGGCGACAGGCACTTGTAGCTGGCTAGCAAGACGCCCAATTCCAGGGCTGTCTCAACTGACTGCGAGGTTACGCTCTCTTTTGTAGACTCTCCTCTCAGGAAAGGGATACCAGAAGCCACTGCAGCAATAATCCCTCCGAGCAGCGAATCCCCCGCCCCGGCAGTTGAGGCAACCTCTACCTTCGGCGCCGGACAGTAGTTGTACAAGTCGGCCGTCACGCCGTACGCGCCACTCTTCCCGGCGCTCACCACCATTCGCAGATTCGGACAGGAGCTGCGCAGAAATTCTTGGCATTTCCCGACAAAAACCTCCGGCGCGACGGAGGAAAACGAGCAGCCGATGAGTTCTTGCGCTTCCTCTTCGTTCAGTGACACCAGATCCAGTAATTGGAACATGCCGGCTTGTTTCGCGGGAGCAATTTCCGCAGGCACGAACGATGCCGCTCGAAAAGTCTTCGCCCGTGCGGCCAACTGCAAGAAGTAGTGCCGCATTTCGAGCGCCACCTCCGGCACCGCAAGGGCGATCGCGCGTCTGCCGCCGGATTTCAACAACTCAGCAACACGATCGATGTCGGTCTCGCACAACGCCGCCGCCGCCGAATTGCTAGTCGTGATGTTGCCGCCGGTGCCATCGGGATACTGGAAGCACACACTGAATAGAGTCGGGCGTCCGCGGGTGGTATCGACCAGCCTGGTGTCGATACCGGCTTCTCCCATTTCCTTCACGACTTGGTGTCCGGCAGCGTCGTCTCCCACTTTGCCGACGGGCACGACATGGAAGGGCGAGCCCGAAACCCGCGCCCCAAGCAGCTTTGCGACGTAGTGGATCACGATATGCAGTTTGCAATAGTCCCGTACATCGAGCAGGCGGCCGGGACGGCTTTCGTTGCGGCCAAGAGTGTGGTTCCCTGCAAGATCAAAGAAAATGCCTGTTCCAATCCCCCCGACTCCGATCAGTTGCCGGTGAGGAGAACTTTCATCAATCCGCAAAACGCGCATGTGTTTGCCTAAAGGAGTTCCCAGTCAAGGTTCTCGCTGATCGGGTGCCGGGCGGTTTCTTCGGTCGCGGTGATGATCGCATCCGGGTGCCGCTGCAACAGCGTCATCGGATACTCAGGAGTCGGTTCGGAAAATAACGCGACCCGCAAGGCGGTCTGCTTCCATGCGCCGGTGTCGCTGTACACGCGAACTTTCTTCGCAGACAGACACTCCCGAACGCCCAGGGTAATCGACATGGGCGGCACGAACTGATAAGCGCTACCAAAAGTTCGGTGCGCCAGAGCAAGAATCGTGTCGAGGTTGTTCTCCTGGATACGAATGGTGGAGTTGGCCAGATCTTCCAGCGTGATCGAACTGTAGGGGTGACGGCGGGCCTGGTTATACGCGATGTGTCCGTCCTGCCCCCAGCCCCCGACGGTGATATCAATCGGGGCGCTGTCGATTGCCTCTCGTACTCGTTCCGCGGTGGAGGGCAGCAGCCAGAACCTCTGTGCTTCGGGTACCTGCAAAGTGGCCTTGATCTCGCCGTAGAAATGCTTTTCCATGAAAGTGCGGAAATTGTAGGGATGGTTCGTAGGCAATGGCCGGCCTTGCCAGTCCAAACATTCGTCCATGTGGAACACCGACAAGTTCCGCAGGGGCACGCTCCGTGCGTTCACTAATTTTGTATACGGAGCGTACCAGCAACTTGGCCCGCAAGGAATAATGGCGCGGGTCGGCAAGCCCTGCTTATTATTGGCTTCAATGAGGCTCACCAGTTCCTCTGCCATCAACTGACCCATTTCAACGGAGTCATGGACGATGTGGAATCGCGTCCGCAAGTCTGGATGGCTAGGCAAGTCGCCGGCACGGACTTTGCACCAGCGATAAAGATCAGTTCTCGATACATTGGCCATGAGATCTCCCGGCACGCGTACGGGGTGAAACGATTCGCCCAAATCCTACGCTGTGTGTCAAGCGTTCCCTCTCCGGTCCCGGTCCTTATGAATGCGTCGCCGGGCAGGTCGACTCACGCACGATCAGCTTCGGCGACACCTTGCGGTATTTTGCCTGAGCCGGGCGTTTTTCCACCGAAGCCCGGATCAGTTCTTTGACGATTTCCGCGCCCAGCGCACCCTGCATTTCCAACTGTTGCTGCACGGTAGTGAGCGGCGGATTGTAGAACTCCGAGCCGGGGATATCGTCGAAGCCGACGACGGAGCAGTCCTTCGGGACCCGGCGTCCGGCTTTGGTAAGGGCGCGAACCGCAGCAAACGCGGTGAGATCGTCGAATGCAACCAGCGCGGTGAAATCCGGGCGCCGCCGCAACAACTCTTCGGTCAACTCGCAGCCCTCGGCATAGGTCGAATTCCTGCCGTTGATTTCTAGAACCAGATTCGGATCGATCTTCAATCCGACATCGTGCGCAAAGCTCTCGATTCCCCGCCAGCGCTGCAGGCTGTCTACCAGGATCTTCGGGCCTTTAATAAATGCGATTCTGCTGTGACCCAATTCGTAGAGGTGCTGAATCGCCTGCCTGGTACCGACCTCATTGTCAACGACGATGGAACTGACCGGGCCGCGCTGTAACTCACGGCCGATCACAACGGCCGGAATGTCGCGTTCTGCGAACTCGGCCAGCAACCCAGTATCGAGGTAGACGAAGTTGGCGATGGCGATGAAACCCTCCACCCGCCGACCCAGCAGCATGTCCACACAGCGTTGAAATTGCGACCCGTCGTTCTGCAGATCTGTGGCGATGGGAAAATAGCCAGACGGCCGGAGATGGTTCTCAATTCCGCGAAGGATCTGCGTGCAATAAGGATCGGTGATGTCGAATACGACGACACCGATGGTATGGCTGCGCTGACTTCGGAGTGATCGCGCAAATAGATTGGGCCGGTACCCGAGGCGACGAGCTACTTTCCTGATGTGCGTGCGGGTGCGAGGGGAAATGCGGCCGGATCCGGGCCCCTCGTTCAGCACCATCGATACCGTCGTGACCGAAAAACCACTTTCTCCCGCGACGTCGCGAATGGTTACCATTGTTCCTCCTCGGTAGACCGATCGTATCCCGCCGGACACGAACCCCTCCGAGCTTACGAAAAAATCCGCATGACTCTAACACATCCCATCGCCGTGTGACGCGACCAGTTGACAGCAGAGCGCTGGAAGTCTAGATTTACCCGTAATTGTAACGTTTCACCGGAGAAAAAGCTTGGCAGATTTTGGAAAGCAGATGCGGGTGCGGCGAATCCTCCGCCACCACTGTGGCACGCTGGTCGTGGCCTTTGACCATGCTCTGGTCCGGAGTCCAATCCCGGGAACGATCGATCCCGCCCGGCAAATCCGGCGCTTGCGTGGAAGCGAAGGCCGATGCCATCTTGCTCAATTTGAGCAGCATTCGAGTCTGGCACCCGTGAGGCACCCACAACCTACGTACAACTGAGGAGGAGAAATGATCGAGCCGAAGGTCGGGTTCATTGTTTACGGCGTTCACAAGGACGGACTGGCGGATCCCATGGGCCAACCTTTCATCGATGGGGCGGTCGTCGAGCGGTCAAAAAATGCACTGCTAAAGGCTGGACTCAAACTCGTTACGCACGAAACCGTTATCGCCAGCAAAGAGGAAGCGATAGCCGCCCTCCGCCGGATGAAGAACGAAGAAGAAGTTGACGCAGTGATCCTGTTTTCGGGCACATGGGTGTGGGCGGCGCATCTAGTCGGCGCCATCCGTGATTACGCCAACACGGGAAAAGGAGTTCTGCTTTGGACTCATCCGGGCTCGCAGGGCTGGCGCCCCGTCGGTGGACTGGTCATGCACGGAGGTCTATTGGAGATTGGTGTCGCTCACAAGTTTGTGTACGGAGTCGCAGAGGACCGGGAAGCAGTCGAGAAGATTGTCAGTTATGCCCGGGCGGCGCACTTAAAGAACTGGCTGAATCTCTCCACGATAGGCGCCATCGGCGGGAGAGGAATGGGGCAGACTTGCGGAGCAGCGGACCCCTCGCAGTGGATGCGGATGTTTGGCATCGACATCGATTCTCGCGACGCAACCGAGGTGATCCGGGCCGCTGAATCGATCTCGCAAGCCGAGATCAGCGCGATCGCTCCGCGTTTGCAGAAATTATTCGGCAAGGCCCCCGACTTGACTGTTGTCAATGAACGCTCGATTCGCCTCTATCTGGCACTGAAAAAAGTCGTAGAAAGCGAGAAGTTTGATTTCTACACGATTCAGTCATTCCCCGGCCTCGGCGATCATTACTCGGCTACCTGTTTCGCGCAAAGCATGATGCTCGAGGATGGACACGGCACCTCCACTCTCGGTGACTTTAATACTGCACTCACTGTCCTGCTGTTGACCAAGCTCAGCCGAGAGCGCGTGTACTACGGAGATCTTCAGCACCTCGACACCAAGACGAAAGAGATCAAGATTATCGGGGACGGAGCATGTCCTCCCTCGCTGGCAGGAACACTGGGGCCGGCCGGTTTTGCTGAACACGGCATTCCGACCGAAGGTGAAGCAGGCGGCCTCTCGGTTAAGCTGATCTGCAAAGTTGGAGAAGGAGTACTGGCGCGTTTGGGAAGAGTCAATGGCGAGTTCCGGATGGTCATTACTCGCGCAACGGTTTTCGAACCGCCCGCTGAGGATGTTGCAAGCCGGCTGAATGAATGTGGCATTCCCTTTTGGCCCCATGGCTTCATAACGGCTCATTGCGATATAGACAGACTTCTCCAGAATTGGACAAATGAATACGCGTGCCTGGGATATGGACCCGACATTTACCCGGCACTGATTGATTTCTGTGAAATGATCGGCATAAGAACAGTACTGCCGTAAGGAAGGAGCTTCCGATGACGTTTTTGTCACGATCTGTCTCTTTGCTCATGTTCGCTATCGCTATCGTAGTTTCTTGTGCCGCTCAGACGGCAACTGCCGCAGCCCCTTCGGCTGGACACGCCAGTGAAGAACAAGCTCTAAAAGCGTTCGCAGCCCTGCACCCTATCGATGCGCATGTGCACGTCTTCAAGACCGATCCTGCATTCCAAGGAATGCTAGAGCGGCTGAATGTGAAGCTGCTGAATATCCTGGTCATGGATGACACGCTCCCATACCGCAAGCAGCTGCAGCCGCAAATCGATGATGCGCTCACCCTCATGCGGTCCAGCCACGGCCATATTGCTCTGTGCACGACGTTCGACCCGTACTTATTTGACAGTCCGTCATTCAGTGCCGATGCCATCAAGCAGATCGATCAAAACTTCGCCGCTGGCGCCGTAGCGGTAAAGATATGGAAGAACATCGGAATGGAAATCAAGGATCATAGCGGCAAGTTCATCATGGCAGACGATCCGAAGTTCGATCCCATTTACAGAGACATCGCCCAGCATGGCAAAACACTCCTGTCACATCAGGCGGAGCCCGATGTGGCCTGGGGACCGCCGGATCCGGCCGATCCCTCCTGGTCCTACTACCAGGAAAATCCGCAATGGTATGTCGGCAACAAGCCCGGGTTCCCGTCGAAGCAAGTGATTCTCGAGGCGCGGGATCATGTGCTCGCGAACAATCCCAACCTGCGGATGGTGGGAGTCCATCTCGGCAGCATGGAAAGAGATCTCGATAACATCGGCCGACATTTGGAGAAGTATCCGGAGTTCGCCATCGACACAGCGGGGAGAATGGATTACCTGATGATGATGTCTCCCGAAAAAGTGCGCGCGTTCCTCATCAAGTACCAGGACCGCGTTGTCTACGGGACCGATCTCGATCTGCTCGCGACTGCGGACGTCGCGGAAACACTCAAAGACTGGCAATCCAGCTACGCGCGGGACTGGAAATTTCTTGCTACCGGCGAAACCTTTAGCGTTGAGGGCAAGCAGGTGCGTGGATTGAATCTGCCCCAGGCGGTGCTCCAGAAAATATTTCGCAGTAATGCTCTCCACTGGATCCCTGGGTTGTGAATTCATGACGCCGCCAATTCTCTTTTGCCGGCCTGGCGGGCGGGATAGCACAAACAGCAGAACGACCGCGGCAAGGAGAACCATTCTTTGCATGCCAGCTACCTCCAACCTGCGTGAGCCAATACGAATGTT
This sequence comes from Acidobacteriaceae bacterium, assembly GCA_003131315.1. Taxonomy (GTDB): domain Bacteria; phylum Acidobacteriota; class Terriglobia; order Terriglobales; family Acidobacteriaceae; genus Acidiflorens. The sequence goes on from PKUV01000050.1 coordinate 14,563, forward strand.
ATTGACAACATTTGCGCGATTCGTAATATATTTGTGCACGGTTGTGTATATTATTGTGTTCGTTCTGGTTCGAAACGTCGGGATTTTGGCGGTCAAGCTAGGAGGTGTCATTTGGCCAAGAAAGAAGCGGGCAATAAGACACTCAACATCGCTGGGGCTCGGCCTATCCCGAGAAACCAGACTACTTCTTGTTTTTGTTCTTGGTCGAGGCTCATGCTTCGAGTGCTCGCCGTTTTCTTGTTCGTGCGTTTAGCTTATGCCGCCGACGCCACGCTCAAGAATGGCAGCCTGCTCGTAACCGTCGCTGCTCGTGATGGTTCCTACTCGATTGGGATAGAAGCAAACTCGGCTCCGATCCTTCAGGCGAGAGTGGCTGCGCAGGTTAACGATCGCTGGATCGAGTCAACGGACTATCCCCAGCATCAAGTTTCCGAGTCCACCTTCGAAGACACGCTCGGTCGTGGTCACCAGGTTACCGTGACCTCGAGCGGTCTCCCTGAGCGCCCCGCGCTGAGCTACACGATCCGCACGTATGACAACCGGCCGTTCGGTGACATTCAGGTTGCGGTCCAGAATCACACGGGAAAAACTTTGTCCGTTGAAGGCATCCGCTGTGCCGAGGCCACCGGCGAGCAGATCCTGAATCTCCAGGGCAAAGAGAGCTCAGATCGTGTGTTGTCCGACAGCTTTAGTGAAGATTGGCCGCCGCTGCGCATTTACGACTTAGGTCAGGCGCCGGATGGCATGCATCGGGCTGTGGGCAGCCAACTCGTGTACAACCAACAGAGCAAAGAGAGCGTGTTCTTCGGTGCTCTTTCGTCAGATCGCTTCCTGACAATCATGCACTTGAAAACGCGAGCAGGATCCGACGGCCCGACGATCAGCGGCTTCACGGTTGACTCCACGGGCACGACGGAAATTCAAGCTTCCGATCCAGAGTCGGGACTGCGCAAAGGTCCTGCTGAAAATCTCGTTGAACTGAGCCTGCCCCTTGCCAGCGGCGGGAACATGATTTCCGAACGGTTGATGTTTGCAGCAGGAACCGACTACCTCGCCCAACTTGAAAACTATGGAGCCGCCATTCGTGAACTGCATCACAGCCGCATCGCTGAAGACAATATGCTCGGGTGGTGGAGCTGGACTGCCTTCTACACGAAGATCACTGAGGGCAACACTCTCACCAATGCGCTCTGGCTCGCGCAGCACTTGAAACCGCTGGGTTATGACTATTTTCACTTCGACCTGGGATACGGCTATGCCCGCAACGAATACACGACTCCCAACGCCTCCCAGTTTCCCCATGGAATGTGGCCCCTGACCCACCGTATTTCCAAGCTGGGACTGAATATCGGTGTTTGGACGGCCCCTTTCGAGGTCGGTGAGCGGAGCTGGGTGTACGAGCACCACAAAGATTGGCTAGTCCGAAACCTGAGTGGCAAGCCCATCCAGATCACGACTGCGGAAGAGGTACCTACAGAACGCGTGTTCGTATTGGACCCGACAAACCCCGGCGCGCAGGAACATCTTCGCAAGACTTACCGCGCGCTAGTCGATGAGTGGGGAGTGAAGTACATCAAGCTCGACTTCATGGACAATACAGCCATTGAGGGCGGCTATTTTCGCCCGAACACAACCGCTCTCGAAGCTCAGCGGATTGGGCTGCAAATCATCCGCCAAGCGGTTGGCGAGCACGTGTTGTTAGATAAGGACGGCAGTCCGATGCTGAACCCGGTTGGCCTGGTGGATGAGGGCCGCGTGTCGCAAGACACAGGCCACTTGTTCTTGCGCAGTAAGGAAGCCGCCCCAGGCATAGCCGCCCGTTTTTTCATGCATCGGAACTTTTTCATCAATGATCCCGATGCCTTTGCGGTGTCACATCAACTAACGGAAGAACGCGAAATTCAGGCTCCTCTTACGTTAAAAGAGGCCGAAGTATCGATCGCACTATCGGCGGTTTCCGGAGGAATGTACGAAATCGGCGACGACCTTCCAACTCTGGGAGCAGACCCAGATCGGCTTGCACTACTCAAGAATCCTGATCTGCTGCAAATGGCGAAACTCGGCCGCGCCTCAGTCCCCATAGACCTTCTCACCTATCGCGCGGAAGATGAGCAGCCGAGCGTGTTTTTGCTACGGGAAGACCAGCGACAGTCAATGTTGGCGGCATTCAATTGGACCGAGCAGACCCGATCTCACGCGTTCTCACTCTCTGAATTGAATCTTCCCAGCGAGCATGGCTATGAATTGCACGATGTCCTCGAACCGGAGCGTCACTTGTCGCTCGATGACGATTCCATTCGGCTCGAACTAGCCGCTCATTCCGTAAAGCTGATTAAGATCATCGATTCTTCGGTTCCTGCTGCAGCTCCTTTTGTGAACCTACAGGCGCCAGATCACGGTAGCGCCGGGGAAGAGCTCAAGTTCGTCAGTACCGCCGCGTCTGACGCAGTGCCTCCACTCGCGTATCACTGGGACTTCGGCGATGGGACAAAGGATGAGGGCAGACAGGTGACCCACACGTACACGACGGTCGGAAGCTACACGGTCCGGCTGGTCGTTGACGGCTTAGACGGACTTCGTGCGGAGAAGAGCGTGCCGGTTGCTGTTAGTGGTGCAGTCGCACTTCCACCTCCAAGCCGTTTCATCTCGAAGGAATAGCTTCGCCCTATTTCGCTAGCCATCAGTATCCGAAGTGTCCGTACCAGGCGCGTCTGTATTCGTATTTCGCGAAAAAGTTGTGAAAGTTCCCGCAGGTATCGCCGAGCCGGTCAGGGGGATACCGCCGACGGGAAAAAATGTATCAGTATGATCGTTTATCAACTATTTTGTATGGTTGTGGCGGTCGCTTGCTGATGAGGCTCGGGGGCCGTATTCGTTTGATTGCGCGCTGGCCGAGCCCGGAGTTATAAAATGAAGCGGTACTCGTCGATTCCTGTTCCGCGCACGGGGGCAACCAAGAATCGCTATGCTAGCCGAAGAACGCAGGTTTCGCGTTCGCGAGATTCTTACTACGCAACGAACGATCAGCGCTTCTGAGTTTTGCAGCACGCTAGAGGTCACGGCTGCAACTATTCGCCGAGACTTGGCAGTTCTCGAACATGAGGGAGTGCTCGTCCGCTCTGACGGCGGCGCGGTGTCTCGAATGTCGAGCACGAAATTTCAGCCTTCTTACGAAATCTTGGCACGCAGCAATAGTGAGGAGAAAGCTGCCATCGCTCGCGAGGCGGAGAAACTGATCCTCGATGGAGACACCGTGTTTCTAGAGGGTAGCACGACGGTGTTGGAGTTGGCGGGCCGCTTGCACAATCGAAATCGGCTTACGGTGGTGACCAACTCTCCTACCATTGTCTGCCAACTGCAACACAGCACCGGCGTCACGGTCTTGTCACCGGTGGCGATCTGCAGAAGGACACCGTCTATTTCTCGGGAGAATGGGCCCAACGCGCCCTTTCCGAGATACGGCTGGACAAAGCCGTCTTGGGCGTGAGCGCCATCGATCCCGCATATGGAATCTCAACCGCCAATCATGCGGAAGCGCAAATCAAGAAAATGATTGCCAAAGCGGCTAAGACTCGTATTGCGCTCGCCGACCACAGCAAGTTCGGGAAGCAGTCCTTTGCCTATGTGGGGCCGGTAAACGATGTGAATATACTGGTGACCGACTCTGCAACCGATTCCAAGTACATCAGCGACCTGCGCGAAGCTGGGCTTGAGGTCATCGTCGCTGAGATCCTGCCGGCCCAACCTCCGGCTCGACGAAATCGAGCTTATTCAAACAAAAACGATTGACAATCGCTCACATACGGACTAGCTTGATTTCCGTATTGCACGGGTACCTTTGCCCGCATTTGGGGGAGCTTTGAGCGATTGTGGTAAGAAACTGCGGCTATGCCGAGTTTTGGGCGGGGCGGACCATCACGCGCTAGTGGTCGCCTTCGATCATGCCCTGGTGCTCGGCCCAATTCCTGGGACTGAGGATCCTCTGGCGCAGATCCGCCGCTTCGCTGAGGCAAAAGTCGATGCCCTGCTCCTTAATCTTGGGCTTATCCGGCAATTCGCAGACTCGCCTCTCCCCCAATCACTGCCCTCCATCATAGCCCGCATTGATTGGACAACCGTATGGGCGGCGGTTGGTAACAATGGGAAAGGCGATCTCCGCAGCTGCGTGCTTGCTCGTCCAGAGGATGCTCTGCGTCACGGCGCCGACGCGGTCCTCACCTACATGGTCATTGGTACCGGTGACACGGACTTTGAAAGCAAGGAGATCGCGCGCACCGCCGAAGTAGCCCGCGAATGTGAGCGAATCGGAATTCCTCTTATTGTCGAGTCGCTGGCGCGGGGCCAGAGCGTATCCAGCCCCGGAGATCCAAAGTGGCTTAACCTGCACACCCGCATGGCTGCAGAACTGGGAGCTGATGCAATCAAGACCGACTATAGTGGCGATCCGCTATCCATGCACTCCGTGGTCGAGGGCTGTCCGATCCCGATCCTCGTACTCGGCGGAAGCCGCCAAGCTTCCGATGCAGATGCGTTCGAGGTTGTGCGGGGAGCCGTCACGGCGGGGGCGGCTGGAGTCTTCTTCGGGCGCAACGTCTTCCAGGCCGCCAATATGAGTTCTTTCCTCCAGCAAGCACGTACCATTCTCGACGGGACCGAAGTCGTGCAGAGGAGATAAGGAGATAATGCCCCGCACGGGTCGGACAGCAGCTGTACGACGCGCCACCAATGTTTTGGATGGCCGTGCGGGTTTCCGCATAAGCGGAGAATGGGGACAGATTTCTGTCCTCCAAGGTGGCGGCCATATTTGCGAGTTAAGCCTCAACAGCGTTCCGGAAGTGAATCCGCTGTGGCGACCGCAATGGACTACTATTGATCCCGGTCACTACACACTTGGCAAGCACCGGCGTGTTTACGGGCCTCCGCCTGACGGGAGGTTGCTTGCCGGCATCGCCGGACACAGTTTGAGCTTCGATCATTTTGGGCCACCGTCTAAAGAGGAGATGGCAGCCGGACTTACGACCCACGGCGAGGCGCCATCAATGAAATGGGACCTGCTGAAGAAATCCCACTCACTCCGACCAGCGCTCGATTACGGCGGAACGCTTCGCGAGGCACAGATCGATTTTACTAGAACGATCTCAGTGGACCCCACTAGTCCGGTCATCTACTGCGAAGAACAGGCGATGAATCTGAGCGGTTATGACCGACCAATTTCCTGGAACGAGCACGTAACTTTCGGACCGCCGTTCTTGGAATGCAGAACGACGGTCTTTGATATGCCGGCAACCCATGCGAAGGTGTGTCCCCCTGGCTACAGCGAACGGATTTTTCTGCAGCCTGATGCTGAGTTTACCTGGCCCAATGCTCCTACAAAACAGGGTGGAACGGCAGACTTGCGAACTACTCCGGATCAACGGTTCGGACACTACACTGCCCAACTGGTGGATCCAAACCTGGAGATCGCGTTCATCAGCGCTTGCAATCCGTCACAGCGATTCTTGGTGGTGTATGCGTTCCGGAGGGCGGACTTCCCCTGGGTGGGCAACTGGGAAGAGCGGAATAATCGGACTCAGCCCCCTTGGAAGGCGCGAACATTTTGCCGAGGGATCGAGTTCAGCACAACGCCCTTCGCGATTCCGCGCCGAGAGACAATCGACCAAGGTTTGGTGTTCGGCGAACGGACCTATCGATGGCTCCCAGCGAAGTCACGTCTGACTATTCGTTTCGTGATTATGTTGTTTAAAGCTCCAGAGGCATTCTCGGGAGTGAAGGAGGTCTCGATCAGAGGAGGAGTCGCGCGTGTCATTGAATCGGGACCTCGCGCGCGCCAACTAACAGCTTCGGTTGGAGAGTTTCTGTAGTTGGTTTTTCGAACGTCTTCGGATCGGCCAACACGCAGGCGAATCTGTTGGCGAACTTCCAAGAGTGTCTGCTGCTCGAGGCGTCGAAGGATTCATTCGGATGTCATGAGTCTGCTGGCCATCGATATCGGGTCAAGTGCGTGCAAAGCCGTGCTGTTCACGGCCAGTGGGGAAATTCTCGCCCAACACACCGCTGGCTACACTCCTGAGTTTCCTCGTCCGTCATTTGCGGAAATGGACCCGGAGAGATTTTGGCTTGCAGTTTGCGCCTCCTGCCGGGCATCCACAAAAGACATCGTGGATCCCGTGCAGGCACTTTGCCTCAGCTCTCACGGTGAGACTTTCGTAGCCATCGATTCAAAGGGCCGGCCTCTGGCCCCCGCAATTCTTAACCAGGACACGCGGGCGACCCGCGAAGCTGACTGGTGCAAGCAAGCGATCGGTCGCAAGCGTTTGTTTCAGATCACTGGGTTGGTTGCACACCCCATGTATTCCGTCCCAAAGATCATGTGGTTAGGCAAGCATCGGCCGGATATCTTCGCCTCGACCGCATGCTTTGTCACTTTGATCGGATACATCCTGCAGCGCATGGGACTTCCTCCTTACGTAGACTATTCCCTGGCTTCACGCTTCTTGGCCTTTGACATCCGGAAATGTTGCTGGTCCGAAGAAATTTTGACGGCAGTTGGGTTGCGCAAGGACCGCCTGCCCGTGCCAGTCCCCGCAGGCACCATCGCGGGAAAGCTGAATTCTGATGCCGCAAGTGATCTCGGTCTTTCTCCTGGCACGCTGGTCGTACTCGGAGGTCACGACCAACCTTGTGGCGCGCTGGGAGTGGGAGTGATCGGCAAGGGCCGCGTCTCGGATTCCATCGGAACCTACGAGTGCATCGTCGCTGGCTCCGACGAGCCATCCCTTAGCGACGCGGCATTGGATGCCTCGCTAAATTCTTACTGCCACGTTGTGCCTCAGAAATTCGTGACGCTGGCTTACTTCCCCTCCGGCATCATGGTCAAGTGGTTTCACGATTTGCTGTACAGCAATGGATCGGGTCACGTCAGTGCGGGAGATCTTGCCGACGGTCTAGAAGCCGATCGCTATGCTTTCTTGGAGGCGCACGCCCCCGAGGGTCCAACCGGTTTGTGCATCACTCCGCACCTCATTGGCACCTGCAATCCGGAGTTCAATCCGCACGCCCGAGGAGTGATCGCCGGGCTCAATCCGGCGACCACTCGCAGTCAGCTGTATAAGGGCATCTTGGAAGGACTGGCCTGTGAGTTGTCCCTCATAACCGAAGTGCTGGCGGAAGCCGCGGGAGATTTCGGGGACATCTACGTGACCGGGGGAGGTTCGCGTTCCGCTCTCGGACTGCAGTTGCGCGCAGCCCTCACCGGGCGCCGCTTGCACGTGATGAAGTCGGCGGAAGCTGTGTGCCTGGGCACGGCAATCCTGGCTGGTGTTGCCGCTGGGGAATACAGAAATATCCGCCAGGCGGTCGAGCAGGTTGTCCACGAAACTACTGTGCTTGCCCCGAACCCGGCAATTGCCGCCAGCTATGCGGATCAAATGGACCAGTACCGGATGCTTCGTGCAACCATGATCGCACGCCTGAATTTTCTCACCCACAAGGAGGGCTGGATATGAGGACTCGTGTTGCCGGTTTGCTCATTGCGATGGTTCTTGTCCTTCACCTCACGGCTGTCGGCCAAACGAGTTATCAAGCAGAGATCCGCGGCGTCGTCTCTGCCAGATGTTGTCCTGCGCGGCGGTCTTGTCGACCCAGGACTTCATCAACTCCATCGACGTTTCCGTCGGTGGTCCTCGCTGCCACCGGACATACTCTTTGTGGGAAGCCGCGGGCTCCATATTGTTCCAGCGGTCGAGGGGCCGGCAGTAGAGTGTGATCAATAGGACCACGACGCCCAATGCGGCTAAACTCAGTGAGTGCTTGTGGAGGAATTGCTTCGGACTGCGGCTCCGCTTCATGAAACTACAGTACTTAGGTCATGGCGACACGACAGCGTTCTACCAGGAACTTTATGGCCGCCGATGACGGCAAAGATCACTACACACTTGAAAATCGAGCTGCCGTAAGATCAGACATGGTTATCCAGCCGGAAGAGCTCATCAGCCATCGATCCTCATTTCTGCGATCTGTCCCCACTTGGCTGGCGAGCGGAGCTGTCTCTCACCGATTCCTGTCGTGATCCTGTTTTCACCACTGAACCAGTCGTTGGCGTAATTTCCTGTATAGGACAGCTACGCGTCACCCACTTCTCCATGCAGCTCTTTATTCGAGGCTGCCGCTTTCCGTGCCTGGGCCACGAGAAGCCGACTTCGCAGGTAGGATTCTCGCCTGGCTGCCTGTGGCTTTCATTTGACGGCTCCGCTGCTCGAACTTCCTATCACGTTCCATCCTCCCACTTGAATAACAGGCGCCGTTCCCGCTAAGTCTTTTACTCGATACGTTGCCGTCACCTCGCGCTTTTCACCGGGCAGCAGTGAGAAGTAGTTGTCTTCCCACAAAACAGGCAGAACCTCCTTGTCGTGGAACTTCTGTTCTTCGTCATACTCGGGCAATCCATCTTCTAACTTCAGGCGAACGAAGAATGCAAGGTTTTGGGTCGGGTTCTCAACGGTCACGCGTGTTATGCCGACTTCTCCCGTCACTTCGGATTGGCTTGAGAATTTCAGTTCCACTTTTGGCAGTTGCATCAGGCTCTTATAATCAGCGTGTTGCTTCGACGACGTACTCAAGCGCACCGAACGATCCCAGTCCAGCGCATCAGGCTTGGTCGAAAGCCAATACAGATTCGAACTCAGTAGTGTGCCGCTTACGTCCGTAAGACGTAGGACAATGAAATAGGTAGAGGTCAGCCCGGAAACAGCGGGGATCGCAAAAACTCTGGTGCTGCTGTCCGGGTCGACATCGATTATGGCATCCTTGGAGAATTTCTCGGACATATCAAGGTTGTACACTTTGGCGCTGACTTTAAGGCCTTTATAACCGGAGTAGTACGAATTGACCAATACGATCGATTGATCGTCATAGGAGTACAGGATGTGCAGCGGTTCGTTTGCCTTCTTTGTGCCGAAGTAGGCTCCACCCTGACGGAGGTAATAGTCGTAGATGTGATAATGCAGTGAGGGCCATGCGCTGTTGAGCATCCACCCGATCACGCCCGTCGATGTGTACTTGTTCGTTCCGAAGGCTTCGAACATGGCCCGATAAGCCTCGTAGCCCGCCAGTTGAGCCTTCTCTGCATACTCATCCGCGCTAGAGGAGAGCCCATAGCGGGCATCTACGACGTCCTGGTACAGCTCCATGCTCCTGAATTCTCGTCCTTCCGCGTGATAGTCCCAGTAGGAATCAATCGGCCACAGATGGTCTCGCGGAAGCATCCTCTTCAAGCTGTCAACCGGCGGGATCGCGGGTCCGGGACAAGTTTCTGTATTAAAACCGTGGGCGCCACCGTACTTTTTATCAAGCAACCAGTAGGGAGGTGCGACGTATAGATACGGGCCCGTCATTTTCACACCGGACTTGCCAGTCACCGAACTGGGCTCGGCGGTCGCGGAGGACTGAAATGGATTGGGCCAGTCGTTTTCCTTCAACACGGCTATGTACATCTTTTCGACCTTCTCAGGGGGGTGAAAATCGCTTCCATTCAGCCACGTCAGCAGCGAGGGATGCGATCTGAGGCGCCGAATCTGGTCTCTCAGTGAAGCAGCGGCGACGGTGTAGTTTTCCGGCGTCCATTTCGGCCATTGTTCCCACTGATCGCAGCAGCACCAACCGGCGAGAACAAGGATTCCGTATTTATCGCAAAGCTCCAGGAAATGGTCATCCTCGATTTTTCCTTCCATGCGGATCGCGTTCAGGTTCATGTCCTTTACATATTGGAGTTCTGCTTCCTGCCGTTCCGGACTGGCCCGAAGCAACATGTCGAACGAATATCCGGCGCCTCTGATGAGTATTTTCTTGCCATTGATGCTGAACAGCAGATGGTCCGCAGCGTCCACTTCCGCTTTAACTTCACGGATTCCGAATCGAATCGACTGTGTATCCGAAACCACATTCTCCGCTGCAAACTGAATGTTGAGCGTATACAGGTTCTGTGCACCCACTTGCACCGGCCACCATAGTTGTGGGTCTGCGATGTTCAATTGCTGGTACTTCTCCGGAGAGAACTTTACCGTCTTGGATTCGTGCGGACCGAGATCAACCGGCTGCGAGAATTGAATGTCTCCGATGGTGCCCTTCAGAACACCATGAACAGTCCTGTCGCTCGCATTCCGCAACTCCGACGACACCGTAAGGTGTGCCCGGTTGGCTGCTGGCAGGTCCAGGTGCGTGATCACTTGGGGATCTCGTACCGCGACGGGGCCGCTCGTCGCCAGATACACGTCGCGCCATATACCCATGCACTTGTCTGGCGGCGTCGGAGCCCAATCGACGAAGGTAATCGCGAGGTCGTCCGCTTGCGGCGGGAAGACTTCCACCGCGAGCGTATTCACCTCGCCAGGTAATGCGTTTTTTGTGATATCAAACTCGAAGACGCGCCAGGTACCGACCATCTCCTTCGAATTCGCGATCTGACGGCCATTTAGCCACACGTTCGCGCGATAATTGACGCCGCTAAAGTGGAGCCATATCGTTTTGCCCCGGAAACTGGAAGGAATCTCAAATTCAGTGCGATACCACCATGACGAACGAAACGGACTTTCCGGCGGCATGGGAGTCAGCATGAAGGACTCAGTCCCGATGGGGTAGGTAGTTCCAGGAATGGCGCGCAGATTTTTCCCAAAATATGGATCGAGGTATACCTCGTCTTTCACCAAGGCGGCGAGAACCGTCGAGGGCACGGTTGCGGGATACCAGGAGCCTACAGGGAACTTCGCTATCGACAGAACCTCGCCGCGCTCGCGAACCTGGCTGGAAGGTTGAATCCTCCAATCACCACTGAGCTGCAGCTTTGCGTCAACCGGTGAATTCCCTCTGAAGGCTGTTTGGCCATTTAGCATCGCCGCCAGTATGAGAGGAATTAAGAAAACGCAAGCACAGTTCCGCATGAAATTCTCCTGAATAATTCGTGTGATTTCTGCGACAGATACTGCCGAACTTGCGGCGTCGCAATCAGAGCGAAACTAAACCCCGACTAGTTCCTGAACGTTGATTGGAACTTTTGTAAGAGTTTCGACACGAGCATCGTACTTACCCAGAGTGTTTTCAACCACGCAATAGTCGAAACCGGGGATCACCACGTCGTTCCAGCGGTCCCCTACGCCTCTTAACGCTACATCCAGCATGGTCACGATTTGGCGTCCCAACGGTTCGTGGCTGTCGAGTGTGATCGCCCCGAAGAATTCCTGGCATTCGGTGTAGCCCGAATTGTGGGTGCCGGTATAGGGCTTCAGTCGCGCCAGATCGATAGTCTTGCCAACCCGGCGCGAAATCTCACCCGATCTCTCTGCAAAATAGTTGACCAACGCCTCTTCCTGCAGCCGAGCGGGCAGCCGCTCGCTTGCGACTTTACGGTACCAGTGATCGCCTACATCGTAGGCCTTCTCGACCAGGTCGAACCAAAAGTGTTGTTCGGCGGTAACCTTGGCAGGGGAATCGACCGCGATCACAGATCTGCGAATGCACGAAGTTAGTCCGTCGCGCTTGGGAGCAACACCGACGTGCACCCAATCACCTTCGCGAATCGGGCGGTTCAATGCTGGCCCGATCAATGTACGGTTGGCATCATTTGCCCCCACCATGATTTGAAATCCATCGCGCTCGGAGCCCAGCATACGCCCAACCCAGGCTCCCCATGCCGCAACCTCCGTCTCCAGTCGCCCGGGACGAAGCACCGCCAGCATGGCGCGCAACATAGCATCGGCAATCACGCACGCGTCCGCGATCAGGCGCATCTCCACGTCGCTCTTTTCGTACTTGACGCGGTAATAGAGTTCCTGGGCGTCGATGACTCCCTCGCGCCCGTACAAGTCTTCAAGATAGTCAACGATACCTGCCGGCACCACCTGCCGAGGGGTGAGTAGTGCAATGTGATCCACGTCTTTACCCGCAGCCGCTGCGATCACATCTTCCAGGCGCTCCGCACGTATGGGATACTTCTCATCCGCTAACTGCAGCAGTTCGACTTTATGGACCACCGAGCCCGAACGTCCCGCCAGCTGTTCAGCGACGTAGCCGCCCTCCAGCCCTGCCGCTATGTGAAAGCCCTTCGGTCCCACGATGCCGGCTACCTGCTCGATGGAAACATTTGTGTTTCCCCCAAGATAAGGAACGTCTCCGGCGTATTGCTCGTCAGAGAAAACCAGCCCTACCACGTGCCCATGTCGTTGGAGTACATCGCTTACCCGTCGAACGCGGGCCTGGAATTCTTCGAGGGGGGCCATGTATTCACGGTCGAGTGCAGATGTGCCTTGAAGGATTCGTAAGACCTTGTTCAAATCATCGCGATGCATGTCTAGAGAAGATCCTGATCGACTCATTCCAACATTATGCATCCCAGCAGCCCGTGGTGGAAGTGGTGTGCTCACTTGGTGTCTTAGCTCCATAATTCTGTCACCCGTTAATGGCAACGTGAAAATGTCACCCCGTGAACAGGGAGACATTTCGATTGAGCCAGAAGGAGCTGCAACGCGTGGCAGTTATTTCCAAATGCGTGAAGGGGGAGTTGGCGTGTGTCAAAGCCGCCGGACTCCTTTCCTTAAGCGTCCGCCAAGTCAAGCGCTTGAAGAAGCGTATGCGCGAAGACGGGGAGGCGGCTTTGGCTTAACGCCAATCGCGGGCGACCCAGCCACCGCCGCCTGCCTGATGCTGTGCGGGAGCGCATCGTGCGGCTGGCACGCAGCACCTACGCCGGCTTCAACGATCACCACCTCTGCGAGACACTTATCGAGCGCGAGGGCTTCTCGCTCAGTCGCGAGACCCTTCGCCGGCTGCTGAGTACGCAAGGTCTCGGCTCCCCTAGGCTCCTTCGGCAATGTTGGACGCGACACGATCCAGGACCCCGGCTACCGGGATTGGGATTCTTTCAATTTTCAAGAGCTTCCATACTTCGGAGAAAACCACCCTGGAATTCCGTTCCGAGTTCTTTAATGTGCTGAACCACACGAATTTTCTGTTGCCCAGCCTGGCCCTCAGAGCGGAAATAATGCCACCATCTTGGGAACGCCTCAGTTCGGCTTCGTAACCGGTGCGCGCGATGCTCGCAAGATCCAGTTCGCCTTGAAGTTTTCGTTTTAGCGGGAGCTACAGGGCAGAGCTGAGCCAGTCGTCTTATATGCCGCAAGCCGTGGCATAAACATGTAGGACAGTTCGGATGTGTTCTTGAATCATGTCTTCGGCATGCGTCGGCAGCCGCCCAGACCTTATCGCCTCGTACTGTGAAGGCAGGTGTTGACTGAACAACGTTGGAGGCGCCGGGCAGGCATCAAGGTTGGCGCGAAGTTGGGCCAGTTCTTGCTGAACCTTAGGGTCGCCCCAGTAGTACCGGCAACGGTCGCTGTAACTGTAGATGCGCGCCAGATGTATCTCGTCTTCACTCCCGTGGTAGTAGGATCGCCAGTAAACAGGATTGCGCAACATGGCGGCTTGGAGCGCTTCCCGGACTTGCGAAAGACGAACTCCCCTTCGATGCGCCAGCAATTCCCGCTCGATTACGCCTAAGGCGAAGACAGCCTCCCGGAACGCGAATGTCAGCCACGGCCCCACTTTCAAGATCGCGAAATGGTCTTCCACCATCTGTGCAAGAGCTGCGGGCTTCTGGTAGTCCGTGGAGTGCGCCTCGTAAACGAGAGCAGGAGTCTCCGGCAAGGCGGAAGAGAGTGCCATCGCTTTCTGCCGCTCATAGTCGAAAATCACGTTTTCGCCAAACTCCACTCCGGGCTGCACCACCATGCCAATCACTCTTTCCCACGCCGCCGCCACTCTCTGCTCGTCGAAGGCCGCGCGGAAAAGTTCCAAGGTGTGATCAATCTGGTCGGCCGGGGATACTGCGGGAGGCGCTCCCGGAAGCGATTCACCCCCCGGAGCCGGAACTTCGGTGCCGATGACGTAAAGGAGAGGGGAAGAACCTTGCGGCAAATCTTCAAACGCACTTTCGGCAGCACGACAGAGGATGGCGGCTCGTTGCGCGATGGTGCGCTGGTCAGGCCCCGATGTTGCGTCATCGGCACACGCCATACTCGCATCGAGATGAATCTTCTTGTATCCGGCGAGTACACACGAGCGAACCAGTTCACCAGCGTTGTGCAGCGCTACATCCAAAGGCTGTTCGCGCCAGGGGTACGGGCCCAGGTGGTCGCCGCCCAGCAGCACGCGGTCCCGGGGAAGTCCACCATGCTGCGCCGCGGAGTGAACAAACTCGGCGAACTGAGATGGAGTTTGTCCGGTGTAACCGCCCAATTGATTCACCTGGCTGGAGGTAGATTCGACGTGCAGGACTGATTCATCTTCGACGGCCTGCTGAACGGCTGCCGCAATGACGCTGGGGTGAGCCGAGCAGACGGCGTACACTCCCACTTTTTCGGAGCGGCGATTGCGACTGATGATCTCCCGCAATCGCTCGCTTGCGTTTTTGGGCTGAGGTTCCACGGTAGGCCGCGTTAGTCGGGCCGGGCCTCGAGCAGTAGATGTTGGTTGAACGCGGCAGAAATTGTGGCCTGGGGGCCGTGTACGCTTCCGAGATCTTTATTGTTCACATAGTCCACGATGTGATAAGTGCGGTCCTGCAAACCGCGCAACTGAATCGGCCCACTCCAATGGCGGGCGAAGAACGCATAGTATATGCCCTGGCCTTTGCGGATAACGTGAGCCTCCGGGCGGTCAAACCCTATGTCGTAAAGATCTCCGAGATACTCGCCTCGCGAGAGCATTTTGTCTTTGTAAATGTGCAACCACTCCTCAAAGATCTTCTGTCGCTGCGGTGTCAGGTCCGACTTGCTGTGCTTTTTGACGAGATTCGGGAGCACGAACTGGGTGCCCACCACTCCGCCCACCCCCACCGTAGAAGCGAAATCAATCGCACCGTCGCTCAATTCGACGTGGTCACCAAAATAGGGAACATTGTCGCCCATGAGCGCTTTCAACGTCTTGCCCTTGGAGCGGATCTGAAACGAACTTTCCGGATCGGATGCCACCGACATATTGAAATGCGGCATGGTGAAAAACGAATATGCAGTACCGCAAGGGCAAAACTCTACCAAGGCATCCGGTTTTACGCTGCGGGCCGTTTCGTAAATCTCCCGAAAAAAATCGGGCAACGCTTCCACCGAGTCCTCCGGGCGTTTGTGGTGGTGCGCGGGATTGTAGCAGGGAGGAACGGCGTTCATGTGCTGACCATCCAGCTTGAGGCCGTCGAATCCCCACTCCCCGAGGATCTTACGAACCAGCGCTTTGTGGTATTCCACAACCCCTCGGTCGGCGGGACAAAGATAAAACGAGTTCCACCACGAAATCTTCCGCTTCGATCCATCGCGATTCAGCAGAACGAAGTCGGAATGATCCTTAAGTAGCTGCGAATCCGGGACGGCACTCAGCGGCGACCACCACAGCTGGGCTTTGAAACCCTCTTCATGGATGCGATCGACAAGGGCTTTCATGTCAGCGTCGCCATGAGGAAACTTCTTGGGGTCGACTGCCCAATCGCCGTAATTGTTTTGCCAACCATCGTCCAAAGTGACCCAGGAGAAACCCATTTTCTTAACTGTCGGAAGCGTGTCGTATATTTGCTTGAGCTGCACCGACCGGCCGTAGCCCCAGGCACACCAGATCGGGCCAAAAGCGCTGTCGGGCGCCGAAGCCATTTGAAATCCCTGCCGGACCATCCGCCGGCGGTACTCGGTGAGCGCCTGGAAATAGTCGCCCCGGTGTACCGCGACGAAGGTGCGCAGCGTGTGAAAGCTCTCCCCCGGCGCCAGAGTGAGTTCGCGAGAGGAGTGCACCGCCTCGCGCGCATGACCCGCGTCCGGCATGGAAACGGGAAGCGATATGAGCCGCGGCACGGGTTCGAGGTGACCCACTGCCAGGCCGACGTCCTTCCGCCAGACATCGACCACCGGGGTGCCCCCACCGTAGTCGCTGGCATTCATGCCCAGATAATTCTCCTGATGGAAGCCGGGACGCAAAGGGAGCACCCAATCTGGACGCTTCTCATAGGATCCGCTCTGATAGGACCAGAAAGCTGGATCCGAGGTAGACACTGCCGCGTCGATTAGATAGGAGTGGTTTGTCCAGCCGCGGATCTCCAATGGCGGAGCTCCGGTATTGGTGTACTCGACGTCGAAAACAGCCATGGTGGGAAAGTCGTCATAGATGGTCACTGAGACTGTCTTGCGCAGCGGCGTCACTCCGCCCGTGACCACCAGTCGCCGACCCGTCCCAAAGGCGTCGGTAACCGACTCGAGTTTCTGCGACAGGACCGGGAAATCTCTCCACTCTCGCTGTTTCCCATCGGCAGTCTCCGACCTGGAAAAAGGTCCCGTTACCAGTTCCCTGTCGTTAAACCGGGCTATCACGCGGCTTCGCAGATTGTGATCGAACTCGATCCGCAGCTTGGGACTCTCGATCTGCGTGGCGACCTCCGATGTTTCGGGCAGAGTGGCCTCAGAACGAGATGCAAAACCACTGCGGAGCTGACCGGCAGGCAAGGCGGTGCGAAAAAGAAGAAGCGCCGACAGCATCAACGTAGTGAGAGCGAGTTGTCTGGCATGGTGCATCATTCGTCGTCACGACGGCATGGATCGGATTCCCGGGCTCTGGAATAGCTTACGAGAAAATAATCGGGCCGCACCGCCGGTGCGGCCCAGTCCTGCATTCGTCCCGGACGCTATTGTTCGTATGCTCCAATGTCGATGTTCGATCCCTGAACTCGAGGATTCCCTGCAAAATCCACCGTCCCGACGACGCTGGATCCCAGGTTAATGCCGGCGTTCACGGCTCGCGAACCGGACTGTACGTGAAGGTCCGGCGTGGTCATATTAACGAACAGCGGATCGGCGTAGGTCGAATTATTGTCTTTGCCGGTTGCCGTCTGGTAGGTCGTAAAGCCGGTGTAGGTTTTCCCGATCCAAACCCAAGTCGTATTGTTGGCATTCAGTGGGGAGAAATAGAGGTTGTAATCTACGTCCGCAGGGTTTGAGGTGGAGTTGGTAAAGCTGTGGATCAGCAACCCCTGTGACGTGGCGTACACGATGTTGTTCTTGAAGACGTTGTTGGTCGCGTGATATTGGATCTGGAACTCGCCGCTGCCGGTATTCTTGCCGTCGTTCTCGAACAGTGTGTTGTTCACGACGGTAACGTTGTCGCTCCCGCCCACGTGGCTGCTGTATCCCCCAATGGAAATTCCCGCCGAATTCCCAAAATAGATGAGATTGTTGCGCGCGGTCACGTAGCTGGTGACTTTGCCGGAGTGTTCACTGGCTATTTCAATTCCCAAGTCCACGTTGTGGATCAAATTGCGCTCGACGACGATGTTGGTGCCGCCATCCACGTAGATGCCGTCGGAACACCAACAATTCTTGGAATAGGAGGGATTGCCCTGGGAGCTGATGTTGTGGACCGTGTTCAGGCTGATCAGACCGTTGCGTGCGCGGTCGTAGCTGGAGTTGGGCGACACCCCCTCGTAGCCGATGGCGTCGATCCCGATATTGTTGTTGTCGTGAATCAGGTTGTTGCTCACGGTAAAAGTGTCCACATTGCCGTCCAGCGACATGGATTCACTGCAGCCGGTCTTCAGGTTGTTCAGTTCGTTGCCACTGATGGTGATGTTGTTGAGCGAGGCCGGGGCTTGCGTCCCGTAGACCGCGATGCCCAAGGCGTTAGCGTTGCAGCCGGTTGCCGAGGTCACAATATCGTGGATGTGGTTGTTTAGTACCTGAATGTAACTCCCGGCGCCGGAGATGTAGATGCCGACGGGGACAATGTTCCTGCTGCTGGTTTTATAGTTGCGGATCTCAAAGCCCTGGATGATCACATAACTCTGGCTGGCAAGGTTGAACAGCCCATACTGGCCGCCCGGAATGCTCAACCCGGTGCCGTCCAGGGTAGGCGTCTGGCCGGAGTAGTTCTGGAAGGTTACGTAGCCAGCGGTCGCAGATCCGGACACCGGAATGTTCACGGTTTCGTTGTAAACCCCGCCGAGCACATTGACCGTGTCGCCAGCCTGGACGTGATTTGCGGCCCACTGCACGGTCCGCCAGGCGCTGCCTGTGGAAAGACCACTATTGTTATTGTTGCCGGAGGTGGAGACGTAGTAGGTGGTGGCAGACGACGCCGCAGCCACACATGCCATCAGAAGGCCAATACCCGTGACGACGAAGAACCCGTGAAGGAACCTTTTCATGATTGACTCCTTAGCTTTCCCGAGGTGCCTTGTATTGCGCCCAGTTCGACAGCTCGGGATCTTGCGGGATATTACGCTTGCTTACTGTTACTTTCGTTTTGCGGCTTGTCAAGCGAATCCTTCGCCCCGCCGCAGCCCGGCTCAGGACGACGCCGTCGGGGACTTCAACAAACCCCGTTCCAGAATCGGCGGAGAAGGTCAGACCACTGTTACCTGAACTCCTGCTTTTCTCAGGGCGGCCAGGTCTGACTTCGGGATTCCCCGATCAGTGATCAAGTGGTGCACCGCCGAGGGTGGCGCGATCGCAGATAAGCTGCGCCGGCCAAACTTGCTGGAGTCGCACACTGCCACGGAAACTCTGGCCACGTCCATCATGGCACGATTGACTTCCGCTTCCAGCAGGTTAGGTGTGCTCAGTCCATAGTGCACGTCGAAGCCATCGACGCCCAGGAAAAGAATATCGGCATTGAGACGGCGCAGCGTCTCTTCCGCGATGGGCCCCACCAGGGAGAATGAGTTTTTTCTCAACGTGCCGCCGGTCAGAATGACCTCGAGGGAAGAACCGGAGAGTTCCGCGGCGATATTCACTGCATTGGTGATGATAGTGAGATTTTCGAATTTGCGCAGCGCCCTCGCGATCGCAGTGGTTGTCGTCCCGGAGTCCAGAATCACCACCTGACCCTCTTTCACCATGCGGGCGGCGGCGGCGGCAATCTGCAGCTTCTCCCGGCGGTGGAGCTTCTCCTTCTCCCGCAACGTCGGGTCTTCCAGGGCACTTTCCTGCGCCGGCAGCGCACCGCCGTGGCTGCGGTGAAGACGGCCGTGCGCCTGGAGAATGTCCAGGTCCTTTCGGATGGTGACCTGGGAAGTGTGGAACTGTTTTGCCAGGTCCACGACCAAGACCCGGCCGTCCCGATTCAGGATCTCAAGGATGTGTCGGCGTCGCTCCTCGTTCAGCACAGGTTCACCCCGAAAGACTCTCTCAGATTTCGTAACAAGGCTCCTCCCGCCCTGCATTTTACGCTTGACAGTCGAGTATAAACAAAAGTAAAAGTTCTTAAACGCAAGAATTCGAAACTTGCGTACCTTGGTCCTTCGCGGAGAACCTCCATGCGAGTCCGAGACGCTGAGTATTTGCCGCTTCCTCTGGTCCTCACCGTTTGTCTTCTTCTCCTCCCGCAAACACTGGTGGGGCAGGCGAGCTATCAAGCCCAGATTCGCGGGGTGGTGTCAGACTCCACCGGGGCAGTCTTGCCGAATGCCACGGTCACCATCACCGAGGTCGGAACCAATGTCACGCAAACGGCGACAACTGGCCGTTCCGGCGAGTACATTCTGCGCGCTTTGCGGCCGTCCACCTACGTCGTGAAGGTGGGAGCCGCCGGCTTTCAGACGGTGGAGCGGAACGGGGTCGTCCTGGCGGTCGATCAGGAGGCCAGTCTGAACTTTTCTCTCCGGCCCGCGGGCACATCCACGCAGGTGCAAGTGACGGAAGCGGCACCGCCACTGCTGGACACCGGAAGCTCATCTTTAGGCACGGATATCACCAACGAGTACGTCAAGGAAATTCCACTTCTCAACCGCAACTTCTTCGGGCTTGTCTTTCTGACTGCCGGGGTAAGTGAGACAGCCGGTTCCGGTACCGCCGACAACTATCCTTCCGGCACGAACTTTGTTTCCAACGGGCAGCGCAACGCCACTGCGGAGGTTCGCATCGATGGCGCGTTGATCACTGCCCCGGAGGAAGGTGAAGGAGGGAACTCAAACATCTTCTATGAGCCTTCCGTCGAGGCGGTGCAGGAGTTCAAGGTCCAGAACAACGCCTTTTCCGCCGAGTTCGGCAGCAACGGCGGCACCGTGGTTAACATGGCATTGAAGAGCGGCACCAATGCTCTTCATGGCAGCGCCTGGTGGTTCGGGCAGCGCGGCGCCTTTGATGCCAACGATTTTTTCAGCAACCAGGCCGGCCTGCCCAAGCCGGACCACTCTCGGAATCAGTACGGCTTCTCCCTGGGAGGACCCGTGAGGAAAAACAAGACGTTCTTCTTTCTCGACATGGAACGGGTTCTTGAGACTGACCCGATTGGTATCGTCGGCACTGTTCCTACTTCGGACGAGCGGAAGGGAGATTTTTCCCAAGCTCTAATTACGGATCCGAAAACCGGGGACGTCGTCCTCAACCAGATCTTCAATCCTTTCAGCCTAGACAGCAACGGGAATCGGATGCCATTCACCGACAACAAAATCCCATCGAATTTAAAGGACTCTGTAGGGCAGAACATTCTCAACTTGTACCCAGCCCCGAATCAGCCCGGCGACGCGGATGGTACAAACAATTTCCGGGCAAATACGAACAACGCCAGCAAGGGACTGCAGTTTGACGTCAAGCTCGATCATCAGATCTCCAACAGCACCCACCTGGCGGGACGATACAGTCACGCGCACTCTTCCAGCGCGGCGCCCACCGTCTTAGGGGATGGGGAGTTTAATGACGGCAATAACTACGTCACCACGGTCAACAATGGGGGCCTGCAGTTTGACTGGACGCTGCGTCCCACCTTGCTTCTGAGCAGCCGGTTCGCCGTCGAGCATGTTCACGCGCCGGGTTTCACGACCTATCCCAGTGCGGCATCCGCCGGTTTCCCTTCTCTTCTCGACACCGCGAACGGAATTGCCCGCATGCCGGCGATCCTGGTGGATTCCCCCTGGACTTCCATCTACGACCAGTGTTGCGTGGATACCAAGCTTGACCACAACCTGTATTCGTATTCTTCGTCCCTGGCGTGGGCCAGGGGGAAACACAGCATCAAATTCGGAGGCGAGCAGCGTATCTTCTTCAACAACTTTCAGGAGCCCAATTACGCAAGCGGATACTTCCATTTTGCGCAAACCGTGACCGAGAACATCATCGGCAATCTCGACCCAACCCAGGGCAATCCCTTTGCGGACATTCTTCTGGGAATCGGCGATTACGGCGGGATCGGTGTCGATCCCATGGCCATGAACAAATCGAAGGACACCTCTTTTTATGTGCAGGACGACTTTCGGGTAACGCCGAAGCTGACCCTGAACCTCGGCTTACGCTACGAGTGGAGCACGCCTTATACCGAACGCTTCAACCACACCGAGTTCAGCGACTTTAAGGGCAGTAGCGGCGTCACCGTTGACTTGAGCAGTGGCGATCCCGGGCTGCAGGCTCTCGGTCTCGGGCCCACCCAGTTGAATGGGATTACCCGCTTCCCCAGCTCTTCCCGGCGAAACGTTCCTGTCGACCGCAATAACTGGGCGCCACGTTTGGGATTTATTTACCAGCTCACACCCGACACCGTGGTTCGCGGCGGCGCCGGTGTCTACTACGGGATGAACGTTGCGACCAATTACCAGTACGTGGGCACGGCGTTCCGCAAAGATGGGGTCGTCTACTTTACCAAGGACAACTTTCAAACCCAATATGCGACCTTGGAGAATCCATTTCCCACTGGTCTCCCCGCGCCACAGGGAGAAAAATACGGACCCCTCGCGATGTGGGGATTCGGCAATGCTAACGATCTCGGCACTACCCCGGCGAGAAATGCTGAGATCTATCAATGGAGCCTGGGTTTGCAGCGTTTGCTTCCCGGTCAGGTGGTCGTCTCCGTGGACTACTCAGCCAATCGCAGTACCCATCTTCCTTGGGGCGGCGCCGCCGGTGCTACCACCCGCAACCGAAATTACATACCTTCCTCGCTCCGGCGTCAGTTCAACCAGAAGTTCCCCTGCAACCCGGATGGAACCGTCGACTTCAGTCACTTGTACAGTCACAACAATCTGAACTGTAATGTCACCAACCCTTTCTATTCCATGTTCCAGGGCCCGAATGCAATCTTCAACGAGCCCGATTCCCGCTATAACGACCCGCAAATCCCCCTCATTAATCTCCTGAGGCCCTACCCCCAATTTGACGGCAGCTTTGAGGGGCTGCCCATCCTCGGAGCCGAGTCCTTCTACAACGCACTGCAGATTCGGTTTCAGAAACGCACCAGCCACTACATCGGTTTCGAGGGCGGCTACACCTTGTCCAAGTCGACGGACAACTCTTCTTCTGGCCGAAACGCCTGGGTGGGAGGTCTGGCTTTTGACAATCCGCAGGAACTGGACAACCTGAAAGCGGAGCACTCCATCAGCGCCAATGATGCCACTCACCGTCTGGCCCTGGCCGTTATTGCGGGTCTGCCAGTCGGACGCGGCCGATGGATCGGCCGCGATATGAACCGTATTCTCGATGGCGTGGTTGGCGGCTGGACGTTATCCACAATTCTTACGTTGCAATCGGGACAGCCCATGGACATCGGCATGTCGCAACCCGCGCTTGATGACGGCAATCAGCGCCCCAACGTGACCTGCAATCCCCGCAGCGGCGTCAGCGCGCACCAGTCCGCCGTGACTGGCGCCAGCATCTTCAATACGGCCTGCTTCGCCGATCCGGCTCCGGAACAGCCGGGCAATGCGCCGCGCTATTTTTCGAATCTGCGAACCGACGGTATTCACAACATCGATCTCTCCATTGAGAAGTCATTTGTTCCCCGAGAAGGCATGAAGCTGGAGATACGGGGCGAGTTCTTCAACTTCTTTAATACGCCGCGCTTTGCCCTGCCCGACAACCTGGTGGATGACTCGACATTCGGGGTCGTTTCGTCCACCGCACAGGGAAACACACCCCGGCATGGGCAGATCGGCGTTCGCTTCGAGTTCTAAGAGAGCCTAGGGAAAAGGGATACAGGTGTAAACCTCGGTGAAGAGACGCACCTTTCTAAAAGCGGGTGGCGCCACCGCGCTTCTTGCCAGCGTTGGCCGGTCAATTTCCTCGGATCGAGTCCCCGTCCACAACTTTGATGGATACCCGTTCGGCGCTGGACCGCCCATAACCGATCGCCTGTACCAGGGCCCTTTCTCTGATGACGACTACCCGAGTTGGAACGTGGTGATGGCGACGACTCCTTCCGAGGAGGTTGTGCCCAACTATGGGATGGGGCTGATCACCTATGTCTGCGATGAAGTCGGCCCGGCTCACAAGGAAGGCGAAACCCTGGCCCAGTCGCTCGAGAATCTCGTCAAGCTGCCTCTCGGTAGCAAGCTCTACATTCGCGTGAACTGGAGGGACGTGCAACAGCGTCCGGGCAGGCTCGATTTTTGCGAACACTGGAAATTGGCCTTCGACTTGGGGCGCCGATATCAGAAGCGAGTCGGCTTCCGCGTGATGATGAGTAATCCCGACATTCCCGGCCCCACTCTTCCTGATTTCCTTGTGCAGAAGGTCCCGATGGTAAAGCTTGGCGAATGGCAGCATCGAATCAGATACGAGCCGCGCTACGACGATCCAGCATTCCAGGCAGCATTTCGCGAATTGGTGGACCTTCTGGCGGCGGAGTACGACGGCCACAGCGACGTGGAGTACGTCGATACGTTCATGTACGGTTTTTGGGGCGAGGGCCATACCTGGCCACTGCAATCCAATCCTTTCCCCGATTCCATAACCGCGGAGAACACATTCGTAAGTATGTTTCAGTACCAGGCGGACCGCTGGAAGAAGACTCCTCTCGTCACCAATACCCAACCTGACTTCAGCAAAGTGGGCAACTCCGAACTGCTCGACCGTACCATCCGAAGCTTCAATTGGTTACGCACTGACACGATCTTCATTGAGAACGAGCAGATCGAGGAGTTGAGCAATCGCCCGCCGTGGACGGGCGTCTCTGTAGAAGTGGGTATGTCGGACGGTTCTCCCTCGAACCTCAAATATGAGGAAGGTGTGACTTACACCGACAACGTTATCCACCACGTGCAAGATGTGGGTCCGTGCTATTTCTCATTGTGGAACTGGCATCGGATCCAGGCGGACAGGATCCTTAATTATTACCATCAGTTTCCCGCAGCGATCGATCAACTGGCCCGAAGGATCGGTTATCGGATTCGGCCTTCCTGGGTGTGGACCTACGAGGAAGATGGATATCCCGGCTTGATCATCGGCTTCGTTAACGACGGCATCGCCGGTGTTCCGGGTGCGTTGTACGTTTCGGTGGTCAAGGAAGACGGGAAAGTGCTCGCCGGCGGAAGCCTGGATCCCGGTTATCCACTCCCAGGCAAGGTGCGCCAGGCGAAATTTCCTCTTCCCAAGGGTACGAACTGGAGGGGACTTCGATTGAAAGCTGAGCTCGAGGTGAAGGGCGGGCGCTATCCCGTGCACTGGGCGAGCCGCCAGGGGCCAAATCAAGATGGCAGCCTAACGCTTCGCCCCACGGCTGGGCTCGGTCAAAACGATGAGACCGGAGGCCTAGCCCCTGGCTAGTTTTCGTTCGAATGATCACTCACGACAATTCTGATTGGAGCCTTTGAACCTGTGAAACGAAAGAGTGCTCTCGCAATCTGTCTGCTGATGTATATCCTGAAGCCCGCTGCTGGTTCCGATTCTGCCGAACAGAATTGGACCAACTACGTTCGCATCGGCGCCTACGGCCTGCAAGCAGACAATGCCGACAAAATCGTACGTAACGCCCGTGACGGTTACGTTCTTGGCATCGAAGTCGACAACGACATCCCCGGACGCTACGAAAGCTTTCTCAATCCCGAAGAAAAGCTGAAGGCAATTCGCGCCGTGGCTGAGAAGGCGCATGCGGCAGGCAACCGGGCGTTCGTCTACATCGCGGGGACTGAGTGCATTACCGCGAACGCCGATAAGACCGCACACACCCTTGCCAAAGATCATCCCGACTGGCTGCAGCGCAAGATCACCGGTGAGCCAGCCGTCTTCGGCGGTGGCGCGGCTTTCTGGATCAGGAAAGGCGACGAGGACGTCTGGGTCAGTCCGTATGCCCCCGAGTGGCGCAAAACCTACATGGAGCGAGTGCGGCAGATCGCCGCCACCGGAATTGACGGTATCTATGTCGATATCCCGTACTGGATGACCCATTTCGACGGGTGGGAGGACACATGGGCCAGCTTCGACGATTACACCGTTGCCGCTTTCAAGAAGCAGACCGGACTCGATGCCAGGAAAGAAGTGAGGCTCGGAGATTTTTCTGATCCGAAGTTTCGCAAGTGGGTCGACTTCCGAATTCAAACCATTACCGGTTTCATACAGGAGATAGACCGCACCGCAAAGTCAGTCAACCCTGAAATCAAGACCATCCCCGAAATCTATCCCGGCATCGAGGAAGAAGCGGTTCGGGTTGGGTCCGATGTTTACAGCCTCTATCCCGTGGTGGATGCTATCGCTCACGAGTACGAATTTGGGGAAGGCGACCACATGGCTTCTTCCCGAACGCCGCTGGACTGGTTCCGCTACCAGGTGGGCATGCACTCATTCCGTGCCTTCGCCCAAGGCAAGGCCACCTGGATCCTGAATTACTCGTGGGATGGCGACAAGAAAGTGGATGCGCGCGAAGCGATGATGAACCTGGCCGCCTCGGAGATCATGGCCGGCGCAAATTTCTGGGATGCGCCAGGACACTCGATGGCAGGGTCGAACGACCTGCCGACACGAAAGAAAATCTTTTCCTGGATCAAGACCCACGAGGAAACCTTCTACCGGCCACGCACAGCCATCGATCCGATCGGCGTTTACTTTTCTCCCGAGACGCGAAACTACAACGCGAACGAATTCATCGCTTCCTATCGCGGAATCCTCATTCTGCTCATGCAGAAGCACCTGGAGTTTCAGATTGTCACTCCCCGCACGCTTTCCGATTTCCAGGGAGGCACTTTGATTCTTCCCGATGTGCGGATCATGAGTGAGGGTGAGAGGGCGTGGCTTCGGACTTACGTTGGTCGCGATAAAATTCTGATGATCACAGGAGAGGATGTCACCGGACTTGGCGCCGCAGCAAATATCCTCCGCTTCCGCAAGTGCCCGGGAAAGGATTACAGCGCGGCCTTGCAGAAGGACTTCGACGCATCGACACCCGATCAAGAGCACGAATTTCTAGAGAGACTGGCAACTGGAACGGCGATCCGCGTGGTTGCCTCCCACATGATCGCTACGTCGATCGCCCGGATTGATGGAAAGCCTCACGTGTTCTTCGCAAACTTCGCGGGGCTCCGGGGAGGAGTGAATCCGGTGCAGACACCCCAGACCGGAGTACAAGTCACCGTTTCTGGAGTGGCGAAGGGGCGTGGATTCTTTCTGCCGTTTCTCGGAGACCTGCAACCGCTGGACGGAACTGCCGGTGGTAGCGGTATCACCTACAAGCTCCCGGCAATCGAGAAGGGAGCAGTTTTTTGGTATGAGCCGTGACGGATTGAGTGTGTGCATGAAAACGGCACAAGGAGTTGGCTGAAAGTGAATGCCCTTACTGAATTGTTGAATCTGCCGGAAACTGAGAAGACAGCCCGCGGGTTGACTTATACCCCTGCAGAAATCGCGCAGCAGCCCGACACTTGGCTGTCCACGTTCGAACTCTTCCGCAGAAAACGGCCGGAGATTCGTCAGTTCCTGTCGTCCGCCGGGTTTGCCGCAGGTTCAGGCACAAAACCGACGGTGTTTCTGGTGGGTGCAGGAACCTCTGACTATATCGGACACTCGCTCGCCTACCTGCTTCGCAAGCTTTGGCATTGTGAAGTTATCGCTGTCCCCAGCACCGATCTCCTGACCCACATGGATGAGCTGATGATTCCGCAGCGGAGATACCTTTGGGTTTCGTTCTCCCGCTCGGGCGACAGTCCGGAAGGCGTTGCGGTGTTGGAAACGGCCTGCACGATCTATCCGGACATCCATCATCTCGTGATCTCGTGTAACGCCAATGGACGAATGATCCTCAACAGCGCCGGCAAACCCCAGGTTTTGGGCATTTGTCTGAACGATGCTGTGAATGACCGGGGATTGGCCATGACCAGTTCATTCTCTAACCTGGTGGTCTTCGGTCAATGTCTGGCCCATGCCGACGATCCTGACAGATATGAGCAAGTCCTGTTGCAACTGGTCCAGACCGGCAGGAATTTTCTGCCGCAGGCCGCCGATTGCGCCGCGGCATTAGCCAAAGACTCATACACCAAAGCATGCTTTGTCGGATCGGGACCCTTGAGAGCCGTGGCCAGGGAATCCGCCCTCAAGCTACTGGAGCTGACCGCAGGCAAGACTCTAACCATGGCAGAGTCGGCCTTGGGTCTCCGCCACGGCCCCATGGCAGCTCTGGACGAAGACTCCCTGTTCGTTTGTTTTCTTTCGGGCAATCGGCGCATCCAGAAGTACGAGCGGGATTTGCTCGAAGATATTGGGAAAAAGCGGCTGGCAAGAAAGCGGATTGTGGTGGCGGGGGGAAAGATCTCAGCCCGGGACTGCGGCGTTGAACACCGTCTCGCACCCGCTGCGCCCATCGCTGTCGCCGATGACTATCGCCCGGCAGTGGACGTGATTTTCGGGCAATTGCTCGGTTTGTTCTTCTCGCTGCGATGGAACCTGCAGCCCGATTGTCCCAGTCCAAACGGCGCCATCAGTCGGGTGGTACAGAATGTCAGCATTCATTCCTGAGAAAAGGCTCCGCGGCATAAGCAAACTTCTGAAAGGTTTCTTCGGAAAATAGCGTTGAAATCGAAGTCACGGTCGTAGCTGGCCGAATCCAGCGAAACAGGTCTTCAAGTTGGCTAAACACTGCGTGATGTGTCTGGTTGGCCGGCCAGTTTGAGGCGTCGAGCTCGCGGCGACTCGCGCACAGCAAGGTGGCAGCGCTAGTTTTCACGAGCACTGCGCCCGAAAAAGGTAGCTCAACGCAGCGATCCGAAGATCGAAGTAACGTGGGTTCTTCGCCTCGTTCCGCCTATTGTTGTGTAGCTGTTGTGTGGCCGCCTCTAACCCATTGAAAGTATGGCGGTCCGAGATTGCCAAAGCCGGAGTTGCCTCCCTTTCGCGGGAGTCTGAATATCGCCGATGTTTCCGGAATCGATGACCCCGTGAGCTATGGGCGAGCTATAGAAGCCTGGGGCGCGCTCCGCGTGGGAAGCATACGTCAAATTACAACCAATCGCTCGTGAATGGCTAGTCTGTCGCGCGTCCCGGCCGCCGCAGATAAGCGTGATTCATGTCCATGCATGATCGGCAGTAAGTATTGTGGACGGTTGACGGGCAACACGGAAAGAGGCCTGCCATTTCTGGGCAGTGGGCGCCCGCCAAGCCGGTCCTCAAATTCGCTTCGAGGAAGCCGGGCCGACCGGCTGACAGCAACACCGGAGAGATCCCCCCGAAGCCGGTCTCTGGGCAGTTTTTCGTCGTTATTGAAGACTTCGAGAGCCCAGAGCGCAGCACCGCAGCGAGACTATCTTTGACGCGTGTTCAGCTTGTCGAGTGCGCGCTTCAACTCTTCAAGCTTCTGTCCAGCCTCGCCGAGCTTGCCTTCCGCCGTCAGGCGCTGGTAATCGGCAAGGTTTTTGGCGGCTTCCTTGATGAGCGCGTTGAGATCCGCTGCGGGCTGGGGCAACGCGGCGGATGCCGGTGCGCCTCGCACCGGCTCCGCGGGGACTGCCGCGGCGCTCATCGACGAGACCGCTCCGCCAAAAAGGGCCGCCATCGCCGACTCGAAGGTTGGTCCGTACGCAAGCCGATCTTGCAGCGCGAGCACGACCAGACGCAACTCCGGCATCGGACTCCGCTCGGCCTGTAGGTAAATCGGCTCTGCATACAACAGCGCTCGCCCGGACGGAATCACAAGCAGGGCCCCGCGCCGCACGTGCGAGCCTTGCTGATTCCACAGCGTCAATTGTCCGGACAGCTGCGCGTTCTGATCGATACGCGCCTCGATTTGTAGCGGTCCGTCGACCAGCTTGGTTTTGGGAAAGTTGTAGACCACCGACGTACCGTATTGTGCGCCGTCGCTGCGCCCGGCAATCCAGCCAATCAGATTATTCCGGTTGGCCGGCGTGAATGGCAGAATCTCCACGAACTCCACTCCAGTTTCGCCCGGCAGTTTCATCAGCACGAAGTTCGGCTGCATCGCCTGCGTTATTTGCTAACCTCCCTCGCTCATGCCGACTTCGGTGGCGACCGTCCACAGATCCTCACGGTTGTAGAACGCTTCCGGATCCGTCATGTGATACAGGCCGTAGACTTCCGCCTGCAGTTTGAGCAACAACTCGGGGTAGCGCACGTGTTTGCGCAGCCCGGACGGCATCATGGCCGCATCCTTGAATAGACTCGGAAAGATGCGGCGGTAGGCTGCGATGATCGGATCGTCCGTATCAAACACGTAAAACGTTGTCGTACCGTCGTAAGCGTCGACGACCACCTTAACGCTGTTCCGCATGTAGTTAATGAGATTTTGGTCGAGATGGTAATGGCTCGAGTACGGATAGCTGTCGGAAACCGTGAACGCATCCATGATCCACGACAGCCGGCCATCGTCGCCGAGCACGATGTAGGGATCCGGATCGTAGGTGAGGAACGGCGCTAATGCGGATACGCGATCGCGCAGGTTGCGCCGCATCAGCAGCCGGCTATCTTTGTTCACGTCATCGCTGAACGGTAGCTTTGCGAGGTCGTCGCGGTCGAGCGCGATAATGATGCGGCGCAGAAAACCGCCGAGCACGATGCCGCCGTTGCCTTCGTACGACGTGAGGCTGTTGCTCGCGCCTTGCGGGTAGTTGAATTCCTTCTGCCGTGTCTTCACGTAGACGTCGGTATTGGTCATCTCGCCGAAATAAATCTCGGGGCGCGTCACGGTTACACTACGCACCGTGCTCTGGACCGGCATGTTGCTCAGAATCAGCGTGGGCAGCCCTTCCGGCGTGAACCCATTGACCGGGTTCATCGTGATGCCGTAGCCGTGGGTGTAGATCAGCTTCTCGTTAATCCAGTTGCGGCTGCTCTCCGGGAGCTTATCGACGTTCAGCTCGCGCGTGGCGAGCATCACCTCGCGAGTCGTGCCGTCAATGTCGTATCGATCAATATCGATGTCGGGGAAGTCGTAGTAAGTGCGGATTTCCTGAATCTGACGCAGCGTGTCCTGGAGTGCGCGCCAGTCCCACAGCCGGATGTTCTGAAGCGTAGCCTGATTGTTCTCTGGGTCGGCCGCGTCGACGGTCGTCTCAGCGGGAAACTCGCGCTGCGAGACCCGGTTCAATCCGTAGGCCTGCCGCGTCAAGTCGGTGTTGTAGACAATGTAGGGCTTCTCGCGAACCAGTTCGTTCGGTTTGACGATAAAGCTGCTGACGTACCAGGCGATTGCTTGAAGGGCGACATAACAGACCGCGGCCGGAAGGATCGCCGCAACAAGCCAGCGCCCGCGTGGCACCCGCACGGCGTTGACAGCTGCGATCGCCGCGCCGAGAACGAGCGCCGCGCAGACGACGAGCATCCCTGTGAGCGTGACGTGCGCGTCCGTGTAGGTCACACCCCCGAAGATCGTGTGATCCTCGAGCAATAACTCGAACCGGCCGATATACACACGCATCGCGAGGATCAGCAACAGGAACGCAAACGTGATGGAGATCCCGCGCCAAGGTAATGTGACGTAGCGGCTGAGACGCCCGGCGAGCACACGGGTTCCGCCCGTGACGAGGATGAAGAAAACGGCAAGTAAACAGGTAATCACGGCTAGCGTCAGCAGCCAGCTGGCGATGAGCTGCCACGCGGGCAGGGCGAACAGAAAAAAGTTCAGCGGCTTGCCAAAAATCGGGTCCACGACGCCACCCGTGGTGCGGGGTGCGTACCAGAAGAGCGCGAGCGTCGGCCACTCCACCATCATGCCGGCGCCGGTGGCAGCGGCAATGACGAGCGAGAC
>PKUV01000102.1 GCA_003131315.1 Acidobacteriaceae bacterium
GAAGAACTGCGGTGCCATCGTCACATGGGAGCCGACACAATGAAAATTACAGTTGTGGGAGCAATTCTGATCGTCGCCGCAGTGATGGCAGGTGTGCTTCTGCTCCTTGCGCTGAATGAGAGCAAGAGCGGGCTTAACGATCAACAGAATAGCGGCTTGCCAGCAGTATGACTCTTCGCCACCGTGGGCAAGCGCGTGAAACACGAGGGCCGACACCCGACTCGCAGTTTTGGCCTTACGGCACGAGAGGCTAGCAATTTGGAAACGATGATCCAATCGGAATGGCTCACGGCTAACGAGGCGGCCAATCATCTCAAGGTCAAACCTCGCACCTTGTTGCTCTGGGTCCGACAGGGCAAGGTGAAAGCATTTGCGCTGTCCGGCATCCAGCGTCGCGTCTGGCGCTTTCGGCAGGTGGACTTAGACGCGGCTCTTCTGGAATCCGCCGTGCTACCATCCACGGTGCCATCCGTGCGCCCTGCGGAAAGGACGGATCAATGAAAAGGGCAGCACGGCACAAAACAGGTAGTGTGGTCTTTGACACACGAAGGAAAACATGGAATTTCCTGTGGTGGGAGGAAGGAAAGCGCCGATCCAAGCAAATCGGCACCTTGGCAGAATATCCAACCAAGGGAGCAGCTTGGCGAGCAGCGCAGCTCTTCAACCCACCGACGGACACTCCGAAAATGACAACGGCAAGCATCCCAACGGTGAGGTTGATAGCAGAACGGTATTGTACGGAGAGAATGCCTTCGCGTTATTCCACAGCGCGAGTGTATCGCTCTTGGCTGAACAACCATGTTCTGCCGCAATGGGGCGAAAAACCCATCAGCGAGGTACAGCCCCGGCCTGTAGAGCTTTGGTTAAGGCAGTTGCAGTTGGCTCCGAAGAGCAAGTCGCATGTTCGGAACCTGCTACATGTACTCGTTGACTTCGCAATGTGGGCGGGCGTCCTCGAAGTCTCTCGAAACCCAATTGATCTTGTAGTCGTCAAGGGAGCAACGAAGAGAACGCGACAACCTCGAAGCCTCACCGTAGAACAGTTCCAAAAGCTTAGTCAGCATCTAAGAGAGCCCTTCGGAACGATGGCAATGGTTTGCGTCTGCTTTGGCCTTCGCATCAGCGAATGTCTCGCTCTGCGATGGGCGGACGTGGACTGGCTTAACGGCACTCTTCGGGTTGAGCGCGGCATTGTGGGGCAGAGAGTCGATGACGTGAAGACCGTTGCCTCCCGAAAATACCTGACGATTGCCAAGGAACTTTTGGGTTGCTTGAAGGTGTGGCGACAGACAACCGAATTTGCATCGGCAGAGGACTGGATTTTCGCCAGTCCGCTAAAATTGGGGCGGCTGCCGTATTCTTATACGGGATTCTGGCGAGAGCTTCAACGCGCAGCTGTCAGTGCAGGTATCGGAAAGTTGGGTACTCACTCTTTCCGGCACACGTACCGAAGCTGGCTCGACGCTGTGGGAACGCCGATTGCCGTACAGCAAAAACTGATGCGGCATACCGATATTCGCACAACGATGAACGTCTACGGGGATATCGTGACCGATGAAATGGCGGTTGCCAGTTCCAAGGTTGCGGGGCTTGCGTTTGGGAAACTAGCGTAAACGGATTGCAAGCGGATTGCGCATTCTGCTAAGCCATTGAAAGAATGGCTCCTCAGGTAGGACTCGAACCTACAACCCTCCGGTTAACAGCTATGGCGAGCTTCTTCTCGTGCAGCAGGTAGAGCTGATAGCGACGGATCTCTTCGGCACCCATCTGTTCGGGGGGGCCGGCCGAAATACTCGGCAAACTGTTTGACCGCCAGAATGTAGCCGCGGATGGTGTCGGGCGAATAGTTGCGCCGCTGGAGATCCTCCAGCATGCGTTGACGGAGTCGGGTCATAGGAAACCTCCCTCCTGTGACCCAAAGCTAGCGCCGCCGTACTCGCCTCGCTACTCCACTACTCTTCCTCCGCCGCGCCAGCGGCTTAGTTCTGCCGGCGTACTCGGACACAAGCGCTTCTGGAACAGTACGCGACGATTTGAGGGGGCAAACACCACATAACCCGGAAGAATGGGTAGCCCTATTTCACTCGTCCCACAATCAACTCGCTAGGCCCGGGTAGGTTGATCCGGCATACCTCGGTGAAACCCGCAGCCTTCATCCAGTGGGTGTATTCGAACTCGCTGTAACTGGCACCGGCGTCGGTGGCGACGAGCATGTTCAGTGAGAACAGTGCCGCGTGTTGCGGCCCGGTTTTGTCGGGATTGAGGATGAAGTCTTGCACGACGAGGCGGCCGTTCGGCGCGAGTGCCTGGTGTGCACGGCGGAAGATGTCCCGGTTCTGCTCCTCGGAAAACATGTGGCAGATCGCGTTAAGCATGATGATGTCGTAGCCGGAGCCAAAGTCGTCTTGGAGCATGTCTCCAGTGCGAAGGCTGACTTGTGCTAAGACGCCGGCCTTGCTGACATATTCGGCGGTGAGCGGCACGACCTCTGGGATGTCGAGGATCTCGCACTGCAC
Source organism: Acidobacteriaceae bacterium (assembly GCA_003131315.1). Classification (GTDB taxonomy): domain Bacteria; phylum Acidobacteriota; class Terriglobia; order Terriglobales; family Acidobacteriaceae; genus Acidiflorens. Next base: position 2,517 of record PKUV01000102.1, read on the forward strand.
ATCGGGACAAGCTTTTGCGAACGCGATGGAGTATGCTCCGGAGCCGCCGCCGAGATCGAGGATGCGGCGAACACCGGCTGTGCCCAGGGTCTTCACAACAAGCGGGGCGCGATCTTTGGCGGTGCGTTGCATGCCGGCAATGAAGTTGCGCGTCCATTCGGGGGTATCGTCGCGATCGATGGGGATGCGGGTACCACTGCGCACAGCGTCGGTCATTGTGCTCCAGCGATGCCAGATGTTGGCTGTGTGCAACAGACCATTGCGGTGGTTGTCTTTGGATCCCTGAACAAAGAAACGTGCTGACTCGGGCGTGTTCTTGTAATCGTCGCCGCTCTTGCAGAGCAGTCCGAGGGCGACGAGCGCGTTGAGCAGCATGCCTACGGCGCGGGCATTCGCGTTGATCCTCGTCCCGATCTGTCCGGCATTGGCTCCGTCCCCGACGGCGCTAAAGATGTCGAGTTCAAGCGCCGTAAGAATGCAACGACACGGCATGTAGCCGCGGATCATCTGATCGAGGCGATCGGGCAGCATCCCTGCTTTCTCGTGGGCAGCCATCGCGTCACGAAACTTTTCCCGATGCTCGACCGACATGGCCTTCATCGCAGGGGCATCGTTCCATACGAGACGATCGACGGGCTTGCCGTCGCGCAGATGCGTACCGACGATTTCGGATACATCAGACGGTTGCACGCGTCGGTACCACACCCCTGCCGGATAGACGACCATCACTGGACCTTCATCACACAGTCCCATGCAGCCGCAGGTAGTGAGTTGCACATCGTTGTTGAGGCCGCGCGCCTGTATCTCGCGATCGAGCGCGTCGAGCACAGCGAACGACCCGCTGGCCGGGCAGGAGGGGATGCCTTCTGGCTTTTGCTGCGTGCAGACGAAGAGATGAAAGCGGAACGGTCCCATCGCGGTCTCCGAGCGTAGATTGATGTTAACGCTTTATTCTCGGCGACGCAGAGCCGGTTCTGGGAATATCGGAGAATGCGGCTCGGTGATTATGCGTAAGTCAGGTGCGTTTGGAACTTGGGCGAACGACCCAGTGATGCCTGCCTAGCCGCGTCCCTGTGCTCTGGGTCACAGCTTCCCTGTTGCCCAGATCGCAAAATGGTGAAGAACGGAGGGCAAAACTATGCACGGCGACGAGAAGGTCATTGAGCAGTTGAACTCGGCTCTAAGCTCGGAATTGACGGCTATTGTGCAGTACATGACGCAGTCGGAGATGTGCCAGAACTGGGGCTACAAGCGGCTTGGCGAGGGCACGAAGGCCCGCGCCATCGAGGAGATGCGGCACGCGGAAGGACTCATTGAGCGCATTATCTTCTTGGACAGCACTCCCTCTGTCGATGTCGGGTTGAAGCCTCAACTCGGCAGCAAGGTGCAGCAGCAAATGGACATCAACCTCAAAGACGAGCAGGATGCGGTGCGCCAATACAACCAAGCCGTGAAGGTCTGCGTCGAGGCAAAGGACGACGGCTCAAGGGCTCTGTTCGAGCGCATGATTCAGGACGAAGAGCGGCACGCGGACTTCTTGGAGGCTCAGCTTCATTCCATCAAGGAAATGGGCATTGCCAATTACCTATCGCAGCAGTTGTCGGGCGGCGAATGACATTCCATCGCTCGGTCGAATTGAAGCGATAGATTTGTTCAACACTCCCGCGTAAGGACGGTCGTCATGCCGATTCCGCTTTCCAGCGAAATCAGAGCTTTGCTCGATGGCCCCAACTTCGCCCATCTCGCCACCCTCATGCCTGACGGCTCACCGCAGAGCGTACCCGTTTGGGTGGGCCGTGAAGGTGACCGCATCCTGATCTGTACCGGGGAAGGCTCACTCAAAGCGAAGAACACACGCCGCGATCCGCGTGTCTCGCTCTCCATCGTCGATTTCCACGACCCGTATCAGGAGGCCCAGCTTCGTGGCCGAGTGGTCGAGCGCCGTCCTGATGGCGATTTCAAGTACATGGACGCCATCTCGCTCAAGTACACGGGGAAGCCCTTTCCCTTCCGCAGCCCCGAGGGGAGAGTGGCACTCGTGATCGAATTTGAGAAGGCGCGATACACCAAGCTACCTTTTGAACACACGCCGCAAAAGTAGCGGCTTTCTCCGGGTCGTTCCTTGTGACTGAGGCAAAGGCTGTGAAGTCTGTTGTCGGGAACCTTCGGGATGATTCGAAATTCGACGTGGCGGTTGTGGTTGAACTGGTCTGAACTATCTATGCACTAACCTGTACGGACACTAACTCCGGGCTGCACCGGGAGTTTTGGAGGGATTTGACAGCGTCTTCGGCCGTGAATCTCCCCATAACCAGTGCCAGCTTACGGTTGGTTGTCGTCTGGATGGGAGTCCGATCAATCCGCTGCACGTATTCAGGGGCGTGGGTACCGCCACGGCTCACTTTCACAACAAATTTGGTATTTTCATAGTCTTTCACTACTTCTATTTTACGCCGAGGAACGGTACACCGCGCGGAGCGCGAGGCGTGGCGGCGGAGTTCCGAGCCGCTCCAGTGCAGTCTGGCTTATTGTCGCTGCGTTGCCAAGGGTGCGGGCGTACCATTGGACGTGAGCAGAATACATCCGGAATGCCCCGACTCAGACCCTTCTGATCGGTTGGCAGCTGCCGATGTCCTCCTTCGACAAGAGCCAGCCGAGGAAGAAGACGAAAAGGAAGACGAAGGCGACGGCAAAGAAGATGACGATGATGACTACAAAGACGACGACGGGTACTCGGAGTGAGCGTGCCCTCATTTATTGGAGTGGGTGAAGGATGAAGCGGGAACATTTCGTCAAGGTAGTTGAGGAGGCGCTCGACTCGCTCCCACAAGAATTTCGCAGTCGCATTCGTAACGTTGCCGTTCTGGTAGAGGATATGCCGCCGAACCAGCCATCACCGCAGTCGGGGCAGCAAAGGCGGTTGCTTCTGGGTCTCTTCCATGGCGTGCCCACGACCAAGAAGAGCATATTCGACCTAGCGACGGGGCCGGATCACATCGTGCTTTATCAGAAGAATATTGAAGCGGTCTGCTCTAGCGAGGCCGGAGTCCGCGAGCAAATCCGCCTGACGGTCATCCATGAACTGGGCCACTATTTCGGGATGGATGAGAACCAACTGAAGGATGTTTAGCTAGAAAATGGCTGGACTAGGCTCAGTGGTAACAATCGGAAACGATCGATGAATAACGGGAAGTTGAATTTCCTGAGCCCTTGTGACTAGCGCTGACAAGTCTGCAGCAACGACTGGGGAAGACCGGAAAGCGCTACCACCGGGCCCGAGTGGAGCTTAGAGACAGCCTAGTTGCCGCAGGCGGTTGCTTTGAAGCCGCCGGCGGTGAGTCGGCTTTTGTTCATTGGAACAAGCATGAGCATGGCGACCCAAATTCACCCCCAAATTCTCCGAGACTTTGCAGAAGAGATAAGAGGGAAGTTGCGACCGAACTCAGCACCGTGAGGCCCCAATGTCTCAAATGCGCAAAGATATTCTTACTGGCAGCTGGGTAATCGTGGCCGAGACCAACACGGTACGGCCCTCGGATTTTCAGTTCAAGAGATTCGTGAGGGAAACGATGTTCTGCCCATTCTGCGAAACCAACGAGGCTGCAACCCCGCCGGAAGTCTTCGCCATCCGAAATCCGGGCTCGTCCCCCAACGGGCCAGGGTGGTCCGTGCGGGTGGTCTCCAATGCCAATCCACTATTGCGGATCGAAGGGGAATTGGGACGACGCGCGGAAGGGTTCCACGATCTGATGAACGGCGTGGGCGCCCACGAGATCATCGTGGAAACACCCCGACACGACCGTAGCCTACACGAACTGGAAGTCCACGAACTCTCTGACGTCATCAGAGCTTACGTGGCTCGCATCATCGACCTGGAGGGGGATAAGCGGATGCGCTACGTGCTCATCTTCAAGAATCACGGCGAAGGAGCCGGTGCGCACACCATTAGTCATTCAATCTCGCAATTGATGGCCCTGTCGGTAACACCGCGCTCACTTAAGACAAAGCTCATGGTCGCTCGCGACTACTTTGCCTTGAAGGAACGGTGCATCTACTGCGACGTACTCCAACAAGAGCTCAAGGGCCGGCGGCTAATTGCCGAGAATGCCGATTTTGTGGCGTTTGCTCCATTCGCCTCGCGCTTTCCGTTCGAGATGGGAGTGTTTCCCAAATCTCACAGCAGCGCGTTCAGCCGGATCAGTCCTGGGCAAATTGAAAACCTGGCACGGATTCTACGCGATGTCCTGCAGAAGTTGGACCACACCGTGGGCGGGCCACCCTACAACTTAACGCTCCAGGACAGACCCTTTCTGCGCCCGAGAGCGGGCTATTGGAACACAATCGAAGACGACTTCCACTGGCACTTGCAAATCTTGCCGCAAATCGTCCGCGTGACGGGGTTCGAGTGGGCATCCTGGTTCTTCTACAACCCGGTGCCGCCGGAAATTGCCGCTCAATGCCTCTCGCCGTGACCGAGCCAGGGATCCAGACTCCGCCGAGCAAATGGTCTCCCACAATGCCTAGAACACTAGTGTCCGGCTAAATTTT
>PKUV01000058.1 GCA_003131315.1 Acidobacteriaceae bacterium
TTGCGCGATGCTCTCCGAGCGCATTGATCAAGAATCGTGTGCCGAGGAAGATCACAGTGCAGAAAGCCACTGCCACCGCCACCATCAGCAGCGGAGACACTTCGACTCCTTGAAGTTTGGCGCGAAGTACCAACAGGAGGAGAACGATTGCGATTACGGCGAAAAGTATCGAAGTGGCCCGCCAGCCAGAACGCGACATCTGTCTGGGAGGAAGTTCGGGACGGGGTGGGGCAATTTGCTCCATAGCAGTACCGCAAGAGGTCCATTCGGCTTTGCGCTGGTCGGCGGCTTCGTGATGGCCAGGAGCCAACATAAGTCTACTCGGCTCTGGTTTGCGGCAGATATTACGCGCCTGCATTTGGGTGCGTCAAGGCGCTGGGTGGGGGCGCTGGGTGGGGGTAGTCGAGGAGTCGAGTCGCGCGGGACCAGCAAAGCATCGCGCCAGCAGCCGAAGCCGTTGCGAACAGTGACGACTATACAGGTGGGGTACCTTTACTTGCTTCGCTTTGCCGCCTTCCATTTCGCCCAACGTGCGCGCTGTGCCGCTGCAATTCGCTTGCGGGCAGCCGCTGACATGGGCCTGCGTTTTTTGCGCGCCGTCTGACCACCCCCAAGCCTTCGGCTTGCTCCGCCGAGAGTGCCCAGAATCTTCAAGGCGGCGTTTAACTGTTCGAGCTTCTTCTCCGCTTGGTCCCTTTCCATCTTCAACTGCCGGACTGCGTCAGCCAGGTTCAGCATGTTTTCCCTCGGGCAGGAATTGTACCAGCGCCTCTGCGGTTAAAAGGCTCTCTGACCCGATTTCCCACTCATCACCCAGCAGGTTTCACAGGAGGAATGCCATGAGGCTGCGTCGCAACCAATATTGTCCGATCCATAGGTCCCTCTTCTGCTGCGGTCGGGAGCAAGCTCGGAAGGAACGTAGAGTACGACTGGGTGTTCAGAGAATCGAGGATCCGCATCACCCAAGAGGATATCGCGAACTCAGGTCGCCAGCGGAAATGCGGAAACTGCTGAATCGCAAAATTGTTGAGCAAGGTCGGAAGTGTGCCATTTGCCACGAGGAATTCACGGACTACAACGACATCGTGCCGGACCACCGCGATCCAAAGGGCATTGGGAGGGGCGTGGAGAGACGACCACCCAGACAACATCCAAGCAACCCACTGGTGGTGTAACGGAGAAAAAGGGTCGACCCGAATGGACGACTGACGGCCGATAAGTCCGCTCGTCGCCCCACCCGGATGAAATCTGATCATTCATGATCGGCTATGTGCCAGTTGCGTGCCGGATTTCAGGTTCAGGCATTCGCAAGATGGCACTAAGGTCCGTCTGGATCGTGAATGATAAAACGGGATTATCACGCGCTACCTGTGAAGTGCGATCCCGTGCCGTTGCGGTTGGTATCGTAGCGAACGCCTAAGGGTCTGAACTCGAAGGGGAATCATACCGCTTTATGCTGAAGGCGGTCGTTCGTGCGAACGTGCGAACCAGAACAACGCGGGAATCTACGGCGCGGTCACAGCGCTGGAAGAAGGCTTAGAGTGCACACGGACAACTGACGGCATACCATTTACCGCGGAGGGGCACTGGTTTCGGGCCGATACTACGCGCCTATATAGTGGTGCGTCAAGGAGCCGCCGCTATTGAAATCATCGGCGGATTACCTAATGGACAGAATGCTTAAGCAGATTTACGGTAACTCCGCCTGTCGCAATGTTCTGCGCAATGCTCTGAAGACTTGTTCAAACGGGGGCAGAGCAGCCATTTGGTAAGTCAATCTCTTGGCCCACAACGCCTCCAGGCGGTTTCCCTTTGCCGCAATTGCTGCTTGCAGTCCTTCACATCGCTTGCCGCGGAATTCCAGTTTCTCGCGGATTGCTGGAATCAACGGCTCCAATTCGACTCCTTCGTTCGATGTGAGGTACCAAAGATCATAAAGATCGCGGGGTTCATTCCTTGCAGCATCGGCCAGGGCCATCGTTTTCTCGGCAACGATTTCTTCCAGAGAATAGACATCGATCACCCGGCCCTCTGGCAAGTCCGTGAATTCATCATAGCCGCGTAGGATAGGCCGCTCGCGAAGCGGAAATACCAGGCGTTGATCTATCGTGATGTCTACTTTCACGTCATTTCCCGCGGGCAATGGCCCGGTGTAGTGGAGATAAAACGTGTGGCTGTTGACGTGGGGTTGGCGGTCTTCGCGACCAAACGCAAAAGTGATGCCAGAATTTTCCTGCAAGACTATATAAACGTTCCAGGCCGGCGCGGATGTCTTCGAAGGTAAGCGGCTCCCGCAAAGTGAAATCCAAGTCCTCGGAAAACCGGTAGTCGCTAAAGTAGCAGCGTTTCAACGCCGTCCCGCCCTTAAAGGCGAGGGCAGGTCGCAAGTCGGATTCGGACAGTCCACACAAAAACCAAGCGAGGCAGTAGTCCCGCTCCAGAACGTCCTCTCGAATGCGCGTGCCGCCACCGGCCGCAAGCCGGTTCGACAGCAACGAGATGTTGCGCTGCGGGATCAATCAAGTGCTCCGAACCGCTTGCAGTTCTTCGGGCGAAACATTGATTTGCAGGCGCCACTTGGCGAGATGCGGCCCTTCGCGCGGCAAGATGGGATCGAGCGGAACGTAGGTGGCCGTCAGGGACTTCCGAAGAGAATTCAGTTCCACTTCTGAACCCACGCCCAGCAGCTCCAGCAAATAGCCGAGGCGGCGGGTCACTGCGCCTGATTTAAAGCGTGTGGCGTATTCGACAAGCTTCGGTGGACGTATATCGGCACGGCGCATCCAGAGTCCTTTGGCAACTTCGGTGATACCTCCACAGTATTCCGGTTGCCGCAGCCCGTCGAGGATGGTGCGTTCGAGATCACTGACTTCAACCGCTTGTTCTTTCGTGACCCAATGCTTCATGGTGCCAAAGAAGTGATCGCTTTTCAGGTAGACAAACCGGAACTCGGTGCCGTGCAGCGTCTGTTTCGGTAGGCGCTTCGTGCTGGAAACAAATATCACGAACTGTGGCTGAGTCACCATGCGGTGGAGTTCCATGGCCGATCCATGGGAGATAAAGTACGGGGCAGAGCCAACCAGATGGCGGGCCACGAGATAAGGATTCCCAAAATACTGGGTTGAGCTTCCCAGCTCTGGCGGGACGATGACGAAAAGACCTCTCTTTAAGCGGGACACCAGTCCGCGCTTTGCCGCTTTATAAAGGAGACTACTGGCCAAGGCCGGTGAAAGCCTGGTAATTCTCGCGGCATCCGCGATCGTGAAAATGGTCTTCCCGGAGTCGTAAAGAGCCATCAGGAGGCCAGCCATCGGCCCCTTGGAGGTTTTCAAGCTCGGGTTATATGTTGTGTTCAATGGATGGCCTGTAGGGCGAATTATTATGCATTAAATATAACAATAATTATGTTTTGTGTCAAATAGATCGCCCTATGGGACATTAACGGTACATAAAACATAATCCTTCAAGGCCGCGAATTAAGGGATTTATCGTGTTCACGAAATCAGCGATGTTCACGCGCCGTGAACATCGCACATTAGTGAACATAAGAGCCCTTTCTCCTGCGAGCTAGTTTCCGTTCCCCTGCCGCACTCAGCCATTCACATCAAGCCCAAGCAATGATCGGAGGGAAGCCCCATGAAACTGCGCCGCAACGAAGTTTGTCCCGTTCACCGATCGTTCTTTTGCTGTGGACGCGAATCGGTCGGGAAAACACGCCACGTACGCGTGGGCATTCAGCGAATTGAAGATCCGCATCACCCGCGAGGATATCGAGAACTCAGGTCACGAGCAGAAATGCGGAAGCTGCTCAACCGGAAGATTGTTGAACAAGCCAAATGATCCGACTAGCGTCACGTCTGCTGAGAGTGCGCAACTCCGGTAGTGCGCCGCGAGTGACGCAACTTTCCCTACACCTGGCTTGGTAAGTCGGCGTAACCAAGGCGGAGCGCCGGGGCTGGGAGCTCTTGCGCTCCGGCTGTCCTGCGCCCGGCGACGGAGGCCGCGCGGAATAAGAGAGTTGATATAGTCTTGACGACATGCCGGGCAATGGATGCCGGCCACTTCAACGGAGTTGACCTCTTATGCGCAAGGTCATTTCGATATCATCCGTTTCCCTCCTTTTACTCGCGCCCTTCGCTTGGCCGCAGGCCACCAAAACGCCAATCAGCCCGCGGGGACCGAGTGTCGCCGCCGGCAGCCAGGGCGTGGTTGTTTCCGGTAAGGCTGCCGCCACTGCGGCCGGCATCAAGATTCTGGAACAGGGCGGAAACGCCGCCGATGCAGGCGCCGCCACTCTGCTGGCACTGTCCGTAACCTATGTAGGCGCGTTCTGCGTAGGAGGAGAGGTTCCCATTCTGGTTTACAGCGCCGACCAGAAAAACGTGAAGCTGCTGGAGGGACAAGGGGAGGCCCCTCGCGACCCCAAAGCCATCGCCTGGTACATGGAACACGGAATCCCGGACGGTGACGTCAAGGCAGCCGCCGTGCCTGGCACCATAGATGCGGTCGTCACCCTGCTGAAACTTTACGGAACCAAAAGCTTCGACGAGGTCGTGCAGCCGACGCTGGCCATTCTGGACGCCAACGGCCCCACTTGGTATATCGATACCGGCAGCCAGAAGAGGATCGAAACCGGCGTGAACTGGCAGGCGGATATGGCGGTGACCTTTCGCAAATTGGTGGAGTCCGAAAAGGCCGCGAAAGGTACGCGGCAGCAGAGACTCCAAGCCGTCTCGGACCGCTTCTATCGCGGCGACATCGCCGCCGCCCTGGAAGCCTGGTATATCGAAAAGGGCGGTTTCCTTCGCAAGGCGGATTTGGCCGCACACAAAACTCCCGTGGTGGATCCGCTCAAAACCACGTACCGTGGCTACACGGTATATAAGGCCGGTTCGTTGACGCAGGGTCCTTATCTCTCACAGACGCTGCGCCTGCTGGAAGGCTTCGACCTGAAGAAGATGGGCTTCAATTCGGCGGGCTACATCCACACGGTGATTGAAGCGGAGAAACTGGCGCTAGCAGATCGCGACGAGTATTACGGCGATCCGAACTTTGCGAAGGTGCCGATGCAGCAGTTGCTTTCCGATCAGTACACCGAAATGCGGCGCAAGCTGATCGATCCGAAAAAGGCATCTCTCGAGCTCCGGCCAGGCGACCCCTACACTATGAAACCGACCAAGCCGCCCACCATCACCGGACCCTGGCATGGCGGAACCACCGTCATGTGTGTGACGGATAAGTTCGGGAACGTCATCGCGGCGACTCCCAGCGGCCTGTCAAGCACAGCTGGCGTGGCCGGACGCACGGGCATTATTCACGGAAGCCGGCTCAGCAGCCTGAACACGTTTGTGGGAACTCCGAACGTTATCCAGCCCGGCAAGCGGCCGCGAATTACGCTGAGCCCCACGCTGCTTTTCCATGACAACCAACCCGTGATGGCGATCTCGGTGGCGGGAGGCGACCAGCAGGATCAGGCAGCCATCCAGGTCATCCTCAACTACGTGGAGTTCGGCATGAGTCCCGAGGAGGCGTTTAAGGCGCCGCGCTTCTCTACCACGCATTTCATCAGCTCCTTCGGTCAGGACCGTGCCAGCCTGGGCAGCCTCTCCGTGCCCCATACCCTCCCCGAAGCAGTGCAGGCCGAGTTGAGGGCTCGCGGCCACGTGGTTACCGCCAGCCGCGGCGGAGTGGGCGGAGTGGCGCTGATCGGCATTGACCCCAAGACCAAGCAGGCCACCGCCGTCGGTCCGGCAGCGGGCAAAATCAATTAGACTCACCCGCTTCAACAAATAGTCGTAGACGGCTTCAAGCTGGTGCGGTAGCGGGTCTACGCGAGAAATCGAGAGTCCAAAGTAGGGATCGAATTCGTATGCGATGCCGAGGGAGTACGCCTGAACGCCGATCCTAAGAACTTGTCCGTCGCCGTCGTAGGTGAAATGGGGCTTCTGCACCTGAAGTTGCTGGAGATCGGCGGCGGTGAGGGTCACCTTCCGAAAGCGTTCTGTGTCGAGCCCGCACAAGCCCACGACCCACGTGCCGAGTCCACTCTCACGAATGGTCTCGACCCGCATCGGTTCGCTGAACAGCGTTCCTGTTACTACTTGCCCCTCGACTAAAGGCGGGGCTTGGATTTTGGCTACCAACTCCGACATACCGACGACGCTCCTGTCGTTTTCCCGTATGTATTGCACCCAGCGTATTTTTCGTTCGTTAGGATGCGATAAACAGATGAGCGATCCCAAGGTCGTCCATTCGAAAAGTGCATGTGGCGAACATTTAACTCTTTCGCGATCTCCCGCGGTGTCTTTCGTAAGTCCGCAGCAAGTCCGAAGATTGTGCGGACGCAGTCAACCTCTCTCTTAGGACCGGGTACGAGGATAATCCGATCCGTCTGAATCGCTTTCCGCTCGCCGTCTTTCAAAATAAGCCTCCTACGCCCATCAGCGGACACCATCATGCGCCGCAACCCGTATCCGGCCATTCCCACAACCCGGAATCCCAGCAGCGCAAGGCGGCGCTGCCCGGCGGAGACTTTGCTTCCCAGTTCGCGGCTGTATTCTGCCGCCATCGTTCTCTTCAGGGCCTTTAGTATCGAACTTGATAGTGATCCATCATTCTCGAATTGCTCTGCACAGTAGCGCACGGGTATACCCGCACTCCTGCAAAGAAACTCATAGTGGGCAGCTTCATCAACATCCTGAAATCGTCCCCAGCGGCTCACGTCGTAAACGAGAATCGCCTTGTATTCAGCACGGCCACTCATCACGTCAGAAAGTAGTCGTCGGAGTTCCTTCCGATGTTTGATCTCTACGCCACTTTTTCCCGCGTCTGCGTAGGTCGATGCCACGACATAGCCATGGCTTCTTGCGTATGTCTGAATCGCTGCCTCTTGATTGGCGATGGAATACTGCTGGTCCTCTGTGGACATGCGTACATACTGCGCGGCGGGAACTAGGGGCTTTGCTTCCATGGGACCTCCACTCTACTTCCCGCCCGTGCAGGGCTCGGATACGCAATGGTACAAGAACTTGCACCAGAACCCGTCGATTCGGATTGATGCGCGAGATGTGGAGGCGGAGTTCCGTGCGGTGCCCGTGACTGGTGCCAAAGCCGTGAAATCCGTTGTCGAAGAGTTCCGGGAGAAGTATGGGGCGAAGGACGTGAAGAAGTATTATTCCAAATTCGACGTGGCGGTCGTGGTTCAACTGACCTGAACTGGAATGCCACCGAACGTTGACCTTCCCCTACATCCCCCGTAACATTCTCGCCAGTGTCCACGCCTTCCCAACCCGTGGGTCAGACGGTTTCCCATTACCGCATCCTCAGCAGGATCGGCGGCGGGGGCATGGGTGTGGTCTACGAAGCGGAAGACCTCAAGCTTGGTCGTCACGTCGCCCTGAAGTTCCTTCCCGACGAACTCGCCCACGACGCACAAGCCCTCAGCCGTTTCCAGCGGGAAGCCAAGGCCGCGTCCTCTCTGAACCACCCGAACATTTGCACGATCCACGAGATCGACGAGGCCGATGGGCGAACCTTCATCGCCATGGAGTTGCTGGAGGGGCAGACGCTCAGTCGGTATTTGTTGCAATCAGAAGTGAAACACCAGCCGAAAATAGGGCCGCGCCAACGTGCGACAAGTGTCTGCAATCACTGACGGATTGTTCCCGAAGGAGAACCACCATGACTCACGATGATCAGGATCACAACATCCACGAAGGGCCCTCACACGACTGGTCACGACGCGACTTCGTCGCCTTGTCCGTAGCCGCCGGCCTCGCCGCAACGGTCCCGGCCTTGGCTGCGGAGTTGCCGGTCATCGAGACCAATGTCGAGGTAAAAACTCCGGACGGCACAAGCGACGCGGTCTTTATCCATCCGGCGACCGGTTCCTATGCGGGCGTGCTGGTGTGGACGGATGCGCTGGGTCTACGGCCTGCGATGCATGACATCGGCAAGCGCATCGCGGCTGAGGGGTACTCGGTGCTGGTGCCAAACCCGTTCTATCGAACGGCCAAGGCCCCCGTGTTCGACGCTTCCTTTAGTTTTCAGAATCAAGCCGACATGGCGAAGCTACAGCAGATGACCGGGCCGCTTAAGGAGCCATGTGCGGCGGAGAAGGACGCGATCGCCTATATCGCCTTCCTGGACGCGCAACCACAAGTGAACAAGGCAAAGAAGATCGGAACCCAGGGGTATTGCATGGGAGGGCCGCTGGTTGTCCAGACCGCCGCCGCATTGCCCAAGCGTGTGGGCGCTGGCGCGTCGTTCCACGGTGGCGGCCTAGTCACCGATAAACCGGACAGTCCGCACTTGCTCGCGCCCAAGATCAAGGCGCGGATGTATTTCGGAATCGCATCGAATGACGACGCGCGTCAGCCCGACGCGAAGGACAAACTGAAGCAGGCGTTTGCGGCGGCGAATGTTCCGGCGGAAATCGAAGTCTATCCCGGAGCCCTGCATGGCTGGTGCGTACCGGACATGCCGCTCCAGGATGGCAAACCAATCTACAGCAAACCCGATGCCGAGCGCGCCTGGAGCAAGCTGGTCGCTCTATATAAAACGGCCCTCGCCTGAGTTCAGCCCTACTGTCCTACGAGCGGCAGGCGGCAGCCACGGGTTGTTGGTGTAATTGATTCCATGACAATGTCGGCTCCCACGCCCGAGTAGACTTTGGTGGTGCCAAACCAACCAAAAAGGCTCGGGAGAAGGAGCCGAACAATGATCATTATAGGAGCAGACTATCACCCGGGCTTCCAACAAATTGCTTTTGTGGATACCGAAACTGGGGAACTGCAAGAGCGGCGACTGCAGCACCGCGAGGAAGCGGAGAAGTTCTACCGTGATCTCGCGGCACAGGGAATGGGGGTGCGCGTGGGGATGGAGGCGAGCGGGCATGCGCGCTGGTTTGAACGGCTGCTCTCCGAGCTGCAGTTTGAGTTGTGGATCGGAGACGCAGCCGAGATCCGAACGAAGCGGGTACGCAAGCAGAAGACGGATCGCCAGGATGCGCAGCTGATTCTGAGATTGTTGCTCGAAGATCGCTTTCGGCAGATCTGGGTACCGAGCTGGGAGAATCGGGATCTGCGGCAACTGCTGTGGCACCGGCATCGGATGGTACAGGCACGCACGCGGATCATGAACCAACTGCAAGCGGTGGCGCTGAACGAAGGCCTCCGCCGCAAGAAGGGGTTGTGGCGGGAAGCTGGACGGAAGCAACTGGAGTCGTTTCCGTTAGCACCGTGGGCGAGCCGGCGACGGCGCGATCTGCTGGAGTTACTGGACCGACTGAATCCGACGATCACGGAGCTGACGCAAGCCATCGAGCAGGAAGTGGAGAAATGTCCCGAGGCGCAGCGGTTGAGGACGCATCCCGGGGTGGGTCCACTTACCGCGCTGGCTTATGTGCTGATCGTCGGGAGAGCGGATCGGTTTCAGTGTGGCAAGCAGATCGCGAGCTATCTGGGACTGGTCCCGGCAGAAGAGTCCAGTGGTGAGCGGCGACGGCTAGGACACATCAGCAAACAAGGGAACTCTCTGTTGCGGTTCCTGTTGGTGGAAGCGGCGCAAGTCACGGTGCGCAGCGACCCGGAATGGCGCAGCAAGTATTTCCACCTGGCGATGCGGCGGGGACGGAAGATCGCCAAGGTCGCCATGGCCCGTAGACTGGCGGTTCGGATGTACTGGATGTGGCGCAAGGGATGGAATTACGAGCAGTTGACGAAGTTCGGTTCGCACGCGGGACAGCCCGGAAATCGCGATGGTGTGCAGTAGAACACCGAGTAATTGATTGGGTATCCCGCTCCCCTTCACGGGGGAGTTCGAAGTAGTAATCATGATCGAGGTTGTGACCGAAGAGATGCATGGGTCGGATCGAGTGTCCTGACCTGAAACGATTACGAGCGAGCCTTGGGTTGGTATGGCAATGCTTCAACTAGAGCGAAATGGCGCGCTCTTCGGAGTGCACGGGCTAGTGCGCCCAAAAAGTGCTTGACACCGCCGACATTGTCAGAGACGCCTGATCTATATAAGGGCA
>PKUV01000030.1 GCA_003131315.1 Acidobacteriaceae bacterium
TCACTATACGGTCAGAGACCTATTCCATCAATTTAGCTTCACTGCACTATCCCGGCGCACTGAAATGGCGATATTGCGACAGTGACGGTCTGGCTTTGCGCTGTGGCTCTTGGCGATCACCGCACATCAATATGTGACCTATCTCACTGACATCGTTCTACCCTTCGTGCTAAGAAAGCCTGCATGGGCGTGGCGACAAAAAAACCGCGCTTTGCCGTCGTCTTCCTGATGATCTTCACCTTGGGCGTGTCTCTGGGTTTGCCGGCAGTGGACGTCCTGGATGCCGTCTACGATGAATCAGAGGCCGTGCCTTACGAAGTTGTTCCTCTGCCCTCAATGGCGGCGCAGCCGGCAGCTGCCCGGACAACTCAGGCGACGCTTAGTTCCTTACACCTTAAACCTAATGTTTCATCCCCACTTCCCCCGGCACGTGTCCGCGACACGGACGCCAATCGATCCGCCGATGCGCGAATCTCATTGGCACTTCTCTGTGCTCTGCTCTGCTAGCAACTAGGGTTGTCTCGCCCTCCGGTGAGCTTTGCCGAGGAAGGGAACGAGTTTCAGAGATGATTTAAACAACGATTGACATATTACTAATTCCGAAAAGGAGCTTCATTTATGTCCCAGAG
The DNA here is from genome assembly GCA_003131315.1 of Acidobacteriaceae bacterium. Lineage (GTDB taxonomy): Bacteria > Acidobacteriota > Terriglobia > Terriglobales > Acidobacteriaceae > Acidiflorens. The sequence continues at coordinate 630 of PKUV01000030.1, forward strand.
AATTGCTGTGGTAATGGCAGCCATAGTGCTGCTGGGCTTCGGCACGATGGCGATGGCACAAGAAGCGACTCCGGGGTACGTAACACCGGCAACTCCTCAAGCCGTCACTCCGTATGTGCCGGGCCCCGATGTTTACGTGCCGGCCAGCAGCGTGGCGCGTCCAGAAGACGCAGGTCTGCGTGCCCACACGAATTATCTTCTGTACTCACCCCAGGGTGGCAAGCCGCAACCGATGGCCACACCGGTACAACTCGGCGGCGTGCAACCGAATGTCACCTACAAACAAATGTTAGAAACCCCGGCCTCGATGACCTGCGTGTACAAAGTGGGGCCGACCTATACCGGGTGCCTGCCGACTGCTCCCTATCACAAGACCTATCCCAATGGTGGATGGGGTGCAATCGCGGTGGTCGATGCATTTGACAATCCCGATATCGCGTACAGCCTGAGCGTGTTCAATGCGCAGTGGGGTTTGCCGGCGTCGAACTTCGTGAAAGTCTATGCCAACGGCAATAACGCCTGCACAACGCCGCCGTGGAACTCGGGATGGGCGCTGGAGGAAGCGTTGGACGTGGAGTGGGCGCACGCCATGGCCCCGCAAGCAACCATCGTCCTGGTAGAAGCGTGCGATAACTCCTACACGAACCTGTTATACGCCGAGCAAGTCGCCGGAGCCTGGGTTCAGTCCTACGGTGGAGGCGACATCTCCAACAGCTGGAGCGGCGCCGAATCTGCCTCGCAACAGGGCACCTCGGGATACGACAACTACTTCTACCGCTACTACTATGATCACATCACCTACTTCGCCTCAGCGGGCGACAATGGCTATGGCGCAGAGTATCCCAGCTCCAACCCCTGGGTCATCTCTGCGGGCGGTACTACCATTAACCGCGTTGTCAATACCGGCAATTTCAACAACGAGAGCTGCTGGGCAGGTTCCGGGGGCGGCATCAGTGCCTACGAGACCTGGCTGAGTCCACCTGTCATTTATAACGGAATGGGACCCTGGACGGATTACCAGTATGCAGCGTTCGGGCAGGCTGCCCGGAAAACTCCGGACATGTCCTTTAATGCCGACCCCAGGAGCGGCGTATATGTGTATGACTACGACAATGGCGGCTGGTACGGCGTGGGCGGCACGAGCCTATCGTCACCGGCGCTGGCCGGCATCGTCAATCTGACCAAGCAAAAGCTCGGCCAAACGCCTCCTGGCGGTGGATACTACAACACCGAGGAACTTAACCTGATCTATTCACAACTGTTTACCGTTACGGCGTATCCGAAGAACTTTTACGACGTGAAAACGGGTTCGAATGGTGTGGCCGCCAAGGCAGGTTGGGATTACTGCACCGGCGTTGGCAGCCCGCGCGGACTGCTGGGCAAGTAAGATCCGGCTCCACGCGTAAACTGAAACTGATGAGGCCCTGCGCAAGCAGGGCCTCTTTTTGCGTGCAGTAGCTCTCGAATGACAGCCAAAAAGCACGAACCTCAAAGCCTCTTTTAGTCCGTCGGTGGCGGTACTTTGCCCGGCTTGGTATTGTTCGGAGCAACCTGGCCGATTTTGTCGAGAGGAGTGCATTTGGCGGGCCGTGTGAACAAATCCTCGGAGGGAGACTCGAGCGTGATATCCCTGTAAACCGCTGCGAACACCGTATCTCCAACACGGGCTTCCACTTTCACCGGCACGCCTCCCAGATCCTGGGCTCGCCATACCTTGGATTCAACTTTCTTGCCGCTGGGCGTGACGAATACTGCGTTCTGGACCTTGGAGGAGTGTCCTTCGACCTTTTCCTCTCCAGCGTCGCTCCACTCCAGCGGGGTCCCCGAGATCAGTTGCATAGGACTCGGCAGCATCTGCACCTTCTCGATGGGCATGTCAATGCAAGTAGCCGCAGGTTTGCCGATGAACATCAGATGGTATGCCTTTTTTAGGCTCGGGACATAAATCATGGCCTGCTCCGCCGCGGGCTCGACCCTGAACTTGTCGCCCAAAAGGTATACCTTCGACCCCGGTAGGGCCTGGCCCATGTACAACATATATTCCGTGGCCGAAAAATCCGGCAGGCTCCAAGATGCCTGTTTGCTGGTTTGTTGACCGAAGCTGAGCGTTGATAGGAGGACCATGGCAGAGAATAGTGAGACAGTAAGCTTTCGCGGGAATAGCATAAGGGCAATTCTCCGTTGGTACGTCGCAACCGATTATGCGCGTCCGGATTGGATTGACAAGCTTGTTACGCCTTCTTCTTAACGGCGTTCTCGAGTCAATGTGACCCGGAGACTTTTTGAGGCTGCGGCGCTCGCCTGAAGCTAGTTCCAACGGATCGGAGTAGAGAAAACGGCCCTCCTGAACCGGCTAATCCCAGGTAAACGGAAACAGAAATTGCATTATACGCGACCCGTGGGGGTTGCTTCTTCGCTGGCTTGGGCGGGCGCAGTTGCTTCTCAGGGGGGCTACCTGACCAATGTTTTCCAAAGGGACGCATTTATAGGCAGGACTGAATGATTCCGGGCTGACACTTTCGAGCTTAACATCGCGGTACACTGCGACCAAGCCTTCACCCAGCCTGGCCTTCACCGCAATCTTCACGGGGACGCCCTTCAAGTCTTCTGCTTCCCATATTTTCAAGGAGGTGGTTTTACCATCGATGGCGGTGACCACCACAGTTTCGACCTTGCACGGGTGGCCTTCGAACTCTTCGGTTCCGGCGTCGGTCCGCTCAACCTTGGCGCCAGAAATCAACTGCATGGGGCTGGGCAGCATGGTGACCTGGCTGGTCTTCATCTAGATACAAACGGGCTTCGGGGTGTTGGTCTGAATAAGACTAGAATTGTTATTGTCCAGAAGAAGATCCGGATATGGGGCAGCGGCCATGAAGAGTCCTGTTAACAGTTTTTGCGCTCGGGTGTTGCTGATCCCCTTTGTACTGGGTGCTGCATTCGCGCAGGCTCCTGCTGGAAACTGGTTCAGGGTGCGTCGCGGGAGTCTTTGCGTGACGGAGGGTACGATTGGGGAGACAGTTGGAGATCGCCTGTCAGTGAATGTTCCCAAAATGCGCGCGTATGTGAATACGTGGGCGTCACAGGCGATTGAATTGCGGTTCACATACGGCGGGCCGACTCAGAAGAAGGTGGCGTTGGGTTCGGGCGAAATGCGGCAACAGTTTGGGTTGAAGCTGCGCGCGCAGGATGCCTGCAACCTGGTGTATGCAATGTGGCGGGTTGAGCCGGAGTCGAAGCTGGTGGTGTCCGTGAAGCGAAATCCGAGGGCACACACCAGCGCGGCATGCGGGGAGCGCGGGTATGAGGATCTCACGCCACAGCGGGCTTCCGATCTGCCTCGGTTACGGCCGGGCGAGTCCCACACTCTGCGCGCGGAAATGAAGAAGGAAGAACTGCAAGTGTTCATCGATGACCGCGAGGTTTGGGCGGGAGAGGTTGGGCCGGACGCGGCCACGCTGGAGGGGCCGGTCGGGATCCGCTCCGACAATGCTCAGCTTCAATTTGAACTCAAGGCCGGCGAGTATGCCGGTATTCATCCCAACTTCGTATTGGATTGCAAATCCGCAGAACGGGCAACTAGGTTAAGCCGCCGGCCGTATTGAGTATCCGCGCTGACATCATCACCGTGGAAGAACAACTCGCAAGCGATCTCAGAGAGAAACCCGGCCTGCGTGTTACTGAAAATGAGCGTTTGAAAGTTTTACGGCGGACCTGCGTCGTCTGGCGGATTGGTTACAGAGCTCCGGAGTAAAGACAGTAGCTATGCACTCGACCGGAGTCTGTTGGATTCCGCTGTACGAAATTCTGAAAGAACGTGTTAGAAGTCCTTGCGAGCAGCCCTTACTCCGGCTCCGCCACAAACCGATACCCCACTCCCCGCACCGTCTGCAAGTGCTTCGGCTGCGACGGATCCTCCTCGATGTACCGCCGCAGCCGCACCACAAAATTATCGATGGCGCGCGTATCGGTGTCTTCGTGCAATCCCCACACATCTTCCAAAATCGCCTTGCGCGAAACCACGCGGCCTTCGCTGCGCACCAGATAGCGCAGCAGCTCCGCCTCCATCACCGTCAGATGGATCGTATTTCCCAGCGTGCGCAGTTCCAGTTCTCCGAAGTCAATGGACTTGCCGCAAAAACTGAATGTATCGCCGCCAGTTGCCTGCTCGCTCACCGGCGCCGGCCGCGTCTTCCCACCGCCAGCCCCCGCCCTGTCGGAGTCTTTCATCCAGACACTGCGCCGCAGCAGGCTCTCCAGGCGAGCAATCAGAATCGCCAGCTCAAACGGCTTCGGCAGGTAATCATCCGCCCCCGACGCGAATCCCTGCAGCACATCTTCCGGACGCCCGCGCGCCGTCAGCATCAGAATCGGCACGTAGTTCTTCTTCTCGCGCAGCAAGGCCGCGACATCAAAGCCGCTTTTGCCCGGCAGCATCACGTCGAGAACCACCGCGTCGAAGCGTTCTCTTTTTTCGACGAGCCTCTCCAGAGCCGTCTCGCCGTCCGCCGCAACTTCCACCGCATATCCCTCGGCTTGCAGGTTGAAGCGCAAGCCCTGCGCCAGATGCGCCTCGTCCTCCACCACCAGCACCCGGCTCATGCCACTCTCCGCGGCAATTCCAGGGTCACGGTGGTTCCCTTCCCTGCCCCTTCGCTCTGCGCGAATACCCGGCCACCGTGCTTGCGCGCAATCGACCGCACGATGAACAATCCCAGCCCAGTGCCCTTCGCCTGCGAAAGCGAGCGCTGCGTCACCCGATAAAACCGCTTGAAGATGCGTTTCAACTCCTGCTCCGGAATCCCCACGCCGCGATCGCGCACCCGCAGCACCAACTTCTTCTCATCGGGAGCATCCAACTCCACCGAAATATGCACCCCATCCGGCGAATACTTCACCGCATTGTCGAGCAGGTTCGAAACCGCGGTCCGCAACTCCTCCGGATCGCCCAGCACCCGCGCTCCATCGCCGTTCTTTTGAGATAAAGACGGAGACTCGCGGTAGTCGAGATCCGCCGCCTGCAAATGATGGCGCACTCGCGCCAGCTCTATGCACTCGCGCACCAGCGTGTTGAATTCCAGCGGCAATCGCTGCGCCGGGCTTTTCTTCTGCGCCGCCTCGCCCGCTTTCAATACCTGTTCCACGGTGTGCAGCAGGCGCCCGGTATCGAGCAGCATTAACTCATAGAACTGCCGCCGCTGCGCTTCTCCCACATCGCGTCTCTGCAAAGTTTGAAGGTAGAGCCGGATGGACGCGATCGGCGTCTTCAATTCATGGGTGACCGCGTTGATGAAGCTGTCGTGCTGCTCGTTGCGGCGAATTTCCCGGACCAGAAAAATTGTATTGAGCACCACCCCCGCGATGATGACCAGAAAAAGTATGCCGCCGAAAAAAAGCTTCAAACCTTCGCGCCAGTACAGGATGATCCAGCTGACGTTCAGTGCGACGGCCGCCGCAATCAGGCAAACGCCCAGCGTGATGAAAAAATAAATCGCTTTCTGCCGGCTGATGATCCGCACAGGAGAATTGTAGCGGGACAGGTGTCAGGTGTCAGGTCTCAGTTCTCAGAGAAAGCAGCACCAACTCCGTTAGTCCTTGAAACTTTTAAACCTTGAAACTCTGAAACCTTGATTTTTCTCAGTCGTTGCCCGCAGCCGCCGCCATCACCGCATCCGCCTGCACATCGCGAACCAGTGGCGGTTTCGGAGGCAGGTTATCGAGCGCGATCTTGTACACGTGCCGCGCCAGTCCCAGTTTCTTCAGCGCCCAGATGCCGTACCAGTTCATGTCGATTTCGTACCAAGTCATGCCGTGGCACGCGGAAACCGGATGCGCATGATGATTGTTGTGCCAGCCTTCGCCAAAGGTCAGGATGGCCACCAGCAAGTTGTTGGTGGAGAGGTCCTTGGTCGCGAAGCGCCGCGATCCCCACAGGTGTGTGACCGAGTTCACCATCCAGGTGGCATGCAGTCCGACCACCACGCGCGCGAACACTCCCCACAGCAGCCACGGCAGCCCGCCGATGGCATAAAGAATGACGCCGACAATAATGTTTCCGGTGTAGTGATACTTGGTCAGCCAGACGTGAACTTTATCTTTGGTCAAGTCGGGAACGTAACGGCCCAGGGTCGTGGTGTCGTGATGCATCGACTTCCCCATCAGGATCCACCCCATGTGCGACCACCACTTGCCGTCGATCGGCGAGTGCGGATCGCCTTGCTCGTCGGAAAACTGATGATGAATCCGGTGCGTCGCCACCCAGAAAATCGGCCCGCCTTCGAGCGCCAGCGTCGCGCACCAGGTCAGGAAGTATTCCACCCACTTCGGCGTCTTGTATCCGCGATGCGTCAGCAACCGGTGATAGCTCATCCCGATCCCGAGGCTGCCCGAAATCCACCACAAGAAAATGGCGACGAAAAATGCTTTCCAGGTGAAGAAAAATAGCGCCGCGATTGCGCCCACATGAAACAGGCCCATGACGATCGCCGTGCCCCAGTTGAAGCCATCACGGTTCGCCCGGTCTTTACGATTGCCGCCTTCTCCTGCTTCGCTCATTGCCTGGCTCGTCGCTTCGCTCATCGTCTCGCGCGCTGTCTCGCTCATTGTTTTTCTTCTCCGCTACACCCGTCTCACTGAGGTCCGCCTGGCAGGCTGCTGAAAAACTCAGGTCTCGTATCAGGGCATCGCTTTAGCGATCCGTAAGTTCTTCGAAATCAGACGCCCCTTTTAGGGGCTGGGCGTCGAAATCAACTTTCCCCACTGCCTGCCTAGGACAATATCAAGAGACCACGAAACACTTTGTAATACTTCTGTAATCCTCGCTGGCTAAAGGAGTTACGAGCGTAATGCGGACAGGCCAAACGACCTGATTTCCGCGCAACAATGTCCATGCAACCGGGAGTCAGCGTTGCGGTGTCATGCGTGATTCCTCGCCGGTCCATAGCCTGCAACTTTTCCGTGCACGTTCCCATGTCGTGGAGTATCGTTAGCAGTTCAACCGTGCTCCCGAACCGGAGGTGGGTGTTGAAAAAGAGATTGTCGAATAAGGCAGTATTGAAGAAAACTCCACTAATCCTTCTCACCTTGCTCTTTTTTGTGTTCGCGTTATGGGCGCAGAAGGATCAGCCCCCCGCAAAAGCACCCGCCCCCGAATACAAGATTCCCCCCGAAGCCGCCGCCAAGGTAAATCCCGTCAAGCCGACCCCGGAGTCGCTCGCCAAGGGCAGGAAGCTGTATGGCTACGACTGCGCGATGTGTCATGGAAAAGACGGCGACGGCAAGGGCGACATGGCATCCGACATGAAAAACGTTACCGATTTCACCAATCCGGACGCCTTGAAAAACCGCACCGACGGCGAACTCTTCTACGTTACAAGGAATGGCAAGGGCGAGATGCCCCCCGAAGGCGACCGCGCTAAGGATGATGACATCTGGAACATGGTGAACTACATCCGCTCGCTGGCGAAGAAATAGGAATAGCGCTCGTGTAGGGACAGCCGTTCTCGGCTGTCCAAGCCGAGCGCAGCTCGGCAGCTGTCTATGTTCACATCAACGCCGGATTCGCTGCAGCTTCCTACAGCGTCGGATCTACCGCGGTGGAGCGAGGACAGCCCCAAAACCCAGCCCCGGAGGGGCGGCCTAGCTTAGCCCCGCGCTTCAGCGCGGGGTAAAGTGGAATGACGACTCAAGTTCCGGAGGGACGACCCAGTCCCCACTCACACTCTTCGATGGCCGGCCATCGAAGCCGACTTTTTCCGCAACCTCTTCAGCTAAGCCGCAATTGCCGCGTGATGAGAACGCCTTCACGCTCCGATCGCCGCCTTACAAGCCTTCAGAACTCAAACGCCAAGCCCGCCGTCGGCGTGATGGGCAGCCCCTGCCCCGTCGCGACGGTGAACGTTCCGTCGGGATTATATGCAGTGTAGAAATACCGGGGATTGTTGTGGTTGGTCAGGTTGAGCACCTCCCCGTACAGGGCCAGCTTCCAGCGAGTGAATGCCCGGTCCTTCTCTGCGCGCACATCGAGGCGCTGGTAGTCACCCAGTTTAAGAGCGTTGTTCTTGCTTGGAATTGGAAAGCCGGACCCGAACAGCCATTTCCCACTAATGTGCACAGTGGGACTTAGTCGGTAGCTGGCGAATACGTTCAGGGTGTGACGTTGATCCTCCAATGTTGGGTAGTATGGCAGTTTGGACTGGGAGCTATAGCCCTGGCGAGCGTAAGTCAGCGTGTACCCGATCCACCCGGACAGTCGATTGGCGGTTCGGCTCTGCCATACGAACTGCACCCCTCGCGAGTAGTCGCTCCCAGCGCCGATGAAGCCGTGGGGCGAGAAGAGCGGTTCGCAGCCGGGAGTCGTGCTCTCGGCATATGAAGCGCCGTTCTGTCGATCAAAGAACATGGCCCTCAGCCGTGTGCCTTCTCCGATGCGTTGTTCTACACCCGCCGTGTAATGATTCGCCGTCTGTAGGTGTTGAAAGCTCAGGCTGCAGAGTCCTTTCAAAGCCGGGAAAGTATTGACAATCGCCGGAACATCGAACTGGTTGTAGCGGCCAACCCCAAACTGCAACTGGGTCGCGGAGGCCACCTGCACGGAAGCTGAAACTTGGGGTGACATGGGATGGATATCGAACAACTCGGCGGTGTCCAGGCGCAGTCCGGCGACAACGTGAAGCCGGTTGCCAAAGAAGCTTGAGGCTTCCTGAAGGTGCCCATCGTTTTTCCAACCCACTCCGCCCACGGCGGAATTTTGGGCAACACCGGCGTCGTCGAAGTAAGTCGAGGAAGTGCTGTCCGCCACGCGGCGCGTCATCCATCCGCCCTCAAGCACATGGTCCTTTTGCCAACTCCAAACTATACTGCTCCCCGCGACCCACTCCGCATGGTGATCCTTTTCCAGAGGCTGCCGATAAAGATTCCAGTAGTCGTAGGGCGCCTGCAGGTAAGCCGCCCGCGTTTCGACTAGAAGATGCGGATTGACAGTCCAGCGCCAGCCCACGCGTCCCATCATGAAATCATTGGTCGCGTGGTAGATGTCGTTCGGGGTGGGAACCTGGGACGGATTGAGCAGCTCGTAGAAAGTATGTCCACCCACGCCGTAGAAACTCACCGTCTGGTTGGGCGCCACGTCATACGTAAGTTTCAGGTCCCCATCGTAGAACGAAACGCTATCGGAGGTATCGTTCAATCGGCCGCGGAGCAGGTAGCCCATATAACTCTTGCGCGCGGAAGCCAGCCACGAACCTTTCTTCTCCTTCCCAAGCTCTCCCTCCCCGAGTAGCTCCGTGTCAGCGAGGCCGATGGACGCTCGGAAGATTGGCCCCGTGCGGCTGCCATCGCGAGTCTGCAGGTCCAAAGCGGCCCCGACGGAATCGCCATATTTTTCTGGATAGGCGGCCGGGAGCAGCTTGATGTCCTCCAGCGTCTCGCTGGTGAAAATGCTCAGGGTCGCGCCTTGGGCGATGTTGGTACCGTGGAAGGGTGAAGGCACCAGGATGCCGTCGACGTAAATGCTGGTGTTTTCGTAGGACGCTCCCATCACCGAAAATTGCGCGAAGAAATCGTTGTTACCGGACGCGGACACCCCCGGCAATGCCTGAATCGCGCGGAACGGGTCGTCGGCCAGCACCGTCGACGTCTCGCGAAGCTCCGAACTCGTTAGGTTGAGTTCGTTGATCGCCGCCGAATCCGGCCCCTGGAAGATGTCGCCTTTCACCTCGACTTTTTCCGTGCGGCGGAAGTTATCGGGCACCAGCGTGATGTCGAATTCCTTGGCCGCTTCGTCCGCCGCGAGCGAGAACTCGACCGTGATCAGCCGGTATCCAACCGCGTTCAATCGCAGCGTGTAATGGCCCGTAGCCAGCCCCTGGATGACGAAGCTGCCGTCATTCGCGGTAATGGCCTCACGTTGCGCTTCGAGCACCGAAACCTGCACGCGCCCCAGAGGCTCTCCCCCGGCAACGCTAACCACCTTGCCCCGGATTTCCGCGGCGTGAAGAAAAATAGAAGAAAAAAAGATCGCGGTGAGAAGAAGAACGAACCCGGCCAGACGACCATGCATTGCGCCCTCGGAGCAGCAAATTTTGGGGCCCTACTGCAAAGCACCACCGCTAAGAACGGCGGAAGTCTAGAAATTTGTAGTGGAGCAGGTTTCAAAGTTTCAAAGTTTCAAGGTTTCAGTGAACCTGCGCCGAAACTTTGAAACCTTGAAACTTTGAAACCTTACCTACCTTTCACTTCCACGCCCGCCCACTTTTCCAGCAAAGTAAGTGTCGCCGCATAGTCCAGATCCTGCTGCCCTTCCTCGGCCGCAACGTCATACACCTCTTCCACCGCTTCGAGTCCAGGCAGGCGCACGCGCGATTCCTTGGCCGCGTCGAGCGCCAGGCGAATGTCTTTCAGCATCAGCCGCAGAGGAAAATTCGGCGAGAAGTCGCGCTTCAGAATGAACGGAGCTTTGTAATCCACCACCCCGGAGCGCACCATGGAAGCCTGCACCAGCGGCAACAGCTTTTCCACGTCCACGCCCAGCTTGGCGGCGAGCGTAAGCGCTTCGGCGAATCCTTCGTAGATGAGCGCAATCTGCAGATTCATGACCAATTTCGTGGCCTGTCCTTTGCTGGTTTCGCCCATGTGGAATACCTGCTTGCCCATCGCCTGAAAAAGCGGCTCGAGGCGAGCAAGCACAGCTTCGTCGCCGCCCGCCATGAAAATCAGGCTCCCAGCTTCGGCGGCGATCTTTGAGCCGGTCATCGGAGCGTCCACGTAGTCAACGCCACGCGCCTTCACGCGCTCGGCAAAGCGTCGCGTGGCGGAGGGCGAAATCGTACTCGAGTCGGCAATAATCATGCCCGCAGCCAGAACTTGCTCTACGCCGCCCGGTCCAAACAGCACCTCCTCGACCGCCTTGGTGTCGGAGACGCACATCCACACCACTTCCGCGCCCCGCGCCGCATCCGCGGGAGAACCCGCGCTGCGTGCGCCTTCCACGTCCTTACCACCAGTCCGATTCCAGACCGCGACCTCGTGTCCGGCTTTGACCAGGTTAGCGGCCATCGACCGTCCCATAATTCCCATGCCAACAAAAGCGACGCGCATCAGCGTTGATTCCTCCAAACGTATTTCGTCTAACAGGCTGCGGAAAAACTCGGGCGTCGTATCAGGGTATCGCTTCAGCGATGCCGTAAGTTCTTCGAAATGAGAGGCCCCTTTAGGGGCTGGGCATCGAATACCGACCTTTTCCGCAGCCTGTGAAGGGTAGCTGGCCAGAGGGTAATGGTTACTAAGGTTACCTAAGTAGGTTGACCCAGCAGGGCAACCTGCCTGAGGATGTGGGGGAGGGTTGAGGCGCGGCAGTTTCTGCGGTTGGTCGCGTACTTCCCCGCATGTCCCCCATGACTTGGTACAGCCATTCCGTCGCCCTTTATTTGTGGTGCGCGCAACCGATCCTGCAATCGGTGGTGGCGGTGATCCTATGGCGCCGTAAGCTGCACAAGCAGTTTCCCGTGTTTTTCTTGTTCCTCCTGGCGCAGGTTGCGAATTTTGTCATCATCTTTCCGGCCTGGCGCGCCGGCAACTACAGGTTATATTTTGGGCTTTTCTGGCTGTGCGAGGCGGTTAACGCGGTTCTCGGCTTCAAGGTGATTCATGAGATTTTCCTCGACGTGTTCCGTCCCTATCACACTCTGAAAGACCTGGGCACTCTGCTGTTCAAGTGGGCGGGAGTGGTGATGTTGCTGGTTTCGGTGGTGGTCGCTTTTTCGAATTCCTTCGATCAGAGTCCCCTGGTGCACGCCGTTACCACTCTGCAGCGTTCGGTCCGCATCGTCCAACTTGGCCTCATCCTCTTCTTGCTTCTGTTTTCTCGCTTTCTGGGAGTGTCCCGAAAGCAGGTCAGTTTTGGGATCTCTGTCGGCTTCGGGCTCTTCGCCGGTGTGGAATTACTGCTGTATGCGTTGAATTCGGGGGGATTTGTCAAGCAGGGCCTCCTCAACCTGATCAACATGGTGGCTTACAACCTGGCCATTTTTGTTTGGCTCGGCTACTCACTCTCGCGCAAAGCCGTGCGCGAGGCCGCCGTCAACCACTTGCAGACCCAGCGATGGGAACAGGGCCTGGCCGATCTTCAACATCCGGTGCCCTCCGATTCGCTGATCCCGATGTTCGAGGGCATGGTGGAGCGCGCGTTTTCGCGAAGCTCGAATTTGGAGCATACGGAAGATCATTTCCCGCACAGCAGCCCCGGTACTCCGCCCAGGGCCAACTCCGCGGCAGCGGGTTCCAAAGCCCGACCATAAGCCGGGGGCCCAAAAAAAGGCGCCGCGCAAAAACCTTGTCAAGAGGATTTTTTGGTGTGCCGCAATCCCTTTCCCAGAGTCTGAATCGAACGGATTCTGTTCAACCATTACCTTAAGAAACCTGCGCAAGCCCCTTTCCTATTGCGTGCCGGACGCACCGTTCAATTTTCGGCATACCCGTCAGCTCCTCGCATCGTTCTGCGCCTCTCAGGTAACCTCCAATGAATCAGAAAGTTGCAAGGCTGTGTATAATTCCCGACGCTTGGAAGCTGGCAGTTTTACGCTAGCCTTCGGCAGACCCTAAGGAGAAAGTAAACCCATGAAACGTTCGCTCAGGGCGTTACTGCTGTTGGTAGGTCTGGTAGGTACATTTGCGTACGCGGCTGTTCCGAGAGTTCCCACTCCCGGAGGGCCGATTCCGCTATGTCCTCCCAGTCGTCCGGCCTGCGACGCGTAGTCGCGAGATGTACATAGCCGCTTAAGCAAGATGACGTAACCATTCGCATCACGAATGCAATTTTCCGGGCTGGCCCTCCGTGGCCGGCCTTTTTTTTACTTCTCGTCTTTTTTGCCCGTGGTTTCAGATTCCGCCTTCGCGCCTGCTGCTGACCGTTTCCCCTCTCCCGTTTCTTTCGCATCCTCTTCGGGAGATTCCGCTTCGTCGGTGTTGTTGCTGATGTACTGCACGATGATCGAAACGCGCCGGTTCGCCGGGTCCAGCGGATCCTTTAAGTTGCGCAGGCGCTGGTCCGCAAAGCCCCGCACTTGCGAGACCTGATCGCCGCGCAATCCCGACTGCTGCATCAATCGCCGCGCCGCGTTCGCCCGGTCGGCTGAGAGCTCCCAGTTGCTGTAGCTGCTCTTGCCTGTATAAGGTTTGGCGTCGGTGTGTCCCTCGATCGAAATATGGTTGGGAACCTTTCCCAATTCCGCCGCCAGCAGCGTCAGCAGCTCCTGCCCACTATTGTTCAGCACGGCACTCCCGCTGTCGAAGAACGTTCCTCCCTCCGATTCCAGCAACTCGATGCGCAGACCTTCCGCGGTCACCGTCATCTCGATATTCTTTTTCAGCTTGTCGAGGTCGTTGATGCTCCGGATACTCTTTTGCAACTGCTCTTTGAGCTTCGCCATGTTCTGCTTGGTCAGTTGAAAATTCTCGCCCGATCCGGCCACATTGCTTCCGACCTTCTTCGCGGTTCCGCTGGGATCTTTGAAGTAACCGCTAATTGCCTCCTGAATCTGCTTGCTGCTGTTCATCAGCCACAACACGATGAACAGTGCCATCATGGCCGTGACGAAGTCGGCATAAGCGACCTTCCAGGCGCCGCCGTGATGGCCGCCATGGCCGCTTTTTTTCCTGATGATGATGATGGGTGGTTTCGGCATGACGGTGTTTATCCCGCGACCGCGGCATCAGCACCAGCATCAGCGCCAGCATCCGCGGCCGCCGCGGCCTTCGCTTCGGTTCTCGCGCCCCGGCAAGCCTCTTCGATCGCCGTGAACGAAGGACGCACATGCCCGGGCACCGTCCGCCGCCCAATCTCAACTGCCATGATCGGGGCGACACCTTTCAGAAAAGCAATCATGGTCACCCGCAACACCTGCATGAACGCGTGTTCCTCGTCCGCCATCTTGCCCATGCGCGCCGCCAGCGGCCCGACCAGCCCGTAGCACAGGAGAACGCCCAGAAAAGTCCCCACCAGCGCCGCCGCTACCTTGCGTCCAATTTCTTCCGGAGGTCCGCCCAGTGCGCCCATCGTGATCACCACCCCCAGCACCGCCGCCACAATGCCCAGTCCCGGCAACGAGTCCGCTACCGTGCTCATCGCTGACACCGGCTCGTTGGCCTCCTGATGATGGACTTCCATGTCCGCCTCCAGCATCTGATCCAGATCGAATACTTCCACGCCCCCGCTCACCGCCATTCGCATCGTGTCGCAGACGAAATCCACGGCATGGTGCTGCTTCATGAAATCTTCGTACTTCGAGAACAGCGGGCTCTTGTCCGGTTCCTCGATATCCGTCTCCAGCGCCACCAGGCCCTCCTTGCGTGCCTTTTGCAGCAGTTCATACATCATCTTCAATAAATCGATGTAGCGCTGCGTGCCGTACTTCGATGACCCAAATGCCCCCATGAGCCCGCTTATCATCTGCTTCAGAGTGTGGACTGGATTTGAGATCAGCACCGTGCCCAACGCCGCCCCGCCGACGATGAGCAGTTCCGCCGGCTGGACCAGCACCTTTAGGTTGCCGTGCTCCATCAGATAGCCCGCCACGATGCAGCCGAAAACAACCACGATCCCAATGATCGAAAACATGGAACATCATCCTCGCAAGCGTCCAGAATTGCTGGCAGCGCCGGCCACTGCCGCCTTCGCCGTCCTACTCGAGTGCGAAGGCTTCATCTCCCGGAGAAGCGATTCCAGGTCGTTGCCGGCATTGGCCACCGTATAGGCCACCTCTGCCTCAACCAGGAAACGGTCGCCCCACCACGCAACTTCCGAATGGCTCAGCAGGTTCCATAAGGTTTCCGCCGTCGTTGCCACCGTCACCGGACTCGCCGAGGGCAGCACCGCCAGAAACTCGTTCTCTTCCCAGCATCCCAGAAAGTTTTCCACATCCAGGCTGTGTCGCAGCGTGTGCGCCGCGGTGCGCAGAAAAGGCACGACCGCCTGCGGACCGTGTTTCGAGCGAAACTCCTCCAGCCCCAGCAGCCGAATCCGCAGCACCCCGAAGCCGAGATGCGATTCCTCCACGCTCGCCATGCATTCGTTCAGCACGGCTCGCGTCAGACGACGCGACGGAATTCCCGTCGCCGCATCCAGACATCCGTACATCGGCGGCCCGGACGACTCCTCGCGGTACACAAACGCTTCTTCGAATAGAACTGTCGCACCTCCGATCGCGTCACCGGGTTCAAGTATCGGTCGCGTGCGGATCTTCACTGCCGCCCGGTGTCCATTTTTGTGCAGGTAGAAAGCGGTGCATTGCTGCGGCTGCCCGTGGCTGAGGGTCATCGTCACCGGGCAGCGCTCGCCACTCAAGCTGTTGCCCCGCCGGTCGCAGGCCTGCACAATCTCTTCCTGGACATGTCCCACCACTTCCTGCGCCAGATGTCCGGTGAGGTGTTCCGCGCGGCGGTTCCAAAAGCGGATCCTCCGTTCCCGGTCCAGGATGTAAATCCCCACTGGCAAGTCTTCCAACACATGCCGGAACAGCTTGGGATTATCGAGAAGGTTAGAAGACATGACTGGACACGCTGCCTTCTAGTTTCATCGGCAGTCAAGGCAGGGAACTTCAGGGGCCGGAAGGGCAGCACGACAGCTCGCACTGTGTGTCGCACAATGTCTGTCGCGTGCCCGCAATTCCATAGGATATCGGCGTGGGTGGAGCAGGCCTTCAGTCCCGTAGCTACGGTCGCAGTTGAAGACGGGGCTTTACAAGCTGCGGAAAAACTCTAACTTCGCCGCGAAAAGGGAAGGGCACGAGTTTACTCGTGCCGCTATGCCGCTGGAAATGTGCTCGCGCTTTAGCGGCTGAGGTGTGTTTTTTACGCCCCCGATTAGTTTTTCCGCAGCCTCTTCAGTCCCCGCAGTCCTCCACCCGCCTCAAAATCCAGCCCACCCAACTCGCGCCGCTGGACGCGCCTGCGACCCCAAAGTGCGCGCCAGTTCCTGCGCATCGAAAATCGGCGGCTGGCACGCAAACCCCGAGCACACCACCGCAAACGATCGTCCCCCGCCCAGCGCCGGAAGATTCGGGATCGTCTCCGCCAAAGCCGGGGGCAGGTTCTGCGCGACAACCTTGTCAGCGTCCAAGCACAGAACCGCCGTACTCAAGCCAAGCGGCCGCACCGCCGCCCGATACAGCTCCGCGGCCACTTCATCCTTCCCGACGACCACCACTTGTGTCTGGGGCTGGCTGAAGTGGACCACCGCCAGCCCATAGGTCGCCGCAAAAATGCCGTGCTGTCCCGCGACCCCGGCATAGACCTCCAGCGTCTGCTCGGCCTTGTCGCGATACGACGCATCGTTGTCCGATAGATCGTTGGCGTAACCATGCAGACGCAGCAGCGCGATCGCCGCCGCCGAATTTCCCGCCGGAGTCGGCGAATCCTGAAACGGCTTGCGCCGCGTCCCCAGAATGCCGAGTGCGGTTTGTTCGTCAGCCCCCCGGCCCGCCGCCCCACCGCGCGTATCGAAGAATCCGCCAGCCACCGGATCGAAGAACCCCGCCACCATCGCCTCCCCGATCGACCGTGCAAAGCGGAAGTAGCTCAGGTCTGCCGTCGCCTCGTAAGCGTCGAGACACGCAATCACCGCGAAAGCATAGTCGTCCAGCACGCCAGGGACAGCGATTTCGCGCCGCTCCGCCCGCGGATCCGAGTAAGCAATCACATGCTTCATCCCGCGCTCCGCATTCCATCCCTCGGAAAGCAGCCGATCCAGCGAGCGCAAAGCAAAGTGGCGCGCCTCCGCGAGATCAAGCACCTTGGCAGCTTCCAGATAAGCCGAAACGCACATCGCGTTCCAGCCCGCGTAAACCGTCTTGTCCACATACGGCGTTGGACGCAGCAAACGCGCCGCATACATCTTCTTCTTAGCCGCAGCCAGCAGCGTGCGCGCCCGCTCTTCCGGAATGTTCAGGCGCCGCGCAATTTCTTCCACTCCGGTTCCAATGTAGAGCACATTCTTCGCCGGATTGTGATGCATGTCCCCGGCTTCCTGGATGTCATAGTGGAGCGCTGCCACCGCAGCCTCATCCTCGCTCAGCGCCGCTTTCGTTTCTCTCAGGGTCCAGGTGAAATAATCGCCGTCATCGTCCATCGAATAGTCCGCATCCTGCGAAGCGTAAAAGCCGCCGTGCGCGCGGTCGCTGAGCCATTCGTCCATCCAGCGGATGATGTCGCGCGCCACCCCAGCGAAGAACTCATCCCCAGTTGCCTGGTAAGCGTGCCCATAGTTTTTCAGCAACTCCGAGTTGTCGTAGCACATCTTCTCGAAGTGCGGCACGATCCAGCGCTCGTCCACCGAGTAGCGATGGAAGCCGCCCGCTAACTGGTCATAGACGCCGCCGCGCGCCATTTTCTCCAGCGTGCTGACGAAAATAGTGCGCAGTTCTTCGTTGCCCGTCCGCGTGCGAACATACTGATCCATCAGCAGATCGAGCGCCGCCGGATGCGGAAACTTCGGTGCACTTCCAAATCCGCCGTTGACGTCGTCAAACATCTTCAGCGCCGATTCCAAAATCGCATCAATCACCGTAGCGGATACCTTCCCGCTGCCTGCCGAAAAAGACTCCGCCCGCGAGATCGCGCTCTCGACCATCTGCGCCTGCTCCAGCACCTCGCCATGCTTGTCGCGATAAGCCTGAGCAATCGAAAGCAGCACGCGCTTAAAACTAGGCCGCCCGTACGCGTCCGCCGGAGGAAAGTACGTCCCGCCATAAAACGGCTTGCCATCGGAAGTAAGAAACGCCGTAAGCGGCCACCCGCCCTGTCCCGTGAGCGCAGCCACCGCCGCCTGATACCGGCTGTCAATATCCGGACGCTCGTCGCGATCCACCTTCACCGCGATGTAATGCTCATTAACGATCGCCGCCACCTCGGCATCGTCGTACGACTCGCGATCCATCACATGACACCAGTGACACCAAACCGCCCCAATATCCAAAAGCACAGGCTTGTTCGCCAGTCGAGCCGCCGCAAAAGCCTCCTTCCCAAACTCATGCCACTGGATCGGCTGATGCATAGCCGACCGCAGATAGGAAGAAGAAGCGCGGGCCAGAGCGTTGTGGGAGGAGTCCGTCATGAGCCTAGTTTAGCGTGGCGTTGAGGAAGAGTGCGGGCGATCTATCCGGGAATGAAGCGGGTGCCCCACGTCTCGCGGTTTTCGAGACGTGGGACCGCCAGCGGGCATCCAGCCGCTGATTGCACGTGAATCGAGCCAAAAGCCAAAAGCCAAAAGCCAAAAGCCAAAAGCTAAAAACTAAAAGCTAAAAGCTAAAAGCTGACAGCTAAGCCCTCAGCCTCCTCGCCATCGCACAATAAATCTCCACCGCCTCCACCAGCTGAGCCTTCTCCACAAACTCGCCCTCGGTGTGCGCCACGTGAATCGAGCCTGGTCCCAGCAGCAACGGCTCGCCCCAGTTCGTTAGCGACGGGATGTCGGTCGTGAAAGCCGCGACCATCGTCGGCAGACCGTCCAGCGTGCGGAGCCGCAGGAACGGAGTCTCGCGTGTGAAATGAACTTCGGCAAGTTCGCCGACGGCCTCTGTGATCTCGCGGCGCAGTGTGTCCGCCGGGCCCACCAGGCGATAGAAAAGATCGGCCTTGGCAAAATCAGAAATCACGTTCGGCGCGCGCCCGCCCTGAATTAAGCCGACGTTCTTCGTGCAAGGGCCCACGTCGGCGCCTTCGGGAAGCTTCATCGCGTGCAGTCGGTGCAGCGCTTCCACCAGTTTGTCGATCGCCGACTCACCCAGCTCCGGATACGCCGAGTGCGCCATCTTTCCGC
This sequence comes from Acidobacteriaceae bacterium, assembly GCA_003131315.1. GTDB lineage: Bacteria > Acidobacteriota > Terriglobia > Terriglobales > Acidobacteriaceae > Acidiflorens. The sequence goes on from PKUV01000030.1 coordinate 19,438, forward strand.
GCGCCACCAGTTCCACGTGCAGCGCGCCCTTGCTCGCGAGCGCCAGTTTGTTCTCCGTCGGCTCGCCGTTGATCATGAACCGCGCGCCCATCGGTTGCTGGTTTGCCACCTTCGCGCCGATCGAGTCCCGCTCTTCACCAACCAGAAACAGCAGCCCGACGAAAACCCCCGCCCCGCGCAGCTTCTCTGCCGCCAGTATCTGCGCCGCGATAATCCCCTTCGCGTCGCACGCTCCGCGCCCGTAAATGCGCCCGTCATCTTCGGACGACGCAATGAACGGGGGCACCGTATCCATGTGAGTGGAGAAGACAATCTCCGGACGAGCATGCTCCGGCCAAGTAGCCAGCACGTTCGCGCGCGCGCCCTCGACCGGCATTTTCCGAGCTTCCAAGCCGCGCCGCCCCAGCTCGTCGCAAAGAAAGTCTCCCACCGCACTTTCATTCGGAGTGATGGATTCGATGTCGATCAGCCGGCGGGTAAGCGCAAACAGCTCCATGCAGGAAAAGAGTAACAGTGGATAGTGGATAGTGAATAGTAAATCGTGAGCGGATTTGCTGGCCACTGGCCACCGACCACTGTTGTACTCTGATTCCGTGCTTCCCGAAACCTCCAGCATCCGCTCCCTGTTCCTCCCCGGCCCCGCCGGACGTCTGGAAGGTCTGCTCAACGCCGGATCGCCCAATGCGACGCACGCCGCCGTGGTCTGCCATCCGCATCCGGTGTACGGAGGAACGCTCCACAACAAAGTCGTCTTCCACGCCATGAAAGCGCTCAACAATTTCGGATTCCCCGTGCTCCGCTTCAACTTCCGCGGCACCGGGCTGAGCGAAGGCGAACACGCAAGCGGCATCGACGAAGTCGAAGACGTGCGCGCCGCCCTCGACTGGCTGGAACGCGAATTCACGCTCCCCGTCATCTTCGCTGGCTTTTCCTTCGGAGCCGCCGTCGGATTGCGCGCCGCCTACGCCGATGACCGTGTCCGCGCGCTCATCGCCCTCGGCCTGCCCGCCGTCCCCGTCGAAGACCGCGTCTACGATTTCGAATTCCTGCGGGAGTGCGCCAAGCCAAAACTCTTCGTCAGCGGTTCGCGCGATCACTTCGGTCCCCCAGGCAAACTCGAAGCGCTCGTCAACACCTTCGCCGACCCCAAGAAGCTGGTCCGCATCGAAGCCGGAGACCACTTCTTCGAAGGAAGACTCAAGGAGATGCGAGTAGCGATCGAAGATTGGGTCCGCGAGATCGTGCCCGCCCAAGCCACCAGCGACTAACGACCAGTGGCAAACGGCGAACAGCGAACGACTAACGACTGACGACCTTATAATCCCCACCATGCCTCCGATCTCTCCCGCGCGCGACCAGCAATTCCGCCGCATGCGCGAGGTCGCCCGCGAGATATTCACCTCCGCGCTCAGCAACGCCTCCATCGAAAGCGCTTTCGCCCGCAACGTGCACTGCGAGCGCCGCGTCCTGCGCATCGGCGACGACCTGCACGATCTCGATACCTACCAGCGCGTGTTCGTCGTCTCCATCGGAAAGGCCGCGCACACCATGGCCGCCGTTCTCGAAACCCAACTCGGCAGCAGCCTCGAAGGCATCGTCGCATCCTCGGTCGAACCCGCCCGCCTAGTGCGCGGCTTCCGCTATTTTCGCGGTGGACATCCCACGCCCACCGCCGAATCCATCCACGCCGCCGGCGCCATCCTCAACTCGCTGACTGCTCTCGACTCCGTTGCGCTCGCCATTTTTATGATCTCCGGCGGCGGCTCTTCCATCGTCGAAAAGCCCGTAGACGATGAAATTTCGCTGCCCGACCTCGCCGCCACCTACCGGACGCTCGTGCACTCCGGAGCGCCTATCGCCGAGATCAACGCCATCCGCAAACATCTCTCCGCCGTCAAGGGCGGACGCCTCGCCCAGGCAGCCTATCCCGCCCAGCAGGTTTCAATTTTTGTTTCCGACGTGCCCGACGATACACCCGACGCGCTCGCCTCCGGCCCCACCATGCCCGATTCCACTTCCATCCACGACTGCGAGCGCATCGCCGCCAAGTACAACCTCATCGATCAGCTCCCCAATTCCGTCGCCGACCTTTTCCGCCAGCATGCCCTCGACGAGACACCCAAATCCGACGACCCCGCTTTCGTCCACGCTCGCTGGTGGACCGTGCTCTCGAACAAAGTGGCCATCGATGAAGCCGCCGCAGCCGCTACCCGCGCCGGGTTTGCCGTCGAGGTCGATAACTCCTGCGACGACTGGCCCTACGACAAAGCCGCCGGCTACTTGCTCAACCGCGTGCGCGAACTGCGCCGCTCCGTATCGCGCGTCTGCCTGATCTCCGGCGGCGAGGTGACCGTCACCGTCCGCAACGGTGGCATCGGCGGACGCAATCAGCAGTTCGCCCTCGCCTGCGCCGAACAAATATCGGGACAGGACATTACAGTGCTGAGCGCCGGCACCGACGGCATCGACGGCAACAGTCCTGCCGCCGGCGCCGTAGTCGATGGCAGCACCCTGGATCGAGTAAAAGATCGTGTCAATGCCCGCGCCGGTGGCGCCGAAGCCGCGCGGCACGCGCTCTCCACCTTCAATGCCTATCCTCTTTTCGACGCGCTCTCCGACACCGTCGTCACCGGACCCACCGGAAATAATCTTCGCGACCTGCGAATCTTGCTGGCTTACTAAAGGCCGGAAGCTCGCAGCTGGCAGCTCGCGGTCTACAGCCAGAAAGCCCGCCGCCCGCAGGCAGAAGCCATCTGCCAGCCGCTAGACAGCCAAAGGTCCTGTTACTTCCGTCATCTCGTGCGCGGGGGCGGTTCGGGTCATGATAAGGACGGTAGCTGGAGTCCTGCCTGCATGAATATCGACGACTTGCTCCGCATCGCCATGGAGCGCCGCGCTTCTGACTTGCATTTGAAGGTAGGGAACTATCCTCACCTGAGGATTGATGGCGATCTGGTGCCTTTGACCGACCAGGCGCGCGTGTCTGCTGAAGACATGTTGAACATGGCTTTCAGCATGATGTCGGCGCGGCAAAAGCAAAAATTCAAAGAGACCACGGAAATCGATATGGCGTATGGCGTTGCGGGCCTGGGACGCTTCCGTGTGAACGTGTTTCAGCAGCGCGGCAACGTGGGATTGGTGCTGCGCGTCATTCCGACGAAGATCCGCGCGCTTGACGAACTGTTTTTGCCGAAAGTGGTAGAGCAGATCTGCGACATGCCGCGCGGTCTGGTGCTGGTGACCGGGGTGACGGGCTCGGGCAAATCGACGACGCTGGCCGCCATGGTGGACCGCATTAACTCGACTCGCGCCGAGCACATCATCACGATCGAAGACCCCATCGAATTTCTGCACCGCGATAAAAAAGGTTACGTGAACCAGCGCGAGGTGGAAGTGGATACGCCATCGTTCTCGGCGGCGCTGCGCGCTTCTCTTCGTCAGGACCCGGACGTGATTCTGGTGGGCGAAATGCGCGATCTGGAGACGATCGCGACGGCGCTGCACGCGGCCGAAACCGGTCACATGGTTTTCTCGACGCTGCACACGCTGGATGCGGTGGAAAGCATCAACCGAATCATCGCGATTTTCCCGCCGCCGGAGCAGAAACAGATCCGACTGCAGTTGGCGGCGGTGTTGCGCGCCATCGTCAGCCAGCGCCTGGTGCGCCGGTCTGACGCCGAAGGTCGAGTGCCCGCGGTCGAAGTGATGGTGACGACGGCTTACATCCGGGAATGCATTCTGGTGCCCGAGAAGACGCGCGCCATCCGCGAAGCGATTTCCGCCGGCACGTCGCAGTACGGCATGCAGACTTTCGACCAGTCGCTCTGGGATTTGTTCCAGGCGGGGCTGGTGAATTACGAGACCGCTCTGGAGAGCGCCTCGAACGCGGATGAGTTCAAACTGCGGATGCAGGGTATTGCGTCGACGTCGGACCTCTCGCGGCAGTCGATGCAGTCGGCGGGCTTTGGACGCTGAAGATTGGGGCGGAGATTGAGTTTGTCCTGCTGAACGTTGTTGCTTGTGAACTTTGTTCCTCCTGAAACTTGGGCGCGCTTCGGCGCGCCCGCTTTTTGTGGCAGAGGAGTTGCTGAAAAACTCGCGATGCGCGGCCGGAGCCGCACTTCGGTGATGGCGCTCAAGGCGAAGGCCGAGCTGCGCTCGGCTTGGACCCTTCGACTTCGCTCAGGGCAGGCTCGCGAGGGCGCCCGTCCCCACACGGGCTTAGTTGGGTTTGCGGAACTTACTGTCGGCCAGATAGCGGAGCATGATGGCGTCAGTGGCGCTTTGGAACTGTTGCTCCAATTCGGGGGGGCGCACGGGGGCGTCTTGGCGGAGGGTCTCGCGGAATTTCTCACCCATTTCGGAATCGCTGGTGACGACCTGCATGTAGAACCAGAGGAAGTGGCGCATCTGGTCGAGAGCGGACTTGAGGACCTGGATGGATTCCATCTCGGGGGGATCGGCGAGGGCTTCCATGAGTTCGGGGTCGGTGGGGGCCTGCATGGCGGCGCAGTTGAGTTCGCGCTGGATCACGCGCAGGTCGTCCGTAACGCGCAAAATGCGGAGATGAATCTCTTCCATGCTTTCCCGGTTCTCGCGATCCATAAGGTCCTTTCCGTCCTGACCAAAGCTTTCCTGACCAATGCGCTGTAACCAAGATCGCATCCCGGAGCACGGGGGGGGAAGGTTCCCCGTGTGCATGAGCTTCGGTAATTGAAGTTACCTTAGGTCGAAAGCCGCACGGGGCGGGCGATTTCAGGCGCTCTTGCGGGTTACTTCACGGGACAGTTTCAATCCGGCGGAGCGGATTTCGGGGACACCGACGATGCGGGTGCCCTGGACGGGCGATTCCACCGCCTCGACCAGCGCGAGGATCAGCTGGTCAATAGTAACCAGACCGAGGCGGAGGGCGCCGGCGCGCGTGAACGGGAGCCACTCGCACACCTTGTAGACGGGCAGCAGCGCGTAGGGCCAGCGGTGTCCTGGTCCGAGCACGTACCAGGGGCGGAGGATGGTGGAATTGAGGTGGTGCTCCTGGATCATCTGTTCGCATTCGGCGCGCACGGCGATGTAGTCCTTCATCATCATCATGGGAGCGGGGTGGGCGACGCTGAGGTAGATGAAGTGATGCATGCTGAGTTCGGCGCAAGCGGAGATGGCCTCGCGGGCGGAGACCAGGTCAATGGCGCGAAACTCGGCGGCTTTCGATGGGGATGGGTGAGGGACGCCGACCAAGTGGATGAAGGTGTCGGTCGGTCGAATGAGTTGGCGGTAACTGTTGGCGTCGAGCGCATTGCCGGAGACGACTTCGCAGGCGGCGGGCAGCTTGGCTTTCGAGCCGGGGCGGACCAGTACGCGAACCCGATGTCCACGCTCGAGAAGAATGGGAATGAGACCGGTGCCGATATAGCCGGTTCCTCCGGTGATGAAGACGCGCCGGGAGTCGGACGACTTGGGCAAGGATTTGACTTTCAGCAAGAGCCGGATGTCGGAGATGGATGCAGCCACAGCGTTAGTACGCTCCTGGGGGCCGTCTCGGATTGTCATAGGCATAGTCGTAGTTATGGCCCGTCAAGAAGTTTAATCCAAGGGAGGGGCTGGGTGTGGTACAAACGGTTTCGCGATGACATCGCCGCAAACTGGCCTGGTGCGGGCCATTGGCCGTTGGAGCTTGGCCGCACTGGCGGTGAACTCGATTATCGGCAGTGGCATATTTGGGTTGCCGGCCACGGTGGCTGGGCTGCTCGGCAAACGCAGCGTATTGGCCGTGTTGATTGCGGGGGCTGCGATGGGCGTGATTATGGCCTGCTTTGCCGAGGTGGCCTCGCAATTTTCCGAGGCAGGCGGACCTTACCTGTACGCGCGCGCGGCGTTCGGGCGCCTGACGGGCATTCTGGTGGGCTGGATGCTGTACCTGGCGCAGACGGCAGCTCCGGCGGCGAATGCTAATTTGTTTGTCATTTATCTGGCGGAATTCTGGCCGGCGGCGAAAGAACCGTGGCCGCGCTTTGTGATCCTGACGCTACTGGTGGGAGTGCTGGCGGCGATCAACACTCGGGGTGCACGGCAGGGCACGGCGGTGAGCAACGTGTTCACGGTGGCGAAGATTCTGCCGCTGCTGATGGTGGTGTCGGCGGGAGCTGCGGTTACAATCCTCCATCCGGCGCCGTGGGGTGCGGCGGGGCCGATCAAGGTAAGCGCGTGGATGCAGGCGATGGTGCTGCTGATTTTCGCTTACGGTGGATTTGAATCGGCGCTGGCGCCCATGAGCGAAGCGAAGAATCCTGGGCGGGACGCCGGTTTCGCGCTGTTTGTGGCACTGATTGCCTGCACCGTGATTTATGCGCTGGTGCAATGGGTGGTGGTGGGAGTGCTGGGGCCCGGGGCGACTACGGATCGTCCGCTGGCCGAGGTGGCGCGCATCACGATGGGCAATCGCGGAGCGGCGCTGGTTGCGATTGGGGCGCTGGTTTCGGTGTACGGTTATTTGAGCGCCAAGCTGCTGGGAATGCCACGCGTCACGTTCGCGCTCGCTAAAGGCGGCGATCTGCCACAGCTGTTTGCCGCGGTGAGTCCCAGATTTCATACGCCTTGGTTTTCGATTCTGTTCTATGCGGCGGCAGTGTGGGGGCTGGCGATGGTTGGGAGTTTTGCCTGGAATGTGACGCTGTCGGTGGTCGCCCGGTTGTTCTACTACGCAGTTATCTGCGCCGCGGTGATTGCTTTGCGGCGAAAGCAGCCGCTGGCCGCCGGTTTCCGGCTGCCTGGGGGGCAGGTGCTGGCCGTGCTGGGGGTCGGGATTGCCGTGGGGCTGGCGACGCAGGTGGATTTGAGTAAGTCGCTGATCCTGGCGGCGACGGTCGGGGCGGCTTTGCTGAATTGGCTGTGGGCGCGGAGGGCGCGAGTTTCAGAATAAGTAGTTTGTAAGTTCGTTTCTTGTACATTCGGGGCGCATTATGATCCGCGTCACTTCCTGCGTGGTGGAGGGCTCTTGTTAAGTTTCCGTCTGGTTTGCTTGTTTTTTGTTACTTGCGTTTCTTGCTTTGCGCAGCGCGAAGGTGTGCTCAAGCAGGTTGATCTGCCGCATCCTTATTACTTCAGGGAAATGTATCTGCCGCAGTTGACGACGGGGCCGAGCGCGGCGGCCTGGTCTCCGGATTCGCGCAGCCTGGTGTACTCGATGGTGGGCTCGCTGTGGCGGCAGGAAATGGGCAGCGCGAAGGCGGAGCAGCTTACTGCCGGATCCGGCTACGACTATCAGCCGGATTGGTCTTCGGATCAGCGCTGGGTGGCGTTTGCGCGCTACGATCACGACGCGGTCGAGTTGTGGTCGTTGGATACACGGGATGGGCAGACCCGCAAGATGACCTCCGGAGGCGCGGTGAATCTGGAGCCGCGGTTCTCGCCGGATGGAAAGCGGTTGGCATTTGTGTCGACGTCGTATAAAGGACACTTTCATATCTTTGTAGGGCGATTCGCAGATGGGTTACTCAGCGACGTGCGGCAACTTATTTCGGAGAATGTCAGCTCGCTGCCTCGTTATTACTACAGCCAGGTGGATCACGAGATCAGTCCGGTGTGGACGCGGGATGGCTTGGAAATTCTGTTCATCTCGAATCGGGGGCACATTCACGGCACGGGCGGATTCTGGAAAGTCAAGGCGGATCCGGGCGCCGAGGCACACGAGATTCATTACGAAGAGACGAACTGGAAGGCTCGCCCGGACTTTTCGCCCGACGGCAAGCGCATGGTGTATGCGTCGTACTTGGGGCAGGCTTGGCATCAACTGTGGGTAATGCCTGCGGCGGGTGGGGATGCGTTTCCGATTTCGTATGGCGCTTTTGACAACGTGAATCCGCGATGGTCGCCGGATGGGTCGAAGATTGCGTTTATCTCCAATCGACATGGGAATACTTCGCTGTGGGTGCAGACGATTCCGGGCGGAGAGCAGATGGAAATTGTCGCCCGCGAACGGAAATACAAACAACCCATGGCCCGCTTCTTTCTGAAAGTAATGGATAAGGCCAACCGACCTCTTGCCGCTCGAGTGTTTGTTGCGGGTCCGGATGGGCGGGCTTATGCACCCGATGACGCATGGATGTATGCCGATGATAGCTTTGATCGCTCGGAGCGGCCTTTTGAAGCACACTACTTCGACACCTCGGGGGAATCCCAGATGATGGTCCCAGTTGGGGTCGACATTGAAGTGGGTATTATGTGTGGGTTTGAGTATCCCTTCAAGCATAAGAAGCTTCAGATCAAGCCGAATAGCACCGAGTCGCTGTTTGTGAGCATGCACCCAATCGAGAACCGCGCCCCAGGCACAATGCAATGGGTGAGCGGAGATGTGCACGTACACATGAACTATGGGGGAACTTATCGGAATACGCCGGCGCATCTGGTGGAGCAGGCGGCGGCTGAGAATTTGGGAATCGTGGAAGATTTGGTTGTGAACAAAGAACAGCGCATTCTCGACATGACGTATTTCTCGCCGCAACTGGATGCGGCTTCGACCGCGGATCATCTGCTGCTACACGGGCAGGAGTTTCATACGAGTTATTGGGGACATCTGGGATTACTGAACCTGAGGCGTAACTTCATTCTTCCCGGATATGCGGCTTATCCCAATACGGCGGCGGCCAGCCTTTATCCGGCGAACGCGAACATCGCCGACATGGCGCATGAACAGGGCGCACTGGTGGGATATGTGCATCCTTTTGACAGCTTTCCCGATCTGGCGAAGGACGATCCTCTTACTTACGAGTTACCCGCGGATGTGGCGCTGGGCAAGGTGGATTACATCGAGGTGGTTGGTTTTTCCGATCATAAGTCGACGGCCGAGGTTTGGTACAAGCTGCTGAATTGCGGCTTTCGATTGCCAACAGCTGCGGGCACGGATTTCATGGGGAATTACGCATCGTTGCGTGGGCCGGTGGGGTTGAATCGCGTCTATGCCGAAATACCCCGCGGGCCTTTGAAGATTGGGCCGTGGCTCGCGGCGATCAAGGCGGGGCGGACGTTTGCGACGAATGGGCCGCTGCTCCGGTTTTCGCTGGGAGGGCAGGCGATTGGCGGGGAAGTGCGCCTGGAAAAGAAACAAGAGGTGCGGTTTTCGGCCGAACTGGTTTCGATAGTTCCGTTGGATCATCTGCAAATTGTTTGTAATGGGAAGGTGGCGCGCGAGCTTGCGCTTGAGAGCGACCGCAGCTCGGCGTACGTCCAGGGCTCGATCCCGCTGGACGCTAGCGGGTGGTGCATACTGCGCGCGTTCAGCGATAAGGCGGAATATCCGATTCTTGACCTGTATCCTTACGCGACGACCAGTCCGGTGTATGTAAGTTTGGCGGGCGCGCCGGTGCGGAGTGCGGGCGATGCTGCTTATTTTGTGGCGTGGGTTGACCGGCTGATTTCGGCGGCGTGGAGTAATACTTCGTGGAATACCGAGGCCGAGAAAGAGGCGGTGCTTTCGATGCTAGGAGAAGCGAGAAAGACGTATGCGAAGATGACCGAGTAGGAAGACCTTCGGGCTACGAAGGCTTGTGGTGAAGGTCGAATATTCCCAGTGCCTGAAGGCATGCCCTGACACGAATCTGGAGTGGAATCAAATTCATGCGCATTATCATCGCGGGCGGGGGGACTGGCGGGCACGTTATTCCGGCTCTGGCCATCGCTCAACAGCTTAAGAAGCAGCTTGGCGCCGAGGTTCTTTTTATCGGGACGGCTCGCGGGATTGAGACGCGGCTGGTGCCGCAGGCGGGGTTTCCTCTGGAACTGATTCAGGTCGGCGCGCTGAAAAATGTCAGCCTGATGACGAGGGCGAAGACGATGTTTGATTTGCCGCGTGCGATCGCGGCTTCTTCCAGGATGCTCTCGGACTTCGATCCCGAAGTTGTGATTGGGGTCGGCGGCTACGCTTCCGGACCGGCTATGGTGGCCGCGATTCGTCGGCGTCTTCCTACGCTTGCTTTTGAACCGAATGTCGTGCCGGGATTTGCCAACCGCATGATCGCCCGCTGGGTTTCCGCGGCGGCGGTGCACTTTGAAGAGACTTGCCGGTATTTTCCCAACTGCCGGGTGACGGGCGTTCCGGTGCGCTCGGCGTTTTTTTCTATTCCGGCGAAAGCTGGAGGCACGCCCACGCTGCTGGTTTTTGGAGGCAGTCAGGGCGCGCGCGCCATCAATCAGGCGATGATCGAGTCGCTGGCCGGTTTGCGCGAGAAGATTCCCGGAATCCACATCATTCACCAGACGGGCCAGCCCGACTATGACCATGTGCTTGCCGCTTATCAGAAGTCGGGAATCTCGGGCGAGGTCCACAAGTTCATTGACGATATGCCGGGCACGTTCGGACGCGCCGATTTGCTCGTTTGCCGTTCTGGCGCGAGCACGGTCGGGGAGATTACCGCGGCAGGCAAGCCGGCTATTTTTGTGCCGTTCCCGGCCGCTGCCGATGATCATCAAAACGTGAACGCCCGGGCGCTGGAACGAGTGGGCGCCGCGGTTGTGGTCGAAGAAAGTAATCTGGGCGCGGCCTATTTGGTGGACACGATTGCGGCGCTGGTTGGCGATTCGGGGCGGCTGCAGGGCATGTCGGCGGCGGCAAAATCGTTGGCGCACCCGAAGGCTGTCGAGGAAATCGCGGAGATGGTAAAACGGCTGGCCGAGGGTGCGTAGGAGCTAGTGTGGCGTCCTGCAAGTTTGCGACATACGTTCGGGTCGTCATCCTGAGCGAAGCGAAGGATCTCGTGCATCGCGAATTCAAATACATAGGTCCTTCGCTTCGCTCAGGATGACAGTGTGGATTTATGCTCCGCGCCCTCGGCGTCTCGGCGGTGAAATGTTCTATCATCAGCGTTCATCCCGCAGCGTTTTATCCGGGGATTAAGTTCTCATGTTCGCCAAGATTCAGCGCATTCATTTCGTGGGTATCGGTGGCATCGGCATGAGCGGCATTGCCGAGGTGTTGCTGAATCTCGGCTACCAGATTTCCGGCTCCGACCTGAAAAATTCTGCGGTTACGCAGCGACTCGCGGCTTTGGGCGCGTCCGTTGTCGAAGGACACGCTGCCGCCAACATAGCCGGCGCGGATGTTGTCGTCACCAGTTCCGCGATCTCGGTCGATAACCCCGAAGTCGCCGAGGCTCGCCGGTTGCATGTCCCCGTGATTCAGCGCGCCGAGATGCTGGCCGAACTGATGCGGCTGAAGTACGGCATCGCGATTGCCGGCATGCATGGGAAGACCACCACGACTTCGATGGTCGCGGCTGTGCTGGCCGCTGGCGGTCTCGATCCCACGGTCGTGGTCGGAGGGCGCGTGGACGCGATGGGCTCGAACGCGCGTCTCGGCAAGTCGCGATACCTGGTTGCCGAGGCGGACGAAAGTGACCGGTCGTTTCTGAAGCTTTCGCCGATTCTCTCGGTGGTCACGAACATTGACCGCGAGCACATGGACTGCTACCGCGACATGCGCGACGTTCGCCGGACGTTTCTCGAATTTATGGAGCGCGTTCCGTTTTACGGCTTGGTCGTCGGCTGCAATGACGACGTGGTGCTGCGGCGCTTGTTGCCGCGCGTCCATCGCCGGGTGACGACGTACGGAACCAGCCGGGGGTCGGATTTCCTGATCCGCATGGGAGCGTCGCCGGTTGGGTCGTCGTTGGTTGGATCGGTGCAGGCTGCCGGAGAGCACAGCCCGCTCGTTCGTTTTCAGGTTACTTACAAAGAAAAGGATCTCGGCGAGTTTACGCTGCACGTGCCGGGCACGCACAACGTGCTGAACGCGACGGCTGCCATTGCGGTGGGCACTGCGCTCGACATTCCCGCGGAGCAGATCCGTTCCGCGCTGGACGGTTTCCGCGGTGTGGACCGCCGCTTCCACTTTAAAGGCAAGGCCGCGGGCGTTAGCGTGATTGACGACTACGGCCACCATCCGACGGAAATCCGGGCCACGCTTGCCGCGGCTCGCCAGTGCGGATTTCGCCGCGTGCATGTGATCTTCCAGCCGCACCGCTTCACCCGCACTCGCGATCTGATGGATGAGTTCACGACCGCCTTCGCCGACGCCGACACGCTCTGCTTGCTCGACATTTACCCGGCCAGCGAGAAGCCCATCCAAGGCATCACGGCTGAAGCTCTCGCCGGCCGCATTGCCGGGGCAGGGAAGCGGGGCGTCGCGTATGCACCCTCTTTTTCCGACGCGGTGGCCACGGTTGCCGCGCTCGTCCAACCGGGCGACATGGTTCTGACGCTGGGCGCGGGCAGCGTTTCGCAACTGGGAGCGATGATTCTGGAGAAGCTGGAGACTATAGCGAATCCAGAGCCGTTGGGGTAGAGACGCGGCTTGCCGCGTCTTTGCCGCAGAGTGAGACGGGGCAAGCCCCGTCTCTACGGAAGAATTTTCCACTGCGGGCGGCTGCCGAGCTTCGCTCGGCTGGACGGACGAGGGCGTCCGTCCCTACGTGAGCGTCCCTGCGCTAGCATCCGAACCAACTTGGCACTGTCTCAACTCGCGAAAACCAGTTATAGTAATTTTGCTCAGCGGTTTTCTGTCGACAACTGACTCGAAAGAGTGGCGCGGAAATCAAGTTCCACCGCGGTCCAGGAAGAGTTGTATCCGCTTCCCAACGAGGCTCCCGAGCGTGAGCCCTTCGACGACGCACGGCTTGTCGATCTGGAAGCGGAGCAGGAATCCCCATTTCTGCGCGGGCAGAAGCGAGTCTCGGCCCGGCGCGGATCACTTCCCAAAAAGACTGCCAACCAGCTGAAGTGGGTCGGCGTGGCGCTCGTCGCTTTTGCAATTCTGGGAGCTGCCGGCGCGGGCCTCTACGGTTACGGAAAGCACTCGTGGCGTTTTCGCGTCGATTCGAGCGATCAGATCGAAGTCACCGGCGCCGAGCACGTGGCGCGCGCGCAAATCATGGAAGTCATGGGCGGAGATATCGGCCGCAACATTTTTTTCGTCCCGCTTGCCCAACGAAAACAGCAACTGGAGCAGATTTCATGGGTGGAATCGGCGAGCGTGATGCGCTTCGTGCCGAATCGCCTGCGCATCGAGATTCATGAACGCACGCCGGTTGCCTTTGCTCGCATCGGCTCGCACATTTCGCTGATCGATGCCGGGGGCACGCTGATGGAACTTGCTCCAGGCGGCAAGCACAAGTATTCATTTGCCGTGATTGCGGGCATGAATGCCGGCGAGCCGCTCTCCACTCGCGCCGCACGGATGAAGAATTACAACGAACTGGTTCGTGAACTTGATTCGAGCGGCGCCCGTTATTCCAAGGAACTGAGCGAAGTGGATCTCACCGACACCGAGGACGTGAAAGTGCTGGCCGCCGATGCGAACGGCGAGGTGCTGGTGCATCTCGGCTCGGGGAATTACCTGCAGCGTTACAAAACCTACGTGACGCATGTGCAGCAGTGGCGGCAGCAGTTCGACAAGCTCGAGTCGGTGGACTTGCGCTACGACGGCCAGATCATCGTGAATCCCGATCTCAACGGGATGGCTCGGCAGCCGGCCTTGACGCCAGCGGCAGCCAAAGCGGCGATGGCAGCAGGAGTGAAAACCGCGGCGATCGTGAACTACGAAAAATATGTAACGCATCCCGTTCCGGCGACTCCGGTGAAGAAGGAAGCCAGGCCCAAGGCGAAAGCCGGGCCGAAAGCCGCGGTTCATCACGCGGCAGTTCATCGTGTGCCAGTTAGTCATGCGCCAGCTAAACAAGCGCCAGTTACGCAAGCCGCGCTGAAGCCGACGGCGAAAGCGGCGACGGTTGCAGTCGCAAAAAATACCGCGGTGCCGCATACGGCTGCGTCTCCGAAGCCGCCCGCCGCCGTTACCACGGGCCAAAAGAAACCGAGCGCTGCAATTCCCAAGGAGACTCCGCAGAACTAGCGATCATCATGCCGAGCCACGAGCCCAATTTCATCACCGCCATTGACGTAGGCAGCGCCAAGACTGCAGTCTTGGTGGCCGAGCTGAGCGAGAACGGATTGCGTTATCGCGGGCACGGCATCAGCGAATCGCGAGGCCTGCGCAAGGGCGTGATTACCGAACTCGACAAGGCCGTCAGCAGCATTCAAAAAGCGGTGGAGCATGCGGAAGACGTGGCCGGCATTCCGATCGAGCATGCGCTGGTGGGCATTGCGGGCGCGCACATCCGCGGGATGAACAGCCACGGCGGCATCAGCTTCGGCGCACGATCGCGCGAGATCGCCCGAGAGGAAATCCGCCAGGCCGTGGACAAGGCCCGCACCGTGCCTTTGCCCGGCGATCGCGAAATTCTGCATCTGCTGCCGCAGGAGTTCATTCTCGACGATCAGCCGGGTGTGCAGGATCCCACTGGGATGGTGGCTACGCGGCTGGAAGTGCGCGTGCACATTGTGACGGCTTCTTCGAGCGCTACGCAGAATCTGGTGACCGCGGTGAACCGGGCTGGTGTTCATGTGGATGACACCATCTTTGAGCCGCTCGCTTGCGCGGACTCCGTGCTGCGGTCCGACGAGCGCGAACTTGGCGTCTGCCTTGTCGATCTCGGCGCTGGGTCGTGCGATCTGATCGTTTTTCAGCAGGGTGCGGTCGCGCATACGGCCGTCATCCCCATCGGCGGCGACCACTTTACGAGCGATCTCTCGGTCGGCATGTGTACGGGGCTGGCGGACGCGGAGACGCTCAAGAAGAATTTTGGCAACGCGGTCCCGACGCTCATTCCCGAGGGCAACGAAGTCGAAGTGCCGTCGGTCGGAGATCGGCCCTCGCGCATGATGCCGCAGCGCATGGCGGGCGAGATTCTTGGGCCGCGCGCCCGCGAGCTTTTCGAGTTGCTGCGCGACAACCTGCGCCACGCGGGCGTTCTGGAGCACTGCATTGCCGGATTCGTGCTGAGCGGTGGAGCCTCGCGCCTTCCCGGCATTCTCGATGTGGCGGAATCGGTGCTGCGGAAAGCCGCGCGTCTCGCCTGGCCAACGCCGATGGCGAAGATGCCGTCGTTTCTAGCCGAGCCGGAGTTCGCGACGGTATTGGGCATGGCGTATTACGGCCACCGCGCCCGCCTTGCCCGCGGCTTGCAGGAGCCCGGCTTTGGTTCGCGCATGAAAGCTCTGTTTGCGAGGAAGGGCGCGTGAACGTGTAGCGCGGACACTCCTGTCCGCGAGCACTGGGTACTGGCAACTGCGTGCTGACTGAGAACTGGCAACTGAGAACTGATCTACGAGGTGAGTTATGAATGAAGACAACGGACTCCGCATCTGCTTCAACGAAGAAGCCCGCAACGACGCTCGCATCAAGGTCATCGGTGTCGGCGGCGGCGGCAACAACGCGGTCAATCGCATGATTGACTCGGGGATGGAACACATCGAATTCATTGTGGCCAACACCGACTTGCAGGCTCTGCGGATGTCGCGCGCCGCGACCAAGATTCAACTCGGAGTGAAGCTGACCAATGGACTCGGCGCCGGCGCCAATCCCGAGATCGGCCGCAAAGCCGCGCTCGAAGATTCGGACAAAATCATCGAAGCGATGGAAGGCGCCGACATGGTCTTCGTTACGGCAGGACTCGGTGGCGGCACCGGCACCGGCGCGGCGCCGATTATCGCCTCGCTCGCCAGCGAAATGGGCGCGCTCACCGTCGCCGTCGTTACCAAGCCTTTTGCCTTTGAAGGCAAACGCCGCATGCAGCAGGCGGAGCGCGGTATTTCCGAACTCATGGAGTCGGTCGATACCACCATCGTGATCCCCAACGAAAAATTGCTCGCCGTCGCCGAAAACGCGGGCTTCTTCGAATCCTTCCGCATCGCCGACGATATTCTTCGTCAAGGGGTGCAGGGCATCTCCGACATCATCACCATTCCGGGCATCATCAACCGCGACTTTGCCGACGTGAAGGCCATCATGGCGGGCATGGGCTATGCGGTGATGGGCACGGCTACCGCGGCCGGCGAGCATCGCACGGTGGAAGCCGCGCAGCGTGCCATTGCCTCGCCGCTGCTCGAGGCGGGCGCGATCGACGGAGCGCGCGGCATTCTCATCAACATCACGGGATCGAATTCGCTGAAGCTTGCCGAAGTGCAGCAGGCTTGCACCATCATCCAGGGCGCCGCCCACGAAGACGCCAACATCATCTTCGGCGCCGTTCTGGACGAGAAGATGAAAGACGCGGTCAAGATCACCGTGATCGCAACTGGCTTCAAAGAGGCCGACATGCGTCGTCCGCGCCACCACGAAAACTATGATCCGGTCATCATTTCGCGCGAGGTTTCGCATCATGCTTCGCGCCAGCGCGATCACTTCCACGAGCCCGAACCGGTGGCTGAACCCGAGCCAGTGTTCGTGCCAGAACCGAGCTTCGAGCCGGATCCAGCGCCGGTAGCCTTTCAGGAGTCGGCGCCGGGGAACGCATCGCATGCCGAGGTTATTTCGCTCGACGCGATGCGGTCCGTCGCTCCCAACTACCAGGCGGAGGATCTCGACGTTCCGGCCTTCCTGCGGAAACGCAGCGAAGTGATGTAGCAGGGGCACCACCAACGACTAGCACGCTGCGGAGAAAGTTGGGCGCCGATGCGCAGCCCCTAAAGAGGCCTCCGATTTCGAAGGATTTGCGGCATCGCTAAAGCGATGCCCTGATACGAAACCCGAGTTTTCCAGCAGCCTGCTAGAGAACCAGGTAGCGGGATCGTGGAAAGCAGGGACGACCCTGACATCTGATGAATCACTTCTGGGCTGCGATCCAGGCGTTGATCTTTGCTTCCAGCAGGTCGAGCGGCAGCGGGCCCTGATCGAGGACCGCGTCGTGGAAGGCGCGCAGGTCGAATTTTGCTCCCAACTCCCGCTGCGCGCGTTCGCGCAGTTCGAGAATCTTCATCTGTCCCATCTTGTAGGAGAGCGCCTGAGCAGGCCACGCAATGTAGCGATCCACTTCAGTCTCGATGTTCTGATCGTCCATCGCGGTGTGTTCGTGGAAGAAGTCGACCATCTGCTGACGCGTCCAGTGCTTGGAGTGCACGCCCGTATCCACCACCCAGCGCACGGCACGCCACATTTCATTCTGCAGGCGGCCGTATTCGCTGTACGGATCCCGATAGAAGCCCACTTCTTTTCCCAGGCGCTCGGAGTAGAACGCCCAGCCTTCGGTGTACGCATTCAGATCGAGGTCATACTTGCGGAACGGCGGCAGGCCGGTGAGTTCCTGCGCGGTCGAAAATTGCAGGTGATGTCCGGGGACGCCTTCGTGGTAAGCGATGGCCTCGACGTTTAGCAGCAATCGCTTTTCGGGTGCATATTCGTTGACGTTGATGCGTCCCGGGCGCGAGCCATCTCCGGCGCCGAGCGAATAGTCGGCGGGAACGCCGTCGGCGCTGCGGAACGACTCCATCGGCACCACGGCCAGCTTGTTTTTCGGCAGCCGTCCGAATAGTTGCGGCAGCTTGCCGTACATCTGGTCGCGATATTGCGTGTACAGGTCGAGCAATTGCTGGCCCGACTTGGCGTGCAGTTTTGGATCCTGCCGGATGTGATCGTTGAACGATTTCAGATCGCTGAATCCCTGCGCCTTGGCGATAGTCAGCATCTGGGTTTCAATTTCCGCCACGCTTTTCAGACCAAGCTGGTGAATCTCGCCGGCAGTGAAATCGGTGGTCGTCTGGTGACGGACGGCGAAGCGATAGCGCGCTTCTCCGTCGGGCAAGGCCCAGACGCCGGGATCGAGGCGGCCGTGAGGCGCATAATCTTCGCGCACGAATTTGGCGAATTTCGCATACGCGGGCGCGACGGAGTTCTTGACCGCGCCTTCGATCCCTTCGCGCAACTGTTTTCGATTGGCCTCGGAGATGGAATCGGGAAACTTTCGCAGCGGGTCGGTAAAGGGACTCTTTTCCAGGGGGTCGGCGGCAATCTGCTGCGCCTGACTGGATACTTTCTCGAGCAGATACTTCGGCGGCATGCGGTGATCGCGTAGTCCATCGCGCATGTGTCCCATCGCCTGATCGAGCACGCGCGGGATCTGGCGCAGACGGGAGAGGTAGTCTTCATAATCTTTCTTGTTGCGGAAGGGTGAATCGAAGGGCAGCGAAGCGTATCCCAGGTGAATGCCGCCAAACTGCGTCGCCGGCATCTCCCAGTTTTTGAATTGGGCAGCGTCGAGCGCTTCGCGCAAGCTGCGCAGCATCAGCGAGTGGTTGAGCTTTTCCTGCTCCGGGAATCCGGTGACGTTGACGGTCTCGAAGCGCGCCATTGCCTGGCGAGTGTGTTCGAGGTCGTCGGCAATCGCTTTGTCGGAAAAATCGCTCAGCCGATCGTTGTAGCGATCGTCTCCAACCTGGGTGGCAAGTTCAGGCTGAGTGCGCAGCCGGTACTCCCACTCATCGGCGAGCAGACGATTGAGTTCGGCTCGTCGGGCTTCGAGTGTCTGCCCGGCAGCTTGGGCGAAGAGAGGGACGAGCAGACCTAGGGCGAGAGAGACGATCACGAGCGCTGTTCGCAAGATGCAGACCTCCGCAGCATTTGTCAGGATACGCCATCAGAAAGTATCAGAAAAGCGCACACGCGGGGATCGCTTGCGGTGACGGTGTGTCAGCGGCGCGGATCGGAGTCTTCTGAATTTTTGGCCTGGCGCCCGCACGGATGTGCAAACTGATGCAAAGTCCGAGTACCTTGCAAGGTAACAAGCCAATCAGATTACCAAGGTGCTTGTCCCTCCTGCAAAATCACATTAAATGCAATTTATTCATATAGTTATCGCGCAGGTTACGCTATTGACGGCTTTATACTTTGGCATTGCGCCGAAGCGCGTAAATCGCCTACTATCGGATAGTTGCATGAGGGCGCGCCATCGGTGTGGTGATTTGGCGAGACTCTTGCATCCAATTAACTAGGCCGACAGATGGACTAAGCAGTAGATTGGCCGAGTACCACGGGGATGGTGACGTGAAGTTTAGGGCCTGGTTTCTTCGTCTCGTATTTTTCTTAGGATTGGCAATATTGCTGGAAGCGAGTGGCATCGCAGCCAGCGTCAACCCGCGTGCGCTCACGCCGCATTCGAAAGCTCGAGGGGTTACGGAAAATCAGCACGCGAAGAAGCGCATGCGAACGCTGGCGCGGAGCCGCGCCCCGCATTCGCAATATGCCGCCACGCGTTATTCCAGCACCCATCGCCGCCATCGTTATTACGAGCGTTTCAGCACCAGTTCGTTCGCATCCGATATTACCGAAGGTGACGTGACCGCCGGAGAAGACCCTGTCGTTCGTCGGGCCGCGATCGATGCCCTGGGCAACATGAACGGCACCGTGGTCGCGATCGAGCCGACCAGCGGACGCGTGCTCGCCATGGTCAACCAGAAGCTCGCGCTTTCGAGCGGGGCGCAGCCCTGCTCGACCATCAAACTTTCCGTGGCTCTGGCGGCACTGAGCGAAGGCGTGATCGACAAGGAAACTGAAGTTTCGCTCGGGAGCCGCAGCCGCATGAATCTTACGCAGGCGCTGGCGCACTCGAACAACGCCTACTTCGAAGCGGTCGGGCGCAAGTTGGGCTTCGAGAAGGTGAGCTACTACGCGCACCAGTTCGGACTCGGCGAACTCGCCGGCTATCGCATTCCGGGCGAGCAGTTGGGCGCTTATCCGGAGGAAGAAATTTCTCCCAAACTCGGCGGCGTCGGCAAGATGTGCTCTTTTGGTGAGGGCATCTCGATGACTCCGCTGCAGCTGGGCGCTCTGGTGACGGCGATCTCAAACGGCGGCACGCTCTACTACCTGCAACATCCGGGCAGTCCCGAGCAAGTCGCCAGCTTCCAGCCTCGCGTCAAGCGCCATCTCGACATTGAGCCCGTGATTCCCGAACTTTCCGACGGCATGGCCGGAGCCGTCGCATACGGCACCGCTCGCAGCGTGCGTTTGAACTTTAACGAGGAATCGATCTTAGGCAAGACTGGGACATGTTCGCGCGCCGGCACGCGCTTCGGATGGTTCGCCTCTTACGCCAACACCGACATCGGACGCATTGTGACCGTCGTCTTCCTGCGCGGCGGACGTCCTACCTTCGGGCCCAAAGCGGCTGAGATCGCAGGACGCATGTACCGCAATCTTTACGACCACAACTTCTTCGTGGCGGGGACCAGTGCAATTTTCACTCCGGGTCTGGAAAAAGTCAGCACCCCGGGCGCTCTGCAATAGACGCGGCTTTGAAGCTTTCCAGTCCGCTTTGCACGCAAATGGTTAAGATGTAAAAAGAAGGGCTTCGCCCTGCTGGACAGCCGGGCGCGGCTGTCCCTACGTGGGCTTCCTTACCGTTTCGTTTCGTCCTTGGCGACCACTCCGTCTCTGATGTGGACGATGCGGTGCGCGTACTCGGCGATGTCGTGTTCATGCGTCACCAGTACGATCGTATTGCCTTCCGAGTGCAGGCGATCGAACAACGCCATGATCTCGTTTCCGGTTTGTGAGTCGAGATTGCCGGTCGGTTCGTCGGCGAGGATGATGGCCGGCTTATTGACCAGAGCGCGGGCGACGGCCACGCGCTGGCGCTGTCCGCCGGAGAGTTCGTTGGGCTTGTGGTTCATGCGGTCTCCCATGCCGACCGAAGTCAGTGCGGCCTTGGCGCGTTCGGCGCGTTCTTCGGCGGGAACTCCGGCATAGATCAGCGGCAGCTCCACGTTGTGCAGCGAAGTGGCGCGGGCCAGCAGATTGAAAGTCTGGAAGACGAACCCGATTTCTTTATTGCGGATGCGGGCCAGTTCGTCGTCGTCGAGTTCGCTGACCAGTTGTCCATTGAGCCAGTATTGGCCTTTGGAAGGCGAGTCGAGACAGCCGATCAGGTTCATCAGCGTGGACTTGCCGGAGCCGGACGGGCCCATGATGGCGACGTATTCGTTGCGATGGATGCGCAGGTTGATGCCGCGAAGGGCGTGCACCTGTTCCGATCCCATGTCGTAGGTCTTCCACAGATCCTCGGTTGAGATCATGTAGGAGTTGGGCGCAGCCCAATTCGCAGGCTTATCGATTGGCAATACCTCGGCAGTCGCCATCTTGTTCTCCTTATGCGGATCGGGCTCGGGCACGCACGCTCCTATGGCCGTTCTATCTTGGCCGTTCTAACTTGGCAGGGGTTAGGTCTCAGGTGTCAGGTCTTAGGTCTCAGGTCCTTGAACTTGGGGTTTTCCTGAGACCTGAGACCTGACACCTTCCTCCTAGCTGCCTTCGTCTTCTTTCTTCGGGGCCGAGTTATCTATTTTGACACTTGTTCCCGGCTTCAGTGTACGCAAAACCTTGTAGCTACCGGTGATCACTTCGTCACCCTCTTGTACGCCCTTGGTGACCTCGATATCCGTGGTGCCACTGATGCCGGTATCCACCGGAACGAATTCGGCTTTCTTGTTGCGGATCACGAACACGCCCTGCATTTCTTCCTTCTGCTTTGATGCTTCCGCAGGAGCGCCGGTGGCGGCCTCCACATTATTATTGCCTTTGCCCGCATCCTTGGGCACGAGATCCGCCTGGGTGCGGACGGTGAGCGCCTGAATGGGAATGCTTAGCACGCTGCTGCGGGTCGCAGTCGTGATCTTGGCGGTCGAGGAGAGGCCCGGGCGCAGGTTCGCTGGCGGGTCCGTGAGCGTCACGACGACTTTGAAATCCTTCGCTTCCTCGCTGGTCGAGGTGGCCTGAGAGGTAGCGACTCCGGTCGAGCGCACGATGGCGTTGTCCCCGATCTCGCTGACGATGCCGTGGAAGACCTTGCGGGGGATCGCGTCGATGGTCACGTCCGCAGGCTGGCCCAGATGCACGTTAACGATGTCGGTCTCGTCCACCTTGACCTCGGACGTGATCACGGACATGTCGGCAATCGTCATCAGCGTGCTGCCGGGTGAATTCTGGATTCCGATGACCACGGTCTCGCCTTCGCGCACGGGAAGATTGGTAATTACGCCGTCAAAGGGCGCTTCGTACGTAGTTTTTTGCAGCACGTCGAAAACCCGAGTCAGGTTCGCCTGATTCTGGGTGATGTGCTTGTCCATCGAATCTTTCTGTGCTTTGGCTTGGGCCACGCGAGCTTCGGCTTGGGCTAATCCGGCATCGGCGGACTCCCATGCGGCTTTCTTGACGTCGTAATCCTGCTTGGCGATGAGGGCGGCGTTGTACAGACCCTGGGCGCGGTCCCAGTCGAGCTTAGCGTGGGCGGCGTCGGACTTGGCGCGGTTCAGGTCCGCGAGCGAGGTCTTTAGGGCGGCATCGCCGGCGACGGCGTCGGTTTCAGCCGCCTGCACGGAAGCGCGAGTGGCATTGACGTCGGCCGAGGACTGCACGTTCTCAAGCTGTGCCAGTAACTGCCCCTTCGTCACGCGGTCGCCTTCCTTGACGTGCAGCTTGATGATCTTGCCGAAGGCATTGGCTCCGATGTTTACGTAGGTCTTGGGCTTGATTTCACCCGAGGCACTGACCACCGATGCCAGGTTCTGCTTTTGCACTTTCCCGGTCTGCACCGTCACCAGGTTTTTCCGGCTCTGGTAAACAGTGACGGCGACGATGATGCCGAGCACCAGGACCGCGCCCACCCCGATCAATACTTTCTTCCAGGTCTTCATAGCTAGGTCTTCATGACTAAGTGTTTACGACCATCCTGCCGAGCCGGCCGCCACGTCAGCAGACGGATCCAAAATTCCCGGCTTTCCTCGTTTCCGGCTTACCCCCGCTTCTGGTTATAGAACGGCGAAAACGCACCGTGGTTGCGCATGAACAGTTACGTTCAGACGAGGGGGAAAGTTCCCGAGTTCCCGCGAAACAGGTCTCTCCCTAAATATCGCTCCGGTCGGCTTACGGAGGGGAGACCCGCGGCGCAATTTCATTATATCGTGCCGAGTGTCCGGGCGGCTGGCCTGCGAAGCGATCATTGCTCGACCGGGGTCGACCGGGCTCAACCGGCTGCCCGACCGCAAGACGCGGATTCTTAAGGGATTTAGAAGAGGGGCTCCGCGCAGGAAATCTTTCCCGGACAGGCCACTTCTTCTTGCCTTGTTGTATCCAATGAACATAGAATGAGGCAGCTGAAGTCTCTCGTGAGGTAGGCTCTTCTATGTTCTCCGCAGGTTTTCGAAATCGTTGCTCGGTTGGTGTGCTGGCTGGAATGATGGCGCTGGGTTTTGCCGCCGTTTCCCAAGCCCAGGACAAGGACGCGAAGGGCTCCGAGGGAAGCCAGACAGACCCTTTGAAGCGCCCGATCCCGGAAAAACAGAGGAAGGCCAACGCCAAGGCGCTCAAAATTGAGTTGAGCAAGACTTATCGGAAGTGGCTGGACGAGGACGTGCGCTGGATTATCAGCGACGAAGAGAAATCCGCCTTCATGCAGCTCTCGAACGACGAAGAGCGCGATCAGTTCATTGAAGCGTTCTGGCAACGCCGCGATCCCACGCCGGACACCGAAGAGAACGAGTTTAAAGAAGAGCACTACCGGCGTATCGCGTATGCCAACGAGCACTACGCGGCCGGCATCCCCGGTTGGAAGAGCGACCGCGGTCATATGTACATCGTGTTTGGGCCGGCGGATGAGATCGAGTCCCATCCCTCCGGCGGTAGCTACGAGCGTCCCATGGAAGAAGGCGGTGGCGAGACCTCGACCTTCCCGTTTGAAACCTGGCGCTATCGCTACCTGGAGGGGATTGGGCAGGAAGTGATCATCGAATTCGTCGATAGCTGTATGTGCGGCGACTATCACATGACGATGGACCGCTCGGAAAAAGACGCCTTGAAGATGACTCCGAATGCCGGCCTGACGTTGTACGAGCAAATGGGCATGTCGAGCAAGGCGAGTCGTTTCACCGGCGGCGGTATCGAGCAACTGGGCCAATCGCCGTTTAATAAGGATTTG
Source organism: Acidobacteriaceae bacterium (assembly GCA_003131315.1). Classification (GTDB taxonomy): domain Bacteria; phylum Acidobacteriota; class Terriglobia; order Terriglobales; family Acidobacteriaceae; genus Acidiflorens. The sequence goes on from PKUV01000030.1 coordinate 43,284, forward strand.
CAGTCCAAGCAATTCGACCGCCTGGAACAGTTTGCCAAACTGCAGGCGGCGCCAGCAGTGAAGTTCAAGGATCTGGAGGAAGTGGTCAGCCACAAGATCAGCGTCAACCTGATGCCGTTTGATGTGCGAGCGGACTTCGTGAAGGTGACCAGCGACACGGTGCTGGTACCGGTCACGATTCAGATCAAGAACCGTGACGTTACTTTCCAGAACAAGGACGGCGTGGAGCGCGGCACCGTCAATATCTTCGGGCGCGTGACGACGCTCACGGGCAAGATCGTACAAACCTTTGAAGACACGGTGCAGGTCGATGTGCCGGTGGAACTGCTGCCCAAGACCGCCGAAAATTCTTCGGTGTACTGGAAAGCGCTGCCGCTGCGCATCAGCCAGAATCGCTATCGACTGGACATCGTCGTTAAGGACGTGAACGGAGATCGCACCGGGAGTTGGAGCCATGCGATCACGATCCCGGACTTCAGCGAGGACAAATTGAGCAGCTCAACGCTCATCATCGCCGACCAGATGGAACCGGTGGCGACCAAGAACGTAGGCACGGGCAATTTCGTGATCGGGACGACAAAAGTGCGGCCGCGCGTGGCGCCTTCCGACGGCAAGCCCATCTTGTTCAAACGCAATCAGAAGATGAATTTCTGGATGCAGGTTTACAATCTCAGCGTGGACGAGAAGACGCACAAGCCTTCGGCCACGATCGAATACAATGTGACGGACGCCAATCATAAGGCCGTCATCCATACCGTCGAGTCGACCGACACGATGGGCAATGTGGGCGATCAGGTCACGCTGCAGAAGACGCTTTCCGCCGCGAACCTGCCGCCGGGCCTGTACAAGATCGAGATCAAAGTGAACGACAACCTTTCCAAGCAGACGGTGGATCCAACGGCGACCTTCGCTGTGGAGTAAGCTGTTGCCTGGTTCCCAGAGGTGGTGGGCGAGATGTTCCAAAAGCTCGGGTTCCTCGTAGTCGTCGTGAGTGTGGCTCTTCCGGCATGGTCCGGAACTGCCTACGGCGCGGTCTCGGGTGCGATATCCGGATACGTTCGCGATGGCAGCGGCGCGCCGCAAATGGGCGCGGTGGTGGAAGTACTCGGCTCGGCCGCCCATGCGCTGAAGGTGTTCACCGACGATCGTGGCTTCTACTCTGTCGCAAGTCTGCTGCCCGGAACGTACAGCGTCAAAGTGAGCGCGCCTTCGTTCCTCCCGACGCTGCGCGAGAAAATCGGCGTGCGTGCCGGCGCGAAGCTGATGGTGAATGTCACGTTGACCACGCTGTTCGAAGCCATCCAGTTGGTTCCCTTGCGGGGTCCGGTGGACGATGACGACTGGAAGTGGACGCTGCGCTCGGTCTCTAACCGGCCCATCCTGCGCGTGCTTGAAGATGGCACTACCGTGGTCGCGCAGAGCGGGGAGTCGGCCGCTGACCACGACTTGAAAGGCGTTTTGACCTTCATGGCCGGATCGCCCGGACAGGGTTTCGGCAGCCCGGACATGAGTGCGGGATTTGCCCTGGAGCGTTCGCTGTTATCAAGCGGCACGGTGCGCCTGAACGGCAACCTCGGTTATGGAGCCGACGGCCAACACATCCCAGCCGCGGTGCTAAGAACGAGCTACACGAACCGCTTCAACGGTGTTTTTGAACCTTCGGTGGCGATTACAGCCCTCAGGCTGAATTCGCCCAATCTGAACACCATGCCCGGCGCCACGCTGCAAGCGCTGTCGGTGACCAGTTCCGATCGGATCGTCCTCGGCGACAAGCTGGAGATGAAGCTTGGCAGCGAATTGCAAACCATCCAGTTTATGGGGCGGGTGCACGCCTTCAAGCCCTTCGGGTCGGCCGATCTGCACATCACCCCGAGCACCGTGCTGGAATATCAATACGCGAGTTCAGTTCCGAATATGGGACTGGAGGACCGCTCGGGCGAGGGTCGTCTAGGCGACGGCCGTTTCGATTCGGCTTCGTCGGACCTGAGCGAAACCGCGCCGCGCATGAGCATCACCGGGTTTTCGCCGGCGGTTGAGCGCGCTCATCACCAGGAAGTGTCGATCTCCCAGCGCATCGGCAAGAACAATGTGCAGGTCGCATTCTACTCGGACAGCTTCGTCGACCCAGTGCTTACCGGCGTGGGCGAAATGACGGCCGAGTCGGGTGACGTGCTGCCCGATGTGTACTCCGGTACTTTCAGCGTTCAGGGAAACGATTTCTCGACGCGCGGGATGCGGGTGGTGCTGCAGCGGAAGCTATACTCCGATCTGACTGCAACCCTCGATTATGCCTACGGAGGCGTGCTCGACTTGTCACGCCCCGACGTCCAACTACAGGACGCGCGGGAGTGGATTCGCGCGGAGCGGCGCCAGGCTGTGGCCGCGAAGTTCAGCGGAACTGTGCCCAAGGCGAAGACGTACTGGATTGCTTCGTATCGTTACACGGGCGGCCGCACGTTGACGCCGGTCGACTTGTTCAATGGTTCGGCGGGCCAGTCCGATCCTTACTTGAACCTCTTCATCCGGCAACCGATTCCGGCCAGCTTCCTCGCGGGACACATGGAAATTCTCATGGACCTGCGAAATCTTCTCGCGCAGGGGTATGTGCCCGTCATGGGACGGGACGGACGCACTCTTTATCTTGTGCAATCGGCGCGCTCGGTGCGCGGCGGCGTGGCCTTCAGCTTCTAGCAGGTTGCGGAAAGACTCCGGTTTCGTATCAGGGCATCGCTTTAGCGATGCCGTAAGTCCTTCGAAACCAGACGCCCCTTCAGGGGCTGGGCATCGATATCACTTTTCCCGCAGCCTTCTAGAATCTGTAGATTCGCAATCCGTTATTCCGTAGACTTCCGGCGATTGCCCCGAGCGCTGATCGTCCATGTTTTCTGCTGACTCTCGGTCGCTTCCGGGCGGACGCAGATTCCCCGTGCTGATCCTCTTCCACCAACTGCTTCTGTGAAATTCCGCACTGATCTTTCGCGCGCACTCGTATATAATTCCGCGAATCTCAAGTGGAACTGTATTTGCTGCTCGCGGAGCGTGGGTCTGTTTCACTGCCCGCGACGACTGAGGAGAACCGGAAATGAAACTACGTTTATTGGTGGTGTTTGTTCTGCTGTCGACGGCCATGCTCGTGGGCCAAACGTTTCGTGGGACAATCCTCGGCTCCGTCACCGATCCCTCCGGAGCAGTCGTGGCCGGAGCGACCGTCAAAGTGCGCAACGTGGCAACTGGTCTGGAACGCACGACCGTCACCAGCGGCGACGGCAGCTACAGCGTGCCAGAGTTACCCATCGGCACCTACTCCGTCACCGTAACGCAGACTGGCTTTCAAACCGCAGTCACCAACAACGTCGAAGTGAACGTGGCCACCGAGCGGCGCGTGGACGCGCAGTTGAAAACCGGCCAGGTCACGCAGACGGTCGAGGTCTCCGGCGGGGACCTTTCCCAGATCGAAACCCAGTCCAATGACCTAGGTGGCGTGCTGACCAGCAAGGGAGTTGAAGATCTGCCCGTCAACGGCCGCGACTACACCAAGCTGATCTTCTTGAATCCCGGTGTCGCCGGTTCACCCGATCAGATTACCGATTCGCCGGGATCCTTTGGCGAGTTCTCCATGAATGGCGCCCGCGGACGTTCCAACAATTACCTGCTCGATGGCACCGACATGAACGACGGATACCGCAACGACCCGGCGATCAACCAGGGCGGTGTGTTCGCCGTTCCGTCGGCCATTCTGCCCATCGGCGCCGTCGCAGAAATGAAAGTGCTCTCCAACTTCCAGCCCGAGTATGGACGCAACGCCGGCGCCGTGGTCAACATCGTGACCAAGAGCGGCTCGAATAGTCTGCACGGTGAATTGTTTGAATACTTCCGCAACAATGCCCTGGATGCGCGCAACTATTTCAATACGACGGACCAACGCCGGTCGCCGTTCCACAACAACCAGTTTGGTGGCTCGCTCGGCGGTCCAATCGTGAAGGACAAAACCTTCTTCTATATGAACTACGAAGGTCAGCGCGAGACCGTTGGGACGGTGACCTTAGCCTGCGTGCCCGAGCCGAACCGCATTGCTTACGACATTGGGGACGGTACGCCGAATCCCGTAACGAGCGCCATGTTGAAATACTGGCCGCAACCTAATCTCGGAACGCGGCCAACTTCTTCCGATCCCCAATGGGCTCTTTTCGACACCGGATGTCCGAACGGGCCTAACGCCTCACTGGTCACTCCTTCCTTCAACAACTTGAGCAGCGTCATCGGTAAGATCGACCACAATTTCAACCAGAACAACATTTTGACCGGCCGCTATTTCTTCGGCGACAGCACCCAGTCCTTCCCGCTGGCCCTGACCGCTTCCGGAGGCCAGCTTCCCGGCTTCAACACGATTACACCCACGCGTGTCCAATTGATTTCACTTTCTTATGTCCATACGTTCGGTACGAACAAAGTGAATGAGGTGCGTTACGGCTGGAACCGGTTCACGGAGAGCTTCTCGGCCCAGGACCAGAGTTTTCACCCGAGTTCGATTGGGCTCTGCGCGGCCAGTTCGACGGCCGATTGCGCCGGCTCCGGCGTGCACGACTCGGGCCTGCCAATCATTCTCGTTTCTGGAACGCCGAGCGGGACCAGCTTCTTTGCCCAGCCCGGCTCCACTTCTGGCGATCCGCGGGGTCGCACCGACACCAATAATCAATTCATCGAGAATTTTTCCTGGAAGCTGGGGAAGCACGACCTGAAGCTCGGTTTCGAATTCCGTCGCACTGGCATCGACCAGTACTTCAACAAGTATTTTCGCGGAAGGTTGAAGTTCCCTGATTTGGCCAGCTTTCTCGCAGGTACGCCCTCGAGCGGTCTTCAGTATTCCGGGAATTCCCGCCGCAACACCTCCGAAAACGGCTACGGCCTTTACTTGCAGGACAGCTTCCGCGTTACCCCCCGGCTAACGGTAAACTACGGTTTGCGGTGGGACTATTACGGAATCGTCAAAGAAAAGCACAACCTGTTCGCCAATTACCTTGTGACCAGTTTCGACCCAGTCAGCGACACTGGAACGGGGACGTACACCCAGGTCGGCACTCCCGGGCTCAGCCGGTTGTACGAGCCCGACTACAAGGATTTTTCCCCGAGAGCCAGCGTTGCCTGGGACGTGACCGGAAAAGGCAAGACTGTCATTCGGGTTGGAGCCGGCCTTTTCTATGACGCCTTCTCTCAGGATATGTTCCTCGGACACCTGCCCTATCCCGCTTACTATGCCCCTGGCCCGGCGTATGGCAACTTTGGATCGGCTCCCATCAACGCGGCATCGGCAACCGGGAACACGATCCAGTCCGGCGTGGCCGTATACGGCGAGGTAGATTGCAGTCCAGAGTGCGACATCTTCGCTGTTGATCGGCACATGAAGACGCCCTACATGGAAAATTACAACATCAACATCCAGCAACAGCTAACCAACAAGACCACGCTTCAGGTCGGCTATGTGGGATCGCAAGGGCATCGGCTGTTCCGCTTCTACGACATCAATCAGCCGACCCAGGCCGCGATTACGGCATCGGACCTTGCCTGTGACTGCCCCGGCACCGGGAACAGCTTTGGCGTGCCGCGCGTCTTCGGCAACAGCGGCGCTGGCGCGGCTGGCGCGTACTATGTCTTCCAGGAGAAATCTACCGGGAAGTCAAATTACAACTCTCTGCAAGTCAGCTTTAAGGTCAACGGATGGCGCGGTATCACTTCAGCGCTTAACTATGTGTATTCGAAGTCACTGGATAACTCGAGTGACTTGGAGGACTTCGTTGTGAACGCAGCGCAGCCCCAGGACAGCAACCGTCCCAATCTGGAATACGGCCCCTCGAACTTCAACATTCCTCATCGACTTACCTGGGTGTTCAGCTATGAACTCCCGAAGGTGGGCGGTGCCATGCAGTTGCTGAAGAATGGCTGGGGTTTCGACAGCACGATCTCGCTGCAGAGCGGCCAGCCCTTTACCCTGAACTACAGTTGCGAAGACGATTTCAGCGGCGGCGGCGATTGTTTCGACCGGCCGGACGTGGTTGGGCCCATCATCTACCACAAACGTAATCCGTACAACTACCTCGACCTGACCGCCTTCGCCATGCCGTGTACCAACAACGGGAACATTACAGGCTTAGCTGCAGACTGCGTGCTGGGTTCGCGGCACTACGGCAACCTGGGCCGCAACTCGCTGGTGGGCCCAACCTACAAACAGTGGGACTTCGCTCTCTACAAGAACACCTCAATCGGCGAGCGCGTGAAGCTGCAACTGCGCGCCGAGTTCTTCAACCTTTTGAACCATCCCAACTTCTCCAGCCCGCTTCTGCCGGCGTTCATTGCCGACCCGGCTTCGAACCTGGGTACCTGCGGGTGCGGATTTCAAGCGGGTGCCAACGGGCGTGAAGTTGGCACTACGACCTCCAAGGGTCAGGGTTACCAGATTACCGCCACCGGCGACGTGGGCATCGGCAACCCGTTCTTGGGCGGCGGAGGCCCGCGCGGCATTCAGCTGGCTGCCAAGTTCACCTTTTAGCTTCGCAACTTTGCTTCTTCCCCGGCTCCTCCCGCGAACCTGCGGGAGGAGTTCTTTTTTGCGAATCGTTCCTTCTCCCACGTTCCCCGCAAACTGGGGTACACTTCCACAGCATATGACGGAGAAAACTACAACTGATGAAAGGCGTTCGCGCCAGCGGATGCCGGTTCGTGTCCCGGTCAAGGTGCGTCACGAGGGCAACGAGCACCAGGGCTTGACTCGCGATCTGAGTTCATCGGGCATCTTTCTCTATTCCGAGTCAGGAATGAAAGCGGGCTCGAAGCTCGAACTGGTCATCATGCTGCCTCCCGGCCTGGGATTGGGGCCCGGAGGATGGACGCTCTGCGAAGCCTCGGTCGTGCGGGTGGAGAAATCCGACGGCAAGGGTATGGGCATTGCCGCTACCCTCGACCGCATCGCATTGTTGCCGGAGATCAGCTGAGAGCCGGTGGATCGTGTTCAGCGCCAGGCCGCCGTCGGGCGCTTTTTCTCAAGTTGATCCAGGCAGCGCAAATAATTTGTTCCTAAGACAAAAAGATTGCTTCCCAATGCCCCGTCCCCGGTGCAATAATTGCCCCCTTTAAAGCAAAGGCGGAGTTGGCCGCCTTTTCCAGGTGGGCTAGGTTATGTGGATTGAAAAACTCACCGATGGCGTTCTTGAAGTGGACACGCCGATCGGGCCTCGATACGTACAGCCGAATCTCGCGCAACGCGCATATCTGATGTGGACGTTCCGAAATTTTTTCTCGCTCCCGCAGCAAGTGCTGCGCCCGCGGGAACGCCGATTGATCGATCGTCTGTGGAGCGAGAACAGGTTCGTATCCTTGTCCGCAGCGGGCGCACCCGACAGACCGGTCATCGGAATAATCGAGCGGCGAGCGCCGGCTCAGGCAGAGGTTCTGCCGATTCGCAAACCGGTTTCCGGTTCGAAGTCTGCCGTAGCGGAGCCAAGCCGGGAAGCCGCCTCAGCGTAATCGCGAAACCGCGCGGGCACCGCCTCGGGATTACACTGCGTTCAAACTCAAGTCAGCAGTTCGTCGTGCAAGTGCGATTCGTATCAGGGCACGCCCTTCACGACTTGCGGAAAAACTAGGGTTTCGTATCAGGGCATTGCTTTAGCGATGCCGTAAGTTCTTCGAAATCAGATGCCCCCTTTAGGGGCTGGGCATCGACATCGGACTTTTTCCGCAGTCTCTTCAGGCGTGCCGAAAGCGCTTTAGAATGAATCCGCCTTCAGGCGCTGGATTTCGGAATTCAAGTTTTACCACAGGCTGTCAGTCTCAAACTCAAGTTGCGTAAAAAAATTTGATTGGGCCGAGCCGTTCGAGTCGGGAATTCGAGTTGGGAATCCGTCGATGTCGGCCTCGCCGGAGCCGCGCCCGAAATCAAGATTGCGTCGCGCGAAATAACGACCGAAATAGCAAAGCTCAGGCTCAGCCGCGCGCAAGACGCCGCAAAACGGATGGTATAATCAACGATTGTCCCCACCTTGCCGTTCGCAGTGGGCGCGTAGCTCAATTGGCAGAGCAACTGACTCTTAATCAGTAGGTTGTAGGTTCGATTCCTACCGCGCTCACCATCTTTTCAATCACTTCCGGCAGTTCAGAATCTTGGTCGTTTGTCCCTGTAGCGGGAAACGTAGCGGGTGGCATTCGTTTTTCAATTCCTGCTGCCGCAAGTCTTCCGAACGCGGCCTCTATCGCTTCAGCCTGTGGATGGCAATATCGCTGAGTGATCGTGATAGAGCTATGTCCCGCGATGCGAGCTAGCGTGAACGCGTCGCATCCCGCCTCAGCGAGCCGGGTCAGCGAGGTATGTCTTAAGCAGTAGGGCTCAAAAGGCCTCACTCCTGAGCGGAGAACCTTTGCGTGACACAAGATGTAATCCGTTGGGAGCCCTGTGTTTGTCCCTACAAAATCCTGCCAATTTCCGATGGACCCCGACTTCTTCCACGTATCGAACGCGTCTTTGACAGCTTGAAGTTTTTTGACGGCATCTCCATGCTGGATTTTTGCCGAACCTTCCTCCAAGTGGCCGGACTCCGATGCCGACGGGAACACCCAACCTTCTGTGGGGCATCCCTGAGACTCCCATCGTGCTTGGAGAACTCGACAGACTTCCGGAATTAAAGGCAAAAGACGACGAGCGGCTTTGGATTTCCCTTCTACGATCTGAATCCTGCTTCCGTCCTCCTTGAGGGAGACGCATTCCCATCTCAATCGGTATGCTTCGCCGGGGCGAATCCCCGTTCCATAGAGGAGCGTAGCTAGGTCACTCCAAGGTTGGCGACACAAGTCACGATAGGCTAGGAACTCCGCATCGGTAAGGACCCGTTCCCGCTGGCGCTCTCCGCGAGCAAGGGCGATCTTGGGTGATCGTGTAAGCTTCCCCCACTCTTCCGCGAGGTTCAGAGCGCGCCGCAACGTCCGCAATCCACAGTTTATGGTGGACGGTGACAATTCTGAGTTTCGAGCGATGAATCCGCCTCCGTGCTGAGATGTGATGTGGTCGAGTTTCAAATCCCAGAGATCAGACTCTCTCAGTAGCCTCGCTCCGTACTCGTAATACTGAGCTGTTTTGGGCGTCGCTTTGAAATGAGCGCTCACGAAGGGCAAGAACTCCTTTTCGATGAACACTGACAGGCTGGGAGCCTGCTCTCTTTCTATGATTCCCACTTCTCCCTTGGCTAGCGCCGTCCTGTGTGCTGCTTCGATCTGTCGCGCTGTGCGCGGATTTCCCTGCTTCGTGCTCTCTTGGATGTGTTCGCCGTTGAAGATGAAGTGAAACCAGTAAATCTTTCCCCGTTTGAAAATCGACATGGCTCGGCCCTCCTCCACCCCTCTAAAGGAGAAATTCGCGTTCCAAATCACAGAACTGGTTGAAAACAGGAAAGATCGGGAGAGGTCCTGCCTAGCCATTCGGGGATGGATTATGTGAACTATGAGGGCTAGCAAGTCTGTGCTTCCGGCTAAAAGCAAGAATGGGCATCTTTTGATGCAGCTTCTAGGAACTGGCCGGAGGTCTGCCATGCTCTGTCCCGCCTCAAGCCATCCGCTGCAACTATTTTGTTAGGAATACCGAGTCTCAATTGTCTAATCGTTGTAGGAGAAAATCGGCAGCTCCTGCGATTCGCAACCCCTCCTAAAGCTGCCTGGTCCCAATTCAATCTACAAGGAGTGAAACATGACTGCACTGCTGGACCTGAAGGAAGCTGGGCGTCTGCTGTCCATTTCGCCGTGGACTGTAAGAGCCTACGTGCGGGCCGGAAAGCTCAACCCGGTGCGGATTGGCCGGAGGGTTCTGCTCGAAGAGGCGGAGCTTCAAAGGTTCGTCGAGGAATCGAAAGCTCACCAGAACAAATCGGAGGCCAACAACTCGTGACCACCGACATCAACACGGATACTTCAATCAAAAGGGGCATCAATGCTCAGTCTTAATCAGGCAAGTGAGCTGACCGGGATTCCAACCCCCGAACTCTTGCTATTCGCTTTCACCGGACGGATTCCATTCATCAAAGACCTAGATACAAGAATGGTCTTTTTCGACTCGGTTACTCTGAATGCGGGCCAACTTGTGCGGATCGGACATGCTAAACAACCTGTATCGAACTTCTGAACTTGAACTTGCCAGCTTTCTGAAAGCAGAGGGGCACAAGGTTCTTGGCGCTGAACTCAAGGGCAAGCTTGTGGAATTTCAATTCGATGCCTCAGCAGAGGACGCCGTAGAACACTATTTCGTCGGGGCCTCTTTACCCGCGAGGGATCTGTTTGAAGCCCATCGCAGCCTAAGAGCACTCATCGTACAGATTCACGAACACGCATCGAATCGGAGAAGAACGGAACAAAGCAATGGCAAAGGCCACACTCGTTAATTCCAACTTTCCTGCGTTTCCCTTAGACATCATGCATGGTTTGGCGAAGGAGTTCGTTGATCTCTACTCGCCAATTCGTGAGACACCGCCAGAGTTCTTGTGGCTGGCCTTCGTGACATATCTCGGCAATTTGTTGAGTCCCTATATAGGACTCGATTGTGCAGCATCAGAGCCCCGTTTCTACGGAGTAGCTATTGGTAAAAGCGGACGTACTCGCAAATCAGCGGGTCAGAATGCCGCGAAGGACGTTTTCGAACAGGTTCACAGCTCCCAGACTATTATTCAGGGTTTTGGATCAACGGAGGGTGTCCTGTACTCTGTCCGCGCAAAAGGGGAGAATCCTTCTCCAAAAACCGCGATCATTCATCTTGATGAGATGAACCAGATGGCCGCAAAGACTGGAATTGCAGGTTCTGCCGGGTTTGCCCCCTTACACAAGCTCTTTGAAGATCACGACTATCATCACCCGCTCGCCAAAGGCGAGGGATACACAGTACGGAATGTTTACCTCTCGCTTCTGGGTGCCAGCACCCTAGAGGATTTTCAAAAAAGTTGGGATTCGAAACACGCGGATGCGGGGACGTTCAGCAGACTGTTTGTAGTTGCTGCGGATTCGAAAACACGCATCCCTCGCCCGATGAATCCTAATCCAGAAGCACTCGAACACTTAGTGCAGAGAATTCAGCAAACCGCCTCTACCCTTCAGCAACAACCCCGACGAACAATGACCATGAGTCCTGACGCAGAACAACTCTGGAAAACCTTCTACATGGAGAATTTCCGCGACGATGTTGAATGGAACCGAATTGATACGTATGGATTCCGTTTCATGGCGCTGCAAACTATATTGCGGGATGAGGCACAGGTCACGAAGAAGAACGTGCAAGAGGTCATTGACTTGCTGCTTTACGAAGTGGCAACGAGACGAGCTGTGAATCCTGTCGTAGCGGAAAATGACTTTGCCCGCATCGAAGAGTTAATCCGCAGACACCTACCGGAGGGAACCACAATGAGTAAGCGTGAGTTGGGAAGGGCGATAAATGCTCACCGGTACGGGATCAGATACTTTGATACAGCATTATTCAGTCTCCAGGGTAATCACGAAATTGGAATGCGCCGAGATCGCGGGAACCGAACGCTCGTCACTCGCCTACGAGATGAAGAAACTGCCTCAGAAGTGTCATCAACGAATCTGATGACAGGTCAGGTCGAGGTAACTACTTGATTGCGGACGAGTTGGCAATTTGTCCCACGCGATGTCATCAATTGCGGTCATAGTGACGTGGGATACAAAGAACTATCTCTCTCTCTCTCTCTCTCTCTCTCTCTCTCTCTGATGACATTCGAAAGTAAACCGTGTGTTTTGTAGCAGCTAAGTGTCATCACGACGTATGATGACACTGAAGACGGGTCAGATGATCTAGTTGACAACGGCTCCTTAATCCTGGGGAGGTCAAGCGGGCTGTGGTATCCACAGGCTTGGAGCTTCTTGTCTAGCTCCTACCCCGTGTACCCTACCCTCCCTACCTAGGGCAACAATTTACTTGACACACAAAGGTAGTTGATACACAATAGGGGTATGGAAAACGAAGCCAAAACCCCTAAAACCCTGCAAGAAGCCATTGTATTCTTCTCCGATCCTGACCGCGCTTTGGCCTTCGCCATGATTCTGCGCTGGCCCGATGGCAAGATCACCTGCCCGCGTTGCGGCTTCGATCAGCACTCGTTTATTTCCAGCCGTCGCATCTGGTTCTGCAAGGGATGTAAGAAGCAGTTCACTATCAAGGTCGGGACGATCTTCGAGGATTCCCCGCTAGGCATGGACAAGTGGATGACCGCCGTTTGGCTGGTTGCGAATTGTAAGAATGGCGTGAGCAGCTACGAGATCGCCCGCGATCTGGGGATCACGCAAAAGTCGGCTTGGTTTATGATGCACCGCGTCCGCAACGCAATGCAATCCGGCTCATTCGGTAAGCTGTCCGGGGAGATAGAAGCAGACGAAACTTTCATCGGAGGCAAGTCCCGCAACATGCACGTTGCCCAGCGCCAGCGCCGAATCACTGGCACCGGCGGCAAAGATAAAACTGCGGTCATGGGCATCTTGCAGCGTGGCGGAGAGGTTCGTACCAAGGTGATCTCAAGCCGGAAGAAGAAGGAACTGCAATCTGAGGTTCGGAAGCATGTCGAAGCGGGATCGGCGCTCTACACCGATGCGCTTATGTCCTACGAGGGGCTGGCAACCGACTACGCGCATCAAGTCGTAGACCATGCCGTTCAATACGTGAATGGTCGCGTTCACACGAACGGTCTTGAGAATTTCTGGTCGCTGTTCAAGCGGGGGATCGGCGGAACCTACGTCTCAGTTGAGCCGTTCCACTTGTTCCGATACTTGGATGAGCAAATGTTCCGCTACAACAACCGCAAAGAAATGAACGATGCGGATAGATTCCAAGCTGTCATGGGTAACGTCACTGGGCGTCGGCTCACTTGGAGGGAACTGACTGGCAAGATGGAGGGCGGGACATGTGTTAACTGAGAAGGAAAAGCAGAGGCAAAAACGTGGGAGCAGGCAGGGTTAAATTCCGGCTTTCTTAATTTTCCGGTGAGTCGGCTTCGAGTCTTGTGATTCCGACTTCGGAACGCGGAACAGTGCTTTCATTGTTCGCGTGAAATTGTCGAATGCTTTCTGGCCTTCCTCGATTTCCAGCTTACGCCGCGTATGCGGTTCTGATTTCATTTCGTTCACCGATGGCCTATAATCCTAGCCGGATCATCCTGTTCATTCTTGGCGGAAGGTCTAGAGTGATCCCCTATCTGCGAGCCCTCAATATATGTGTGACTACAGGTTAATCCTAGGGTACCATGGGTGGCCAAAATGTCGCAGCCAATTTTTTTCCGCGTAGGAACTGAGCGCCAAATCGATCTCTCCACGTTCGTGGATTCTGTCCGAGATTTTCTATACATCCTCAAAGATGTGGACGCCACCCTCTCTGAAAAATCCCATGGAAGCGTGAAATGGATGGTCGAAGTGCTAGAGAAGCCCGATGCTGCAGTAGTTGGCGTTTTACCCATCCCTCGCAAACCATTATTTGATCGAAGTTCTGCGGTGAAATCGCAGGTGATTGAGAACACCAGCCTATTGTCTACAAAAGGTGAAAGAAACAAATTCTTTTCTGATGGTGCACTTTCGCATGTAGGTAAGCTGGCGAACCGAACGCCGAAAATTGGTCCGATGGCGATTTGGACGCCGCAAAACGGACGGCCAAAACAGGAGAGTGAAATTTCTCAAGCCACGCTCCGAAATGTCGAGGAATTGACTGGCCCAAAGTATTCTGGCTTTGGCTCTGTTACTGGAAGTTTAGATGCGATTTCTGTTCACCGAGGAGCTGAATTTCGCATTTGGGACAAGGAAAGTGGAAAGCCAGTTCGATGCTTCTTTAAGCCTGATTTCGAGGGGAAGGTGAAGGATTCTCTTCGCAAGGTCGTGGTTGTAACTGGGGAAATGCTGATGAACAGTGCAGGCAACCCACTTTCAATAAAGGTAGACGATTTAGAAGAGGCTCCACCAAGAGCCGATCTGGTACCAATACAGAGTCTGTCAGGAATTATCAAGGATTTCACTGGCGGGGTGTCTTTGAAGAAATACCTAGAGGAATCTGCCGATGAGTGATTTCCGTAAACTATATTGGGATACGACATGTTTTATTTGTTTTCTCAACGATAGCGACCATGAGAGGGAGCGGCACTATATCTGTGAAGATATACTCCAGCACTCCGCAAACGGTACTGCTGAAATTTGGACCTCATCCTTCACCATCGCAGAAGTGATACGCCCACGAGACAAGTTCATCGCGAAGCCACTTCCAAGCTGGACCGATGCGGTATTGGAGAAATTCCCACAAGTGGAAATCCCTCTTCGGAATTTATGGAACTTCCACATCCAAAGGACGCGACCGACACGTCTGCTCACGAAAAAAGAGATGGATGGAATAAGCCAACTTCTACATCCTGACCGAATACACACGATTAAACTTGATGATCGGATCGCTGCATCGGCAGTTGAGATTTCTCGCAATTATGGACTCAAACCTGCCGATGCGATTCATGCGGCCTCAGCCATAGACCTGCACAAGCGTAAGAAAGTTGAGGTGCTTCAGCACTGGGATAAGGACTACGACAAACTTAAGGATTTGATTCCGGTGGAATTTCCAACCAGAATTTCACCACAACATGCCTTCAAGGAATTTATTAAACCGTTGGGTGAGTCTGGATAATTTGGGGAAGTGGTCGGGATACCGGGAATTGAACCCGGACGGGTTGCCCCAGCAGTTTGGCTAGCGGCCCTTCGCCTTATAAGGACAGCTAACAAACTGCCGCGTCTGCCAATTCCGCCATATCCCGATCTCTTAATTCTACCTCACTTGTTCTGGGGGAGGATAACTAACCTATTTTCGGTATCAGGGTTGTGCGTCAAGTAAGTTGTTGCCCCTACCTAGACCCGTGTGGGCTTACATCTGTAAGTCCTTTGTTATCTATAGACCGCCGCGACCCTTTTGCACGAGAAACCCACTATTCTCAGTTTGGAGTCATATGGCCCATCCAACCATTCCGACAGCGATTCAGGACGCCAAGGGCTACTTCATAGCCCACCATTGGCGATAGTCAGCAGACGAGCCGTAGCACCCTTGGCCTCACTTCTACCCAAAAAACCCCTTTACCTGCGCCACGCTCCGGCGAGCCGGAATTATTGCGAAGAAAGGGCAACCCGCTCATACACTTGAACCCATTCAGAATCAGAGAATTCCGTCGAATAAAAGGCGGAAAAGGGTAGCGCATCCTGCAAGAATACTGAGGTTCGTCGGGCAGGCTTTCTTTTGGCATTACTATTTTGCACTCAAGAACTTAGAGAGAAATGTACGCTGTATGTTTATTCTCGTTAATCGCTTTGGACTCAACAATATAGATGCGATAGAACGTTTTCGGTCCTAATCACCGAGGCTCAGGTCTCCAATCCTATCGTTTACACCATAGCCGACTATTTTTCCCGTCCGCATCTCACTGAGTAAGAGAGACCTTTCCCCACAGACAATAAAAATTCTGTTGGTTTGCGCATCGGGATTGGTAATTGGCTGATGGATGATTGTGCAGTTTGAGAGCTGGTTTGTGTCAGCAAGCGATCCGAGAGCAGCAAGGGTGCTCTGAAAGGCATCCAGACCACTGTTCGGCACGTACCATTCTCGGTCCGCAAACGTGAGCCGGTCATTTTTGAAGTGTGTGAGATGGGTAACAAATTGCGACTGCTCCACGAACAGAATTGCATCCTTTTCTCCGGCAACAGGAAGTTGCTTGAATCCAGCAGAAGAATATCGGCTGACCACTTCCTGACGTGACATTCCCAACCATACAGTCGCACTGCCCACTTCGAGGGTGACCTTCCTAGGAGCAGATTGGGCCGTGCAAAGGCAGCATAGGACGGTAAGGATAATGATTCGCATGTGGTGGCGCATTTCGACGAACCTCCTTTCCTGTGTGAATTCTACGCCTGACTGTTGCGTAAACACGATTTGTAGTTCATTTCCGACACGCCATGATGCAGGTCAATGCCAAAGGATCTGCTCATTCGCCTGGGAAACCGGATTCGGAGGCTTCGGAAGAAGCGCGGCTGGACTCAGGTGGAGATGGCCGAGCAAGTGGGGATTGATCGGAGTTTTCTGGCGGACGTGGAGAGGGGAAAAAGGAATGTTTCGATTCTCAATGTGGACTTGATTGCGAAGGGCTTGAAAATTTCCCTTTCTTAGCTCTTCTCACGGTTGTGAGCGCGCGTAGGCTGCCGAGGTTACCAATCGCGAAGCCAGTTAAAACAGCCTTGCTTCTACCCAGAACCCCTTGCCTGGAGAAGTAACCCCAGTTTTGCACGACATCACCTTTGAACACTCCCGATCCGTCCGGGATCTTACAAGCGGTGAAAAACCGGGGTCAAATGGTCAAAGGGAGAAGGGAAAGGGAGGGGTCTAGAGCGCCCCCCCCTCAGGTCAACGGTTGGGGTTCTTTGCTATTGGTCTTAAACTGTGGCTACTTCTTCGACTGAGGGCTCAGTATCGTCTTCTTCCTCTTCCAGGATTACTCCAGCCTCTTCGACCAGCGTTCTCTCTGCCTCATTTAACCCGTAGACCTGGTAGACGATCTCATCGATCTCATGGTCGGTGCTGGAGATTCTTCGCCGCAGTGCGTTTTGTGCGTGTTCTGCCTTCTCGGACAGGAGCTGTTCGTTCAGTGAACACATCGCCTTCGCCAATGTGCCCAGAGTCTCTGTGTGTCTCGACTCCTGAAGATTAGGGAAGGGTATGCCATTAAGTTTTGCTGCTTTCACTTGTGGAATGACCCGAGACTCTCCCTGGTTGGAGACACGGTATAGGAATAGAAAGAGCTTGGATTGCAGGATTGCCATTGCTGCCCAAGGGTCTATGCCCCCCTTCAGCCCAAACACATACATGGCGTCCGTTACATAGAGGGATTCCTTCTCGTCATAAACCAACTCGATAGTCTTCTTTGTAGTGAGACCGATGAACTTTGGCGAAGCGAAGATCTGTGGCTCCCTTGGACGATGCAGGCACCACCAGGGATGCTTCCCTTGCTTTGCTTCCTTGCAGGTATTCAGAGGACGAGCACGCCTGATGTACTTGGCAGCTCGCGGATAGTCTCTCAGGTCGGTTTCGCGTGTGGCGTAGATGATGTACTGGTCTGATGTCCAAGGTCTATATCGCTTGATCTGAGAGCCGCCCAAACTCTTCCTAAGAATCTCCGTCTCCAGCTTCTCTTTGCGTTGCTTTTGCTTGCTGAGGACGTGCATCTCAACCACGTCGGGACTGACTCCCCGCTGAATCTCTCCGTTTATCGCTTCAGAGAATTTTGGATGATTCTTGCGAAGTTTGGTCCACAACGCCACAGGTCTCTTGTCATTTACGACGAAGAAAGTGTAGTCAGGATCTTGTTCAACGAATGACTTCCACTCATCCCAATCGTACTTATGTAGCTCTGAAATCTTTGCCTGTCTCTCGGCTATGGACAGCATTGACAGGTCACGCATGGAAATACAGTCAGGACTCTTACGAGGCTCGCTGACAAACACCGTGGACGTGTTCAACGGCTTTGGACCAAAGATGCCCTGTCCGAGACTCACTAAGACCGACAGACCACGTTTCAGAAGGATCTCTCGAATAGGCTTGGCATCTACTTGATTGAGCATGGTGCTCGGAATGATGAAACCCAATGGAGCATTCTTGTTGAGAAGGAGAGTCGCCTGGTCAATGAAATAGATGTATGAATCAATCATCCTTGCAACGGACCTGGAGTAGCGGTCAGCGAGGTATTCTCTCTCCTCCTCGGTATACTCGGCTCCCCAAGGAGGATTTCCTACGACGGCACTAAACTTTTCAGGCTCGTTGGTCCACGGAAACTCTTTGTCCCAATCAAAAGCGTTAATCGGTCGGGCGTCGGGGTCTTCCCCGAAAGACATCTGTTTATTCTTGTAGTAATCATTGGCAATCAGTGAATTGCCGCATTTGATGTTGTTGGTGAGATTGGGAAGGAAGGTTTCCTTCGGAAACAGTGTTTGCTGTTTGCCCAACGTGGAGCGAGTTTCGCCCTCAAGAATCTTTAGATACAGCGACAGCATGGTCACTTCGACCGCACTGGAATCAATGTCAACACCGTAAACGTTGCTCAACATGATTTCACGCTTCAGGTGGGTAGTAAGGTGCAAACCCTTCTGATCGTCCAGGTAGCAGTTGTCTTTTTTCTGCTGGTCAGGGTGGGCCTGAAGCCAGCGGAGATGGTGCTCGCATACTCTCTCGAACACCCTGAGCAGAAAGCTACCCGAACCACATGCGGGGTCAACGAACTTCAGTTTGGACACTTCTTTAGGTGTCTTGTTATCAACTAGTCGTCCCACCGTATTCTCAACGATGTAATCCACGACATAGCGGGGAGTGTAGTAAACGCCGCCTGCCTTCCGTGCTTCTGGCTTCAGAACAACTTTGACGCTCCGCCCTCTTGTGAGTCGGATTGTCTTGCCGATAAATCGCTCATAAACTTGTCCGAGGATTTCAACTGGAAGCGTGCTGAACAAGTAAGGTGAGTCTTCACTTGATAGGTCTCCGATGATGTCAGCCAAGAACTGGTCTGAGACGGCGACATTCTCGGATTCGTGTCCCTTGTGGAAGAGAGCACCGTTGAAGCTCTCATCGAGGGAACGGAAGTGAGAGACCAAGAGGTTATAAAGCGGTGGTCTACCGACCTCCATCGACTCCCAGCCCTGGAGAATGAGTTCCAAGGAGCGACCCGTATCAATGTCACGGTCCTCACAAATGCGAACGAACAAGATGCGGTCAAGGATTCTTTGCGTAACCTCGTTCAAAAGTGCATTGTTCCATTTGTAGTTCTTGTTTTCTTTGAGGAGATCCTTTGCCAAGAGGAGCCGCTGTTGCTCAATGTAAGCCAAGAACTCAGCGTCTACCGTGCGTACACGATCTAAGGCGATTAGCCAGCCCTGACGTGCTTTTCCTTTTACCGCTCGCTTCGGGAAACTCGCTACGAACTTGTCGAGGGCGTTGGAAGCTACATTCTGCCGTGCGAACAGATTCCAGATCTCTTCGGCTTTGTCGTTGTACTCGGAATAGTGCCACTCCTTGCAAATGTCCCACGGTGAATCTTGGTCTGGTCTTCCTCCCACGACAAATACTTGAAGCCGCTCAAAATTGCAGAGAGTCGCAATTAGCAACTTCAAGTTGAAGGCGTACCGCTGTGCTTGGTATGCAGACCTCCGCGTTAGCTCTTCGGTGGGTTTCTTGGCTTCGCAGACGAAGCGGTCAATACCATCGGTGCGGAAGATGTAATCCGCTCGTTTCTGCTTCCCGCCGATGTTCACACGAGTTTCGAGTTGCACATCGCGGAGAGGTTGTGGGAGCCCAGCTCTATTCTCGATGTCCCAGCCCAATGCTCTCCACAGAGGGTTTAGGAAATCATTGCGGAGGGAGGTTTCGACGTAACCCTCAGCCTTGTGTTGAGAGGAATTCTTGTGAAAGGTATCAACCAGGCGGGACAGCTCCTGCTTGAAGTCTTCTAACGTGGTGTCGGCGGGCATGGCGACTCCAAGAATACTACTGGTCTGCCAGGAATGGTGTTATACGGCAAAAGGAACCCCACCAGGCACGCTGTCCGAGCCCCTTGCAGCTCTCCTTCGCCTTTTTCCCAAGAATATACCCCCCAGCGGCAGGCAGCCCCACTCTAAGAATCCGCCCAAACTCCGGCCAGCCGCGCCAGCGCCTGCCAATGCCGTGGATGCGGCCCGGTAGCCTTGCCGGATCCGGCCTGCATACCAACGCGAGACACCAATTCGTGATCGAATCGTAGTGAAAGCATGACTTGAGTCCGGGCAAAGGGGTTTTGGGGTAGAAGAGAAATGCTGCTGACCCAAATTTCCAATTTTCAACTGCGTGTCGGGGCTGGGTCCTCTTTGTTGGCAAACCCCCACCCCCTTGGTGGTAGCTTAAACTTCTCCGGCTGGGAATTTGCGATCCAACCCCACTGTAGCGGATACTGTAGCGACTACCTGCTTAGAAGGATTTGGCTGGAGTTGGTTGCTGGGAATGGAGGCTCAATCCTTGCAATGATCTGCACCTGGATGCAACTCCGGCCCAAATCCGTCCGAAGAACTCTTAATCAGTAGGTTGTAGGTTCGATTCCTACCGCGCTCACCATCTTTTCAAGAAGTTGCCGAACCCACCATCCATTCCACAATCCGTTTAGGTCTGTGGCAACGCCGGGTGCCCCACTTCTCGCGGTTTCCGAGAAGTGGGCCCTTCCGACCGCCGGCTCCATGCTTTCCTGTGGACAGCAACATCCGGCATGCAGGACCTTGGGATACTGGGTGGCCCAAACAGCGCCGCGCAAGCCATAAACAGCAAGAGCCAGATCGTAGGCTTTTCCGACTTGAGCCAGACTGTAACTCATGCTGTGCTGTGGACCGCGCCGAACCAGATTCAAGACCGCGGTACGCTGGGCGGCAACTATGCCACAGCGCAAAGTATTAACGATCTTGGACAGGTCGTGGGCTGGTCTACCCTGCAATAATCGACGCCAGTTCAGCCCCCGCGCGGCTGTGAATGGTTAGCTGCGAGCGGGTAAAAGTTACCTGAATCAGCTTGAGAGCACCACCCGATGATTGAAATTCGCCCTCGCCCAAAATCTTGTCAAGAGGGCAAAATTTACAAAACGCATCTAACTCGCTGAAAGCAATCCGAAAATAAATCGGCCAAATTTGGCGGTACACCCCCCTCAATTTGATATTCTGGATATAGATAGTAAAAAAACAAAGGCGTGGCCCAACGGCCGCGCCTTTTCTGTTGTACGCCGTGCATGTTCGACAGCTTGGAGGTGTAAGTCCTCTACCCAACCTGATGGAGGTGAAGGGTTAGCGA
>PKUV01000163.1 GCA_003131315.1 Acidobacteriaceae bacterium
GGCACGGTTGCGGGCAACATCCGGCTGGGGACGGCGCGCATTCAAGACGTAGATGTGGAGCAGGCGGCGGAGGACGTCAACCTCGCCGACTTCATCCGAACCTTGCCGGGAGGGTTCAAGGAGGAAGTGCGCGAACGCGGCTCGACGCTCTCGACCGGACAGAAGCAGTTGATTTCGTTCGCGCGCGCGCTGGCGCACAGTCCGAAGATTCTGATTCTCGATGAGGCGACNNTGTTGAAGGATCCGCCGATCCTGATCCTCGATGAGGCGACCAGCGCGCTCGATGCCGTCACCGAAGCCAAGGTCAACGCCGCTCTCGACGAAGTGATGAAGGGACGCACCACCTTCGTGATCGCGCACCGGCTCTCGACCATCCAGCGGGCCGACAAGATCATCGTGATGCACAAAGGCCAGGTCCGCGAGATGGGATCGCATCAGCAACTGCTGGCCCAGCGCGGGATTTATTACAAGCTTTATCAACTGCAGTATAAGGATCAGGAGATGCCGGCTGGGTCTCCCTCAGTCACGGCGAACGCGGACGACTGAACACTCGTCTATCTAGTACCGTGACCGCGTGATGAGTCATACGGTGGCTGGACGGGCGTCTCGCCCGTCCAGCCGGACGGGGACGCCCGGCTCTCCACCAGCAAGCTTGGATCGACAGCAGTAACAATCACGCGGTCGCGGCACTGGCCCGCTACAATGTGTCCCGTGCAAGTTCTCGTCTCCGCCGGTGAAGCCTCGGGCGAAATGTATGGCGCGCAACTAATGGAAGCGCTGCGGCGGCGTGAGCCTTCTCTCACTTTTTTCGGGGCGGGCGGGGAGCGCATGCGGGCTGCGGGATGCGAAATCGTTGTCGACGCGAAAGACCTTGCGGTCGTCGGCATCACTGAGGTTCTGAGCCATCTGCCGAAGATTCTTGGGCTCTATCGGAAATTGATTCGTTCGGCCGATGAGAAACGGCCGGCGCTCGCCGTCGTCATCGACGCTCCGGCTTTCAACTGGCGCGTGGCGCGGCAGATGCGCAAGCGTGGCATTCCGGTCGTTTACTACGTCTGCCCGCAGTTTTGGGCCTGGCGGCAGGGACGCGTGAAGTTGCTGCGCAAGTACGTCAACAAAGCGCTGGTGATTTTTCCCTTCGAAGCAAAGTTCTATCGCGATCGTGGTGTGGACGCCACGTTTGTCGGCCATCCACTGGCGGATCTGCCTACGCCTGCGATTACTCGCGAAGCTTATGCGGCCGAGAACCGGATCGACGCCGCGAAACCCTGGATCACGCTCATGCCGGGCAGCCGCCGGAACGAAGTGCGCATGAATCTGCCGACGATCCTTGAGGCGGCGGATCGGCTGGGTAGTGGTTATGAGTTCCTGCTGCCGGTTGCGCGCACGCTGGACTCGGCGTTTCTCAAAGAGCTGATGGAGACGCGGCAAGCCGCGTCTCTACAGGGGATTCATCTGGTTCCGGAGGCGCTGCCTGCGCTGTTTCACTCGCGCGCGGGGATTGTGGCCAGCGGCACGGCTACGGTCGAAGCGGCAATTATGGGCACTCCGTTTGTCATGGTGTACCGCGTATCTCGGCTGACCTACGCGCTGGGCAAGCCGCGAGTGAAGGTTCCTTATTTTGCGATGGTCAACCTGATTGCGGAGGAGGAGGTCGTCCCAGAACTGGTCCAGCATAAGTTCACGGCGGAAAACGTGGTCACGGAGATGAACAAGATCATCCCTGACGGCGAGCCGCGGGCGCGTATGATGCAGCGATTGGCGACGGTGAAGGCAAGACTGAAGCAAGGCAGCGGCGGCGCGCATCCTTCGGAAAGGGCGGCGGAGATCATATTGGAAATGATCGAGTAGGTCCGAGCGGCGGGGCAGAATCGATTATCCCTCGCTTCGCTTGATAGGTTTGAGCCTCCCACTCATTCGCAAAGAACGCGAATGAGTAGGGCACCCGCTTTTCTCTCGGACCCCGCTTTTCTCTCGGACCGTTACGCTAACTATTGCGGCCCACACTGGGCTGGGGGGCATCCTGACGGAGGTTGGGTTCGAATGCTGCCAATCGCGTTCTTGGTATGGATCGCCACCATGGCCGCGGGATAGGCCCACCAGAGTTTTCGGATGACCTTGTCGCCGGGAAGCCAGGAGTGGGGCTTCTTGAGTTCGTAGGCCAGGAGCAATTCGGCCGCATAGATCCCCGCGTACTTGGCGACCAGGTGCTGGTTCGGAGGGACGCTGGTGACCCAGGGAGCGCCGGCGGCGAACTCGTGGTCGAGCACCAGCTTGTGCGTGGTGAAACGCAGACTCTCAGCGCCAGCAAGCGCTCCCATGACGGCGATGAACTTTTCGTCGATGACTCTTTGCGGGCCGGGCGTGTCGGGAAGCGAAACCGACGGGGCAGCGGTGGCCGTATAGACGGCCGTCGGGCTGATTTCATCGCGCACTTCGCGGAGCATTTCGTTGGGCAGGTTGCTTTGGGCAAATGCAGGAGCGATGACCAGAAGGACGACCAGAGGCGTGAGAACGAGCAACCGCGCGGTTGGCAAGTAGAATCTCCTTATGGACTTGTCATCGCGAGGCGCTTGCCATGAGGAGGGCGGCGGACCGCTTGCTGGCTGGGCGATTCGAGATGTACTCAGCAGTACAGTGCAACCTCTGCGCCACGTCTGCGCCAGTTTTGGGAAACTTGTTTTTAACGAGGTAGGAGTTCTTTTCCCGAACTGGGACACATTGCGGTGTGGGCATGTGCAGGAACTTTGACTAGATGAACTTTTATTTTTCCGTCGCGGGCGGGTGTTGTTCCATCACTTCGCTCATTTTCCAGGCATGCTCGCTTCTAATGCGCCCGCTGAGCCGGCCAAAGCTGTAAATCATGTCCCCGGTCTATTCTGTAAACTATAGGCTTGGTCTGTACCGGACTTGCGGCATCGCCAAAGGTTTCCGTCCCGCGGTTCTGCGACAGAAGTTTAACCAAACAAATTTGGCTAACCCTTGTCCTCACAGCATCTTTTGCGGGAAAATTAACATCTTAGAATCTGTAGTCCTGCCAGGAGACTCTACTTGAAGCTCTGCCATTCTCGACCAGCGCGTCGGGCGCTCTGTTTAACGGTTGTCTTCTTTCTTTGCTTTGTCGTGAACCGGCCGGCGATGGCGGCCGAGAAAACGCGCCTGCGCGTGGACGACTACCAGATCGACGTCGAACTCCTGCCGCAGACGCACAAGCTCACTGCGCGCGCCACGGTCAAGGTCACGGCGCTCGAAGACCTCAGCGTAGCCGTGTTTCAGTTGAACAACGCGCTGCGCATTACCAAGCTCACGGACGCGAACAACAAGCCACTCACTCCCGAGCGCAACACGCAGGATTCGACCGTGCGCTTCGGGCTCAACAGCGGCCTCGCAAAAAATGCGAGCACCACCTTCACCTTCGAATACGAAGGCACGCTGGAGAGCGCCGACGACAGCCCGGTTCAGGGATTGAAGCTCGCCTACATCGGCCCGGAGACCAGCTACCTGCTTTACTCCGGACTGTGGTTTCCGGTCGCGGGATACGGCGTCAACCGCTTTACTTCGACGATCGGCGTTACCGTCCCGGCGCATATGGTGGTGATCGGCAGCGGGAAGGAACCGTCCGCGGCTGCAGCGGCGGCAACTGCAATTCCAAAGAAGCCCGCAGCGGCGCTGGCGAACTCCAAGACCTTCACCTTCACGTGGGACAAGCCGAGTTTTCCGGGCACGATCATTGCCGGCACGTTCCAGGAATTCAAGAGCGATGAAGCGGGCATCGACCTGCACGTGTTCTTCAAGCCGAATCACCAGAACCTGGGCGCAGAGTACGCATCGACGGCGGTCAAGGCGTTCACCTACTTCGTCACCCAGTATGGAAACGCACCCTCGACGCGGTTAAAAATCGTTGAACTCCCGGATGACACGGTGCCCTCGGCGTGGGCGCCTGAAATCGCAGCGCTTTCGAGCCGCGCGATCACCGACAAGACCAACTACCGGTTGCTGGCCAATACGATTGCCCATCAGTGGTGGGGCGTCTCGGTGAGTCCGGCATCGAAAGACGACTGGTGGATCAGCGAGGGCTTCTCGCGTTACTCCGAAGCTCGCTACGTAGAGAGCGCGGCGGGCGAAGCGGGCCTCGAGGAAATGGTGAAGGACATGTCGGTGGGCGCGCTCGCCTATGACAGCGTGCCGCTTTCGAGCGCCTCCAAGCTGGACTATTTTTCTCCCGAATTTCAGTCTCTGGTAACCGACAAGGGCGCCATGATCCTGCACATGCTGCGCTGGGTTGTGGGCGAGAACAAGTATCTGAAGATCATGCGCGAGTTTGCCACCAAGTATGCGGGCAAGTCCGCCGGCACCGACGATTTTCGTGAACTCAGCGAGCATGTGTTCGGCGAAAAACTTACCTGGTTCTACTCGCAGTGGATGGATTCCACCAGCGCCCCCGAGTTCAAGGCCAAGTACACGGTCTACCGGCTGGGCAGCAACAAGGGCTTCCGCATTGTCGGCGCGATCACGCAGGACCTCGATCTGTTCCGCATGCCGGTGAATTTGAGAATCGATACCGATGGAAGAACCGAAGAAAAGCGCATTGAGGTGGTGGGCACCGATTCCCCGTTTTCGGTCGAAACCTTTGGACGCCCGCGACGAATCACGGTCGATCCCGAAAACCGCGTGCTGACCAACTCCACCGACATCAAGCTGCGGTCATCCCTCGTGCGCGGACAGGGCCTGACCCAGCAAGGCGATCTGGCGGGAGCTCTGAGCGAGTTCAACAAAGCGCTCGAAGTCAACAAGAACAGTTCGCTCGCTCACTACCGGATCGCCGAGGTGTTTTTCCTGCAGAAGAATTATCAGGCGTCGGCGAACGCCTACCGCGAATCGCTGAATGGCGACGGCGAGCCGCGATGGACCGAGGTTTGGAGCCACTTGCAGCTGGGCAAGATTTTCGATGTAACCGGCCAGCGCGAACGCGCCGTCAACGAATACCGTCAGGCCATCCAGACCAACGACAATACCCAGGGCGCGCTCGAGGAATGCCGGAGATACATGCAAAAGCCTTACGAGCGGGAAAAAGGAAGCTAAGCCCATCCCTGAAGGGGTGTCTGATTTCCCGTAGAGACGCGGCAAGCCCCGTCTCTACAGGCTTTGTCGCAGATTGCTAAGCGGGGAAAAAGAGGGCCCGTACCACCAGGCGAATAGCGGTACGGGCCAGGAGGGAACGATTCAAAGCATAGAGCAGTTTTCAAATAATGTCAAGTAAGTCTATGGACTTTATTTTAGGCCCCCGCAGCCAAGATGATCGCGCACCGAAAAACAGCCGCATCCTACTGAAAGCAGGATGGTTGTCGACGGCCGCACCGCCGGCAATCACGCTTTGACCCCGTCAAATCCCTTGCGCCGCTGCTCGCTGTAGCGGTGCAAAGCATCCTCGATGATGGGATAGGCCTCGCTTGCCGGCTGGATCTCGTCCACCTCGACCGACTTTCCCTCCAACTGTTTGTAGTCCTGAAAAAAGCGGCGCAACATGATCAACCGGTGCGGCGGCATTTCCGCCGCTTCGCGGTAGGCGTTGAACTCCGGGTCTTCGGTGGCGATGGCGATGATCTTGTGATCTTTCTTGCCCGAGTCGATCATGGTCATCAGCCCGATCGCGCGCGCGTGGATGATGGTCAGCGGAACCACGGGTTCCTGGCACAGCACCAGCACGTCGAGCGGGTCGTCGTCTTCGGCCAGGGTTTGCGGAACGAAGCCATAGTTTGCGGGATAGTAAACCGCCGAGTACAAGATGCGGTCGAGCTTGATCAGGCCGCTGGTCTTGTCCAGTTCGTATTTCACGCTCGATCCGAAAGGAATCTCGATGACGGTATTGAACTCCTGCGGGAGCTTGCTGCCGGGAGTCACGTCGTGCCAAGGATGGATCATGGAATCAGGCCTGCCTTTGTGAGTTCCTATATGCTGCTGAAAGGCATTGTAAATGCAGTGGGATCGGCAAGAGTTGGGGCAAGCGGGCTGCGCCAGCCCGAAAGTGTACCGGCACGGACCCACCTGTCCCGCATCTTGACCCATCACGGGGCAGCGCGTACAGTTTTGATCAGGAGTGGGGTTTTTATGTCGAGCGAAGTCAGCAAGTATCTGAAATTTGGTTCCGTCACCGTGTTAATTCTGCTCTCCCTCGGCTATCTTGCCTACACGGGCGTCCAGGACAGCAAAAGCTACTACGTCACCATCAAAGAATTGAACGGCATGGGGAACGAGGCGTACTCCAAGCGCCTGCGGGTGGCTGGAAACGTGGTGCCGGGCTCGATCAAGCGCTCCGGAACCCGCGTGGACTTCCTATTGAAGGAAAACGATCTTACGTTGCCCGTTGCGTATACCGGGACCGAAGCTCCGCCCGACACTTTCAAAGACGACTCGCAAGCTCTGGCCGATGGCAGCTTCGGACGCGATGGCGTTTTCCACGCAAAACAATTGCAGGCCAAGTGCGCGTCGAAGTACGCGACGCAGCCCGGTCAACCCGGAACCACCCCGGCGGCTGAGCCCGGCAAGAGCATGTCGCAGAACCAGAATTCCGGAAAGAGCGGGATGGCGAATTAGCCGTCACCCTTAATTCCTTTGACTGAAACCGCGCCCGTCCCCGTCATTACAGTCTCGAACCTGATCAAGCAGTTTGGCCGTTTTGCCGCTCTGCGCGGCGTTACCGCCGAATTTTCTGGCGGGAAACTCTATGCCATTCTGGGCGATAACGGCGCCGGGAAAACCACGCTGCTGCGCACTCTGGCAGGACTCAACCAGCCGTCGAGCGGCGAAGTCACGATCCTTGGGGCGAGCAAGTTTCACGACATCTGCCAGCAGGTGGGCTACATGGCGCATCCTTCGCTGCTCTATGACGAAATGAGCGGGATGGAGAACCTGGAATACTTTGCCCGGCTGTACGGAATCACCAGCGGCACCCGCTGCGCTGAGGTCATCCGCGCGGTAGGCCTTGATCCCGAGCTCGTGCGCCCCGTCGGCCAGTATTCACAGGGCATGCGGCAGCGGATGTCGTTGGCGCGCGCGCTGCTGAACGATCCCAAGATATTGCTGCTCGATGAACCCTTCTCGAATGTCGACCTGCATTCCGCGACGGAAATGGTGCGCCTGCTGGCCGGCACTCGCGATCAGGGCAAAACGATATTCATCGTCACTCACCAGGCGGCGTTGCTTGAGGGCGCGGCCGACGAGTTCGTCTGGATGGAATACGGCAAAATTGTCGCGCGCACGCGGGAACTGAAACGGCCGGCGAGTTCAGGAGAAAGATCGGGGGAGAGCACAAAATGAGCGCGCCCACCGGCATCACCCGCGTCACGCTGCTCAAAGACCTTCGGTTGGAGTGGAGGTCGAAGGACGCCATCAACTCGATGCTGTTTTTCTCTCTGCTGGTGGTGGTCGTGTTCAGTTTTTCGTTCGATCCGAGCGCCGAAGAATCGCGCCAGATCGCCGGCGGCCTGATCTGGGTGGCGTTCCTGTTCGCGGCGGTGGTGGCGCTCAACCAGACCTGGGCGCGAGAGATTCGCAACCAGGTGCTCGACGCCTACCGGGTATCGCCCGCTCCTGCCAACTCCCTGTTCGCGGCCAAGGTGCTGGGCAATTTTATTTTCGTGACCGTGCTGGAAGCGCTCATGACTCCGCTCTTCATCGTGTTTTACCGGCTGCGGGCGCTGGGCCCGGCATGGCAATTGCTGCTGGTTGCAGTGCTCGGGACCTGGGCCCTGGTCGTGAACGGAACTTTCTTCGCAGCCATGTCCCTGCGGACGCGCAGCCGCGAGATCATGCTGCCGCTGCTCCTGTTCCCGATCTCGATCCCCGCCATCCTCGCCATGGTGCAATCCACCACCGCCATACTGAACGGCGAAGGCGCGCGCTTCTGGATCGTGTTGCTTGTGACCTACGATCTGGTGTTTACTACAGTGTGTCTGCTCTTGTTTGAAACGGTGCTGAACGCGGAATGAACGAAGAATTGAGACATTGAATCATTTAAACATTGAGTCATTGATTTCATTGAGCCGTCGGGATGCCCAATGATTCAATGACTCAATCGCTCAATGATTCAATCGCTCAATGATTCTAATGACTCAATGAAACGCGCCTTCCCCATCCTCGGAGTCCTGACCGCGATTCTGCTGAGCTATGGGTTGTACATGGCGCTGGTGGGCGCGCCCACCGAGCGGACCATGGGCGACGTGCAGCGGATTTTCTACTACCACGTGCCTTCGGCCTGGACTGCGTTCATCCTCTTCTTCGTCAATTTCGGAGCTTCGGTTTTCTATCTGATTAAGCGCCGCCCTGCTGCCGATATCGTCGCCCTGGTCAGTGCCGAAGTCGGCGTCGTTTTCTGCACCATCGTGCTGGTCACGGGCCCGATCTGGGCGCGTCCGGTCTGGGGCATCTGGTGGACGTGGGACATGCGCCTGACCTCGACCCTGGTTCTGTGGCTCATCTACGTGAGCTATCTTTTTCTGCGCCGCTTTTCCTCCAGCGGACAGACACCCACACTGGCGGCCGCCCTTGCGGTCCTAGGCGCGCTGTGCGTCCCGTTCGTCTACTTCTCGATCTGGTTCTTCCGCACCCAGCACCCGCAGCCGGTCATGGGCGGAGGCGGTTCCATCGATCCGCGCATGTTGCACGTGCTGCTCATCAACTGGCTGGCCTTTTCCTGCTTTGCTTTTCTGGTTTGCTGGTCGCGCTATCGCCTGGAAAAGCTGCAGCGCGACGTCGACCAGGCCCATGCCCTGGAATCGCTGTTGGACCCGCGCAGAGGTGTGCGATGAGCGGAAACGGATACCTGTTTGCAGCCTACGCCGTCACCTGGATCATCCACATCGTTTACCTCTCGACGATCGTTTCGCGGTATTCGCGGCTCCAGCGGGAGATCGAGGGATTGAAGACGAACTAGTCAACAGGTCTCAGGTCTCAGACTTCAGCTTAAGATTTCAGCGGCGACGTTTTTCCTGAGACCTGAGACCTTGGACCTGAGACCTTTTTCTTTGCAACCATTTGCCCCTCTTTCGGCTTCTCACTATAGCGGCCCATGTTGTCTGCCCGGCTTGACAGCGTATCTGTTGGATGTAAAAGTATTTGTTTGGTTCAATCCCAGTTCTGGTGACAGGTACGCAACCGCTTCCTAATGGCGTCGAGCGGCAGCGGCGTTTGTGTGCCATTCTTGTTCTCACCCCACGAAATTGGGAAATCGGAGGAGCTTCGTGAATCGGAATTACCCTGTGTCGGTAGAAGGTTCGGTGAGACGTTCAGTGACAGGAAAGACAGGAAATTGGATGAAAGCTGCGTTTCTGGCGGTGGCAGTGCTCGCCACCGCAGGCGTCGTGTTTTATTTTGGAACCACAGTACATGCCGCCAAAGCCAGCGGGCCAGGATCTGCCGAGCAAATATCTGCCGCCCATAAGGCGCTTGCGTCGAAGTCACTGTCGCTGCCGCTGTTCTTCGAGCCCAACCAGGGCCAGACCGCTCCTCAGGTCAAGTTCCTCGCGCGCGGCGCCGGCTACGGCCTATTCCTGACCGCCGACGAAGCGGTGCTGGAACTTCAGCCGTCAGCCGTCAGCTCCGAGCGTGCATCCAGTTCGGTGATTCGGATGCGGCTGGAGGGAGCCAACTCTTCGGCTCGTGTTTCGGGCGCTTCGCCTCTGCCGGGCAAAAGCAACTACTTTATTGGCAACGATCCTTCCAAGTGGCGTCATGACATTCCGCAGTTTGCCCGCGTGGAGTATCAGTCCGTTTATCCCGGCGTCGACTTGGTTTACTACGGCGATCGGGGACAGCTCGAATACGACTTCCGCGTCGCCCCAGCCGCCGACCCGAACCAGATTACTCTGAGCTTCCAAGGCGCTTCCGCCCGCATTGTTTCGGGCGATTCGGGCGATTCGGGCGATCTCATCCTCGCAACCGCCAACGGAGACGTTCGGTTCCACGCGCCTCATGTTTATCAGCCCGCGGTGCCGCAGTCCGGAAATTCGTCCGGAAATACCGAGAAAACGGTCGCGGGAAGTTTCCGCCAGCTCGCTGACAACAAAATCGGATTCGCCATCGGAGACTACGACCACAGCCGCGAACTGGTCATCGACCCGACCCTGAGCTATTCGACCTACCTCGGCGGCAACGGCGGCAATGAGGGCTTTGTGCAAGTCGCGGTCGACTCCGGCCTGCAGATTTATGTCGCGGGCTCGACCACCTCGCCGTGCTTTCCGGGTACGGGTACGATTACGAGTGCGTGCCCCTTGCCCAACCCGAACAACCCGCCGTATCAGTCCTGTCTTGGCGAACCCGGAGTTGCAGCTGGGAACTGTACCGCCAATACAGCGCAGAACATCTTTATCGCGGTGATCAACCCGACTCTGGTGACAACCTCTCAACTGGTTTACGCAACCTATCTTGGCGGTTCGGGAGCCGACACCCTGGCGGGACTCGCGGTCGATTCCGCCCGCGGCATCTACGTCGCCGGTACGACTACTTCGACCGACTTCCCTACTACCAGCAATGCATTCCAACACCCCCCGGGCGTGGCCGGCATCCACGGATTCCTCAGTAAGATCGCCTTCACCGGGCCCACCGGCGACCTCGTGTACTCTCTTACCTATTCCACCTATCTCGCCGGCAATGGCTCCGATGTGGTCGCCGGACTCGCGATCGACACCAATCAGAACGCCTACGTCACCGGCAGCACCACTTCCAGCAACCCCGCCAGCGACTACTTTCCCGCGAACCCCAATGGCTATCAGTTGGTGTCGAACTCTCCCGGACCGGTACCGAACGCTCCCGGGAACCCCCAGTTCTTCGCCAGCAAGATCAATACCAACGGCAGCGGTCAGCGGAGCATGCTTTACTCCACCTACTTCGGTGGCGGCTATCCCGATGTCGCAATCGCCGGCTGCTCGGCCACGGCTCTTCAGCCTCCGTGCGGCGGCGTCGCTGTGGACGCCTCTGGCAACATGTACATCACCAGCACCACCAACATGCTTCCGGTGAAAGGACCGAACGGCGAGTTACCGTTTCCACTCCTCGATGCGCAGCAGCCCTGCCTCAACCAAGGCAACACGAGCCCCACCTGCAGCTCGAACACCCCGACGACCATCACGGACGCTTTCGTCGCCAAGTTCAACCCGAACTATGCTGGCACTTCCAGTCTGATCTACTCCACCTATCTAGGCGGAAACGGAAACGATACGGGCAACGCCATCGCCGTGGACTCCACCGGCAACGCCTACGTCACCGGATCGAGTAACTCAACTAACTGGATTTGCAGCTGCGGGCAATTTCAGACCACCGGTTATGGCGGGAACGGCGACGCCTTCATCGCCAAGATCGGCCCCCTGAGCGGGTCGGTGTATCCGCTGAACTACTTCACCTATTTGGGAGGCTCCGGCGTCGACGTCGGCAATGCCATCCAGGTGAATTCCGTAGGGTCAGCCTACGTGGCGGGCTCGACCAGTTCCCCGGACTTCCCCATAACAACCGACAGCTATCAGTCGCAGTGCGGCGGGATGCTTCCATCATGTTCGGGAGACGCTTTCGTCGCGTCGATTTCAACCACATCGGGGGGCACAGTCGCAAACCCCGCTGGCGATTTCTCAACCTATTTAGGTGGCAGCGGGTTGGATCAGGGCACTGGGGTAGCACTCGACATCTACGGCGCCACTTACGTGGCCGGCAACACCGCATCGACGGATTTCCCCCTTAGCGCAAATCCATTCCAGGGGGTGTTGAACCAAAACTCGACGGATGCCTTCGTAAGCAAGATCGGCGCCGTCAGCACACTCGTGCTGTCGAATCCTACCACCAGTCCAGCTCCCAACCCGGCCCCGGCTGGAGCTTCGGTCGCGTTTACCTTCGACATCAAAAACAACGGACCCGATAACGCGTCCCAAGTAAACTTTTACGGCACAGTGCTGCCGAACACGGGGCTGGCATCGCTGCCATCGCCTCCCACAGGCAAAATCACCAGCGGTGGCGGTACGGGATCCTGCTTCACGGCGCAAGGACAAGGAGAGATAGTTCCTTGTTTTATTCCGACGCTGGCTGCAGGCGCCGTCGCAACCGTCGAAATCGACGTGACGACGAACGATACGACTTCGCCCGTAGTCAGTTTAATTACTGCCTCGGGCAGCGCCAACGCAAACGCCAGTGGCGTAACGGTAATATCGAATCCGCCGCAGCAAGTGAACGTCGTCGACTTCTCGATCCAGGCCCAGACCTCGACGCCCGTCATTACTGCTGGCCAGCCGGCCTCCATCCAAGCCACCTTTTGTCCCACGAGTACGCTATATGGGTATAGCGGCACCATCACCCCGAGCCAAACCACTTCGCCTTCGATGGTGACCTCAACCACTCCCACCTTCATCCCCACCCCGGTCACTCTTTCGGGAAGCGCTTGCGCGTACACGACGCTGAACATCGCTACCGTGGCCCGCCCCGTGACCACCGGCAGCCTGCTCCGCCGCGGCTCGTTCTACGCCGTCTGGCTCCCCATCGGAGGCATGAGCCTCGTCGGACTGGGTATCGGCGCCGGACGCAAGCGGCGCCGCTGGTTGGCCGGAGCCGTCCTCTGCCTGATCGCGGGCGCGATCCTGCTGCAGTCGGGCTGTGGATCGTCCAGCAGCAGCACTAGCCCCACCGGCGGCACAACGGCTGCAACCTACCACTTCACGATCGTCGGCTCTAGCGGAACGGGAGCGTCGCACAGCGCTTATGTGTCATTGAGGGTGAATTAAACAAACGCACTTTTTTCGATTCAAGTTACGGGGTTCAAACCTCTCCTTTCAAGCCTTCGCTTCGGCGGAGGTTTTTTTCTTTGGAACCGCGGTCGAAGCCTTCCGTAAGCCATTGCAAACAAAGCCGATCCGTCCTTGGCAATATTTCATATTGCGATATTATTATCGCGATCTGGCATATATGACGTTGGGAGAAAAAATCCGCTACCTCCGAGAGGTCGAAGGTTCCCTCCGCGGCATGAATCGGCCCCTCACGCAACAGGAGTTGATGAAGGCCGTTGCAGCTGAGATCGGCAAGACCATCAGCCAGTCCTACCTCTCGCAGATCGAGCGCGGCAAGCGTCCGCATATGACGCAGTCGTCGCGCACTTTGCTGGCGCGTTTCTTCAAGGTGCACCCGGGCTTTCTGGTCGACGACCCCGAGGGCTACCACACGGAACTCGTCAGCGACCTGCGCACCACCGAAGGTCAGCTTGATGTCTGGCTGCTGCAAGGCTCGGAGCGTTTCGCCAGCGACCCGGAGGTGAGCGAAGTCCTGATCAAGGTCGCGCGTGACAAGGACACCCGGCGCTGCCATCCACCGGATCTTTGGCGACTGATCTTCTGGCTGAAGAAACGCACTCCGGAAGAATCTTCATCCTGCTTATTCTGCCCGCCATAGTCGGACCCGCCATTGCCGCGTCCTTAGTGCCCGTCCCGGCCCTGCGCCTTTCGATGGCCCTCGTCGGGCTGATCGGATTCGCCACCATCGCCGCCGTCTGGAGCGGATTCCACTACAGTTTTCTCCGCCACGGCGTCGAGATTCGCACCCTCGGTTTCCGCCTGCGTTCCATACCCAGGCAGCAGATTCAGAGCTACGCGCCCGAATCTTGGAGCGCGTTGCGCGGCTATGGCATTCGCGGCGTCGGCAACACCCGCGCCTACGTGTGGGGCAACAAGGTCGTCCACATCAAGACTTCGAACGGCGAGATTTTCCTCGGTCACAGCGATCCGCAACGCATCGTGCGCGATCTGGACCGAGTCATGAGTCACTAGCAAGCTGCGGAAACACTCGAGCTTTGCGCAGATTCTTGGGAAGGCACGACTTTACAAGCTGCGGCAACCACTCGCGCTTCGTATCAGGGCATCGCTTTAGCGATGCCGTAAGTTTTCGAAATCAGGCGCCCCTTTAGGGGCTGGGCAGCAAGCAACGATTTTTCAGGAGGCGATATGTTCGGCATAGCCGGGTGCCCCACGTCTCGCGCTTTTCGAGACGTGGGCCGCGGCCGGTCTCGCAAATCGTTTTGGGAAGGCAAAGCTTCCAGAGTGTGCGTGAGAACTCGTTCTCGGGGAATTGGGGAAACAAAATGGTCAAGAATCAGCCCCGGAGGGGCGAACCAGCTTAGCCCCAGCGCTTCAGCGCTGGGAAACGTGGAAGAAATGATCTAAGTCCCGGAGGGACGACCCAATTCTCACGCACACTCTTAGCCCCTGAAAGACCTTGACTTTGCGAACGACTAACGACTAACGACCGATTCCAGGAGGTATCCCGTACAACAAGAAGTTCATCACGCCAGATCACTCGGCCTGTCCGTCGCTCTCGGAGCCGCCATGGGCGCGGCCATCGGCGCCGCCACCGGTCACATGAGCGTCTGGGTCGCCGCCGGAATCGCAGCCTACATCGCGATCGCGATCGTCGGCGGAGCATGGAACCGCGACCGCAATGGGTAAGGTCGCAGCATGAAACGCACGTTGAGCTGAGGACTCATCGAGGAGATTAAAGATGAAACGGATCATCGGAATCTCAATTGCAATTGGCGTCTCCATCGGTGCTGCGATAGGCCTGCTCTTCGCGCACGCCAATCTTCACGTCAGCATCGGTATTGCAGTGATCGCAATCGTGCTGGGAAGCGCACTCGCGCGCGCGCGGTTCGGCTCGAAGTGTGAAGGGTCGGCAGGAACGCGAACAGCGAACGACAAATCGCGAACGACCAACGACGAACGACGAACGACCAACGACGAATTACACGAGGTGTCCTATGGCATTACTCGAACGCGTTTCCACCTTAGTCCGGGCCAACCTCAACGACCTGATCGACAAAGCCGAGGAGCCCGACAAGATGATCAAGCAAGTCATCCTCGACATGCATAACTAGCTTTTGCAGGTCAAAACGCAGGTCGCCACCGCTATCGCCGACCAGCATCTGCTCGGAAAGAAGAAACTCGAAAACGACGACAAAATCCTGGAATGGATGCGCAAGGCCGAGCTCGCCGTCGACAAAAAGCACGACGACCTGGCCCGCGCCGCTCTGCTCCGCGTCGAAAGTTATCGCGACCTGAGCGCCAACTTCGCCCAACAGCTCGAAGACCAAAAAGCCCAGGTCGAGAACCTGAAATCGGCCCTGCGCAATCTCGATCAGAAGTTGGCCGAGGCCAACGCCAAAGCCGATCTGCTGATCGCGCAGCACCGACGAGCGCGAGCCGCCACCCGAGCCACCGACGCACAGTCCGGCATGAGCGCCAACGCCAAGTTCGAAACCTTCGACCGCATGAAGAAGAAAGTAGCCCGCGAAGAAGCCCTCGGAGGAGCCAAATCCCAACTCCTGGCCGACGACGTAGAAGACCGCCTCGCCGCGCTGGAAAAAGAAGACCGCATCGAGCAGTTACTAACAGAGCTAAAGACGAAGCGGGGGGCGTAGCCGGCCGCACCACCACTCGCCACGTAGGGACACAGCCGCCCTCGGCTGTCCAGCCGGGCGCAGCCCGGCGAGGCCACTGTTGATGCAGCGGCGTAACGGGTTATAGTACACAAGGAGAACTCTAATGATCGTCAGACTCAAACAAGTTGAATCCAAGTTCGTGTCGGGCTTTTTGCTGCTCACGTTGCTGCTGGGTATTTGCTCGGCAGTCCAAGCCCAGCAGAAACCTGAGCAAATTGCGCAGCAGTCCTCGGACTCTTGGCTGGCCTTGGTCGACTCCGGGAAGTATGCGGACAGTTGGCAGGAAGCCTCACAGATTTTCAAGGCCGCTGTCACCAAGGAGCAGTGGCAAGGCGCGCTGCGGGGAAGCCGCGATCCGTTGGGCAAGCTGCTGTCGCGCAAGCTCAAGAGCGCCACTTACAAGACAACGCTGCCAGGCGCGCCGGATGGCGAGTATGTGGTGATTCAGTACGAGAGCAGTTTCGAGCACAAGCAGTCGGCCGTGGAGACGGTCACTCCCATGCTCGACAAAGATGGGAAGTGGAGAGTATCCGGGTACTTCATCAAGTAGGTAATTTGGCGGGTCGCCTCATCTTCGGCGGGTAAGTATAGCGCGGGTTGTTCTTATTGTTGGTAGCGAAGAAAACGAGGGTGCCCCACTTTTCGCGCTTTTCGAAAAGTGGGCCGCCGGTCGGCCAGCACCAGAGTGCACTCCGGTTTTACGCCGCCAGCAGTCGAATCTTCATCTTGAGGACTTGCCACTCGTTCACTTTTACCGGACAACGGTAATCCAGGATTGCGGATAGTATCCTATGAAAATTCTCTTCATCGGTGGCACCGGAATCATCAGCACCGCCTGCACCACACTCGCCGCCAAGCGCGGCCTCGACCTCACGCTGCTGAGCCGCGGCCAGTATTCATCGCAGCTTCCGGCTGGCGTCAAAACTCTGATTGCGAACGTGAACGATCCCGCCCTACTCCAGAAACTGGAGCACGAGTCCTTTGATGCGGTCGTCGACTGGATCGCTTTCACCCCGGCCGACATCGAACGCGATCTCAAGCTGTTCCGGGGACGCACCCGGCAGTTCGTGTTCATCAGTTCCACCAGCGCGTATCAGAAGCCGCAGACGCACTACTTGATGACCGAGTCCACTCCGCTGGCCAATCCGCATTGGGACTATTCGCGGAACAAGATTGCCTGTGAAGAACGGCTGATGCAGGCCTATCGCGAAGAGGGATTTCCCGTGACCATCGTGCGGCCATCGCTCACCTATGGCGATACGCAGATTCCGTTGGTGCTGAACAGCTGGCAGCAGTCTTACACCGCGGTCGACAGGATGATCCGCGGACAAAAAATGATTGTGCCGGGAGATGGCTCTTCCCTCTGGGTGGTGACGCACAATACCGATTTCGCCAAAGGACTAGTCGGCTTGCTCGGCCACCAGCAAGCCATAGGCCACGCGTTTCACATTACGTCGGATGAGGTGCTGACCTGGGACCAGCTTTTTCGCATCGTCGGCGCCGCCGCCGGCGTGGAACCGCAGTTAGTGCATATTCCATCCGACTTCATTGCCGCGTGCCTGCCCGAAAAGAAGGGGACATTGATAGGGGATAAGTCCGTGAGCGTGGTCTTCGACAACTCCAAGATCAAACGATTTGTTCCCGGCTACTGCTCCACCACCACTTTCGCCGAAGGGATTCGACAGTCTCTAGCGTGGTTCAACGCCGATCCTTCCCGCAAACAAATCGACCACCAGGTCAATGCGACCATGGACAAGCTGATCTCCGCCTATGAGAAAGGAATGAGCGACGCCGTCCGAAGCTTCGCATGAACCCAGCAGCGGCCCCACCAGCCCAGACTCATCGGCTTGAATCTTCTTTGGGATGCTCTTCTGCCGTGTAAACTTCCTCCTCAGCCCGCAACAGCGCCAGGGTGCGGGTAGTGGTCTCGATCTGGACCGGTTCCGGCATTTCCCCCGCACTCGCCGCTCCCAACTCAGGGAAGCGCCGCGCGGACACCAGAACCCGGCTCTCCAACGAACCAACTGCCTTGTTGTAAGACTCTACCGCCCGGTCCAAGCCCCTCCCTACGGCATCGAGATGGCCCGCAAAGATGCGCAAGCGCTCATACAGCTCTTTGCCGAGATCACTGATCTGCTGCGCGTTTTCAGCGATTTTCTCTTGCGTCCATCCGTATGCAACCGCCTTGAGGAGCGCAATGAGGGTTGTCGGGGACGCAGGGATTACGCCCTGATTCACTCCATTTTCGATTAAGCCGGGATCCTGTTCGAGTGCGGCGCTGAAGAAGGTTTCTCCGGGTAGAAACATGACTACGAATTCGGGAGCAGGCTGAAACTGGTCGGCATAGGATTTCGACCCAAGCTTGGCCATGTGCCCTCGAACCTGCCGAGCGTGTTCGAGCAATTTTGCTTTCCGGACTTCATCATCGGTTGTTTCCACCGCATCCAGGTAGGCCTGCAGCGGTGTTTTGGCGTCAACCACGATATTCTTCCCGCCAGGCAGCTTCACCACTAGATCGGGACGCAACCGGCCGTCGATCGTGTTAGCGGATACTTGTTCCTCGAAGTCGCAGTAGCTCAGCATTCCTGCAATCTCGACAACCCGTTTCAACTGGATCTCTCCCCAGCGGCCACGGACCGTAGGTGTGCGCAGAGCCTTCACTAGGTTTCCGGTCTCGCTGCGTAACTGCTCCTGCGTTGAAATCAATGACTGGACTTGCGCGGTAAGAGTTCCGTAGGCTTGGCTTCGCTCCTTCTCGATCTGCTGGATCTGGGCGTCAACCTTAGTTAGAGATTCCTTGATCGGCGACACCAGGCCTTCCACGGCCTTCTGGCGGGCTTCTAAATCTCCCTTCGCCTCGGCTTGATACTTATCCAGGCGCGTCCTTGCCAGCTGCAAGAAGGATTCGTTGTTGCTGCTTAGGGCGTCAGCGGCCAAGGCTTGGAAAGCTTGGCGTAGTTCCGCCGACGCAGAATTTAGAAGTTGGAGCTTTTCCGCACCCGTCTTGCGCTCTTCTTGCAGTGTGGAATTGAGTCCTGCAACTTCAGCCCTAAGGCCTGAGTTATTGGAGTTCGCCGTTCTGAGTTCTTCTCGCACACCGGTTAGCGTATGCCCCAGAGTCGATACTTGCTCCCCTAGCACGGCGGATCTGGTTCGCAAAACCAACCACGAGACAACGCCCCCCAGCACAGCGGAAATAGTCGCCAGGGCCAGTATCGAAAGGCTAACCATGGCGGGCCTCCATCTGCTCCAGCCTACTGGCCATATCGGCAGTAGCGGCACTGAACTTCTGGCCGAGGGAAGTACTAAGCCTTTCGAGCTGACCTGCAACTTCCGCCTTTACATCCATTTGCGCGGCAGCCGAAACGCGGCGCAGCAGAACCGCCGAGAACCCAAGCAGGACAAGGGTTCCGACGAGCACGGTAACCAGCAGTATGGTCTCCATAGTAAGTAGCTGAGCTGAATTCTAGAGGTTAGCGTGAGAGATGGAAAGCGGAACTTTGCCGGCGATCCCCGCGCCGAATCGCCAACCACACAATTATGCTTCGGGCCCTGGCGGTTTCATTCGCGATGTTGGCGGTAAATCCCGGACCCTGCGCGGCACAAACGACTGCGCCAGCAGTCGCAGTTCGCAACGACTCTCGCAGCAACTCTCGCAACGACGTTAGCACCAAGCAGCCCGCCCCCCACTCGAACTCGGCGGTCGGATCATCTCCTGGTGAGGACTCCGCCGCCGAGAACGAACTTTTGCAAGCGGCAAACAAGAGCCGCGAACTAGCCGGCGTGCCGCCGTTGCGCATGGAAGAGAGTCTGCGCGAAGCGGCGCGAGCGCACGCCCGGCGGATGGTTGAGAGCGAGCGTCTGGAGCATCAGTTGTCCGGTGAGTCCTCCCTACTCGAAAGAATTGCCCAGGTCAGCCCGCTGAAGGGCGCGCTGAAAATCGATCGCGCCGGCGAGAATATCGCCCACGCCACTTGCGCTCCGGGCGCGAATGAAGCCCTGATGCGCTCGGCTCCGCACCGGCAGAACCTGCTTGATCGCGGATTCAATGTCGCGGGCATCGCAGCCATCTGGAGCCAAGGCAAACTGTACGTGGTCCAGGATTTCGCGCACGAGGTCCCGTCGTATTCCGCGCAGCAGAGCGAAAAACTGGTGGGCCGGGCCGTCGATGAGATGCGTCAACAATCAGGACTGCCGGAACTCGTCCAACTCACGCCGCCGAATCTTGACGAGGCCGCCTGCTCGCTAGCACGAGAGAACCGTCCGAACGCCCACCTGCTCGC
Source organism: Acidobacteriaceae bacterium (assembly GCA_003131315.1). Classification (GTDB taxonomy): domain Bacteria; phylum Acidobacteriota; class Terriglobia; order Terriglobales; family Acidobacteriaceae; genus Acidiflorens. The sequence goes on from PKUV01000163.1 coordinate 19,741, forward strand.
AACCGCCTACGACAATCGAAAAATTATTGCCTACACGCAGAGCCGTCCGGAAGTCCTGCCGCAAGGCGCCCTGCGTCTGCTGCGCGACCCCGGCGTTCGCCAGTTTGCGGTAGGCTCCTGCTACGCGCGCAATGCGGCGTATCCGACTGGGACTTACTGGGTCGCGATTCTTCTCTACTGATCCTTCTCTGTTGAGATTGTTTATTTTCTGAGGATTCCGACATGCTCGCGGCATGCGCGGACAGGAGTGTCCGCGCCACACAAGCGTTGTGCTAACCTGCGAACATCTGGCTCGCCCGTATGGAACATGCTCAGCGAATCCGCATCGGGACTGCCGGCTGGTCGTACAAAGACTGGGACGGGATTCTGTATCCGCCGGAAGTGACGCGGAAGAAAGTGCATCCGGTCGAATTTCTGGCGAGATTCTTCGACGTCATCGAAATCAACACGTCGTTTTATGGACACATACGCCCGGAACTGGGGCGACTGTGGTCGCGGAAGGCAGCGGCGGTCAATTCAAATTTTCTTTTCACCGCGAAGCTGCACCGGTCGTTCACACATTCTCCACTGGCGGTGATGGAACCAACTTCGGCGGCCAGCATCCGGCCGAATGACCTGGACGAACGACTTGCCCGCGAGGGTCTGGACTCGCTGGCCGCGGAAGGCAAGCTGGGCGCGCTGCTCATCCAGTTCCCCGTTTCGTTCAAGAACACCAGTCTGAACCGCGAATACCTGGAGCTGTTGCTGCGGCAGTTCATCGAGTATCCGCGAGTGGTAGAAGTTCGGCACGAGAGCTGGAACCAGCCGGAAACGATCGCCGAATTCATGCGCCACAACGTCGGTTTCTGCAACATCGATCAGCCGCTGCTGGGCCGTTCGCTCGCGCCGACCGAGCATGTCACGTCGGGCGTCGGATACGTCCGCCTGCACGGCCGCAACTACGAACAGTGGTTCGACAGCGACAACCGCGACGACCGTTACAACTATCTCTACAAGCCCGCGGAATTGGAGAAGTGGAAAGAAAAAGTGGAGATCATCGCGCAGAAAGCCGAGTCGACGTTCGTGATTGCGAACAATCACTTTCAGGCCAAGGCCGCCGTGAACGCGCTGGAGCTAAGGCATCTGCTGGACGGAAAGAAAGTGCGCGCCCCGGAGACGCTGGTGAGACACTATCCCGAACTGAGGGAGATGGTTGAGGTCGAAGATACGGGAGGGAATTGTTCGCTGTTGGGGTGAGGGCAAACGTGGCACCTGGTTTTCCTTTCTTCCAAGAACCTAGGCGCTAATCCAGTGCGGTATTCTTTCGAGAGGAAATTCCCGAACCATGAGTGAAACCGTCCAGACGACGAGTGGGAGTGGTTGGAAAGCCTGGCTTTTACTTCGCGCAGCCGAACTGCGGCAACGCGAGGGTCAGGTCTTTCTGGTCCTGGCGCTGGTGATCGGCGCATTGACGGGCTTGGCGGTCGTCGCCTTCATCCTGCTGACCGAACGCCTGGGAATGCGGTTGTATCCGGTAGGCGGCGCGCCCTGGCGGCGGGTGCTGTTCCCGGTCGTCGGCTCGCTCGGCATCGGCTATCTGCTGTATCGCTACTTCCCTGACGCCCGGGGCAGCGGAGTACCGCAGACTAAGGCTGCGCTGTTCGCCCGCGAAGGGCGCATCACGCTGCGCACCGTGCTGGGCAAGTTTTTCTGCACGTCGGCAACGCTCGCCAGCGGAATTCCGCTGGGACGCGAAGGGCCTTCGGTTCAAGTGGGCGCGGGCATTGGTTCCGTGCTCGGACTCTCCCTCGGCCTGCGCACCGAGCAAGTAAAGAAGCTGATCCCGGTGGGAGCGGCGGCGGCCATTGCAGCCGCGTTTAATATGCCTCTGGCCGCGGTGGTGTTCTCGCTGGAAGAGATTGTGGGCGATCTCCACGCGCCAGTAATGGGCGCCGTGGTGCTGGCCTCGGCGACGGCGTGGATGGTGCTGCGCGTGTCGCTCGGCAACAATCCTCTGTTCAAGGTTCCGCAATATCAACTGGTCCACCCCGCGGAGTTTGCGGTGTATGCGGTGCTGGGCGTGGCCGGCGGTTTGGTTTCGGTGGCCTTCACAAAACTCTTGCTCGGCATGCGGGCGCGCTTCCGGCGGTTCCCGGCAAGAACGGTTTGGTTCCAACCGCTGGCGGGCGGGTTGCTGGTCGGCGTGATGGGTTGGTTTGTGCCGCAGGTTCTGGGCGTCGGTTATGGCTTCGTCGGCGACGCGTTGAACGGAAAGATGGCGTTCCAACTCATGGTGCTGCTGATAGTGCTGAAACTTCTCGCGGTTACCACAAGTTATGCTTCGGGCAACGCGGGCGGCATCTTCGGACCATCCTTGTTTATCGGCGCCATGTTGGGAGGAACGGTGGGGACGGTGGCCCATCACTTGTTCCCCGCGTACACCGCGACGCCGGGCGCCTACGCGCTGGTGGGGATGGGTGCGGTTTTCGCGGGGATCGTGCGCGCTCCCATGACCTCGGTATTGATGATCTTCGAGATGACGCAGGATTATGCGGTGATCGTCCCGCTGATGATTGCGAATCTGGTGAGTCTATTCATTGCTTCGCGATTGCAGCATGAGCCCATCTACGAAGCCCTGGCCGTGCAGGATGGCATCCACCTGCCGAAGTCGGAGACGCACCGACGACATGGTCAATGTCAGGTAGTAAGAGTAATGCAAACGGCGAGCCAGTTGCTGCCTGCCGAAATCACGGTTCGGGAAGCGCTGGAGCGGGTGCACGCGAGTGAAGCCCGAACCTGGCTGGTTACGGATCGACGAGGCGTGATTGGCGTGATCAACCTTGCGAGGCTGGAGCGTGAACTGGTCGAAGATGCGGATAAGAAGCTCGGTGAGTTGGTGGATGCGCTGTTTTTTCCCCACGTCCACCCGGACCAGGGGCTTGATTTGGCGCTCGAGCGCATGGGCGCAAACCAGATCGAAATTTTGCCGGTGGTGAACCGCGCGGATGTGCACAAGCTGGAAGGAAGCGTTACGCTGCGGGATGTGCTGGACGCGTATGGGGTGAGCCGCGCTTAAGCGGGCCAGCCGGCATTCGCAAGGGGGCCGCGCCGCGGAGTCCCCGCTCACGGCTCCTGCATGCACCGAGCATTCGGAGGATTTGCCGTGGGAACAGCCTTCGATTCGTCGAGATTCACCTTCAACCATTGCCGGAGCGGCAGCAGAGCTTTCATCCCATGTTCCTGCACGGTCCGCGTGAACCTGCCGGCCACGACTTGAAGCGACTGCCAGGCATCGAATGTCTGAGTCGTTCCATCGCGCGGGAATGAGACGACTGTATGAGCGGGGCCTCCAGTAAGCGGTATAGCGAGTTCTGATGGCCGGGGACCCGCGGGCGGGCTCCTTAATTCAGGAGCATCGAGAATCTGGCGAAGTGAAGTGATCTGGCGGGTGGAAGTGCTCCCGATGAAAATCGTTTCACAGTGTCGCGAACAGGCGAGACGGGTGTACTATGGTGCCGTTTTCGAGATCAAAATGGTTGAGTAACCTAACATTTCCTGGAGGAATTTTATGAAAAAAATCACCGCGTGTTTCCTGGCGGTAGTGCTGCTGGGAGCGTCCGCGTTCGCGGCTAAGGACGGGAAGGAACAAGAACGCGTGAAGGAGGCAGGCGAGGTGCTGAAAGAGATTCTGAACATTCCCGACGACATCCCCCAGGACCTGCTGGATAAGGCCGAGTGCGTGATCATATTGCCCTCTGTGAAAAAGGGAGCGTTTGGAGTGGGTGGCAGTTACGGCCGTGGCGTGATGATTTGCCGAAGCGGCGAGCATTACACGGGAAAGTGGGGAGCTCCTGCCCTGTATGCGCTTGAGGGAATCAGCATCGGGTTTCAACTGGGCGGCCAAGCCACCGACTTTGTGCTTCTGGTAATGAACCCCAAAGGCGCGCGATCATTGCTTTCCAGCAAGGTGAAGCTGGGCGCCGATGCCTCCGCCGCCGCCGGCCCAAAAGGACGCACGGCCGAGGGCGCGACGGACGTCGTCATGAACGCGGAGATTCTCTCTTACTCGCGTAATAAGGGACTGTTCGCAGGAATCTCGCTTGAAGGCTCGACTCTGCGTTCCGACGGCAGCGCCAACGAGAATCTCTATGGAAGAAAATTGAGCGCCAAGGAAATCATCCGCGGGGGGAAGGTCGGCATTCCGGCGTGCGCGCATGAGCTGGTTTCTCGGCTGGATTCGAAGTCGCCCAAGAACAAGTCAGAGTCGAAGTCGCTGGAATAGCACATTTCTCGGGGTCGAAACCCAGCAGGTGCGATGATCGCAAAGCCGAAGACTCTGGCTCCCTGGCGGGTGGTCCACGTCTCCGGCAGGAGTAGGCAATTTCGAGAGTGCGTCGCAAACAACGTTTATAGGCCATCTAAACGATAAGTTTTTTGATGCCACATCTAGTTAGAATCTTGAGTCTGGATTTTTCGCAGCTTCAAACCGCGAAAACTGGGGCACCCTCGCTTCCTTCTCTGCCAACACTTAAGAGAAACGTCGGTTATACTTACCCGCCGGAGAAGGGGGCCACCCGCCATTACAAAATTGTATACACAGAAGAGTCTCGCTGGCGTCACATGGCTGGCCGACTTCCTCGATGCACGGCTATTGTGGTGCCAGTAACCTAAACTTAGTCTTCTAACGCAGGTCCCGGAATGCGGGGTTGGTCTTAAAGCGCTGGGGAAATTTCTCTTCATAGGAAGACAGGCCGGGGCAAATCAGACGTCTGTGGGTGAAGGAAAAGCCAAACTTCTCCATTTCCTTTTCGGCTCTCTCCGCAGACCAGCCCTCTTGGGCCATACGGTAGGATGCAATCATCATTCCCGTGCGGTCGTCACCCAAACGGCAGTGGACGAAAATCTTTTTACCTGGATTCTTCCGCAGCAATGTAAGGAATTGCGCGAATATTTTATCTTTTGGAAACGAGCAACGCCAGGGTAGTGCCACGTACTGCATCCCAAGATGTGTCACGATCTTGCGCTCACTATCGCGCGACCCACCTAAGTCTACCACGATGTTGATCCCCATCTTTGCCAGGATGCGAAATCCGCTTTTCGAGGGCTGGCCGCCGTGGTATAGGGTCGTAGTCGCCTCGCCGAAGTTTGGCAGGTTCTTGCGCATCGATTTGTTCACCGGATGCGCATGCGCAGTGGTGGATAACGTGGCCGTAAGGAGAGCGAGGATTGCAAAACAACCGACGGTACGAGTTATACCGCTCCGAACTCGTAATTTTCTCTGTCCAACCATTCGCGCCGCATATCCCCGGCAATTATGATGATATCACCCGGTCATCATCAGACCTCAGCATTGGATCAGTGATCTGCTTCTGTTCCAGCCTATAGAGTTGATCGCCTGAAGCAATGTGAACAAGTTGGCGAGTTTCGTCGGAATCAAGGTGTCCTTCAAAAACCCGAACCTTTTCGGGGGTGTGACGCTCCAGGTGATATTGACCGTCTCCACGCAACAGCACACAAACTCCCTGCCGGTCACGGACTCGTTCCAGGCGCAGCAGGTAAGCGGCTTCCGTTTTGGCCTGCGATGAAGCGGGTGCCTGCGCCCACAGATTTCCCGCAGAGAATGCGAGAAGACAGAGCGCTCTAGGGATTGGTTTCGTGAGAGTGTCCATCGACGCAGTTAACGCATATAGAACATTACACCGAAAAGGCTCAGAAATAGGCGGGCGGCTCACCCTTCGTGGGTTCGATCTCGCTGGAACTACCGGAACCGGGCGTACACCTCGATAGTAACGGCGAACGCGACAACCTGGTCCACCCCGCCGTCCGGAAATGAGCCATTCTGCACAGTATTTCGAAAGGGAATGAGCGAATCTATGGAGGACTCAAGAGAGCAGTTTATCCGCCAACCAGACGGCCTATTTGTGGCGACGGACAGACTTGTAGCCGCTCCGGTACAATGCGACCATCGCGGCGCGCAGAGAAGTTGCGCCATCGGCCGCGAACCGCGAATTGGCCTTTGAAGATACTTCTCGGGAGGTTCCGTGGCGAAACTTGAATCGCACGATCACGAAGCGCAACTCGATGAACTAGGAAGCGATCCCGGGCAGGTAGGCTCGGACAGCGCTGGGCAATCAGGGGATACTCAGGGCCTCTCGCAAATCGCAGACGCTGCCGGCGAAAGCGTCGAAGAACTCGCCGATACGGATCAAGCATATGAGGCGGGGGTCGTCGGCGGCGTCGAGGATGCTGCTGACCACCCGGAGAGGCCTGTACGCACCCGTGAGAATCATGCCCGGTCAGATGAAATTCCGCCGAAGCGCGGAGAATAGGCGGCTGGCCCTCGTCCCGCTGATCCTGGCCATGTTTCCCGAAGAGGCACGCTAGAAGCCAACCGTTGCCCGTGGGCCCTTATCCCATTGCACACACTGGATTTCGTGTGTTAGCTTCGATTTCGAGAGGTCCGCTTGCGACACACGGTTCCGGCTGGGATGGAGCGCAAGGAAACTGACGTTTACCTGCGGCTCGATTCGGCGCGTCTTCCCCAGCATATCGCCATCATCATGGACGGAAACGGGCGCTGGGCCCGGCGCCGGCACATGCCGCGCGTCGCGGGACATCGCGCCGGCGTTGACGCCGTGCGTTCGACGGTCGAAACCGCGGCCCGCATCGGAATCCCGGCGTTGACGCTCTACGCCTTCTCCGAGGAAAACTGGAAAAAGCGTCCGAAGACGGAAGTCGATTTCCTGATGCGCCTTTTGTGCCGCTATCTGAAAGCGGAAATCAAGATTCTCAACGAAAATAATATCCGTTTGAAATACATCGGACGTAAGCATGAGTTACCGGAGTCGGTGCAGCGCGAAATGGAAGAGGCGAGCTGCGCCACATCCACCAATACCGGGATGCTGCTGACGCTGGCGCTGAATTACAGCGCGCGCAGCGAGATCGTCGACGCGTTTCGCTCGCTGGCGGAGGCTGCGGCCCGCAATGGCGGCCTCGATCACATGGAAGTCGATGAGCAGGCGATTAGCGATCATCTCTACACGCGGGGTCTGCCGGATCCGGACTTAGTAATTCGCACCAGCGGCGAGATGCGGCTGAGTAACTTTCTGCTCTGGCAGCTTGCTTATGCGGAGATCTATGTGACGCCGACGTTGTGGCCCGATTTCCGCGGCGTTCAACTGCTCGAGGGCATCGAAGAATATCAGAAGCGCGACCGCCGCTACGGCGGGCTGGGGCAGGACGGGCATGCTCCGCAGCATACGCCGCTCCGGGCCCACGCTGAGGCGAAGCGTTGATGGGCACTGCTCGTGTGGGGATGGGCGCCCTCGCCCGTCCAAGCCGAGCGCAGCTCGGCAGCTGCCGGTGGCCACAGCAACTCTGGATTCGCTTCTAGCTGGCGGCTGCGCGGTTCGACGTTTTTCTGGAATTCGCCGTTTCGGGGGCAGTGATGTCCTGGAAAAGCTCCGGCAGGCTTTGGGCGTTGTCCACCGACTTGCCGAAACGCGCGGATTCATAAGCGCGCGTAAACCTGGCGACCTTCTTCTGCAGTGCCGCTTCCTGAATGGCCGCGACGAAATCCAGCGGTGTTTGCGACGGCGACTTGCGCCAGCCAAGCCGTGCCATGCGGCCCACCATCCGGTCATACCAAAGTGCGGCGGATTCGCGCGGGGCACGCTCCGGATGCGCCCGCAGACTGCGGTCACGCAGCCCACTGACCAGGCGCCGGAGATTCAGCAGCGTGATCAGGACGGCCGCGAACACGACGATCCCGCTCAACCATCGCACAGGAAAATTGGTGAAGTGGTCGTGCGCGCGCCGTGCCGACCGCAGCATGGCGCGATGCTGCCGCCCAATCCACCGGCGAGCCTCGTCAAAGAACTGCCGGCTGCTGCTAGCCGCATCTTTCCCCAAAGTGCGCTGGTGGCTGACGTCGTAATTGATGATCCACTCGCGCCAAAACGATGCTGCCGCATCCACATAGAGCTGCATCCGCGACCAACCGGTCCGCGTCGGCAGGCTTCCCGCCGGAGTGGGATCAAAGCTGATCCAACCAGACCCGGGGAAGTAAGCCTCAACCCACGAATGGGCGTCACTGGCTCGCACCACATACTGGCCGGTCAGGTCGTTGTATTCGCCCCCGCGGAACCCCGTTACAATTCGCGACGGGATGCGCAAAGAGCGCAGCATCACCGCCATCGAACTGGCGAAATACTCGCAGTGACCTTTCTTCCTCTCGAACAGGAAATTGGCCAGTGGGTCCTGCGGCAGAGTGCGGGGCAGTTCCAGCGTGTATCCGAAGCGTGTCGATAGATACCGCTCCAGCGCGATTGCCTTGTCATAGTTACTGGGAGCCGGCGCGGTGATTTCCTCCGCCAACTTCGAAATGCGAATATCGAGCGGCGGCAGTTTCAGGTACCCGTCCATGCCAACGGGCGCGGTGTTCGCCGCCAGACGAAGCTCGTCGATGTCGGTCTCGGGCAATTGCGACACGGCTTCGTACCGGTTGATGGGATGGTCGGCGTCGAGGTTGTAGACGGCCCCTCCGGCGTCCGTACTCACCTGCCGGAAATTTCCCGTGAGACTCTGCGGCCTCTCCGCCAGAAAAAAGACGTTGGTTCCAACCGGCTCCATCAGGACGCGATAACGAATGGATCGGCCCACGACCACCGATGCGTCGCGCGGGTCCACCAAGGGTGCCAACCGATAGCTTCCATCTCCCGCCGGCCGCACCTGGGTTTGATCATACGAATTCGACCAGACTCTGCCGTCAAAAGCGCTTAGCGCAACCCCACGCCACTTCAGGTCGTAAGCGCCTTGCAGATCGTTCTGGATCTCGATGTGCATGACGACAGCACTGGACTGCTGAATTTGTCCGATGCGGCCCAGTTGCACGCGATCGGTGAAGCCAGTGGAGACATCGCTGGTCGGAGTGTAGGCGCTCAAATAGCGTGACGAAACGCGGGGAAGAAAAAAGAAGATCAGGAAACTGCCGGCCATGATCATCAGCATGAGCGCCGGAGCGATCGCCAGCAGCCCGTAGACCATGTGCCGGGTGGGAGAGGCAAGGTGTGGATCCTGCGCGAGCGTATGCTCGGCGGCGACCGAGTGCCGCATCTCCATCAGAACAAAAGTGACGACTGCGACCAGCAGGAAGGCCGCAAAAGAAAGCAGGAACACACTGCCGACAGTAAGCACGGCGGCCGCCAGCACCATCAGAAACGAAAGCGCCGCGAGCAGGTAGTGGTCGCGCGTCCGCTGCAACGAAAATAGCCGGACGACTAACAAGAAGAGCACAAGGTGAACGCTTGCCGCTAGAAAACCGCGCGAAAGAAAGAAGTAGTCGGCGAAGTAGATGAAGACGTAAATCAGGGTGAGGATAGTGGTCCAGCGTTCCGGGATCACAAACTCGCGCCGCGTCAGAAGCTGGCCTCCGCGGAGCGCCAGCGCTAGCCCCACCAGAACCACTGCCGGCAGATCCAGCCCTCCGGTCGAAGCCAGGGAGCCGAAGCCACAGAGCACGAGCAGATAAAGCGCCACATTAAAGTAGCGCTCGATGGCCTTAGCCATGGTGATCCCGCCCGGGTTGATGGAGGCTTCGGTCACGAGAAACTTCTATTGTTGGCGAAACCGGCGCGGAAGGGAAGTGTCCGCAGTAACAATGTTGATCTTTGGGCTGTATTGGCGCAAGGTAGCCTGTGGGCGGTTTCGCAGTGTTCTGGCCTACCAGGCTCATCGTCTCGACCCTGATTTCTGCGGCCGGTTCTATCGCGCCGAGAGTGTATAGGAGGTGTACTCGTGCAGGTCAGCGCTTTGCTTGCCGGTCATGGCCGGATCGTCAGTGTCGTCGTGCTCGCACTCAGTTTCACTGCATTTTCGGCGGAGCAGATGGGCCCCCAGCATCCCCGTCCGAAGGTGGTTGCGCTGGACAGTTCCGTGAAGGAATTGATTGTGCTGAAGGGACCGCCGGAGAGCGTGAATATGAAGTCCGGATATGTAGTGTTGAGTCCTGGAAAGTCGGTAGGCAAGCACAGCACTGAACATCACGAGGAACTGCTGGTGGTCCTGGAGGGCGCTGGTGAGATGCTTTTCAAGGACGGTTCGAAGCTGCCAGTCAAGGCAAACTCAGCCGTCTATTGTCCGCCGGAAACCGAACATGACGTGATGAACTCTGGCAGCCAAGTGTTGCGGTATGTGTACGTAGTGGCAGAAGTGCGGTGACGAGTATCGCGAGCACGAGAAGCGAATTGTCGTAGTCGAAGTTCACAGAAGTACAGGCTGCACTGCCTTGTGGGCTGATTTCTTCCTTCTGTAATTTGTTTTTGTCATTACAATACCTGCCCATGGACTACCTTCTGAAAACGGAACCGGCGGTGTATTCATTCGCGGATCTTGAGCGGGAGAAGACGACGATTTGGGATGGGGTGACGAATCCAGCGGCGGTGAAGCACCTGCGCGGGATGAAGCCGGGAGAGCGGCTGGTGATTTACCACACGGGGGACGAGAAGAGCGCGGTGGGGACGGCGTCGGTGGTGGCGGTGGATGCGAGCGATCCCAGGAATCCGCAGGTGAAGATCAAGGTTGGGAAGCCGATCGCGAAGGCGAGGACGCTGGCGGAAATCAAGATGCGGGCGTCTTTTGCGGAGTCTCCGCTGGTGAGGCAGGGACGGTTGAGCGTAGTGCCGCTGACGGCAGCGCAGCACGGATGGCTGGTGGGGGAGTGACCGGGATTGCAGAGGTCAGAAGTTAGATTGCAGAAGTAAAGCAAGTCTTTCTGACAGCGTCGAACCGATGCCAGAGTGAGCCAGTCCTGGGATCGACGGCTAGCAGCCCGTGGTGCAAGTACGATTTGTATCAGGGTATGCCTTCAGGTGTAAAGTTCCACCACATCCTTCAGGCGTGCCGTAAGTGCTGCGTTATGAAAGCGCCTTCAGGCGCTGAGGCCGGAGACTGGAGTTTCGCCACAGGCTCCTAGGCGCCTGCGCTGCTTTCGCGGACAGGAGTGTTCGTGCCACATGAGTCAGGTCCGGACTACCCGCTCGGTGCAATCGGGTTCGGGGCAGGCGTAGATCACGTGATTGCGCTGGCGGTCGAGGCTGATGATGAACATGGGGCGTCCGTGGCGATCGCAGGTGGGCTGGTTGGGGGTGAGGACGGGCGCGTCTCCGCGCTTGGGCGTGGTGTAGCCGATGCGCTCGCCGAAGCACCGGTGGCAGAATTTGTCGGTGCAGCGAAAGAATTCAATGGCATAGTCGGCGTTGTAGGGAGCCAGTATGGGCTCCATGGTGCGGTAGTGTTGGTCGCAAAGGGGCAGGATGTCCGTCCGCATGCGAAGCGAGTTTAGCACTTTGAAGGGGGCCAAACGGAATGCTGCGGGCAGGATGCCGCCCGGACAACTGGAGAGACGCCGGCGCTACAACAACAAAGTTGCGGCGTGATGCGGACGGGCGAGGACGCCCGTCCCTACACTGGTCGGCGCGACTACATTACTTCTTGATGGTCTCGTTGGTGGTAAGGGGCTGATGCTGGCGCTTGCCACTCGCCTGTCCGGTGGCGACATCGCGCGGGTTCTGGACTTTCGAAGGGCTGGTGGCGGTGATAGCTTCGGTGGCGTGGGCGGAATTCTTGCTTGCTGCCACGTCAGGGGCGCCGTCCCCATTCACGTCGCCTTTGGCCACGCGCGGCTGTGCTTTCGTGTCGGAACTCGATACGGGTTTCACGCTCGCAGGGCTGCTGGTGGGGACCGCAGTCGCCTGGCTCCAGTCGTCATGCGCCGACTTATTGCCGGAGGCTTGACTGGTGGCAACATCGCGGGCCGCAAGGTCCCTGTGGATGACCCCGCCGCCTTCGGCCTTCTGGTCCGTGCTACGAGCGCTGACGTGGTCACTCGGTTTCGGTCTCTGAGTCTGCGTGGTGGTGGGCTTGGGTTTCTGCTGATCGGTCTTTGACTGAGCAGCGGCGAACAGCGATAGACCGACCGAAGCGGCGATCAGAATCTTGTTGTTCATGATTTTCTCCTGTGTGGTGCGGGCTCGCAACGCGCGGTTCCCCGTTGGGCGCGGAAAGGCTGAAGTGGTGCCGGCCCATTAGGACTCGATGATTTTCGCGGTCTTCGGGGAGATCGGCAAATTACCGAAGTAACTGGCCCGGGAACGAAGGCCAAACGAAATGCGGCGGGCAGGATGGCGGCCGGACAGCTGGCGAGCCGACGGTGCCATGCGGAACGTCCGGATCGCGTCAGCCGATGTGGCGTAGGGCGTCGACGATGCCGAGGTTCGAGGCGCGGTAGGAGGGAATGAGGCCGCTGACCAGCCCGACGAGGGCTGCGACCACCATGGCGACCGCCGCTGTCGAAGCGGTCATGTGCATCGAGACTGGCAGCCCGATTCCGGGTTGCGCCATGAAGAGAATGGCCCCGCTCGCGAGCGCGACGCCGATCAACCCTCCGATTACAGAAATGGCGATCGATTCGCTTAAGAGCAACTTGAGGATGCTTCCGCGGGTGAAGCCGAGGGTGCGGAGGACGGCGACTTCGCGGGTGCGTTCGCGGATCGACATGGCCATGGTGTTGGCACAGACGAGCAGGGTGGTGAAGAGTACGGCTCCGCAGATGCTGAGGATGAATGCTTTGACGCTGCCGAGAGTGTTGATGAAATCGAGTTTGAACGCCTGTTCGCTCTCGCTCTTGGTGGGAACCGGAGTGCCGTGGAACATGTGGTCGATGGCGCGGGCCGCTCGGGGCATGTTTTCAGGAGTATCGACGCGAGTGAAGTAAAAGCCGGCGGTGTCTTTGAACCAGCCGACGGATTCTTCCAGGTATTTGGTGTGGAAGTAGAGGATGCTGGAGGGCGGGTCGATGGTGTAGATGCCGCGCAAGGTCAGGTCGAGATTGGCAGGGAAGATGGTGCCTTGCAGGATGATGTGGTCGCCGATCTTCCAGTGGTGTTTCTTGGCAAGTTCAACGTCGACAACGCAGCCCGCGCGGTCGCGCTTCCAGGCGGCGAGTTGGTCGGCGGGCATGACTTTGTCGGCGGCGACGTCGAAGTATTCGTCGGGGTCCGTGGCGAACTG
>PKUV01000086.1 GCA_003131315.1 Acidobacteriaceae bacterium
CCAGATTCTCGTTCAGAGCCCCAAATTCATCGAAGATACTTGCAGAGAAAGAGAACGGATGGGAAGAGATGAGATCGATCAATTTCAAACGGAACCTTAAAACAGCCGAGAGAGTCAAGCGTGAGATCGCTGCCGGAGTCAGTATCCTGTCTCCCATTGAGCAAGAGATCATACGGATGCAACAGCAAATGAAGCTGCCAGAGAGCCCCCTAAGCGTGCAGCGTGCCATCCAGCAGCGTGATGCTAATGATAGTGAGGTTCTGCATATGTCTCTGGCAGATGAGCACGTATCAAACCCAATGAATTTCATGGATAAAAAGTTCGGTTAAGTTTACACACAATGGTTTAGCAGCGGAACAGTACCGTACGGCGTAGCCTTGCTTCTTATCCTGTCTACAGATTTTATGTAGATAGGGAAGGAGCAACGTGAGCGAAGCGAGCAGGAAGCGGTTCCACTGCCCACTATGGTTCCGTTCAATCTTACACGAAATAGTGTGAGAGCAGAGCGGGAAAACAAAGACTCATACCTTGAGGCTTTGGAAAACCATACAGGGGTAACGAAAAGGGCACATTGGCGCGCACTTGACAGTGACGCGTGCAACGTCCAACAGAGAATCGTGTCGCTTCCAACAGAGAATCGTAATACCATCTTGTCAACATGTAGACGGAGAGAAAATGACCAGAAAAGAAGCACGAAACCTAATAAAAACAAAAGCACCTAACCTATACCACGGCACCGCGTTGGTCCTGCTTTCCTTACTGACTGACTCCTGTTGTGGACCAGAAGGAACAAGGGAAATCACCTTCAAACGAATCACTTTGATGGGTTGGGCACACATCGGCTCCGAGCAGCTGACCCGACACCTGAACTCTTTCAGGGAATACGGTCTGCTTACATACAACGCAGTGGGGAACAAAATAACCGTGTTTTTGAATCTGTTGCCCCTGATTGCATTACCAAAATCCAAGACTCTCAAGGATGTGAAGGCAGACAGGGCAACCAAAGCACGAGAGGTAAGGGCAGAGAAATACGACCTTCAGATGGCGTATGCAGAGGAATACTTTTGAAACAAAGCACGCCGGTGACACGACGTACGTTTGTACGCTGACACAATGTACGTTTGTACGATGACACAATGTACGTTTGTACGATGACATGACGTAGGTTTTGAGCGTTAAACGATGTACGTTTTCATGATGACACGACGCGTGACGGCAAAAAACAGCGTCACGTTTACACTGTGAACGAGGGGTACCAAGATAAAGCCCAACCATAGAAGCTGTGTATAGGCCTTGACCTGCCTGTGGACGCGGCTGCTATGGCTCGGGCACCATTTGAAAGGTCTAATAATGAAACTAACTACTGATGTTTTAGAACGGTTCGGTCAAGCTGACCCTATCAACACACACAATCTACGCTGTGAGATGGTTGCCAGAGCAATCAAGGCAATCGGAGACAGCATCAAAGTCAAGCACGCTGGAGGAGCCTTATGAGCGATACCATAATTCAAAGCAGGAACGGTGGCTCTGGCTCTGGCACTACCATTGCTAACTCCAGTGCGGTGGGCTATGCCAGCACCACCACGGCGGGGAACTGCTTGGTATGTGTAGTCTTTGCGGAAGCCGATATCGCAGCACCAACAATCAGTGCGCCGGTAACCAGCGGGTTTACTTGGTCACAAATAGCATCAGTCATTTACATCAACACTTTGTTGCCGCAGTACGGTAGGTGCACCGTCTATTACATCCCAAACGCGGGTGCTATGAGTGCCACTACCACAGTACAAGCATCAAAAGTGGGTGCTTTTTATGTAAACGTTGAGTTTGAACTATATGAACTTGGCGGAATTGCTACGGCATCCCCTGTAGACTACAACGCATTTACCAGCTCTGGCAGTGGCGGTGATCCTGCTACAGCCAGCTTGTCTACAACAGGCACGGATTTTATTTTCGTGACCTGCCTGACGGATGGGGCTAGTCCAATAGTAGGTAGCGGGTACACTCTGGGCAAGTCGAGCACATCTTTGTATAGTGCTGGGCGGTCTCAGTACATCCTAAACGATGCAGCAGGCACTATCGCCACGGCATTCGGTTCGACAGCTGCTAAGTGGGGGTGCGTTGCAGTTGCATTCAAAAATGGTTCAGGCAGTGTTACAGCATCACCAATTGGAGTATCAGCAACAAGCGCGGTAAACTCACCGTCTGGTAGAGGCGATGCAACCGCGTCTCCCGCAGGTGTTAGCTCCATATCGGGGGAAGGCATTGCGGTCGGAAGTCTGGCTTATGTTGCCTCACCCGCTGGGGTAAGAGCAATGGCGTCTGTTGGCACTGCTATCCCTTCGTTCACTTGGAACTTGAACTTTGGCAATGCCGTAGTCGGTTCGTCGGCTCTACCTATAGTCGTAAACACTACATACTTCTATGCTAGGTTCGTCGGATACTTGATTCCGTCTGTCACAGGCGATTACATCATTGGCGTGAATGCTTCTGGTGGCTCTGACTTGTATCTGAGTGGCACACCTATATTCAACGCGCTGTCAACCAAGGGTGTCTATAACACTGACGTGCCTAATAGTTCAATGGCGTACACCCGAAGTGGCACGATTGCACTCACCAAAGGTGTTCCATATCCACTTGTATTGGAATGGCAGCACGGTGCAGCAGCCACATACGAGATGCAGTTGCTATGGACACCACCCAACGGAGCTGGCATCCAGATCATTCCAATGACAAACGTCATCGGCTACAACAATGTGCCTGGACTGCTCAACAGTTCGTGGTGGAACGGCGCGGTAACGCAAACCAACCTGACAGCGGCTTGGTTCCCCATGCGGTACTTCGGATAGGATTGCTAGGTTCTTTGTAGGACAACCAACCACACAAACCTAACAGTTACGGCGTGACTAATTACCACGCTCAGCCTTGGGGGAATGCCAACTCATTCCCCTGAGCATCACCGCGCAGCATACCCCGCCAGAGGGGCGTGCCGTCATAGCAAGACCTGCACCCGCGCACCCTTCAATCTCTAAGGCATAGCCCTCGGCATGAACCGCGACTTTGGTTTTCGTTCGTATCCACAAAAAAAACAACTGCTGTAGACATCTGACAAGCCATCTGCTGTAGACATCGCCAGCGTACTTGCCTTAGACTTCGAGCACGGAGGCATCTCCGCGTAAAGCCTTTGAAATGAAATGGTCGGGACGGCCGGATTTGAACCGGCGACCCCTTGCACCCCAAGCAAGTGCGCTACCAGGCTGCGCTACGTCCCGATGGAATCCGCTGCCGAGGATGACAGCGTGGGGTTTGACCTCCAAATTCTACACCAGTCGGCAGCCACGGGAACAGGCGGCGCGAACTTTGGGACAAATGCAGATCCCTCGTTATGCTCGTGATGACAATTCTGTTGGAGGGGATGACAATTTCATGGACTGGACGACAAAATCTTAGAGTGGAAAGGAAAGCATCAAAAGCGATCATGACGCAAGCTGAGATCACGATTCGAGAGGCAGGGCCGAGCGATTTGGCGATCATTCTTCATCACCGGCGGTCGATGTTTCGCGACATGGGGGAAGGTACTGTCGAGGAGCTCGATAGGATGGTGGAAATTGCAGGTCCGTGGCTGGTGCGGACTCTGGCGGATGGTTCGTATCGCGGCTGGCTGGCGCTGGACGGCTCGGGTTGCGTCGTCGGCGGCGGCGGGGTGCTGCTGTGTCCGTGGCCGGCGAGTCCCAAAGACCCATGCACTCAGCGGGCAGTGATCCTGAATGTGTACACGGAGCCGGAGTTTCGGAAGCGAGGAATTGCGCGGCAAATCATGCTGACGATCCTGGCCTCGGTCAAGGAGCAGGGCTTGCGCGCCGTCAACTTGCACGCCAGCAAAGAGGGGCGGCACTTGTATGAAAAGCTTGGGTTTGAGGATACGAACGAAATGCGGTTGAGGTTTCAGATTCCCTGACAGGCGTTGTTCGAACCTCTGTTTTCGACTGTTAAGCAAACCAGGGGCCAACTCCCTATAATCTGCTAACGTTCGGGCTGCTACCCCGTCTATTTCTGTGCAAGGCTGAGGTTGGACCACTTGTAGGGGACAGAGACAGACAATGCCGGCCGATTCTTACGCAGTTGCAATTCCGGTTGGCGAGATTTCCCGTCCGAGGCGGGCGGCACGGGGCAGCGGCAACCAGAACCCCACCGTGAGGGGCTCCTTGGCAGCGCAGGGCAACCGCATTGACGACACGAGTCTGATCCGGGAGGCGCAGCAGGGCAACCGCGCGGCCTTCGAAATACTGGTGCGTCATTACGATCACTCGGTTCTGCGGCTGGCGCTGCACCTGACGGGATCGGAGTCGGATGCCCAGGACGTTTATCAGGAGGCCTTCCTCAAGGCCTACAAGAATCTGGGCAGTTTCCGTTTTGAGTGTTCCTTCTACACGTGGATCTACCGGATCGTCACCAATCTCTGCCTGGATCATCTGCGGAAACGGAATGTGCGCAAGGAGGATGCTCCGGTCGCGGTGGACGCGTCGGGCGCAGAGTACAGCCGGTTGGAGCAGTTCGCGGACGCGCGCTCGGGGGCCAACCCGGAGCGCGATTTGATGCGGCGAGAGCTGGGGCGGAAGATCGGCGCGGCATTGTCGATGCTGACACCTCGCGAGCGGATGGTGTTTGAGTTGAAGCACTATCACGGGCTGAAGTTGCGCACGGTGGGCGAGATGCTGCATACGACGGAAGAGACGGCGAAGAATACGTTGTTTCGCGCGACGCAAAAACTGCGTGCCGCGCTGGCGGAGATGCGATGAGTTTGGAATTAGTTCCCGCGAAGGGATACGAAAATGAAATGTGATTGGGTGCGGCAAAACATTTTGTTCTATGTGTACAACGAACTGGAGGACGATGCCCGGTACGAGGTAGAGCAGCACCTGGCGCGGTGTCCGGAATGCGCCACCGAGTTGAAAGCGGCGCGCAAGTTCCACGCTACGCTTTCGGAATTGCCGGTGGAGGAGCCGGCTCCGAACCTGCTGGCGGCATCGCGGATGCGGCTGCAGGAAGCGCTGGAAACGGCGCGGTCGGGAGGGTTCTGGCAGCGGCTGATTCTTGAGCCGGGAGTGTGGCTGCGGCAGATTCGGATGGCGCCGGCTCTGGCAGCGGCGATTTTCATCGTGGGATTTGGCGGAGGCATTGGCGCGACTTACAACTTTCTTTCCGCGCGTGGCGGGGACGCCGCAATGAGGGGCCCGGTCGATCAGCCGCTCAATCAGCCGGTGGAGTCGTCTGCGATTGCGGGCATCCGGTCGGTGACGCAGGAGCCGGGATCGAATCAGGTGAGCATCAAGTACGACACGGTCCTGACCCAGGAAGCGCAGGGCTCGCTGAACGACCAGCGCATCCAGCAGTTGCTGTTATTTG
This sequence comes from Acidobacteriaceae bacterium, assembly GCA_003131315.1. Lineage (GTDB taxonomy): Bacteria > Acidobacteriota > Terriglobia > Terriglobales > Acidobacteriaceae > Acidiflorens. The sequence continues at coordinate 5,404 of PKUV01000086.1, forward strand.
CGGCGCACAACAATTACAACTCGGGAGTGCGGATGGACTCGGTGGATTTGCTGACCCAGGCGCCTGACGACTCGCGCGTGCGGGAAGCGCTGATGTATGCCTTGCAGAACGATACCAATCCGGGTGTGCGTTTGAAGGCCCTGGATGGGCTGAGTGGCTTCGTGCGGCAGGATGGTCGGGTACGGGATGGAGTTTTGCGCGCGCTGATCAGCGACACGAACTCCGGCGTTCGGATGCAGGCCTTGCGGCTGGTGGAGCCGATGAAAACGGACAGCAATGTGCGATCGGTGCTGACCAGGTTGTCGCAGGCGGATCAGAACGTCTCGATTCGCTCGCAGGCTCGTACCATGCTGGCGCAGATGCCGGAGATGGATTAGGAAACGTCGTTCGCTATTCGCTGTTCGCTATTCGCCCTGGACTGCGCGTGTTTGCGAACAGCGAACGACGAACAGCGAGCGGCGTACTAAGTAATAGGTTGAGGAGGACATTCATTGAAGCACGCAATAAAACTCGTCAGCGTTGCAGTGTTGGTGGCTGCGCTAGCCTCTCTGGCGCTGTGCCAGGAAGCTCGGGTGTATCGCGAAGGCAACAACTGGGTCCAGGAAATGACTGGAGACCTGGGTGCGGCGAAGAATCTGCGGGTGAAGCTGGCCGCGGGTTCGGTACGGGTTCAAGGCGGATCGCAAACGGGGATCACATACGTCATTCATCGTAGGGCCTATACATCTTCAGAACAGCAGGCCCGCCGCGAATTTGAGTCTTACAGGATCAACACGTCTGTAAAGGGAGACACGGCGTGGATCGTGGCCGAGTCGGAGGGCAAGGGGAATCGTAAGTGCGCCGATGATTTTGTCATCAATGTGCCGCGGAACCTGGACTCCGCCAAGATCGAGACCGGGGGCGGCAGCGTAAACGCGATCGGGATTGCCGGACGTGTCAACCTCGAGAGTGGTGGTGGAAATATTCACCTGGACGATATCGGCGGCGAGGTGACGGCGGAAACCGGCGGGGGCACGATTGAGGTCGGCAGCGTGGAAGGCAACGTGAGTCTGCAGACGGGCGGAGGAAACATCAAGGTTGCATCCGCCAAGGGCGAGATCAAGGCGGAAAGTGGAGGGGGAAGCGTAGTCGTTCTTTCCGGCCTGCAAGGCGCGGTGCTGGAGACGGGCGGAGGTAGTATTCGGGTGGACAAGTGCAGCGGGCCGGTGAAAGCCACGACCGGAGGCGGGAGCGTGGACTTGGGCGAGATCGGAGGGCCGGCGGAAATTGAGACGGGCGCGGGGAGCATTCGGCTCGCTTCCGCGAAAGGACGTGTTCAGGCCCAGACCGGCGGAGGCAGTATCCAATTGGACGGAGCGACGTCGGTGCAGGCGGAAACTTCGGCTGGGGGAATCGTGGTGAAGCTACTCTCATCGGCGGGCGGTCGCAGCAATTCCACGCTTGAAACTTCGGCCGGCGACATCACCGTCTATCTTGCCAATGATCTGGCGATCTCCATTCGGGCGGAGATCGAAATCGCCAATGGCCACACGATCCGCAGCGACTTCTCTGATATTCGCTTGTCGACTGAAGGCGGACCGTGGGGACCGAAAACGATTACTGCCGAAGGTCAACTCAACGGTGGCGGACCGGTGCTGAAGGTCCGCACAAATTCTGGGAATGTCAACTTCCGCCGCGTCAGCCGCTAGCGGCTCGTGGTGCAAGTACGGTTCGTATCAGGGCATGCCTTCAGGCATGCCGCAAGTGCTGCGTTATGAAAAGCGCCTTCAGGCGCCGAGGCCGGAGATTGGAGTTTCACCACAGTCTCCTGGGTGCGTTCATTAGGGAGGGCCTATGATCCATCGCTTACTGCTTTGCATGTTTGTTTTTTCGCTGGTCTCTAGCGCGCAACCAGCGGAACTGACCTACGATCACACGGGCGAAAGCTGGAACTGGAGTTACGGCGCGGAGGGCGGCGGCGGATCGTCGTATCTCGGAGTGGACATCGCTGACGTTTCTCCGGAGCGACTGGGAGAATTGAAGCTCAAGGAAGAGCACGGAGCGGAGGTGACGATGGTCGACCAGGACGCTCCCGCCGGAAAAGCCGGGCTGCACGAGCATGACGTCATCGTCAGCCTGAACGGTACGGCGGTAGAGAGCGCTGCCCAGTTGCGCCGGATGATTAAAGAAACGCCACCGGGCCGCGTGGTGAATCTCGGCATCAGCCGCGACGGTCAACCCCTGACGATCAAGGTGCAACTTGCCGACCGGCGCAAGTCGATGGCGTGGGAACCGAAGATCGGCGAATTCAAGCTCGACATGCCGCAGTTGCCCACGATGCCGGACTTCGACGTGCCCGTCTCGGTGGTCATCGTCCACTCGTCGTTGCGCAGCGGGCTGATGGTGGAAAACATTACTCCGCAGCTGGGAGATTTCTTTGGGGTCAAGGGCGGCAACGGCGTGCTGGTGCGCTCGGTGGAAAAAGGCAGTCGCGGGGAAAAAGGCGGATTCCGTGCCGGGGATGTGGTCGTCAAGGTCAACAACCAGCCGGTGCACGATACGTCTGATTTCACGCATGCTCTGCGGTCATCGTCGGGCGGCGCAGCGGCCGTGACTGTGATGCGCGAAAAGAGAGAGCAGAATCTGACTCTGACTCTTCCCGAGAAGAAGGATTCCGGCAGCCTGCTGGAAGACAGCTTTGATATGCACGATCTGACGGCCGAGACCGAAAAAGAGGCGAGCCCCATTGGAGACGAAATGGCTCGCATCGGCCCGATGCTGGAAAAAGTGCAGCGCGAGATTAATTGGAAAGAATTGCAGAAGAAATTCGAAGACGCACAGCGGAAGATGCAAGAGCGCCAGGAAAAGCTGAGCCACGAGCTGTCCGGAGCGTGTGCCGAACTGTGATGGACCGGGCTGGGGCAGGTTACGAAGGTCACCGGCGCTGGATTCGAACCCTGGGTTTAGGAGGCTGCCTAAACAACTAGGGGCTTCGTATCAGGGCATCGCTTCAGCGATGCCGCAAGTTCTTCCATCTGTAGAGACGGGGCTTGCCCCGTCTCCGGAGACGCGGCAAGCCGCGTCTCTACAAGGAATCCAGGGTTTACCAGGGGAATGGCCAGATTCCACAGGTGGACTACCCACTGGTTACCTGTCGCGGTGAAGAAAATCCCGATAAGCTGTTGCCGCGATGGCTTTCCGCGCCCTGTTGTTTTCAAAAAGCTCCGAGACGAATGCTGCGATGACGGCGGCCTGCAAGAGCACAGGGATCCGCGTTGAAGTTTGTTCGGACATCTTTACGGCCATCGACAAAGGGAAGAAGCAAGCCTTTTCGTGCGTGATTGCGGACTGGGCTGACCAGCCGGAGTCGAGCTTCCTGTTGAAACGGGCTCGCGAGTCCACGCCGAACCGAGAGACGGTGGCCATCGCTATCGTCGATCACGACCCTACGCCGGCGGAACTGCGCGACAACCGGCTCGATTTTCTGATCTATCGTCCAATTTCTGCCGAAGAAGCCGACGCAGTACTGGCGAAAGCGTGTGAACAGATGCAACCGTCGAGCGCCGAGGACGCTACGGAGTCGTCCGGGGAAGACCACGACGCGAGCAACGAAGGATCAAGCGCGGTTTCGGTTGGCGCCGATGTACCGGAGCGCCGTCAGCAGGATCCGCCAACCGGTTTCCCGGAAGCGAATGCAGTGGAGGGCAACGGCGGCGAAATTGCGACTGACGAAGACGAAGAAGAACCTCGAGAGCGTAGCCATGCGATAGGGTTCCGCGGAGCTTGTGCTGCGGTGCTTGTGCTCACGGCGGTGTTTTGCCTGTGGCGATCGCGCGAGGCCATCGAGTATCTGTCGCGGACGCCGGAGGGAAGGTTCCGTGTTTTGCGGGAATCGGTGACGGCGCTTTTTTATACGAACCAAGCAGGGGCATTGCCCGTCGGTTCCGCCGGGAACGACCCGCAACAGGATGCGTACTACAGCCGAGATCCCGCCAATTCCAATGCACAGACACAGGCGTTGGAAGTAATTGCAACCGAGTCCACGTTGATGGAAGCGCGCCTGCCCTTGCCAAAGGCTCCGGACTTTCCGCTGCCCGTACCGGTGTTTGAGCATCAAGACGCGCCGCCAATCCACAGGGAACGAGCGGCGATTCCCGAAAGCATGAGAAACTCGCCGCCGATTACCCGGCCGGTTGTGGTGACGGTGAATCCGGCGCAGATGATGCCGGTCTCCGCACCGCAGCCGCAGCCTGCAATGCAGCAATTCAGTGAACCCGTCGCGGTGAGCGAAGAAGCAGCGCGGACCCTGCTGGTTCACACCGTGAATCCGGTGTATCCACCGGAAGCTTTAGCGCAGAAACTTCACGGACCGGTGGTACTGCAGGCGGTGATTGGACGCGACGGTAACGTCGAGGATCTGAAAATTGTTCGTGGATATTTCATTCTGGGCCGGGCGGCGATTGCCGCAGTCAAGCAGTGGCGGTTCCAACCCTACAGTGTCAACGGCCACGCTGCGGCAACTCAAACCGTGATCACCATCAATTTCAGCTATCCGCCGGGGTAGCGAAGCCGCATGACTCCAAGAGCTTGCTGGTGGAGAGCCGGGCGTCNNGACGCCCGTCGCTCCACTATTTGTGGGCGTCATGTCCTTCCGGCTCGACGGTGGGAGGGTTCGCGCCGCTTGCTTTCTTCCAATAGTCCTGCACGGCAGGCGGCAGTTTGTCTACGCGAGTCAGGAACGCCGTGAGTTTCCATATGTCAGGCTCAGAGAGCGTTTTGTCCCAGGCGGGCATGCCGCTATAGCGGACGCCGGTGCGAATCACGTAGAAGACGTGCCATTCCGGATCATCGGGCGGGTGAAGAATGAGGTTCGGAGGCGGGGGATAAAACGATTTCTCAAGGGCGGAGGGCTGGCGGTCGATAGCGCCATGGCAAAGCGCGCAATTCATGGTGTAGATCTTCAGGCCCTCGATAAGATTCTCGTCCGTGGGGGGCACGGGATTGTTCAAGCGGGGAGCATGGCGCTCCACTGAATTGTCGAGCGCGCTCATGGCAATGTGGCGTTCCATCTCCGGGGGAGTGCTGTTGGCCCGAGTCGGCATTAAGCCGAGCAGGGCAAAGCCAAGGCCGCCGATCAGCAGAACCAGAATGGTGATGACAATCCCCAGAATGAAGTTGCGCATTTCAGATCCTCGGAGAGCTTCACGGGCGAACTGCAGCCACGTACCAACTCTTTTTCATTCTACCTTCAAGGGCGCGAAACTCAGTAAGCGTGCAGGCGACGAGCCTCACGCACCACATCGGACACTTTCGGCAGGAAGAATTCCTCCTGCGGCGGAGAAAACGGAACCGGCGTGTCGGGAGACGTCAGCCGCACAATCGGGCCGTCGAGATCGTCGAACGCTTCTTCATTGATGATCGCGGAAATTTCTCCGGCCAGGCCCCCGGTGCGCGCGTGTTCGTGCAGAACGACGACTTTGTTGGTCTTCTTCACGGTGGCGGCAATCGCCTCGCGATCGAGCGGCGCGACCGTACGCAGGTCAAGGATTTCGATTTCGATTCCTTCTTTACTCAGGATTTCCGCGGCTTCGAGCGCGGTATACAGCATGGCAGCGTAGGTGATCACGCTGAGATGATGACCCTCGCGCGCGACTCGCGCCTTCCCGAGCGGAACTACATAGTCGTCGTCTGGAATTTCTTCTTTGATTCTTCGATACAGATACTTGTGCTCGAAAAAGATCACGGGGTTGTGGTCGCGGATCGCCGCCTTGATGAGTCCCTTGGCATCGTAGGCAGTCGCCGGGCAGACTACCTTCAGCCCGGGCGCGTGTACGAACCACATCTCCGGGTTTTGCGAGTGGAATGGCCCGCCATGCACATTCCCGCCGCTTGGACCACGCAGCACCAGCGGGGCCGGCGCTCCCCAACGGTAGTGCGCCTTCGCGGCCATGTTGACGATCTGATTGAAGGCGCAGCCGATGAAGTCCATGAACTGGAACTCGGCCACGGGGCGCAATCCCGTAAGCGCAGCGCCAAAGGCAGCACCCACGATGGCCGACTCCGCAATCGGCGTATCAATCACGCGCTCGGGGCCGAAGCGGTCAATGAAGCCGTGGGTGACTTTGAAGGCGCCGCCGTAGATGCCGATGTCCTCACCCAGGCAAAAGACACTCGGGTCGCGCTCCATCTCCTNNCCTCCCAGATTCCCTGGCGGATGGCTTCGAGATAGGTGACGACGGGCATGAACAGGAAGTGTAGCAAGAAAGCCATCAGCCATCAGCCGTCAGCCATCAGCTACCGAAGCTCGGTAGCAGTGGGCGGTGTGTGTAGCAAGAGAAAGTAGTGGATCGAAAACACGCGCGAGTAAGGGCTCTCTTGCCCCTATTTACCAGTTGGAACGGCGGACCCCCCACCCCCCCTATTTTCTCGATCTATTAAAATCATAGAGTTAGCGGATGGTTCCCGCTAAATAATTCAGGAATAAGGACTTATTTGCACATAATACAAAAATAAGGACTTAGCGGCGAAGCAGTTCGTTTTGGTCATGCTCGGGAGCGGGTGACGACTGCTCAGGTGTTATTTAGGTTGTCAAGNNTGGAGACGGACACACTTCTGCCCTGGCCGATCGATCTTCATTTTCGGGCCTGGAGAGTGGGATGTCTGTAATGGTGGTCACTGGTTGAATGTGATGAAAAATCGGTGGTCGATAAAGAATACGCCGCCATGCACTCGGTAAACTTGCTGGGCGAGGCAGGTCTGGTAANNCAGTTATTTCGGTCAATGTTAAGAGACAAACCCGCGTTATACTTCCCCGTTAAAGTGGCCCACCCGCCAAAGAACGCAAGGACGGGGCACCCACAGTCGTGTTATCGGAGAGGAAACCAAAACCGAAGGTCGGGCCACCCGCCCATGACCGATTTTTCTGAACTTCGTGGCGTCGCCGCCTAGATCTCACTGCGCAAGATAGCACCATCGAGACTTTTTCCGGAATTCTAGGACCTGACACCTGGAACCTGAGACCTGCAACCCTGTAAACTGGAAGGCAGAATGAAGCGGGTTCTTATTGTATTCGTGCTGATCGGCGTTGTGCTGGTTGGTTGCAGCAGGTTCGCCGGCGCCGAATCTCTCTGGCAATATGGGCGGATTGCCGATGTCAAGAAATCCGTCACGACCTCCACGAAAGCTTGGGTTGTCAACACTCCGCTTGACGAAGAACGGACGCAGTACACCATCTCGGTTCATGTGCAGGGCAGAATTATTGTCGGCAACTACGAGCTTTCTGCTGCGCAATCGGAACCGCCGCCAGAATGGGTCTCCGGCCGAGCGGTGCAGGTCGAGGTCAGCGGCGATTCTCTGTATTTGCGGTCGGCTACCGGCAGCCTGCGTTTACATATCACGCAACGAAAGGCCGCGGGCCCGATGCAGCCAGTCACTGCGGAAGAAAAGAAACGGTTGTCAGAACTGGATGCCGCGCCGCAGTCGATGATCGGCTTTTCGAAGTCCGGAGACGACAAGGCAGCCGCGCCCGAACCAGCTCCCACACCGCCGCCTCCGCCTCCCGCGCCCTCGACGGGCACGGTGACGGTGCGCTCCACTCCGTTTCTTTCGGAAGTGTTCGTGGACAGCGATTCCATGGGATACACACCGGCGAAGATCGCGCTCGGTCCCGGGAAACACAGCTTCCGCGTCGAGAAGCCGGGTTACAAGCCCTGGACGAAAGAGATGACGATTACGGTGGGATCGGAGCTGACGCTGGATGCGACTCTCGAGAAGAAATAACGCACCAATCAGGCTGCGGGAAACCCGTTGCGCACTCCCAAGAACTCGCGTAAGAATACCCGCGCTGCAAACAAGCCGCCCACGAGGCACCAACCATGTCCTGGTACTGGAATGAAATTGGCGACAAGTACTCGGCCAAATATGCCACAACGACGGCCGTGTGGATCAGTTACTTGATTGCGACCGTGAACGGACTGATAGCCGTCCTGAGCCTCGCTTACCACAAGCCCATCATTGGACTAAACGGTTGGGCTTTGCTGGATGCCGGTCTTTTTGCGGTCGTCGGCTGGCGGATCGGTCGCTTGTCTCGTGCCTGGGCTGTCGTCGGTCTTTCCCTCTACCTGCTGGAAGCGTTGATCTCGATTGGAACTCGCGGGTTTGCCGTTAGCGGTCTCGGTCCTGGCATACTGGCGATCGTGTTCCTCATCGCTTACGTCAACGCCCTGCGCGGAACATTCGCCTATCACAAATACGTCAAACTCCAGGCAGCCCAGACCACGGAGTCCATGCAAGCGGGATGAAGGACCAGCCGTCCAGGTAGACGCGCTTTCGGCGCACAATCGGGGCTGGGTGTGCAGGAGCAGCAGGCGTTCACCGCTCTCCCTCCCGCAAATCGCTTACAATTCCCCTTCCATGACAGTCGCGGCTCGTTCTTTTGCGAAGATCAATCTCGGGCTCTACATTGGCGCCGCGCGCGCGGACGGATATCACGGCCTGCGCACGGTGTACCAGACGATCGCGCTGCATGACGTGATCCGGGTGAGCGTCGGGCGGGGCAGCGGAATCGAAGTCCTGTGCACAGACCCGCGGGTTCCGCTTGATTCGTCGAATACCTGCTATCGCATGGCCGAGCGAGTGATGGACGAACTCGGCGCGAAGGGTAGAGTCAGCATCGAGATCGAGAAGCGACTGCCGGTACAGGGAGGGTTGGGCGCGGCGTCTTCGAATGCGGTGGCAACCATGGTCGCGCTGGAAAGGGCGCTGAAGAAAACATTAGCGGCTGCGGCGCGCCTGCGAATTGCCGCTGAAATTGGGTCGGATCTACCGCTGTTTTTGGTGGGCGGAACGACGTTGGGAGTGGGTCGCGGCGAAGAGGTTTATCCTCTGCCCGATCTACCTTCGGTGGCGATGGTGGTGGTGACGCCAGAGGTCGGGGTTTCGACGCCGAAGGCGTTCGCCGATTGGGACGCGCTGGTGGAAAGCGACATCTCGCGTAGGGACAGCCGCCCTCGGCTGTCCAGCCGGGCGCAGCCCGGCTCCGCCACGCGAGATCATGCGCGAGATCGATTGACGCGGCCGGGAGCGTCCGATAGACTGTTTGGTGTCGGCTGCGTGCTGTCGGCGTGGCTGAGTGGTTTACCCAACACCGGTGCTCCTGCAAAAGGTGGGAGCCGGGCCGGGAGCTTGCTTCTCGACCTTGTCCGTACCGGGATTGAAAACGACTTCGAGAGAGTCGTCTTTCCTAAATATCCCGAACTGCGAGACATAAAAGGTGCGCTGGAGCGCGCGGGGTCGCGATACGCCTCGCTCTCCGGGTCAGGGTCAACCTTGTACGGGCTGTTCCGGTTGCCAGCCGGCGCCGCGAAAGCGGCCAGCCGTCTGCGGAAGCAGGGGCTGAAGGCAGTGGCGACCAGTACGTTGACGCGCCAGAAGTATTGGAAAAGAATTCTCGATTGTTGATTTTCGATTGTTGAACGTCACTAGTTGAACGACAATTGAAGTGCAATCAGCCAGTCAGATCGTTTCACTGGGCCGTCGACTAATGGTAGGTCAAGTGCCTTTGGAGCACTTTGTCTAGGTTCGAATCCTAGCGGCCCAGCCAGATAACCAGTTCTCAGTTGCCAGTTCTCAGTTCTCAGTCGAGATACTGGAGCCCCAAAACCGAGAACTGAGAACCGGGAACTGAGAACTGAAACTATGGCCACAGTTGCGACGACGACGACCGCGGAAAAAAAGCCGATCACGGACGAGAAGCCGGAACGAAAGCAGCAGCGCGCCCGGGTCGACGACAGATTCAAGGTCTTTTGCGGAACCGCCAACGAAAAGCTCTGCGACGATGTCTGCCTCTTTCTTGGCCTGACGCGTGGACAGGCTCTGGTCACCCGCTTCAACGACGGCGAAGCGTATGTGCAGATCCAGGAGAACGTGCGCGGGGCCGACGTGTTCGTGATGCAGCCCACCTGCCAACCGGTGGACATGCACCTGATGGAACTGTTGTTGATGATGGACGCGCTCAAGCGGGCTTCCGCGCGGCGCATCACCGCCGTGATTCCGTACTACGGCTACGCGCGCCAGGATCGCAAAGACAAGCCGCGCGTGCCGATTTCGTCGAAGCTGGTGGCCGACCTGCTGACCACCGCAGGCGCCGATCGCGCGCTGGTTGTGGACTTGCACGCGCCGCAGTTGCAGGGATTTTTTAATATTCCGGTGGACCACTTGTTCGCTTCGCCGGTGCTGGTGGATTACTTCAAGAAACTGAACCTGCCGAACCTTACAGTGGTTTCGCCGGACGCGGGTGGCGTGGAACGCGCGCGCTTCTTCGCGAAGAAGATGGATGCGGCGCTGGCCATCGTGGATAAACGGCGCGTCGAGATGAACGTGGCGGAAGTGATGAACGTGATCGGCGACGTCAATGGCCGCACCTGTCTCATCATTGACGACCTTATCGACACAGCGGGAACGCTGGTGAAGGTGGCGCAGGCCCTGGTTCAAAAGGGCGCGAGCACCGTGTATGCCTGCTGCACGCACCCGGTACTTTCAGGGGCGGCGGTGGAAAATCTTGTGAACTCACCGATCACCGAGCTGGTCGTGACCGATACGATCCCGCTGACCGAAGCGGCAGGGCAAGTCTCAAAGATCAAGGTGAAATCGATCGCGGGGCTGATTGGACGGGCAATTCAGTCCATTCACGAAGAAACTTCGGTCAGCAGACTTTTTATCTGAAACGTCGTTCGCTTTTCGCCCTGCACTGAAGGGCTTGCGAAAAGCGAACGACGAACAGCGAATTAGCGAGGACGGAATTATGGCGACTGCAACGGACATTAGCATTCTGGAAGCGCAGAAGCGCGAACCAGGCACCAAAAACGCCGCCCGGCGCGTGCGCGTCGGCGGAAAAATTCCAGCCGTTGTATACGGCGCGGGCAAAGACGCGGCTTCGGTCGCGGTCGATCCGCGGCAGGTCCTGCGCATCCTGAAGTCGGAGAGCGGGCACAACACGATTTTTGACCTGGCGCTCGACAGCGATCGCGTGAAGGCCATGATCGTGGACTGGCAGTTCGAACCCATCAAGGGAACGCTGCTTCACGTGGACCTTCAGCGCATCGCGATGGACAAGAAGCTGACGGTCACGGTTCCGGTGGTGCTCAAAGGCGACGCTGCGGGCGTGAAGCAGGAGGGCGGCATCCTCGAGCAATTGCTGCGTGAGATCGAGATTGAGTGCCTTCCGGCCGACATTCCGAAAAACATCGAAGTGGACATTAGCCACCTTGTGTTCGGCCTCGAAGTGCGCGTGAAGGACTTGCCGCACAACGAAAAACTCAAGTTCCTAACCGAAGAGAACCAGATGATCGCCCACATCACCACCGTGAAGGAAGAAGTGGTTGCGGCTCCGGAGGCGGTGGCCGACGCGGCGGCAACTCCGGCTGAACCTGAAGTCATTAAGAAGGGCAAGCAGGAGACCGAGGGTGAAGGCGAGGCCGAGGGCGATGCCAAGGCCAAGGCCAAGCCCGAGAAGGCCGAGAAAGCCGAGAAGAAAGAGAAAAAATAGCGCTCGCATTGCTGGCCATGTTCGGCAAGCAAGCGTTTGTCTTAAGCGAAGCTATGAGCTTTTAGCTGAAAACTGAAAGCTGAAAGCCGAAAGCTAATTTGCGTGAAACTGATCGTCGGTTTAGGCAATCCTGGAATCGAGTACCAGTTCACGCCGCACAATCTCGGGTTCTTGACGATTGATCGGATCGCCAACGGCCTCCGGATCGAAGTCGGGAACCGCCAATGCCGTGCGCTTACCGCCCGGGCAACGATCGCCGGTGAGCCGGCGGTCCTGGCGAAACCGGAAACCTACATGAACCTGAGTGGGCTTTCGGTGCGGGAACTGGTGGCGGAACATCAGGTCGATGTGAAGCGGGACCTGATTGTGATTTACGACGAGCTCGACCTGCCGCTGGGCACGATGCGCATCCGGCAGCGAGGGAGTTCGGCGGGGCACAACGGGATGGAATCGATCCTCGGCGCCCTGGGTACGGACGAGTTTTTGCGGATTCGGCTGGGAATTGCGCCCAACCGCAAGGTCGCGGACAGCGTGAAATATGTGCTGACGCCGTTCCGCAAGGCGCAGGAAAAAGTTGTGGACGAAGTCCTCGACACGGCAGTGCAGGCGGTTGAGGTGATTTTGAAAGAAGGACCAGCGGCGGCGATGAACCGGTTCAATCGCAAGAACGAACCGGGTGAGTGAACTGTATCAGGACATCGCTTTTGAGCGAATCGCATCGGGAAATCGCTCTTGAGTGAGTCGTATCGGGGCATTGCTTTAGCGATGCCGCACGGCGCTTCGAAAACGAATGCCCCTTTAGGGGCTGCTTGAGGCGCCCACAGAGAGTTTGGAGATAACGAATGAATCGTAACTATGAATTGATGTTTATCGTCCGGCCCGACATGGTGGACGAGGATCTGAACAAGCTGATTTCCACCCTCGAGTCTTCGGTGACCTCGGCGGGCGGAACGACCAAGAGCGAGGTCTGGGGCAAGCGCCGTCTCGCGTACAGGGTAGGCAAGTTCAACGATGGCATCTTTGTGCTGATGTTGATTGAAGCCACCGGCGCCACCGTGCACGAAGTCGAACGCCGCCTGCGCGTGACCGAGCCGGTGATCAAGTTCCTCACCGTGCGTACTGACGAAGAACTGAAGCGGCTCGACAAGATCAAGAAGATTCGCGACTCGAAAAAGAAAGCCAGCGCGGCACCGGCCGCAGTCGCCGCTCCGGTAACTCCGGCCGCTCCAGCAACACCGGCAGCGCCGGAAGCCGGAACGGAAGCACCGGCCTCGGCGCCGGTTTAGTTGGCCGTTGGGTTGGTCGCGTGACGATCGGTGGAGAGACGGGCGTCTCGCCCGTCCATTAGACGAATTCTTAGAAAGCAGGAGCACTATGGCAGAAGAAACAAAAGCACCAGCCGCGTCATCAGGCGGCGAAAGTCGTCCGGAGCGTAGTGAACGTCCCGAGCGCAGCGGGCCGCCACGTGGTCCGCGTCCCGGCGGAGGCCCCGGTGGTCCCCGCGAAGGCGGCCGTAAGTACTTCCGGCGCAAAAAGGTTTGCAAGTTCTGCGTTGAGAAGATCGAAGCGGTCAATTACAAAGATGTGCGTCTGCTGGCGCAGTTCGTGGCCGAAAGCGGCAAGATTACTCCACGACGCCTGACCGGCGTGTGCACGCCGCACCAGCGCCGTCTGTCGAGGGCCATCAAGCAGGCGCGCAATATCGCCCTGCTGCCGTTCGCTGGACGCGCGCAGTAACGACAGTCAGACAAGATTAAGGGTTCCCCTGTGAAACCCTGTGACCTCTGTGGTAAAGATTTTTTTCAACCACAGAAGTCACAGGGGTCCACAGGGGAAAGCCAACGAAACGGAGTCATTCATGGAAGTCATCCTGAAAGAAGATGTGCCTAAGCTGGGCAACCGCGGTGAGGTGGTGAAAGTCGCCGAGGGATATGGGCGGAATTTTCTGCTACCCAAGAAACTGGCGATTGAGGCCACCACCGCCAACAAGACTGTGATTGAGCAGATGAAGGCGGCCTCGGTGCGCCGCTCCGCCAAGGAAACGACGGAAGCCGAAGCGCTCGCCAAGCAGTTTGACGGGCTCGAGGTTAAGTTCCTGCGCAAGTCAGGCGAAGGCGATCAGTTATTCGGATCGGTCACGGCTGGCGATATTGCCGACGCACTCGAGAAGAAGAGTTTCCACATCGATCGCCGGAAGATCCAGTTGCACGAACCGCTCAAGACCGTCGGCGAGTTCACTGTCCCGATCAAACTGCACAAAGACGTGACCACGCACTTGAAGGTCGTTGTCGACAAAGAAGCGGCAGCAGAATAGTTTTTGATCGCGATGGAGGGACGGGCGTCTCGNNGTCCTGCCGGGCGGGGACGCCCGGCGCTCCACGAAATATCATCCGACATCCGCCCCGAAGAATTCCTCCACCTTCTTCAACTCCGTCGTCCGGCTGTATCGCGGCAAGCTCTCCACAAACACGCGCCCGTACGACTTCTTCAAAATCCGGTTATCGAGCAGAGCCAGCAACCCACGATCGTGCAACGATCGAATCAATCTCCCAAACCCCTGCTTCAGCGTGATGACCGCGCTCGGCACCTGGTATTCGAAGAAAGCGTTGCCGCCGCCAGCGTCGATAGCCTTCACCCGAGCCGCCACCACCGGATCGCTCGGGACGGCAAACGGCAAGCGGTCGATGATCACGCAGCTCAACTGTTCGCCTTGCACGTCCACGCCCTGCCAGAACGAAGACGTCCCAAACAGCACGGCGTTGGGGGTGAGCCGGAACTCCTCCAGCAGCGCCGATTTCGGAGCGTCGCCCTGCTTGAGCATCGGATACTCCAGCAAGCCCAACAGCCGCTCGTAGATTTCGTTCATCTGCTTGTAGCTGGTGAAGAGCACGAAGGCGCGTCCGCGCGTAATCTGGAGCAGGCGCCGCACCAGCCCCGCAGCCTCGGCGGCAAACTCCGGCGTGCGCGGATCGGGCAGATCGGGCGGGACGTAAAGAATCGCCTGGCTTTCGTAATCGAAGTGCGACGGCACGATCAATTCGCGGGCGTGGTCGAGCCCAAGTCGCTGCCGTATGTAGTCGAAGCCGCCGCCGACGGCCAGCGTTGCCGAGGTCAGCACCGACGTCTCCAGCTTCGACCACAGGCACTCGCGCAGAATCTGGCCGACTTCAATCGGAGTGGCCTGCAGAAAAACATTCGTGCGGCCGCCTGCGGTTCTTTCTTCTGCTGTGAACGATGAAGACTTCCGGCGCGCCCCTCCCGGCCCGCGAAACCCTCGCCGCTCGATCCAGAAGACCGTGTTCGGATCCTCGCTTTCCATCACGAAGCGAAGTTGCACCTGCAATTGCTGCGCTCGCCGCACAAGAGTGAAGACTTCTTCCGGCTTCTGCGGAAGTTGCTCCAGTTCCGCGCCCAGCCGGTACAGCGATTGATTGAGGGCGAGAAATTCTTCGCCGTTTTCCTCCAGGAATTCGCGGCGGGAGTCGAAGGCAAACCGGCCTTCGTTCGCGGGCAGGAGCGAAAAAAACAGTTGCGAGCGCTCCCGCACCGACTGAATCGCTCCTGATATTTGTGGTGTGTAGAGGTGCTCGCGCTGCAGCAGGTGTTCAACGTCGCGCGTCAGCTCGTCCATCCGCAGGTTGCTGACCGAAATCCCAAAGTAGTTGCCGGCGATTTCTTCCAGTTCGTGCGCTTCGTCGAAGATAACGGCCCCGCACTCGGGAAGGACACCGGCGTCGGGCGCGCCATCGGCTTCCAGTTTGATGGAGAGGTCGGCGAAGAACAGGTGGTGGTTGACGATGATGATGTCGCTCTCGGCCGCGCGCCGCCGCATCTCGGTGATGAAGCAGCGGTCAAACTCGCTGCACTTTTGCCCGGTGCAAGCCTCGGCCCGAGCGTCGAGCTTGTGCCAAACCGCGCTTGCCTCGGGCAGTTCCGCGAGTTCCGCGCGATCCCCGGTGCGCGTGGTTTTCTCCCATGCGGCGATGGCGCGGTAGTGCTCGATCTCTTCCAGTCCGCTGAGCACCGGCTGGCCGGTCAGGTCGTAGAGTTTCTTACGGCACAAATAATTGTTGCGCCCCTTCATGTAGCAGACGCTGAGCTTTCGATTGCCTTCGGGAAACAGCGCTCGCTCCAGCGCCGGGACGTCTTTGAAGAAGAGCTGCTCCTGCAGATTCTTCGTTCCGGTCGAGATGATGACGCGCTTGCCTGAGCGGATCACCGGCAGGAGATATGCCAGAGTTTTTCCGGTACCCGTGCCGGCCTCGACAATCAGGTGGCGCTTCTCTTCGAGTGCCTCTTCCACGGCCTGCGCCATCTGCAACTGGCCGCGGCGAAACTCGTAGGCGGGGTGCGTTTTCGAGAGCACGCCCCCCGGCGCGAAGAACTGGTAAAGCGAGAATCCCGCAGGTCGAGCTTCTGGAGGGGACACGGGATGGGATGAGGAAGGCACGGAGTCTCTATAATAGCGGGATGGACCTCGTAACTCATCCACGACTTTGAGCAAGAAAAAACAACCCACCCCACTCGTCGCCATCGTCGGACGCCCGAACGTCGGTAAATCGACGCTGTTCAACCGGCTGACCGGCTCGCGGCGCGCCATCGTCGGCGACGAGTCCGGCATCACCCGCGACCGCCTCTATGGCGAGGCCGAATGGCGCGGCCACGAGTTTCGAGTGGTGGATACAGGCGGAATCGTTCCCGACGACAAAGACTTCATACCGTCGGAGATCTTCCGTCAGGCTAAGGTTGCGTTCGAAGAAGCGGCGGCCATCGTCATGGTCGTCGATGCTCGCACCGAGATCGCAGGGCCCGATCGCGAGTTGGCGAGACTCCTGGCGCGCACCGGCAAGCCGCTCTTTCTCGCCGTCAACAAGATGGACACCGACAAGCAGGATTCGTTGCTCGGCGAATTTCATTCGCTCGGAATGCGGAATATGTTTCCGATTTCGGCTGAGCATGGGCGCGGGATTGACGATCTGCTTGACGCCATTCTTCTCGTGCTGCCCGCCTCCAAAAAGGCAAACGCAGAGGACGCTGAGGCTACCGCGGAGAGCACAGAGGAAGGCTCACCAGCTCCCGAGGAGCCGCATGAAATCAAGGTCGCCATTATCGGGCATCCGAATGTTGGCAAGTCCACACTGCTGAATCAGCTCACAGGAATCGATCGTGCCATCGTCTCGCCCATTGCCGGCACCACGCGAGATTCCATCGATGAAGTCATCCAGTATAAAGGCCGCAAGATTCGCTTCATCGATACGGCCGGCATTCGCCGCAAAGGCAAGACGCACCTGATGGCCGAGAAGCTGTCGGTGGTCATGGCGCGCAAAAACATCGAAGACGCCGACATCGTGCTCTTCATGGTCGACGCGACCGAAGGCGCGAGCGGGCTTGACGCTAACATCGCCGGCTATGCCCACGAGAGCGGACGTTCGGTGATTATCCTGGTCAATAAATGGGATCTGGTGGCGAGCGGCGAGAAGCGCGCCATCAGCCAGTCGAAGACGGCACGCATCCAGGACGCCAAGCGCCCCCACGACCGCGTTCTCTACGAAGAGCGCCTGCGCTACGGATTAAAATTCCTGGCCTACGCTCCGGTGCTCTTTCTCTCCGCGCACACCGGCAAGGGAACGGAAAAAATTCTCCCGCTGATCGAGAAGGTGGCCGCCGAGCGCCGCAAGCGCATCACGACCGGAGAGATGAACCGTTTTCTGAGGACGGTTGATTTCGACCGCGCCTCAGTTCCCGTAAGCAAGCGCGTGAGAATCTACTACATGACGCAGGCTGGAGTGGCGCCGCCGATGTTCGTGCTCTTCACCGATCGCGCCGTGAAGCTGCACTTTTCCTATCAGCGGTTTCTTGAGAACCAGATTCGGGAGGCGTTCGGCTTCATGGGCTCGCCTATCTGGATCAAGAACCGGGCGCGGGATTGAGTCTCCAGATGAGAGATGACGTGCAGGAGATTGGGACGATGAAGATACCGGCGAACGTTGAAGCAGTAATTCAGCACCCAGATGGAAAAAGAGAATATATCTACTCGCCATTTCCTGTTCTGGATCGCTGGCCCGGAGTCAGCGTCGACTCTTCATCTTTCAAAGGGCTTCCTCCCGCTGAGAAGCTCTACAAGCAGGCGGCTGCATTTCTGAATGCCGCACGATCGCTTTGTCAGGTCGCGGGAAAGAAGGGTAAGAACCTTCGCTGGTCTGAAGGGTCAGTTTGTTACTACTGCTTGAATATCGCGATGGAACTATTCTTGAAAGCGTGCATTTGCCGCTCGAAGGGAGTGATTGAAAAAACACACGACATATCACGTCTGCTGGTCATGTATCGGGAAATGTTGCCCGACAAACGGTTTCATTTCGCAACAAGTTGGGCTCCGTCTTTGCAGGATATCGAAAGAACTTTGAAAGTACAGATAGGCAGCCCGATTGACCATGCCCCTGATCAGCTTCATCGTTACGGAATCGACCTCAAAGGTAAGGGGTCTGCTGGCGTGCAGTTCTTCTCTCCCAATCACTTCTTCGGGTACGTTAAATACCTCGATGACATCTGGCAGGAGGCGTGGAATAGCATTTGTAGTGATCGAGGTTAATCCTACTAGCCCGCCATCGGAACATGCTTCCCGTCCTCCGTAAGCAGGCCCACGCGGTCGACGCCGGCGATCCGAGCAATGGCAATCACGTCCGCGACATCCTGAAAATCGATATCGTCATCGGCCTCGACGTAGGCGATCCGCTCCACGCGAATGGCGAAAATATCCCGCAGCCGTTCGCGCAAGCGATCCCACTCCACCGATTCTTCATTCACCATGACCTGCGGGTGTTCTGCCTGAGAATGTCCCGCTCCCAGCTTCGCGTGATGGATCTGAATCACGATCGTCCGCTGAGGCGGCGGAATCGTGTTACCTGTTGGATTGGGCTGCTGCGGAATCTCCGCCTGCAAACCAGTTGGCCGCTGCTCGATTACGACCACCATGAAAACGATGATGAGCACCAGCAGAACGTCAATCAAAGGCGTGACGTTCATCTTTGGACCTGTCGAAAACGGACCACCGCCTGCCGTTGAGAATGCCATTCGGATTTCCTCTCTCAGGCACGCGCGTGTCTGAATCATTGGACACCCGGAGGGAGCAGAGAGTTCCACGGCCCTGCATTCGTTGGTTTTGTGCGGTTGATTTCGCAGACCTCGGTCGGATCTCGGCCGCAAATTCTCCGCACCCAACCGCGACCCGCTAGAATCGAATCTCCAAGCGTGTGGCACGGTACGCATCTCAACCCGATAGATCAGGGTCGTAAGTTCAGAAACCATGTTGAAATACTTCTCGCAAGTGGTCGGAACCCTCTTTTTCGCGCTCAATCTATTCATGCTCGCTCTGCCTGCTCACGCTCAGGACAACTACGAAATCCAGGTCTACGGTTCGGAAGCGACGCCGAAGAACGTGACCATGGTGGAAATCCATTCCAACTTCACCGTGGACGGCCAGAAGACGGTGGTCAATGGCGTTGCCCCTACGAATCACGCCATGCACGAGACGCTGGAGATCACACAGGGCTGGACAAACTGGTTCGAGACCGGCTTCTATGTGTTTACGAGCATCCAAAACGGCGACGGCTGGGAGTGGGTGGGCGATCATATTCGTCCGCGGGTTACGGCTCCGGAGTCGTGGCACTTGCCGGTGGGCCTGAGCCTGGCGCAGGAAATTGGCTATCAGCGGCGGAAGTTTGCCGAGGACAGCTGGAACTATGAGCTTCGTCCCATCATCGACAAGAAACTGGGGCGCTGGTACTTCGCCTTTAATCCGGCGTTTGACCGGGCGCTGCATGGTCTGAACACCGGCAGGGGCTGGGAGTTTTCTCCGAATGTGAAAGTCAGTTACGATTTCACCAAGAAGATCACCGGCGGCTTTGAATACTACGGAGCTCTCGGGCCCGTCTCAAACTTCGATCCCATTTCCCAACAGTCGCAACAGATCTTTCCTACGATCGACCTTAATCTTTCGCCGAACTGGGAGTTTAATTTCGGCGCGGGAGTGGATGTAACCAACTCCGCCGATCATTTGATCGTAAAGTGCATCATCGGACGGCGCTTCAGTTGGGGGCATGACCACAAGCCGAGCGCCGCGCAAAGATAGTGGAGGGACGGGCGTCTCGCCCGTCCAGCCGGGCGGGGACGCCCGGCTCTCCACTAGCAAGCTTGGATCGACAAGCGTAACAATCACGCGGTCGCGGCACTAGCCGATGGGCTCCGCCGACGGCGGCAGCGGAGGCGCTTCGAACGGCGGCGGAGATTCTGGGACTGGGGGCAATTCCGGCGCCGGAGGCGTGGGCGCCGGATTTAGCAGCGCGTCGAGATTCGGATATCGAGAAGCAAAGAAATATATCGCGTACGCAGGGAAGAAGACGGTGGCCGGCACGCTCACCAGGGCGATCAGGTAAATCAGGAGGAGCAGGAGCAAGCTTCCAAAGATGATCGCCAGACTGATAGTGGTCACGTTCCATCCCAGTCCTGCGGCCCTGCCCGCCAGCACGGCAACCACACCAGGGACCACGACGAACAGTGCCGGGATGATCGCGATGATTGTGAACAGGATGCCCGCCGCAATGGAAAGCACCAACTTGAGCAGCAGGTAAACGGCATATCTCCCCTTCTCCCGTCGGATCATTGCCAGTAAACGGTGCCAGCCGTCGGCAAAATCGAGATTCTCGAGAGCCATAATCGGCACCAGAAAATCTTTAGCCAGCACCTGAACCACAGCGGCTGCCAGCACGAAGACGACAAGCAGGCCCACGAGCAAAATCACTCCGACAATCAACCGCCCGATGTGTTCCCGCAGATTTGTCGTCCACCCCGCAGCGAACGCGAGGGCCAGCGGTAAGCCCACGAGAACCGCCAGCGACAGCCATGTCGAAATCAGAAACACAATCTGCCACAGAAAAAATCGGCCGCCGGCGCGACGCCATTTTCGCCATCCCTCACCAATCGAACATTGCTGCCGCAGAACCGAGTCGAACAGGATGAAGCGGAACACGCTGCTGATGTACAGGAAGACGAACGCCAGCACGATTACGGCGAAGATTCCGACCACGATCAATCCGATGAACTGCCCGATGTGCTCGGAAATGTGCGCGGGATTGAAGGGAGGCCAACCAGACGGCAGACTCGAAGATGGCAGCAACTCGCTCCCGCTTTTGTGTGGGACGCGAGGCCAACTGCCCCCGAAGTTTCCGAAATTGCATCCGCCGACATGCAGTTCCGCCGCCAGAATCCCAACCAGCGCCAGGCGCAACCATTGCCCAAAGCGGAAACGAGTAAAGAGTTGTTCCCGCGCGTGCTGCAGGGCGGGCTGTACGCAATCAACGGCGGAAACCGGCACGGGACGGACCTCACTCTGACATCAGCACCCTAAAGCGAATCTCCTGAAAAAACAATAAGAACTTGTCATCAAAACCCTACGCATTTGTCATCCCGAGCGACCGGGGCCCCCAGCCAGCCGCACTTGCTGGCTCGGGTGGGGGAGCGAGGGATCTGCAGTTTGCCCGATGCACCTGCTGTACCAGCCGTCGAACTCGCTCAATGCCACTGCACACTGCTGGCGGTGCCGCTCCTTGCGGTCGCGAACGGGAGTTTCGAGCGCAGGCAAGAGGTCGAATGTGATATTCGCCGGCTGAAAGTTCTTACTCTCTGCCTGCGTGATGTAGTGGACAAGCGAGCCAAACGCCGTCGCTCGCGGCGGAGGCACCGGTTCGCCGCCGGTGGCAAGCGCGGCCGCATTCACTCCCGCCATCAGGCCGGTCGCGATCGATTCGACGTAGCCTTCGACTCCGCAGATTTGTCCCGCGAACAGCACATACGGATGCGCCTTCATTTGTAACGTCGGATTTAGCAGCGCCGGCGCGTTGATATACGTGTTGCGGTGAATCTGCCCGAAGCGCAGAAACCGCGCGCTTTCCAGTCCGGGGATCAAACTCAGCACGTGCGCCTGCTCGCCAAACTTCAGGTGATTCTGGAACCCGACAAGATTGTAAGAATCGGCGCGCAGATTTTCCTGCCGTAACTGCACAGCCGCATACGGAATTCTGCCAGTGCGAGGGTCCTTGAGTCCGACCGGCTTCATCGGCCCGAAACGCAGCGTGTCGCGTCCGCGCCGGGCGATCTCTTCGATGGGCAGACAACTCTCGAAATAGTTCAGCGTCTCCCAGTCCTTTTGTTCCACCGATTGCGCCGCAAGCAGCGCATCGTAGAACTTGTCGTACTCGTCTTTCGACATTGGACAATTGATGTAGTCGGCCGACCCTTTGTCGTAGCGGGCCGCCAGGTACACCTTGCTCATATCGATGGAATCGGCCTCGACAATGGGGCTGATCGAATCGTAAAAATAAAGGTTGTGAGGCGCGGGCACTCCTGCCCGCGAAGGGTCCAGACTCAGCCGCACAATTTCCCGCGAGAGCGCGTCCGACGTCAGCGGACCCGTTGTAATAATCGTGAGCTGGCCTGCTTCGACTGCCGTGACCTCTTCGCGGCGAATCGTGATGAGCGGGTCGCGGGAAATCGCCTCCGTCACCTTTCGTGAAAACTCGGCTCGGTCCACAGCCAGAGCGTGCCCAGCGGGCACCGCGGTTTCGCGCGCGATCTCGAGCAGCAGAGAACCCGCTCGCCGCATCTCTTCCTTCAGCAGCCAGGGTGCGGTGTTCTCGCTCTCGGATTTCAGAGAATTGGAGCAGACCAGTTCCGCGAAGTCATCCGTCTGGTGGGCAGGAGTCGTGCGCACCGGCCGCATTTCGAATAGTTCGACGGCGATGACGCGCCGCGCACACTGCCACGCCGCTTCCGATCCCGCCAGGCCAGCACCGATGATGCGAACTTTCTTCATTTGACTCCAGCTTCATTCAATTCCGGTTTCAGCGAAGCCGAGCTGCGCTCGGCTTGGGCGGACGAGGGCGTCCGCCCCTACACAATCACAGAATCACCCGCTCGTCTCCCACGCGCCGCGTAACCCGCTCGCGATCCAGATATTCGAGAAGTGGAATCGCATACTTGCGGCTGACTCCCGTCATGTCTTTGAAGCGGGCGACATCAATTTTCGGCGCACTATTTTTGAGCGCGGCGATCTTCTGGCGAAGATCCATGAGCGCGCTCTGGTGAAAGACAAGCTCCTCTGAAATCTTGATCAGAACTTTGTCGCGCAAAAGCAGAGTGACGATCTTCTGCGCGCGGATTTTATCCACCTTCAAACTCGCCAACACTTCTTTCAGCGACGGAACTTTCAACCCCGCAGAAGCAAACGCCTGCTCGATGATCTTCTTGGACTCGGCTTCTTCGTCTTTCATGACCACGCCGCGGCCGGGTAGGTGGACGAGTTCGCCTGCGATTTCCAGTTTCTTTTCTTCCGCCAATTTTCCCAGCACGCTGTAGAACACCTCGGGGCCAAGGTTGACCCGATCGCGCAACTCTTCTTTGCTCATCCCCGCCACAAGAGGATTCGCATCGTGAAATTTCTTGACGGCCTGAAGTGCATCCGCCTTTGCTTCCGCGTATGCCGCCGGCGCAACGAGCACCTGATTGCACCACACCAATCCGGCCTTCGCGGCCAGTTTCGCCGCTTCTTCACACCGGATGTTCATTTCTCCGGGAACGTCATCCAGACGCAGGCCGATTGCTCCCCGTCGTGCGACGCGCGCTGCCAGGACTTCTTCCGGAGAACCATCCCGCATGGTCTTGAGAAATGCGGTCGCATCTTCTACGCGTTGCTTGCGAGTCGAAGGCGTAGCATCCAGCACAACGCCTCCGCCAATGGTCACTACCGGTGAAAACTGCCGCACGATGAAGCGATCTCCGGGCAGAAGCAGCATGGGCTCGGCGAATCTCAGTTGCGCGTACGCTTCGTTGCCCGGCTTCAGCTGTTTCGCTCCATACAGGCGCGTTTCCGCGATCGTTTCCGTCGTGTACGCGTGAAAGTGCACACGTGCGCCGTCCTTGAACGGCTTCGCTGAGGGAAGAAGGGAAAGGAGCGCATCGACTCGCAACGTGGAACGAAAAGTGTCCGCGGTCGCGAGCGTCATCCCGCGCGCCAGGTCTTCGGTAGAGACTCCTGCGAGGTTCAGTGCAGTGCGCTGCCCTGCAACGGCGGATTCCGCCGTCGAGCCATGAACCTGCACTCCACGGACTCGCACGCGCTTGCCGGCGGGAAACACTTCAAGTTCTTCTTCTTTGCGGATCGTCCCTGCAACGAGAGTGCCGGTCACGACCGTGCCGAAACCTTTCATGGTGAAAACGCGGTCGATGGGAAGGCGAGCCAGCGCGGCTGAGTTTTTCGCCGCAACTTCGGAGGCGACCCGAGCGAGCGCGGATTTCAACTCGTCCAGACCTGCGCCCGTCAACGAGCTCACAGCGACCATCGGCGATTGTGCCGGATCGAGAAACGATCCGCGCACATAATCTTCCACTTCCAGTCGCACCACTTCGAGCGTCTCGGCATCCACCGCATCGGATTTTGTGAGCACGGTGATGCCGCGGCGGACCGCAAGCAGGCGGCAGATGTCGAAGTGTTCGCGAGTCTGCGGCTTGATTCCTTCATCGGCGGCAATTACCAGCAGCACCAGGTCGATGCCGCCCACGCCCGCCAGCATGTTGCGCACAAAGCGCTCGTGACCGGGGACATCGACGAAGCCCAACCGAATGCTGCTGCCATCGGGGGCGGGAAGTTCGAAGTGGGCAAAGCCGATGTCAATCGTGATTCCGCGCCGCTTTTCTTCTTCGAGGCGGTCGGCATCAATGCCGGTGAGGGCTTTCACCAGCGCAGTCTTGCCGTGATCGATATGTCCGGCGGTGCCGACGATGACGGACTTCATCTGCGACAGTATAGACGGGTGTGTGGGGCGGACACTCTTGTCCGCCGCCTTTGATCTTGGGGTTGATCTTGATTTTTGTGTTGATCCCGATTCTTCAATTTCCAGATCAACGTCAAATGCGGCGGACAAGAGTGTCCGCTCCACACAACCCTGGTACGAATCCACATGCGAAAAGTTGGTTGAGATGCGACAATAAAGATTCCCCGATGACCACCTCTGCGATCGCTGCCGTTACGCCGGAGACGATCCGGGAGCACGGCCTCACGCCGGAAGAATTCGACAAAATCAAACAACTGCTCGGCGGACGCGAGCCCACGCGGACCGAACTCGGCATTTTCAGCGTGATGTGGAGCGAGCATTGCTCTTATAAGTCGTCGCGCGTTCACCTGAAACGTTTGCCCACGCGCAGCAAGCTGGTGGTGCAGGGGCCGGGTGAAAATGCCGGCATCGTTGACATTGGCGACGGCTGGGCCTGCGCGTTCAAGATCGAGTCGCACAATCACCCGTCGTTTATCGAACCATTTCAGGGAGCCGCCACTGGCGTCGGCGGAATTCTGCGCGACATTTTCACCATGGGCGCACGCCCCGTCGCGGTGATGGACTCGCTGCGGTTTGGGCCAATCAGTGTGGGGACGGGGCTTCGCCCCGTCCGAGCGGGGCAGAGCGCCACTCCCACACAGGCTGAAATTCACAAAAACCACTCTGTCATGGAAGGCGTGGTCTCTGGCGTCGCTTCTTACGGCAACTGTTTCGGCGTCCCCAACCTTGGCGGCGAGGTGAAATTCGAGCCCTGCTACTCCGGCAATCCGCTGGTGAACGCGTTCGCTCTCGGCCTGGTCCGCCGCGACCAGATTTTTTACGGACGCGCGGCGGGCGAAGGGAATCCCGTAATTTATGTAGGCTCCAAGACCGGGCGCGACGGCATCCACGGCGCCACCATGGCGAGCGAGGAGTTCAGCGAAGGATCGGAAGCGAAGCGCCCTAATGTTCAAGTCGGAGATCCATTCCTCGAGAAACTGCTGCTCGAAGCCTGCCTGGAAGCGATGCAAACGGGCGCAATCGTCGGCATTCAGGACATGGGCGCCGCCGGGCTGACCTGCTCGACCTGCGAGATGGGCGCGCGTGGCGGCACCGGAATCGAAATCGAACTGGATCGCGTCCCGCAACGCGAAACCGGCATGACCCCTTACGAGATCATGCTCAGCGAGTCGCAAGAGCGCATGCTGCTGGTCGCGCAGAAAGGCCGCGAACAGGAAGTCTTGCGTGTCTTCCAGAAGTGGGGACTGGATGCGGTGGAAATCGGCCGGGTCACCTCCGATGGGAAGATGCGCGTACGCGAACACGGCAAAGTCGTCGCTGAGATTTCGAACGCCGCCCTCACCGATGACGCGCCGGTGTACAAACGTCCGCTGGCGCGCTGGGAACCGCCGGTCGAGCGGGAAATGCCGGAGCATATCAAGCTCTCATTCCTTCGCGGCCCTCAGGGGCTAAAGCCCGCTGCTTCTGGAGCTGGCGGCGGCACGGCTGAAGCCGTGCCCTTCCCAAAACCTGCGCTTGAAACCGGCGCTGACGATCTCACTCCAAGTCTGAAGCGTTTACTTGCCAGCCCCAACATTTGCTCGAAGCGTTGGGTCTGGCAGCAGTACGACCACATGGTGCAGACCAATACTGTCGACGCGCCAGGAGCGGGCGATGCTGGCGTCCTCCGCATCAAGGGCTCCAATCGTGGACTGGCCATGGCGCTCGACGGCAACAGCCGCTGGTGCTATCTCGATCCTCGTCTCGGCGCCATGCACGCAGTCGCCGAAGCTGCCCGCAAAGTGGCATGCGCCGGAGCGACTCCGATCGGGGCCACCAACTGCCTCAACTTCGGCAACCCCGAAAAACCCCACATCATGTGGCAGTTTTCGCAGGTGATTGACGGCATCACCAAAGCCTGCGAGGAACTGGATACGCCGATTACCGGCGGCAACGTCAGCTTCTACAACGAAACTCTCGGTGAGGGAATTTACCCGACTCCCGTGATTGGAGTGGTGGGAATTCTCGAAGACGTCCACAAGGCGGCGAAAATGCACTTCGCGCAAGCCGGAAGGAAAATCGTCCTGCTGCGCGCCAATGAAGCTGGCGACGCCGTCGACGCCGAGTTAGAGTTTGGGTCGTCCGAGTACGCGAAAGAAATTCTCGGCGCGGTTTGGGGCTATCCGCCGGAGCTGGATCTCGAGAAAGAAGCCACGCTGCAACGCGCTCTGGTGGCAATAATCCGGGCGGGGCTGGTCGAGTCGGCTCACGACTGTTCCGATGGCGGGTTAGCCGTAGCGCTGGTGGAGTCGGCACTGCCAGGCGGAGTCGGCCTGAGCGTCAGATTGCCCAAGCAGCAAGTAGCGCTTGAGTTCCTGCTGTTCGGAGAAGACGCCAGCCGGGTCGTACTAAGCTGCGACCCAATCCACCTGCCGCGAATCCAACAAGTGGCGGAAGAGTACGGCGTCTTCGCGGATGTGCTAGGCGAAACGGGCTCAGACAGGGTTGAGATCACGGTGGACGACCAGCCCGTGATTTCCACGAGCATGCACGAATTGCGGGAAGCGTACGAAGGCGCGCTGGAGAGGGCGCTGCGGACGGAACCAAGCGTTGCCGCTGGGGACTGAGGTTGCCGGGCTTAGCCCGGCTGGACGGCCGAGGGTGGCCGTCCCTACGCGAGCTAGATTGGATTGGCTAAGAGCTAAGAGCTAAAGGCTAACTGTTAAATGCCGTCTTTCGACAAATTTCGTGAAGAATGTGGCGTGGTCGCCATCCACGCCCATCCCGAGGCGGAGAAGCTCGCCTATCTCGGACTCCACGCCCTCCAGCATCGCGGACAGGAATCGGCGGGCATCGTCACCTCGGACGGCGAACGCCTGCGCCAGCACAAGTCCATGGGTCTGGTTGCCGATATCTTCAGCCATGAAGTACTGACTTCTCTGCGCGGTATTCTCGCCATCGGCCACACCCGATATTCGACCGCTGGCGATTCGGCCTTGCTGAACGCCCAGCCCATCATGGTGCAGTCCAATAAGGGCAAGATCGCGATTGCTCATAATGGAAACCTGGTCAACGCTCAGGCGATTCGCGCGAAGCTGGAGGGCCAGGGCTCGATCTTCCAAACCAACAGCGACACGGAAGTGCTGGTTCACCTGATTGCGCTCTCCCGCGAGCAGACTCTGCCGGATGCCATCGCCGACGCCCTGCGCCGCGTGGAAGGCGCGTTTTCGCTGGTGATGCTCAGCCGTGACCGTATCTTCGCCGCCCGCGATCCGCGCGGATTCCGCCCGCTGGCCATGGGCCGCATTCCGGCTCTAACCGGCGAGAAAAAAGACACGGTCGTCTTTGCCTCGGAAACCTGCGCTTTTGATTTGCTCGGCGCGATCTACGAACGCGACGTCAAACCCGGCGAACTGGTCATCGTTGGGCCCGAAGGCATCAGCTCGCGTTTTTACTCCCCGTCTCCGGCGCTGTCGAGCTGCATCTTTGAACACGTTTATTTTTCGCGTCCCGACAGTCTGGTGTTTGGCCGGTCGGTCGATCAAAGCCGCGACGCCATGGGACGCCAGCTCGCGCGGGAAGCTCCGGTGGATGCCGATATCGTGGTTCCAGTCCCTGATTCCGGCAATACCGCGGCCATCGGATACGCCGCCGAAAGTGGCATTCCTTTTCGCCTTGGCCTCATCCGCAACCACTACATCGGACGTACTTTCATCGAGCCGCAACAGTCCGTGCGCGACTTCGGCGTGAAGCTGAAACTGAACGCCATTCGCAGCCTGATCGAGGGCAAACGAGTGATTCTGGTGGACGACTCCATTGTGCGCGGCACCACCAGCAAGAAGATCGTCCGCATGATTCGTAACGCAGGCGCGAAGGAAGTCCACATGCGGATTTCCTGCCCGCCGACCATCTCGCCCTGCTTCTATGGAGTGGATACGCCTTCAAAAAAAGAACTCATCGCCGCCAACAAGACGATCGAGCAGATTCGCGACTACATCGTCGCCGACTCACTCGCCTATCTCTCGCTGGAAGGTCTTAAGAAAGCTTGCGCGGACGGAGAAACAACCACTTACTGCTCCGCCTGCTATACGGGAAACTACCCCACCAAGATCGACGTGGAAGAGATCCTGCCAGCAGCCGCCTCGCGATAGTGTCGCGTCCCGTAGATTAGGAACATAAGTTTGAATTGTCATCTTGAGCGGACGTAGGGACAGCCGCCCCCGGCTGTCCGGCCGGGCGAAGCCCCGCCACGCTCGCTTCGCTCCAGATGACAGGGTGGATTTATGCTACGAAAAGCTCCTGTTTGGGAGCGCAAATTGCGACCTCAAAGATTTGCTAGACCTTCCCCCGTGTCTCTGCACGATTTGTGCAAACTTTGTGCCTCTCTGGAGGGAATGTGCTCTCCGCTTCACTTGAGAGGTGCAAGGCGCGCCATCCGAATGGTATTCTTTCCGGCAGACGACCTTGTGTCGCTTGCAATTGTAATGACGAAAGTGTTTTCAATTTTCGGGTCAAGTTCAAGGCCGCATCTGGGTCCTTTCGAGCAGCAGGTGCTGCAAAAGCTTTGGTCGCATGGCAGCGCCACGGTTCGCGAACTGCTTGCGGATGGCAAGATCCGTCAGGCCTATACCACGGTGATGACGACCGTGGACCGTCTCTACAAGAAGGGCCTGCTCGACCGCGTCGCCGAAGGAAGGGCGTTTCGCTACACTCCGCGCCACACTGCCGAAGAACTGCAACGGGTCGCGGCGCTGGAGGGCATCCGGCAATTGCTGGGATCTGGCGACACTTCCTCGCTGCCTCTCTCGTATCTGGTGGAAGCGCTCAGCGCCCATGATGCGCAACTGCTGGATGAGTTGCAACTCCTGGTAGAACGTAAACGCCGCGAACTCCAGAGTCGCGAAACCAAGGGCCGGGAGCGACGCTGATGTTTGCCCTGCGCGGAATCGCCGTCTCGCTTACTTTCTTCGTCCTGCTCTACTGTCTGCTATCGGCGCTGGTAGCAGTCGCATGGCGCTCGCTGAAGTTGCTGCATGCGACGGGACAGAGCCTGGCCGGTTTGCTCTTCACGTTGCGGGTTCTCCCGTTAGCGGCTTCCGTTGTCATTACATTCGCTTTTGTAGTGCCGTCATTTCAGTTACTGGAACCCCGCTCGATTGATGAGGGAATGGGCGCGATGCCGCTCGCACTGGGCGTTTGCGCTCTCTTGCTGATTGCCTGCGGCTGCTTCCGCGTGATCGCCGCCCAGACTAGGACTTCTCGTGTGGTGGCGCGCTGGCTGGAAGGCGCGCATCCTCTGGATGCCGGTGCGCAGACAGTGACGTTTCGGTCCAGGCGCGAGGCTCCACCACTCACGCTGGTGGGTGTCCGCAAAGCGAGAGTGCTGGTTTCAGAATCCACGGTTGCGCTTCTAAGTCATGACGAACTGCACATTGCGCTCAAGCATGAACTCGCGCACATGCGATCTCGCGACAACCTGAAGAAACTCATCTTCCGTTTTTGTCCCTTCCCCGGCATGGCCAAGCTGGAAAGTGCCTGGTCACAAGCCGCGGAACTGGCCGCCGATGATGCGGCGGTCTCGAATCTGGACGACGCCATTGACCTGGCCGCAGCCCTGGTCAAGCTCTCCCGCCTGGTTCCTGTCGAAGCCGCTCCGGTTTGCACCGTGGGCTTCGTGACCGGATCCATCAGCGCGCGCGTGGCGCGCCTGCTTGCCTGGGATGAAGCCGGCAAAGCCCAGCAGACCCGAATTCGCCCGTGGTGGTACGCCGTTCCGCCGGTTCTGGCAGCTCTGGCGTGCGTCTTTGCCACCTACGGCCCCGCTCTCGCGCTGACGCATGAAGTTACCGAGTGGCTTGTCCGCTAGCAGGCTGCGGAAAAAGCCCAGCTTCGTATCAGGGCATCGCTTTAGCGATGCCGCGAATCCCTCGAAATCAACGGCCCCTTTAGGGGCTCGATGCGGCCCGCTAACCCTTCCCACCTGCCCTCAGAGTGCTCTTCTCGCCACCCATTTCGACACCACTATCTCTGGTAGTAGCTGGCGCGTCCCGTTAGTCTCGATGAGCTAGTCCGCTTCGCCGCGCGGGCCATTTCCCCTTAGCAAGTCTGAACAGCGGCAATCCCTAAGTCCGTTGGATGGTTTCTTCATGCTCGCCAGGTTTTCATTCTCTGAAATACGCAGATCGAATTGGCTGATCTGCGCCGCTATCCTCCTGATCTTCGTCGCTGTCCCTTCGCTCCTGCGCGCCCAGAATCCGAACGGCGCGCTTCGTGGAGAGGTTCAGGACGCGAGCGCCGCGCGAGTGGCGGGCGCTCGGGTCGTCGTGCTTTCAAACGGCTCTTCCATCACCCGCGAGGCTGCGGCAGACGCTCGGGGAGAGTTTCGCATCGACGGCCTGCTGCCCGGTTCCTATCGCGTCACCGTGACGGCCAAAGGTTTTTCCCCGGCCTCTGCCGATGTGGATGTCGCGGTCAGCCTGGTGCGCGATGTCACCGTCACGCTCAAACCGGAAAGCGGGCGCGAGACGGTGAATGTGAAGGGCAATCCTTCCTCGATCACGACCGAGTCGATTGACACGGCGAGCGCGGTGCATCAGGGCGTAGTCACCAGCCGCGACCTGGAAACTCTTCCGCTCGCGGCACGCAGCTTCGCCAACATCGCGTACCTCGTGCCCGGAACCGAGCCCGTCGAGCCTTCCGACCCCACCAAGGCGCGCATCACCGCCGTTGCCACCGGCGGAAGTTCCGGCTTGAACAACGACCTGTCGGTTGACGGCGGCGACAACTCCGACGACTGGATCGGCGGCTTCCTGCAAAATTTCTCGCCCGACGCAATTCAGGAATTTGCCGTGCGCACCGCGAATGAAGACGCAGACACCGGCGGGACCACTGCCGGCTCCGTCGTGATCACCACCAAGCACGGCACCAACGAGTGGCACGGCGACGCCGCTTTCTACGAGCGCGCGGCGCAACTCAACGCCCGGTTTCCGATTGAGAATCCCGCACCTAATCCCAAACAGCCGTTCTCCCGCCAGAATTACGTGGGTACCATTGGCGGCCCGCTCGCAAAGGACAAAGTCTGGTTCTTCGCTTCATTCGAGCATGTGCATGAAAATGCCAGTATCGCCTACAGCCCTGCCAGCACCGCGCAATTCGATGCGCTGGCGCAACTGGCCGCGGATGGCCTGATTCCTGGCGTCCCACCCATCGCCGTCCCCCAAAACGTTCCTATTCCCTTCCGCGACTACATCAGCTCGCTGCGTTTTGACTGGGCGCAGACTTCGAAGTCGCAGTGGTTCCTGCGCACCTCCCAAGACAGCTACCTCACGCACAACGCCCTGGTGCAGCAGGCAACGCTGCCCTCCACCGGACTGACCACGCATAACAACTACTGGAACACGGTGCTCAGCAATACTTATGCTTTCAGTCCGACCTGGCTCGGCAACTTGGTCCTCAATGCCAGCCTGTTGCACCTCACCCAGACGCGTAACTCGGATCTGGGCTTCGCTCTGGCGTTTCCCTTCAGCTCGACAGCGCTGACCGTCTCCGGCTTCGAAACTTTCGGCGACAACCAGTTCGCTACTCCCATCACTTTGTTTCCGACCCTGCGCAATCAGGACAAATACCAGGTGCGCTACGACCTGAGCCACACTGCGGGAAGTCACGCCCTCAAGTTCGGAGTCAATTTCATTCACGAACCGGTGCTCGGCGGCGCGTTTGCCGCCACGGCCGAGAGCTTCACCCAATTCGTGTTGAATCCTGCGGACTATTTCGATCCCACGATCAACCCCAATGGCCTTACGCAGTTTTCCGCCGATCTGACCTGCGCTGTGGTCGACGGCGTAGAACCGACACCGAATACCTCCTGCTCATTCACTCCCGCCGGCGACGGCAGCTTTTCGCAGAACGTTCAGCGACTCGGACTCTACGCCCAGGACTCCTGGCGCGTTTCGCACCACCTGACGGTTAACTACGGTTTGCGTTATCAGACGACCTTCGGACTATTCACCGCTTCAGGCCGCAGTCAACTGGAGAATCCCGCTTACCTCACACTGAAAGCCCTGGGCGTTAACCTGATCAACGGCGCACCACACGACTACCGCAAGCAGATCGCGCCGCGCCTCGGAATCGCCTACTCTCCCGGTGGCAGTGAGAAGACCGTGATTCGCGCCGGCTTCGGCCTGTACTACAACGATCTGGCGCAGGGCGGATGGGCCGCTGCGTTCCAGGGGGTCAACAATTCCTCAGCCGGAACTTGTTGTCTGAATCCCGGGGACCCCGGTGCTCTCATCGATCCCAATTACAAAACTCCATACGCGCTTCACGCCACGGCAGGCGTCCAACATGCGTTCAACGAACACTGGACCTTCAGCGCCGATTACACGCACGAGCAGGGCAATCATGGGTATCGCGGCTACAACTACACGCCTGGAGTCAACATTGATCCTAATGCTCCCAGCCTCGCCGTCTTCCGCTCCGACAACCGCTCCAGTTACAACGCGCTCATGTTGCGAGTGCAAGGCAATGTCACCCGCCACTTCAACCTGACTGCGCACTACACGCTCGCCAAGGCACAAACCTGGGGCTGCGTCCTCGGCGAACTCTTCGACTATGTGAATGGCGTTTGCGATCCGCTGAATGCCTTCGGCCCCGGCGACTACGGCCCGTCCGGCGAAGACGTTCGCCACCGCTTTGTGCTCGCCGGCACTGTGCACGTCCCCGGCGGTTTCGAATTGACCACCCTCACCCAGGCCGAAAGCGCCCGCCCCTACACCATTACCAACCAGGGCGGCAGCGGCCGCATTTCCGTGAACGGAGTCCCGACCCGCCTCGACGATTTCCGCGGAACGCCCTACATCCAGGTGGACATGCGCGTCAGCCGCCCCATCAAGATCGGCGATCGCTGGCAGGTTAACCCGTTCGCCGAGTTCTTCAACCTCTTCAACCGCAACAACCCCGGCGCGAACTTCGTAGCCAACGTGGCCGCGCTTCCCGTCCCCCCCGACCAGATTGCAAGCGGCAACGTTACCTGCATCTGCACGGTTGCGGACTGCTCTGTAACCCAGCCCGTCACCAGCCTGAAGCAGCTCGAAATACCCTCGGGCGGTTTGGGAGATTTCTTCGGCCCCGGCACCACGGTTGGAATTCCGTTCGCCGCGCAACTCGGCGTTCGGGTGACGTTCTAAGTGGTGTCCCGCAACCTCGAGGCATAAATCCACACTGTCATCCTGAGCGAAGCGAAGGACCTGTGTATTTGCGTGCGCCATGCATAGATCTTTCGCTTCGCTCAACATGACAGCCCAAACTTATGCCGCGACTGTGCGGACAATGCACCAGGATTTTGGGGACAATCGACATCTCAGCGGCGTGTTCGTGGGGAACGCGGCGTCGCATGAGATCACGAGGGGCTCACAGTTTCAGCCCCGCGCGGTTTTTCTCGCAATCGCCACCCGCGCGATCCCCTGCAAATCGTTTCTGATCTCAACCTCGTTCCAACTCGCCAGCAGGCTCCGCACTTGATCGGCAATCGTCCCGCTGATCTCGAACACCAGCCATCCCCAAGGACCGAGCGCCTCACGCGCCTGCGGAATCAGTCGCTCGATCACTTCCAGACCCGTCGGCCCCGCAAACACCGCATTTCGCGGCTCGAACTTGCGCACTTCGAGCTGCACAGACTCTTCCTCCGAATCCCCCACGTATGGAGGATTCGAAACCACGATGTCGAACGAAGCCGGCGGCAATCCCGGGGTCCCCGGCGCGCCCGCGTTTGGCGCGCTGGGGTGGAATCCGCCCAGCAAATCCGCAAGGTGAAATTCGATTCGCGAAGTAAGTTCGTGCCGCGCCGCATTGGCCCGAGCCACTTCCAGCGCTTCAGGAGAAATGTCCGTTGCGTGGATCTCCGCCGATGGCAGCTCTTTGGCCAGAGCAAGCGCAATCGCTCCCGACCCGGTACCCACATCGACGATGCGTAGATCGTGGAGGGACGGGCGTCCTCGCCCGTCCGCTTTCGCCAGCTCCAGCACCGCCTCCACCACATGCTCCGTTTCCGGACGAGGAATCAGTACCGCCGGCGACACGATAAAATCCAGCCCCCAGAACTCCTGGTGCCCCGTGATGTACTGTGCCGGCACGCCGGTGGCACGGCGCGCGCGAGCTTCGTCATAGCGCTGCAGTTCTCCCGCCGTCAGTTCCCGCTCAGGATGCGCATAGAGATACGCCCGGTCACAGCCGAGCGTGAACATGATGAGGAGTTCCGCATTCATGCGCGGAGAAGGAACGCGCGCGGTAGTCAGCCGGTCAACCACCGCATTCAGAGCCTGGCGAAGTTGCACAGCCCTATTTCACCACGGAGTCACAGAGACACGGAGAAAAACAAACGCGAGAAGAATTGAAGAGCCGCACAAGTCCCTAACTTACCACTGCCCCGCGAACGACGAACGACCAACGACTGCTTCTGCAATCGCCTTAAACCGCCGCGCCCGTCTCCTGCTTCATCTTCTCCGCCTGATAATGCGTGATCAGCGCGTCGATAATCGGCTGCAGCTTCCCGTCCATCACCTGCTCAAGCTGGTGAATCGTGAAGCCAATGCGATGATCCGTAAGCCGGTTCTGCGGAAAATTGTAGGTGCGAATCTTCTCCGAGCGGTCGCCCGACCCCACCATCTGCCTACGTTCTTTCGCCAGCGCGTCCTGCTGCTTCTGCATCTCGACTTCGTACAGCCGCGAGCGCAGCACGCGCATGCCTTTTTCCCGGTTCTTGATCTGCGACTTCTCATCCTGACAGCTCACCACCGTATTCGTCGGAATGTGCGTGATCCGAACCGCCGAATAAGTCGTATTCACCGACTGCCCGCCCGGCCCCGAAGAACAGAACGTATCGATGCGCAGATCCTTGGCCTCGATCTTGACGTCTACTTCTTCCGCTTCCGGCAGCACCGCCACCGTGATCGCCGACGTATGCACTCGCCCTTGCTGCTCGGTCGCAGGCACGCGCTGCACGCGATGCACGCCACTCTCGTACTTCAGGCGCGAATAGACCCGGTCGCCCTCGATCAGCGCGATCACTTCCTTCAGCCCGCCCACGCCCGACTCCGACGTGGAGAGCACTTCCACCTTCCACTTCTGTGTCTCGGCATAGCGGTTGTACATGCGGAAGACTTCCGCCACGAACAACGTGGCCTCATCGCCGCCCGTCCCGGCGCGAATTTCCAGAACCACGTTCTTTTCGTCGTTCGGATCCTTCGGCAGCAGCAAAACCTTGAGATCTTCCTCAACGCCCACAATGCGCGCTTCGAGCTTCGTCAGTTCCTCCTCGGCGTACGCCCGCATTTCGGGATCGGTTTCATCCACCAGCACGGCCCTGCTCTCGGCGATCCCGCGCTTCAGATCCTTGTACTCGCGATACTTCTCGACGATCCCTGCGACTTCGCTATGCGCCTTGGCGGTCTTCTGGTATTTCGCCGAATCATTCGTAATCTCCGGCGACAACAGCGCTCGAGTCAGTTCCTCGTAGCGGATTTCGATTTGGTCAAGACGTTCAAACATGGTCGTGGGTGCGGCTATTCGTCGTTCGCTGTTCGTCGTTCGCCGCGGCTCTCGAAGGACCGCGCTTTCCCCGGACCGCTTGTATCAGACCATTTAATCCGCGGCCAAGATCGTCGGTGTTACGCGTGAGCCCCGCAGCTTGTTCCTTCGTCAGATACTCTAAACCTCTTGCAATCACAATCTGCGTCTGAAGTTCAAGGAGCGAACCCCTCGCATGGAAGAGGAAACGGCCAAAATCTCCGTCTGAACTGTGCCCCTTACCCTCGGCTATATTACTCGAAATGGAAACCGCAGCGCGTCACATCTGGGACGTCAGACCGTAGAGTTCGTGCTTTGGAAACTCCGCCGTCGCGCGATATATCACCAGAGCCAGATCGACAGCCTCCTGCCAAATCCGCAAATCTCGATAAGAGAAGTTCGTCGCCATGTGTCGCCTCCATCTGGAGACTAAGCGAACGTCGGCACTGACAGCAGCGACGGATAAACAATGACTTTGTGATGTTTTTCCGGAATCCAGAAGGCGATCAATCCGCGGCAGCGAATAGCGAACGACGAATCGCGAACGACGGCTACGCAATCACCAGTTCCCCGCCGCGCTGCTTTTCCAGCTTCATGGCTTCATCCAGAGCGACAATCGCGCACTCAACCTCGCTGTCATCCGGAGGCTGGGTTGTGATCCGCTGCAGCCACAATCCTGGCGTCGTCATCAGCGCAAACAGCGAGCCGCGATGCTTGGCGGCGAAGCGAATGATCTCGTAGGAAACGCCCGCAATCAGCGGCAGCAACGCAATTCGAATGGCGAATCGAGCCCAGAAAGTATGCACGGGAATCGCCATGTACACGATCATCGAGATGATCATCACCGTCATCAGGAAGCTCGTTCCGCACCGCGGATGATACGTCGAATACTTCTGCACTACTGCGGTTTCGAGCGGATCGCCATTCTCGAACGCATACACCGTCTTGTGCTCGGCCCCGTGGTACTCGTACACGCGCCGAATGTCCTTCCACAGCGAAACGCCCCACACAAACAGCAGGAACATCGCGATCCGGATCAGCCC
Organism: Acidobacteriaceae bacterium; assembly: GCA_003131315.1. Taxonomy (GTDB): domain Bacteria; phylum Acidobacteriota; class Terriglobia; order Terriglobales; family Acidobacteriaceae; genus Acidiflorens. The sequence continues at coordinate 42,396 of PKUV01000086.1, forward strand.
ATCAACCAGGTTAAACACGAACTGCTGCCCGAAAACCGGATTCACCTTTTTCAGTTCCGTCGTAGCCAGCAGCGGCAGGTACTTGTACATGAAGATGAAGAAGGCGATGGAGAAAGCGATATTTACTCCCGCCATCCAGCCGCTGATTTCCATCTTCTTGCCCTGATCGTTGGCGGGCATCTCGTCCAGCGCCGCATTGGCGGAAAACTTCAGCGCGCGGAATCCCAGCGACATGGCGTGCCCCAGCGTCATCACCCCACGCACCACGGGCCAGCCCATCCACTTGTGCTGCTCGGAAGGCCGCTCCAGCGGCTCGCTGTGCGTAACAATCTCGCCCGAAGGTTTGCGCACCGCAATGCCCCAGGCATGCGGCGAACGCATCATCACGCCCTCCAGCACCGCCTGCCCGCCGACGAGCGTTTCCTCGCCGCTCTCAAGAGCTGGCAGCAGTTGCACCGCCGCCAAGAAACGCAAGATTTGCCGCCAACGCCGCATCTTCATTGGATGGTACTCAGGGAGGAACGACTCCAAATAGCAGGATATCACAGAAGGCTGTAAGTCGCCGCCAGAAAATCGCGCAACCCATTATTTTTCATACAGATACAAATGAACGCTTCCGCGCTCAGTGGGCGTGATCGTGCTCGGAATGATCGGGCTCGCCGCGTTCTTCTTCCCGCAGTGGCTCCCGCACCGCGATGACGCATCCATGCGCTGTCTCGCACACCATGTGTTCCAACTGGATCGTCGTATGGTGGATCCCAAACCCCTGCCCGAGTTTTTCGTTGATCTCCCGCAGAATCGTGTCGCTCTCCGAAGTCGCCATGTCTGCGATCGTCACATGCGCGGAGAGCGCGTGGTTTTCCGACCCAATGCTCCACAGATGCAGATCGTGCACATCGCTCACGCCCGCAATCGTCCGCATCGCCGATTCCACCGCCTCCAGGCTTATCCCGCGCGGAGTGCCCTCCAGCAGAATATTCAGCGTTTCGCGCACGATCCCGAAGCTCGACCACAAAATCAGCGCCCCGATCCCGAACGACAAAGCCGAGTCGATCCAGTATTGTCCCGTCCACAGGATCGCAAAGCCACCCACAATCACTGCCGCAGTCGAGAGCGTGTCGCCCACCTCGTGCAGTAACGCGCTCCGGACATTCACATCCCGCCCCGAACGCCACAGCAGCAGAGCGATCACGCCGTTCATCACCACGCCCGCCGCCGCCACTCCAATCATCATCCGAGCGCGCACATGCTCAGGATGCTGGATCCGCTGAAACGCCTCGTAGAAAATAAGAAACGACACCGCCACCAGCGACAGAGCATTCACCAGCGCCGCCAGCACTCCCGCGCGCCTGTATCCATAGGTTTTGGTCGCGCTCGGCGGACGACCTTCCAGATAAACCGCTACCAGCGACAACAGCAGCGCCAGAAAGTCGGACAGGTTATGTCCCGCCTCGGAAAGCAACGCCAGCGAGTGCGCGCGGATGCCGGCAATCACCAGCAGGACGACGTAAAGCATGGTGACGGCCAGCGAGATGCGCAGCACCCGCCCCGTCCCATGAGAATGTCCGTGTCCGCCGTGCGAGCGCATGGTATTAGGATAGCTCAGACGCTCGTGTGGCGCGGACACTCTTGTCCGCGCGCATGTGGCACGAACGGTGGCGCAGACCTAGCCGCTCGCGCTATCCTTCTCCACCAGTGTGGTGTCCTGCAAGTTCGCGACATAGGTTTGGGTTGTCATCCTGAGCGAAGCGAAGGATCTCCTGCATAGCGAATTCAAGTGCACAGGTCCTTCGCTTTGCGCAGGATGACAGAATGGATTTATGCCGCGAACTTGCGGTACCGCGCACACACCAGGAGGACAAAATGCAGAAGGCTCTCTTGATCCCGGCCTTGCTGTTGCTAGCCGCGTCGGCCATTGCACAAACCGCACCCGCGTCAACCAAGAACCCTGTCAGCAGCGCCCTCCGAGACATCCTGCCCGGCCGCCAGAAAAACACCATCGCTGCCGTCGAAGCGATGCCCGCCGACAAATTCAACTACAAACCCACCCCCGACCAGATGACATTCGGCCACCTCGTCGCCCACATGATCGAAGCGAATAACGCGCTGTGCAGCAAGGCCGCCGCCGTCCCGGCTCCCAAGGTCGAAGAAGCGAAAGAATCGGACGCCAGAGACAAGCTCGTTTCCGCGCTCAAGGCCTCTTTCGATTTCTGCTCCGACACGCTGGCGAAAATGGACGACTCAAAACTAGCCGAGACCACAGAAGGCTTCGGCGGAAAACAAGTTTCGCGCGCCTGGGCCAGCCTCGTCCTGGCTAGCAGTTGGGCCGACCACTACGCCGAGGCCGCAATGTATCTGCGCTTAAACGGCGTATTGCCGCCGACCGCGAAGAAATAACGTGTGATTAGCTCGTGTAGGGACGGGCGCCTCGCCCGTCCAAGCTGAGCGAAGCCCGGCCCCGGTGTGCAGCACCAACGTGGGTTTCGAACCGTTGCTGAAGAAGGAGGGACCTCATGAACGAGGAACAAATCCTAGCCCAAATCAACGTCTTGGAAAACCGGCAAAAACGAACCTATCAAGTTGCCGGACTATTGGCGATTGTCATGGTCGGTGCGATTGTCTTCCAATCGCGACAAATCAGGAACTTACAAAACCCGCAAAAACTCCGAGTTCGAGAACTCGCGGTGGTGGACGAGCGCGGAACCGAACGAGTGCTGATCGCAGCCCCACTGCCGGAACCCATGATTGCCGGCAAGCGGCACAAACGGGGCGGTGTTGTGTCGGGAATTATCATCTCCGATGCGACAGGCACCGAGCGCGGTGGTTATGCAACCGGCGATGGCTACGCGAATGCGATTTTTACTCTGGATGGGCAGGGCTTTCAAACGGTATTACTGCTTGCCGAACCCGACGGCAGCACAATGTTTCGAATCTGGAATCAAGATAAAGGGTCGGTAACCATGGGAGTCGAGGACAATCCTTTTCTTAACGTGAAGCAGAATGGGAAACCACTATTCACAGCACCCGCCGACAATCCAGAGAGTCGAGACCCGCGCCCCTTGTTCCACTAGATGCTTGGGAAAGAGTTCGTGCTGGCGTACTGGCGATAAACACATGATTCGCTTGCCAGCCCCACCGCGCTAACCCACAAGCCCTTCCAACTCCTCTTCCCCGATCACGCTAACCCCCAGCTCCCGAGCCTTGTCAAGCTTCGAACCCGCATCGCTTCCCGCGACCACATAGTCCGTCTTCTTGCTCACCGACCCCGAAACCCGCCCGCCCGCATCTTCTATCAACTTCTTCGCTTCGTCCCGCGTACGGCGCACCAGCGTGCCCGTCAACACAAAAGTCTTTCCCGCCAGCTTCGTGCCCTTTTCTTTCTTCTGCCCGGTGAACGTCAAGCCCGCCTTGCGCAGATCGCTCACCAGTTTGCGATTGTGTTCATCGCCGAAAAATTCCACGATGCTCTCTGCGATCCGCGGTCCTACTTCGTTCACTTCCTCAAGTTCCTCCGCGCTCGCCTTCATGATCGCATCCAGCGACCCGAAATGCTCCGCCAGAAACTGCGCCGTGCGTTCGCCCACAAACCGTATCCCCAGCCCGTAAATCACGCGATCAAGCGGCAGTTTCTTGGAGGCCTCGATCTCAGCCAGCACGTTCTCCGCCGACTTCTCGCCCATGCGCTCGAGCTGCAGCAGATCGTCTTTCGTCAGCTTGTAGAGATCGGCGACGTTCTTGACCACGCCGCGTTCGGTAAGCTGATTCACCAGCACCTCGCCCAGCCCGTCGATGTTCATCACGTGGCGCGAAGCAAAATGCAGAATCGTCCCCTGCAGCTTTGCCGGACAATTCGCATTCACGCACCGATGGTCCACCTCACCCGGAGTTCGCACCACATTGCCGCCGCACACCGGACAATGCTCGGGCATCTCGAACCGCTTGTGGCCGCGAGGATGCTCGTTGTTCTTGCCGGCGTCCTCGACCACCTTCACCACTTTCGGAATCACATCGCCGCCGCGTTCTACCTCGACCCAGTCGCCGATTTTTACCCCCAGCCGCTCGATCTCATCCATGTTGTGCAGCGTCGCCCGCGAAACCGTTGTCCCACCAATCGGAATCGGCTTCAGCGCCGCCACCGGCGTCAGTTTCCCGGTGCGTCCCACCTGCACCAGGATGTCTTCGATCTGCGTCACGCCGCCGCGCGCCGCGTACTTGTAAGCAATCGCCCACCGCGGAGCCTTCCCGGTGAATCCCAGTTCCCGTTGCCACGCCGTCAGGTCCACCTTGATGACGATGCCGTCAATCTCGTAAGGCAGCGATTCGCGCTTAGCCTCCCAACTCTGAATAAATTTCCAGACCTCCTCCAGATTTTTCGCCAGCCTCCGGTTCGGATTCACCTTGAAGCCCGCCAGTTCCAGCGCGTCCATCGCTTTGGATTGCCGGTCGAAATAGGTTCGTCCATCCTTCAACAGCATGTACGCGAAGAAGTCCATTCGGCGCTGCGCTGTAATGGACGGTTCGAGTTGCCGCACCGTCCCCGCCGTAGCGTTACGCGGATTCGCAAACACCGATAGTCCCTGCCGTTCGCGCTCTTCATTCATTCTGCGGAAGGCCGCGAGCGGCATCAGCATTTCGCCGCGCACTTCAAAATCCGCAGGTATCCCGGCTTTCTTCAACTTGTCTTTCGAAACCGTCAACGGGACCGAGCGCACCGTCCGCACATTCGAGGTCACGTCTTCGCCTGTGCTGCCATCTCCGCGCGTGATGCCGCGCTCCAGACGGCCGTCGCTGTAGCCGAGCGCCAGCGACATTCCATCCAGCTTCAACTCGCACATGTACTCGATGTCGGTCCGCCCGCTCAGCTCATGCACCCGCCGCTCCCAGTCGCGCAGCTCCTCGTCGCTGTAAGCGTTGTCGAGCGAGAGCATCGGGGAGGAATGCTTCGCCTTCACGAATCCCTCGCGCGGCTTGCCGCCCACGCGCTGAGTAGGCGAGTCCGTAGTCACCAGCTTCGGATGCTCCGCCTCAAGCCGCTTGAGCTCGTTCATCAGCTTGTCGAAGTCGGCGTCCGAAATCTCCGGATCGTCCAGCACGTAATAGCGATACTCGTGGTGCCGAATCTTCTCGCGCAGAACTTCGATTTTGTTCTCGGCGGCGGAACTAGACATGACTGGGAAATTATAGTGCGGAGTAAAGAGCGGAGTACGGAGTTCTCAGTTCTGGAAGCCAAGAGCCAAGAGCTAAAGGCCAAGAGCTGACAGCTGAGAGCTGAAAGCTGACAGCCGAGAGCTTCCTACAGTCTCTTCGCTTTCCGAATCCGTCCCCGCCCGAGCGCGCCGCGGCCCACGCTCGACGGAGGCTTCTTCATCCCCTCCAGCAATTCCTTCAGCACCATCGCGTTGTTATGCTCCTCGTTTCGCGACGCATACAACAGCGTGACCCGCCGCTTGCCTTCCGCAAGACGATGCAGCTTCTCCACCGCCGCAGATCCCTCTTCGCTCACCAACTCTTTGAGATAGCGTTTCCGGAACATGCGCCACCCCTCAGGATTCGCATGGAACCACTGCCGCAACTCATTCGAAGGCGCCGACTCGCGCAACCAGAACTTGACCGCCGCGTCTTCTTTCTTCAACCCGCGCGGCCACAAACGATCCACCAGCACGCGTACTCCGTCCGACGGAGAAGCAACCTCGTAAACGCGTTTGACGACAACGGCCATGCCTTCCGTATTATCCTACCTCTGAGCCCGACCTTACAGTCGATGCCGCAATCATCATGAACTTATTGAAATGGATTTCTCCGTGCCTCCGTGTCTCCGTGGTGATCCTCGCGCTTCTAGCGCTCGCCGGCTGCGATGCCGAACGCCGCAAGTCCGACGCCGAACTCGGCCTCAACCCGCAACAGGCCGAAGGCAGAAAACTCTACGACAACTATTGCGACCGGTGCCACGAACCGTACTCGTCGCGCGGCAAGAAAGGCCCGAGTTTGAAAGGCGTCTTCAAGCAGCAGTACCTGTCCCTGAGCGGACTGCCCGCAAACGACGAACGCATGACCGATATCGTCAAGTATGGCCGAGCGAAAATGGAAGGCTTCAGCCAGGTCATGACCGACCAGCAGATCAAAGATTTGCTGGCTTACCTGCACACGCTGTAGCCTATGTGGCGCGGACACTCTTGTCCGCGTGACTGTGTGCAGCAAGAACGCACTAGCGCCGCGCGCGCAATTGTTACCGCTCTCGATGCAAGCTTGCTTGTGGAGAGCCGGGCGTCCCCGCCCGGAGGGACGGGCGAGACGCCCGTCGCTCCACCCAAGCCGCCTGTGGCATAATCGCCCTCGGTGTTCGCCGCCAACAAATCCGAGCTCTTTCAGAAACTGCCTTCGACGGACGAACTTCTCCGCCAGCCAGACATGCAGGCGCTGACCGAGCGCGACGGTCATTCCGCCGTCGCCGAAAGTATCCGCGTCGTGCTCGCGCGCCTTCGCCAGGAAATCGCGGGTGGTCAAATCGGCGACGCCCAGCTGGACGAGAAGTCGCTGGACCTCGCGCTCGGCGGCCTGTCCGCAGCCGTCGAACGCCAACTCCGCCAGTCGCTGAGTTACTCCTTGCTGCCGCTCGTCAACGCCACCGGCGTGATTCTCCACACCAATCTGGGGCGCGCGCCGCTGGCTGCCGCTGCGCTCGATCACGTCCGCGCCACAGCGAGCGCCTATTCCAATCTCGAATTCGACTTATCGACGGGCGAGCGCGGGAAGCGCGACGTCCATGTGGATCGCCTGTTCCAAAAGCTTCTAACTGTGGATCGTGTTGGGGATCGTGTGGAGGCGGGGCTCGGCCCCGCCTCGGCCGAGCGCAGCTCGGCCGCCATCTCGACCATCGTAGTCAACAACAACGCCGCCGCGGTTCTGCTCGCGTTGAACTCGCTTGCCGAGGGCGGCGAAGTCATCGTTTCGCGCGGAGAGCTGGTCGAAATCGGCGGTTCGTTCCGCATCCCCGACGTGATGTCGAAGTCGAATTCGACGCTGCGCGAAGTCGGCACGACCAACCGTACACGCGTCGCCGATTACGAACGTGCCATCAACGACCGCACGCGCCTCCTGCTCCGCGTGCATCGTTCCAACTTCGAAATCACCGGCTTCACCGAGCAGCCTGGGCTCGACGAGCTGGTCGCCCTGGCCCGTGGCCGAGACCTTCCGCTCATGGAAGATCTGGGCAGCGGCGCGCTGTTCGATCTGCGTTCGGTCGGAATCACCGGCGAACCGGGCGTGCTCGACAGCCTGCGCGCCGGCGTCGATATCGTCACCTACAGCGGCGATAAACTTCTCGGCGGCCCGCAAGCTGGATTGATCAGTGGCCGCGCCGATCTGGTCGCGCGCATGCGCTCAAACTCGCTGTTTCGCGCGCTGCGCGTGGACAAGCTCACCTACTCCGCGCTCGAAGCCACGCTGCTCGCCTACGTCAAACGCGACCACGACGCAGTGCCGGTGCTGCACATGATGCGCCTGTCGAAAGACGAGATCGCGCGCCGCGCGGAAAAAATTGTTTCCCGAGTCGTATCTGCTCAAGTCAAATCCAGCAACCTCAAGCTGGAACTCCTCGATGGTGAATCCGTCATCGGCGGCGGCGCTGCGCCATCGGCCGTCTTGCCCACGCGCCTGATCGCGCTCACCCATGCCGACCTCAGCGCCGACGAACTAAGCGCCCGTCTCCGCGCCAGCACTTCGCCGGTAATCGCCCGCGTAGAAGAAGGCCGGGTCCTGCTAGACCTGCGCACCGTGTTTCCAGAGCAGGATACTGTTCTTGTAGAGGCGCTGAATTCCGTAGCGTGAGCGAATTCCAAATTGCCAATTACAAATTACCAATTAACAATGTTCCTATGATTCTCGGCACCGGGGTGGACATCGCCGAAGTTCCTCGCATCCGCGAAAGCATCGAGCGGTTCGGCGACCGCTTTCTTCGTCGCATCTTCACCGACGGCGAAATCCGTTATTGCGAACGAAAAGCCCGCCGGTTTGAAAGCTATGCCGCGCGGTTCGCCGCCAAGGAAGCCGGGATGAAGGCGCTGGGTACGGGATGGAGTCGCGGCGTGCGGTGGCGCGATATCGAAGTGGTGCGACCGAAAGGGCAGCGTCCGACCATTCAATTTCACGGTGAGGCGGCGGCCATCGCGGCCAAGCTCGGCGCGAAAAACATCGCTCTTTCGCTCACCCACACTTCCGAGGAAGCCCTGGCCCACGTCATTCTGGAAAGTTGATTCTCAGCTCTCAGCCGTCAGCTCTCGGCCTTCAGATAAAACCCGCTTTCCCGGCCAGAAATGGCGGCAACGATCACGCGATGGCACGTCCGCAGAACCGTGCAGTGAGAAACCATGAAGCGGGAAACCGGGAACAGATATCGTCCCGGGACAACCCCAAGCCGAGCAAGTGGGAGCCTCCGTTTTGGCGCAAACCTCTCCCTTTTCGGGTCTCAAAAAATCTGGCATGCTGAAATTTTGCGGTGTTTGCTATGATGCTTCTGTCGTTTACTGACTACCTTGCCTAGCCAGAAGCAGCTCAAATGGTCGCAACTACGCGTGGGACTCACCGTCCTGTTCGCAAGCGTCACGCTCGCCGTCCTCATTTTCGTAATGAGCGGTACCGGCGGATGGCTCACCCGCAAGATCTCGCTGCGATCGTACTTCGATAATGCAGGTGGCTTGCGCGAAGGCGCGCCGGTGCGTTTGGCGGGTGTGGACATCGGCAACGTGACGGGCGTCCGGATCGTGGGCGGCAAGCCGCTGACGCCGGTCGAAGTCACGATGAAGGTCAACACCAAGTACAAGTTCAATCTGCGCAAAGACTCCGTAACTCTGTTGGCCACTGCCGGGGTCCTGGGCGAAACCTACGTGGACGTTGACAGTTCGGCGGCGAAGGGTCCGGAGGCGACCGACGGAGACACGTTGGCAGCCCGCAACCAGCCCGATATCCAGGACGTGGTGCGCGCCAGCCAGGGCACGCTGCAGAACATGGACGCGCTGCTGAAGCGGGTGGATCGCATTGTGGCGTTTGTCGAAAGCGGCCAGGGTTCGATCGGCAAGGTCATTTACAGTCCCGCCTTGTACGACCAGCTCAACGCGACGGTGGCTGAATTCAAGGGATTGGTGGATGACCTCCAGAGCGGAAAGGGCTCGCTCGGCCCTCTGCTCACCAGCGACGAGGCGTACAAGAAAGTAATTGCCACCATCGACAAGCTGAACGTGATGGTGGACGAACTGCAGCAGGGCAAAGGCACGGCCGGCAAACTGCTCAAAGATCCTGAACTGTATGACAACGCGAACAAAACGATCGCGAACGTTCGCCAGTTGACCGACGACATCAATGCGGGCAAGGGCGCGCTGGGCAAGATGACGCGCGATCAGGAATTCGCCGCCAAGCTGCAGACCACGATGAACAACCTGGCGGCACTCTCCGAGCGCATGGAAAAGGGCGAGGGCACGGCGGGAATGCTGTTCAAGGATCCTGCCCTTTACAACAACAGCAACCAGATGCTGGTGGAGACGCGGGAACTGGTCAAGGCGATCCGGGAAGATCCCAAGAAATATTTGACGTTCCACGTGAAAGTCTTCTGATTGCAGCAGGAGAAGTCGGCAGCGCCACAAATCACGTGGGGACGGACGCCTCGTCCGTCCAGCCGAGCGAAGCTCGGCAGCGCTTCGGGGGAAGTTAGGCGAGAAGGCGGCTTCGGAGAGTACACTCGTTTCATGCTACATGTGGTGATTCCCGTTGCTGTAGCACTCGTGATTGCAGTGATCTTCATGTTGTGGCCCGTGCTGGCGGACGCACGTCACTGGTTTCCGCGCAAGAAAACCAAGGGGACTCTGGGCCACTAGCTTCCCCGCTCTTAGCAGCAATAAGAAATCGTGCCTCTGGCAAACTGAGACGTTACCTGGTTGACTGTTTCCGCGGCTTTCGTCCAATACAATGGTTCCGGTGTGTCCGGGGAAGTGTGTTCGGGAAACGTGCGTTCAACCCCTGCGCGTATCGCCCGGCCACGGCAGTTCCATATCTCGATTCGAGGATCTCATGCGCAATTTCTTGAAAGTGTTGACCGTCTCCATGATGCTTGTGCCTGCGTTAGCCCAGGATAAGCCGGCCCAGGATAAACCGGCCCAAGACAAGACTGAAGCCGCGAAGCCGCCTGCCGACGTGCGCTTCTCCGCCGACCTGCTCGATAAGAGCGTGGATCCATGCCACGATTTCTACGCCTACGCGTGCAGCAAGTGGCAGGCGCAGAACCCGGTTCCCGCCGACCGCTCAGCCTGGGGCCGCTTCAACGAATTGCAGCAGCGCGGCGAATACATTGTGCGCGACATTCTCGAAAAGGCGTCGGTCGACCGGCCGGCCCGCAGTGCCAACGAGCAGAAGATCGGCGATTACTATGCCAGCTGCATGGACGAAACGGCGATCGAAAAAGCGGGCACGAAGCCATTGGAGCAGGACTTCCAAAGCATTGCGGAGATCAAATCGAAAGCGGAACTTCCGAAAGAGATCGTCCGGCTGCATCGCGACGGCACCGATGTCTTGTTCGGCTTCGATTCCGGATCGGACTTCAAGAACGCGAGCCAGATGATTGCCGAGGTGGACCAGGGCGGACTGGGCATGCCGGACCGCGATTACTATTTCAAAGACGATGAGAAGTCGGTCGAGCTGCGGAAGAAATACGTCGCGCATGTGGCGAAGATGTTTGCGCTGTTGGGCGACGATCAAGGCAAAGCCGCGGCGGAAGCCAAAGTCGTCATGGAGATTGAAACCGGCTTAGCCAAGGGCGCGCTGGACCAGACCAGCCGCCGCGATCCGCAGAAGATCTACCACAAGCTGACCACTAAGGAACTCGCCGCCATGAGTCCAGCATTCAATTGGAACACCTACTTCGAAGGCGTGGGCGCGCCCCGGTTCGATTCGCTCAATGTGGTTGAGCCCGAGTTCGTCAAAAACATGCAGGAAGTATTAAGTGCGCACTCGCTCGACGATTGGAAGACGTATTTGCGCTGGCACACGGTGCATGGCAACGTGCCGACGCTGCCGGCGGCGTTCGTCAACGAAAACTTCGATTTCTTCGGCAAGACGATGCAGGGCACCAAGGAGTTGCGTCCGCGCTGGAAGCGGTGCGTGGGGTACACAAACAATGACCTGGGCGAAGTGGTCGGCCAGGTTTACGTCCAGCAGACCTTCGGCGCCGAAGGTAAGGAGCGCACGCTGGCGATGGTCGGGGCCCTCGAAAAAGCGCTGGGCGAAGACATCAAGAGCCTGCCCTGGATGGGCGCGGACACGAAGGCTCAGGCGCTTGTGAAATTGCAGGCGATCGCCAACCGCATCGGCTATACCGACAAGTGGCGCGACTACTCGGCGCTCCAGATCGCGCGCGGCGATGCTCTGGGCAACTCGCAACGCGCCAACCGGAACGACATTCAGCGGCGATTGGACAAGATCGGTAAGCCGCTCGATAAGAGGGATTGGCCGTATCCGCCGATGACGGTGAACGCGAGCTACGACCCAACCCAGAACAACATCACGTTTCCCGCCGGAATTCTGCAACCACCGTTCTACGACAACCGGGCCGACGACGCGATGAACTTCGGCGGCATCGGCGCCGTGATCGGTCACGAACTCACGCACGGCTTCGACGACCAGGGCAGCCAGTTCGACGCCGAGGGCAATCTCCGCGATTGGTGGACCGCGAGCGACAAAAAGCAATTCGAAGAACGTACCGGCTGCATCAAGGACCAGTACGCGAACTTCGTCGCGGTCGACGACCTGAAGCTGAACGGCAAGCTCACCCTGGGCGAGAACACGGCCGATAATGGCGGCCTGCGCATTGCCTACATGGCCATGCTGAACACGTTTGCCGGCAAGGAACCGGCGCCCGTCGACGGCCTCTCCGCCGAACAGCGCTTTTTTCTGGGATGGGCCAACGTGTGGTGCCAGAACCGCACCGATGCCATGGCGCGCATGCTGGTCACCATCGATCCGCACTCACCGTCAAGGTACCGGGTGAACGGAACCGTTTCAAATATGCCGGAGTTCCGCGAAGCCTACCACTGCGCGGCGACAGCGCCGATGGTGAATCAGAACGCGTGTAGGGTGTGGTAGGAAAGAAGGGAATTTGTAATTTGGTAATTTGGTAATTTGTAATTGGTAATCGAAAAGCGCGTGACGTTCCAATTGTGCAGGGAAACCGTCGGCTCTTAAATTACAAATTTCCAATCATCAATTACAAATTCTCATCCCGCCGCCACATCCGCCTGCTCATGCGCGTGATAACTCGACCGCACCAGCGGCCCCGACTCGACGTGCTTGAATCCAAACTTCAGGGCTTCTTCTTTCAGCGAGACAAACTCGGCAGGCGTGTAGTAGCGCGTCATCGGAAGATGATCTTTTGACGGACGCAGATACTGGCCAATCGTCAGAATATCGACGCCGCGTTCGCCCAGGTCGCGGAAGACTTCGATCAGTTCATCGGTCTCCTCGCCGATTCCAACCATCACGCCGCTCTTGGTCACCGTCGCCGGGTCCCACTTCTTGGCATTCGCGAGCAGATCAAGCGTGCGCTTGTAGCGCGCTCCCGAGCGTACCGCGCGGTAGAGCCGCGGGACGGTTTCGGTATTGTGGTTAAGCACGTTGGGCTTCGCTTCGAGCACGATGCGCAGCGGTTCTTCCCGACCCTGGAAGTCGGGGATCAGCACCTCGACCCGGCACTCCGGCGCGAGCTCACGAATCTGCCGGATGGTTTCGGCAAAAATCTTTGCCCCGCCAACGTTGTCATCGTCGCGGTTCACGCTGGTCACAACCGCATGACGCACGCCGAGCGTAGCGACGGCTTCCGCCACGCGTCGTGGCTCGTCCCAGTCAATCGCTTCCGGACGCCCCTTGGGGACCGCGCAAAAGCCGCAGCGGCGGGTGCAGATATCGCCCAGCAGCATGAAGGTCGCGGTGTGATGGTCCCAGCATTCTCCAATATTCGGACACTGCGCCGACTCGCAAACCGTATGCAGCCCCAGCCCGCGCGCCAGCTTCTTCAGGTTGTGAAAGTTGTCGCCAACCGGAGCCTTGGCCTTGAGCCACGAAGGCTTGGGGCTGGGGACGCTGGGGCCGAGTTCGATCTGGACGAGCTGGGAAGAGGCGGACATGACAAACTATAATTTTATCAGTTTGCCGGAAACGCCGCCAAGACGGCCCAACGAATGCCTGCAAAGGCATCAACAGAGATCGACAATAGATGGCAGATTAGGCTGCGACTGGAATTGACGGGACCCACCTCTCCAAACCGGAGAACGAACCGGACCGGTGACGGGAGGCCACCGGTCCGCGATTCGCACCGCCGTTAACGTCAGTGCTTGAATTGAGCCAGCTTCGGGCTGCCATCTCCCCACGGCTGCAAGGCTTCAAGATTGCCACAAACGTCCTCACCGAAGCGAATCATTACACGTCGCCTTCCATCACGATGAATTACTTCAGGTATATCATTTATGGACGCGAGGCTCAGAGACGCCAATGGGCGCTCAGTTGCCCTGGAGTTCTTCTGCCTCGGCATTCCTCCGATGACGAGGTTTTCGCATGGCTCAGGTTACGAAGCTAAATGTGAATGGAAGCCCCCGCACCATTGACGCGGATGCGGACATCAGTCTGCTCAGCGTGTTGCGCGATCAACTCGATCTGACGGGAAGCAAGTACGGCTGCGGAGAAGGCCAGTGCGGCGCCTGTACGGTCCTGATCGATGGAAGTCCCCGCCGATCGTGCATCACGCCGGTGGGCGCCGTCGGTCAGAAACAAATCACGACGATTGAAGGCCTCGCTCAGGGTGACCGTTTGCATCCGTTGCAGCAGGCCTTCCTTGAAGAGGCAGCGATGCAATGCGCCTACTGCACGTCCGGGATGATCATGACGGCCGTTTCGCTCCTGCACGCGAACCCCAACCCATCCGCGGCCGACATCTCGCATTCCATGCAAGGCAACATATGCCGCTGTGGAACCCATCCACGTATTGTGGCTGCGATCCAAAAGGCGGCGAAGGCCCTGAATCGGTCCATGAAGGAGTCCAGCCAATGAGCGGCAAGCCAGATTTCCAAATTTCGCTGGAACCCGAACGCTACGAACTTACCGCGCCGCCCGCGTACCGCTTCGAAGTCGATCGGCGCGAATTCTTCAAGTTCCTCGGCGCCGGCATTTTGATTGTCGGTGTGCTGAAAAATGCGCATGCATTCCAGGAATCCGGCGCAGGCAAGCGGCCTGACGAATCGCTCCCCAAGGAAATCGGGGCTTGGCTGCACATTGGAGAAAATGGCGCGGTGACGGTCTATACGGGCAAGGTAGAGGTCGGGCAGAACATCCGCACGTCTCTCAGCCAGTGCGTCGCCGAAGAACTGCACGTCCCGGTGAGCAAAATCCAAATGGTGATGGGCGACACACAGCTTACTCCGTTCGACATGGGGACCTTCGGCAGTCGCACCACCCCCACGATGAGTCCACAACTGAGGAAAGTTGCCGCAGCCGCTCGCAATCTGCTGATTGGTTTGGCGGCAACCGAGTGGCAGATCGATCGCAAGCGCCTGGTCGCCGCTGACGGCAAGGTCACAGATCCAGAGACCAAACGGTCGATTGAATACTCAGTCCTGGTGAAGGGGCAACAGCTCACCCAAACCATATCTGCGGAAGACTCCCCCATTCCTCCGGCCCAGTGGACGGTTCAAGGTCAATCTTTGCCTAAGGTCGATGGACGGGACTTTGTCACGGGGAAGCATCGGTATCCGTCCGACCAGAAATTGCCGGAAATGCTCCACGGCAAAATTCTACGGCCCGCTTCTTTCGGAGCGACCCTTGTTTCCATTGACGCGCACGAAGCTGAACAAATTCCGGCCGTCACGGTTGTCCACGACGGCAATTTTGTCGGAGTGGTGGCGCCGAGCGCAGAGATTGCCTCTCGTGCTGTCAAGGCCATTCGCGCGGAGTGGAAAACCGAACCGCAGCCCTCGAACAAAGAGCTGTTTGAATATCTTAAGAAGAATGCGGTCGAGCACAAGGACCCGATAGGGAATGCGTCCCGCGATGAAGCAGGCTCGGTGGAGAAAGCGCTGGCTTCCGCCGATCATCGCCTGCATCAGACTTATACCGTCTCCTACATCGCCCATGCGCCGCTCGAACCTCGCGCCGCGCTGGCGCAATGGTCGGGTGACAACTTGACTGTTTGGACCGGCACGCAGCGCCCTTTCGGCGTGCGGAGCGAGCTGGCTGAGGCTTTTCGGATTCCAGAAGAACGTGTCCGGGTGCTGATGCCGGACACGGGGTCGGGTTACGGCGGCAAGCACACCGGCGACGCAGCGATCGAAGCCGCGCGACTGGCGCGGGCTGCGAAGCGGCCCGTCAAGCTGGTGTGGACCCGCGAAGAAGAATTCACGTGGGCGTATTTCCGTCCCGCAGGCGTCATTGAAGTCACCAGCGGTCTTCGCGGCGACGGCACAATCGTAGCCTGGGAGTTTCATAACTACAATTCCGGCGAGGCAGGAATCCAAACTTACTACGATATCGCGAACCGGAAAATTGAATTTCATCCCACGCGTTCTCCTTTGCGGCAGGGGTCGTACCGCGCACTGGCGGCCACGGCGAATCACTTCGCCCGCGAGTCCTTCATGGACGAACTGGCTCATCTGGTGAACATGGACCCGCTGGATTTCCGCCTGAAGAATCTGAAGAACGAGCGGCTTCGCGCCGTTTTTGAAGCAGCCGCAAAGAAGTTCGGCTGGGGACGGGCGAAGGCTGCGAGCCATGGCTTCGGAATGGGCGGTGGATTCGAGAAGGCTGGAAACATCGCGACCTGCGCCGAAGTTGCCGTCGATCGAAAAACGGGCGAAGTCAAGGTGGTGCGCGTGGTCACCGCTTTCGAATGTGGCGCCATCGTCAACCCCGACAACCTGCGCAATCAGATTGAGGGCTCAAACATCATGGGACTGGGCGGCGCGCTTTTCGAGGCCATCGAGTTCGAAAACGGACGTGTCCTGAACGGGCGATTCTCGACCTACCGTGTTCCGCGGTTCAGCGATGTGCCCATGATCGAGACCGTCCTCCTCGATCGCAAGGACATCCCTTCGGCGGGCGCAGGCGAATGCCCAATGGTAGGTTTAGCTCCCGCCATCGGCAACGCCATTTTCGACGCGACGGGTGAGCGGATCCGCTCGCTGCCCATGGTTCCGAATGGGCTGAAAGCAGGCTAGCTTCCGGCTACACAAAGCCTGGCCGAGATCGTCAGTTGAAGCAAGAGGTAAGCCACCGGCTCACCTCTTGCTCTAGTTGTCGTCCGCCGTGAACTAGGCGGCTTTGCCAGCGGCAATTTTGTGAGGTGTCGAGGTGTGGACGTTGAACGTGCGCACAGCGGGAGGACTCTCCATGAGATTCGAGAGAATCTCAGTGACCTTTGTGTAATGCTCCCGTTGATAGCGCTCCGCGTCCTCTTTTGTCTTCCAGAAGCTCAGCGCCATGACTCGATTCGGCTCCAGGTCCGAAGTGAGGACAGTCTCGTCGAGGAAGCCGGCTTGCTGGCGGAGGATTGGCAGGACCTTGTCGTTGATTGTATTTGCGAGTTCGTGGGACTTTCCGGGCTTGGTGCTGACTTCAACTACTCGTGTGAACATGGGAAGTTCTCCTTTCGTAGGTTACGGATTGAAAGGAACGTCGCGCGAGCTGCGCGGCGCAGGACGTCACCCAAATTCTGGATAGGACACAACGCTACACCCGTCAAACGGGCGCGTCAATGCCCAAGAAGAGTGCAAAGGCACTCGCTCCGGCGCGAACGTCGCAGACCAGCCGGCCTACCCGAAAGCAATCTACCTGCCCGGTTAGTCGGCATATCGTCTGCGGAAAACAAAAGGAGTCATAAGATCTCTGCCCTTACTTCAGATGCACCGCCGCCTCCGAGCGCTTCGGACCAGAGGACTTTCCGCCGCGCTCTCCAATCGTCCGAGACCCAGGCATCGCGTACTTGGGCTTGATCTCGTGGCATCCAGCTTCGCAATACACTCCGCCAGCGGCCGATTCGGGCGATGGCATCGGAGAATTCACGGCGACTTCCCGGTCGGCTTCCAACTCTCGCTCGACGCCCGCGATCAGCTTTTCGTTTTCCGCGGGCGCCAGCCACTTTTTCTTGTTCACCAGATAATCCTCGAGCCGCGCAATCGGGTCGCGCTTCTCCCAATACTCGAACAACGGCTTCGGGACGTACTCGGCCGCGTCATGAATAGCGTGGCCTTTCATGCGCATCATCTTCGCTTCGATCAAGGTTGGACCTTCGCCGCGGCGGGCGCGCTCGCAAGCTTCATGGCAGGCGTCGTAGACCTGGCAGGCGTCGGTGCCGTCGACGATCACGCCCGGGATTCCGTAAGCGATGGCGCGCTCGGCCAGATCCTTGACGCGAAACTGCATGTCGGCGGGCGTCGAGTATCCCCAAAGATTATTTTCGACAATCAGCACCAGGCCGAGATTCTGCACGGCGGCGAAATTCAAGCCCTCGTAGGTCACTCCGGTCGACTGCCCCCCATCGCCGATGTAAGTCATGACCGCGATGTGTTTGCCCTGCAGCCGCGCCCCCAGCGCCACGCCCGCGAGCACCGGAATCAAATCGCCCAAAGTAGAAATCGGCGCCACCACGTTGCGCTTCTCGATATCGCCAAAGTGCGACGAAGCATCGCGACCCTTGGTCGGCGATCCGGCCTTGGCCATGTACTGCATCATGATGTCGGCGGGCGAGAAGCCGCGCACCAAGAGCGCCCCCTGATTGCGAATCATCGGCCCCAGCCACTCGTCTTCGCGCAGAGCGTATGCCGAGGCGCAAGAGCAAGCCTCCTGCCCGAGGCCAAAGTAAACGCCGCCGACCACCTGGCCTTGTTTGTAGAGATTTTCGAGCGCCGTTTCCATGCGGCGGTTGAGCAGCATCCAGCGATAGATTTCGATGCATTGCTTCCGGCTGAGGTATTTCGACTCGCGGATCGGCGGCACCGGCTCGGAGAGATCGCCGCTCACCACTTCGTAGTGAACTCCGTCACCAGTGCGAACTTGGCGCAGCGTGAAGCTCGGCTTCTCCAGCCGGTAATCGCGGATGGTGTAGGCGCGGAGATCGCCGCTCGGCTCTGGGCTTTTAGCGGCGGGCTGTTGGCTCTTGGCTTGGGAACGGGAGCTGGTTCGGGTCCGACTCGGCTTCGGTGTGCGAACGCTCTTCTTCTTTGCCATGATCAGTCCGCGAACATGCTAACACCGTGTGGCGCGGACACTCCTGTCCGCGAAATGATGGCCGGGAATACAACGCCGCGCATCAGCCATGAAGGAAATCATCTTCACCGTGCAACCGGCGCAACTCGGCCGGCGCCTTCATCGGCAGTCCCACGCTATTGCCGAGCAGCGCATCGACCGTCTCAACCCAAAGCATCTGGCTACCTAATACGCTGCCAAAGTTGCGCGACACCGCCTGAGCGACATCGTTCAAATCAACTTCCCGTCCCAGATCCTTCTGCATAGAAGTCACCGGCTTGGCAGAAATTCCGCAAGGCACAATCAGATTGAAGTAGCTGAGATCGGTATTCACGTTCAAAGCGAAGCCATGCGAAGTAACCGAGCGCGAAATGTGGACTCCCATGGCCGCGATTTTAGCTTCGGGGGCGGAGTCGGTCCAGACGCCGGTTAGGCCGGGTACGCGGTGAGCGGGGATTTTGAAATCGGCGCAGGTGCGGATCAGAATTTCTTCCAGGCGGCGAAGGTACTCGACTACGCCGAGCGTCTTTCTCAGGGGGGCAGTTTCGCGGACAGGAGTGTCCGCGCCACCCTTGAGCGAGCGCAGGTCGAAAATGGGGTAGCCGACGAGTTGTCCGGGGCCGTGAAACGTGACGTCTCCGCCGCGATCGCACTCAAACACCTCAACCCCGCGAGCCGCAAGCACTTCAGTCGAAGCTAGAACGTTCGCAGCTTTCGCATTGCGTCCAAGAGTGATGACGGGCGAGTGCTCAAGCAGCAGCAGCACATCGGCGATTTGTCCCGCCTTGCGCAGATCGACAAGTTTTCGCTGCAAGCGCAGCCCTTCGGCATAGTCGATGACGCCGAGTTGAACGATGGATATCACGGCTAGCCAGCATTATAGGCTGCGCTCGATGCAAATTTGGCGGTGGAGCGCCGGGCGCCCCCGCCCGGCCGCGACGCTTCGGACGGGCGAGGGCGCCCGGCGCTCCACCGACCGTAAAAACCCTCTGTGCGCGGCCAGTAACTTTTTTTATTCTCCCCTTGCGCAACGCCCTGCGGTTTGGTATAACAAATCGAGCAGAGGACAAGTGACTGAGTGTCTGAGCTGCCCGCTGAATCCTCGCGGTGGCTTTCGGCATCCAATTCAGTAAGCCTCCAACTGACCCCTTTCCGGGGTTCGCATTCGGGGACAAAGTTCCCTGAAGGGTTTCCGCGAATAGCAGAGCCTCCAAGCGATCTTTAATTTTTGAATCGTCTTCCGCTTCGGCCTGCGCTGGATTTTATGGCGAGCTGAAGGGGGAGCGCGTTTTCGGGCGCGCTGCAAAATGAGTTCTCTGGTTTGGGTTTATCCCGCACTGGATGGGAACTCCCCTCATTGTTGAAATCAGGTGGAAATCCTGTGATCTCAGAGGGTTGACAGCAGTCCGGTGAACGCGTAGTTTTGACAAGTTTCGAGGACGCACAAATTTCCGCAAGGGAGTTTGGGCGGATTGAAAGCGCACCGCTCAGGCGGGAAGCGGATCGGTCTTTGACAAAAGGTTGAACGTGCCAGTCGTGAGAAACAAATGTTCGGGCTCAAGTCTGAACGTACTCACAAGATGGACCTCTGCCTCAGCAGGCGGAGGTTGCCTGTCTACCCAGACAGGCTCAGGTTTCAAATGAGAGTTTGATCCTGGCTCAGAATCAACGCTGGCGGCGTGCCTAACACATGCAAGTCGAACGAGAAAGTGGAGCAATCCATGAGTAAAGTGGCGACCGGGTGAGTAACACGTGACTACCTACCCTTGAGTGGGGGATAACCTCGGGAAACCGAGGCTAATACCGCATAATATCGAAAGATCAAAGGAGTAATCCGCTTTTGGAGGGGGTCGCGGCTGATTAGCTAGTTGGTAAGGTAATGGCTTACCAAGGCGAAGATCGGTATCCGGCCTGAGAGGGCGCACGGACACACTGGAACTGAAACACGGTCCAGACTCCTACGGGAGGCAGCAGTGGGGAAT
>PKUV01000161.1 GCA_003131315.1 Acidobacteriaceae bacterium
AGCGCAGCTCGGCAGCTGCCGGCGATCAAAGCAACCCTGGATTCGCGATAGACGCAGCGTGATCCGTAGTGTGAACCAATGATCAAGCGCGTCGCGACCGCCGTCGTTTTAATTCCCCTGGTTCTGCTGCTGGTGCTGAAGGCGCCGCTTTATGTGCTGGCCCTTGTGGCCGGAGCGGTCGCTTTGCTGGCCATCGCCGAGTTCTTGAAGCTCGCGACGCACTACGGAGTCCAGCCGCTGGGGCAGGCGACGTATGCCTTCGTCGCGCTCTTCTTTGTATTTGTGATTGTCGCTTCCACCAATCGCACGCCTCTGGTTGAGACTACGGCCATACTCTACGGGATCGCGCTGGCGGCGGCGCTCGCACCTTTTGTGTTTCTGACGGTAGCCATGCGGCGCGCCGACTTGACCAGCGGCTATCCGGCGGCAGCGGCTTCGGTGTTTGCCTTCGCGTATATTGCGATCCCGATGGCGCTGCTGGTCGAGATCCGGCAGCAGCCGGCGGGAGCGATCTGGACGATTTACACACTGCTCGCCGTATGGGCGGGAGATATCTTCGCGTACTTCGTTGGCAAGTCGCTGGGGCGGCACCGCATGTCGCCGGAGATCAGCCCGAAGAAGACCTGGGAAGGCGCGGTGGCGTCGATCCTGGCCAGCGTGATCGTCGGCACGCTGTGGATTCAGCACGCGCCCGGAATCAGTTCCGCGCTTCTGCGAGCGGGCCTGATTGAACGCCGCGACGGCATGTTCGGCTTGGAGCAGCCGCAACTGTGGCCCATCATTCTGCTGTCGGCGGTGGTCAACATCGCGGCGCAGTTGGGCGATCTGGTCGAGTCCCTCATAAAGCGCGGCGCCGGAGTAAAAGATTCCGGCACGATCCTCCCCGGCCACGGAGGCATGCTCGACCGCATCGACGCCATGCTGTTCGCCGTGCCGGTAGTATGGGCCTATGGCGCTTGGCGGCTGATGCAGTAGGCAGAGTTTAGGCCGTTCTGCCATGGCGGGCTAGGCGGGTCGGCCCCAACAAGAGGGTTTTTTGGCTCCGCTCGCGCCTCAGCGGCATGGGGCCAGCCATGGGGAGATGCGCCGATGAAGATCGCAATCCTTGGTTGGGGTTCCCTGATATGGGACCGACGCAAGGAGTTCGATGGACAGCACGAAGACTGGCAGTCGGATGGCCCCAACTTAAAACTTGAGTTTTCCCGAGTTTCGCAGACCCGATGCGACGCGCTGACACTTGTGCTTGACGCGCAGAACGGAACGTCATGTCGGGTTGCATACGCGATCAGCAAGCGCGAGAATCCAGATGACGCTATTTGTGATCTGAGATGCCGTGAGGGAACCACGCTCAGCAAGATCGGCTTCTATCTTGCTGACGGCACGCGAGGACAGAGCCGCGATCGTGAGTCGTTCGCAAGCATAGGAGCCTGGGCGGCGGGGAAGAAGATCGATGTTGTTATTTGGACCGATCTTGAGAGTAACTTCAAAGACAAGGGCAGGTGTGGCAAATCGTTCTCCATCAAAAATGCGCTTTGTCATATTCAAGCTCTCGACGCGGAAGGAAAGGCAAAAGCCGCGGAGTATGTATGGCGTGCACCAGCATTCATTGACACGCCTCTTCGAAAAGCATTGCAGTCACAGCCATGGTTTCCGAGACACGGCTAACATTGCGCCTCGACCGATCGAAGGCAAACGGCGGCACGCACCGCTCGTGTCCGCCTGGTAAAACTTACACATTCAGGCCGATGATCGGTATTACTGGCATCGGAGGAACCGCCCATGGGCAGGACTCAGCAAGGTCTGGTCAACGCGTTCATTACGATTATCTTTCTCTACTTCGTTTCCTGCTCGTTCGCGGCTTTGTACTTCAACTGGGAATATGCCAGAGAAAACGGCTTTGCGAAGTGGATTCTGTTCGGAGAATTTGCTCCGACGGCAAGATCCCTCGTGTGGCCGTACTTTGCTCTCGGCGCGGGTCCGTCGAGCTCTTCAAACGCGACGAGCTCTGGGCCGAGCGCCGAGGGGTCATCAGGCACCGAGCCAGCAGCAGGGCTTGCCGAGCACGAAATGTCCCAATTGTCCGTCGAGTTGCGATCTGCGATGGAAACCGGCCTCACACCTGATGGCGCGAACAGGATTCGAGAGATCCTAAAGGGATATGTCATGCGCAAGGGCACGTACCTCTCCAGGTCGTGGTACAAGCAGCAACTCGAAGGCCTTCGCAACCTCACAGAATATAAGTATGAACTCGGTCGATCCGCCGTTCTGTCGTGGGATTCAAGCCAATACTCAGTAACGCCCGAGTTCACGGCCCTCCGAAGAACCGTGTCTGACTTCGTGCCGGGGCCTCAACTATCCGAAGATACTCAAATGTTAGAGGCCGCTGCGAAGCACGATACCGTCGTCGTGGACAGTGAAGGGCACAAGTACCGTTTTGATCGCGAGCATCTGGTTTCAGGCATGAGTCACCGTGACAAGCAACGTCTAGGGTTGAGGCAAGCATTAGAAATCGTGAATGAATTCGTTCGCTAGGCCCTGACGCCATCGTGCAACTTGCGACACGCAAGGCTTTTACCTATATTGAAGCCCATGGAAGTACATTTCGCCCCCGACGCTGAAAAGAAGCTCAACGACCTCGCAGCGCAGAGCGGACGCGGGACCGACGAACTTTTGCAAGATGCATTGGCCGCATATTTCGACGAACTGGTGCAGACGCGGGACATGCTCGACAGCCGCTACGACGAACTGAAAGGCGGTCGGGTGAAGCCTATCGACGGCGAGGAAGCCTTTGCCCGCCTTCAAGCGAAAACCGAAACACAGCGCAACCGCGAGGCATAAGCGACGGTAACCCGCCCTCAGCCCCAACAACCACTTCCCTCCCTTACAATAAGAAGGTCGCATGAAACGCATCGCCATCCTGGGTTCCACCGGCTCGATCGGCCGCAGCACTTTGAGTGTGGTCGAGAGCTATCCTGAGCGCTTCGAGGTCGCCACGCTGGCGGCTGGCAACAATGCCGAACTCGCCTTTGAGCAGGCTGTGCGCTGGAAGCCGCGAGTGGTGTCGCTGGCGGACGAAGCTGCCGCGCAGGCGCTCCAGTCGAGGTTGCGGCAGGTAGGCTTAGGCAAGACTGAAGTCGAAGTCGTGCACGGCGCCGCGGGCACGGTTCGGGTGGCTACCCATCCCGAGGTGGATTTCGTGGTCAGCGCGATTGTGGGCGTTTCCGGCCTGGAGGCGACCTACGAAGCGGTGCGCGCCGGGAAGACCGTCGGCCTGGCCAATAAAGAATGCCTCGTGGTGGCGGGCGAGCTGATCACTGCCGAGGCGCGGAAGCAGGGCAAGCCGCTGCTGCCGATCGACAGCGAGCATAACGCCGTCCACCAGTGCCTGCGTGGCGGCCGGATGGACGAGGTTGAGCGCATCTGGCTGACCGCTTCCGGCGGCCCGTTTCTGAAGACGCCCAAGTCGGAATTTGCCTCAATTACGGTGCAACAGGCGCTCAATCATCCCACCTGGAAAATGGGAAAAAGGATCACCATCGATTCGGCCACATTGATGAATAAGGGGTTCGAGGTGATCGAGGCCTGCCGGTTGTTCCAGGTCCCGCCCGACCGAGTGCAAGTCATTGTGCATCCACAGTCTACGATCCATTCCATGGTCGAATTCGTGGATGGCAGCATACTTGCTCAGTTTTCTGTGACCGACATGCGTCTGCCCATTTTGTATGCGCTGACGTATCCGGAAAGGATCCCGTCGGAGTTGCGCTTCTCGATCATGGACTTACGGCGTCTGGATTTCTGCCCTCCGGATATGGCTAAATTCCCTTGTCTGCGTTTAGCTTACGAAGCGGTGGCCACCGGAGGCGCGAAGACCATCGCCCTGAACGCCGCAGACGAAATCGCGGTGGCTGCGTTTCTGGAGGAGCAGATCGGATTCGAGGAGATTCCTCGGATCATCGAAGAAACAATGTCTGCAACGCCAGCCGGACATTTGGAATCTATACAGAAGGTACTCACTCTGGATACCGAGGCCCGCCTTTTGGCAAGAGAAATCGTGAAGCAGCGCCGCCGAAAGGGATCGCCCATCAGGGCCATTTCGTAATAGGAATTTTGGAGTAATCTGGGAAAATATGCCACAGCTCTTGTCCATCCTTCATACCATTTTCGTCATGGGGATCGTGCTCGGATTCATGATCCTGATTCACGAGTTCGGCCACTACGCCGCGGCCAAGTATTTCGGCGTCCGGGTGGAAGTGTTTTCCATCGGCTTCGGCAAGCGCCTGCTGGGCTTCAAAAAAGGGGAGACCGACTATCGCATCAGCGCCATTCCGCTCGGCGGATACGTGAAGATGTCGGGCGAGAACCCCATGGACGACCGCACCGGCGATCCGGGGGAGTTTCTGTCGCATCCGCGCTGGCAGCGCTTCGTCATAGCCCTGGCCGGACCGGCGATGAACGTGATGCTGGCCGTTGCCCTGCTTACCGGCGTGTACATGGTGCATTACGAATATCCCGCCGTGCTCGATGAGCCGGCCGTTGTGGGATGGGTGAACCCCAACACTCCCGCCGAAAAGGCAGGAATCCAGAAGGGTGACAAGATTGTCCGGGTCGAGGACATCGAGAATCCGAATTGGGAACAAGTGGACGTCAAGGATGCGCTCAGCCCGAATCAGCCTTTGAAATTTGGCATCGAGCGCGACGGCAAAGTCACCGAGAAGATCCTCGTTCCGGAGCCGTTCGGGCCCAATCAATACGGAGCCATGGGTTGGGTGCCGCAAGAGTCCAGCGTGACTTTGACCATCGTCGAAGCCGGGATGCCCGCCGAGAAGGCCGGTCTCAAGATCGGAGACAGGATCCTCACCGCGAACGGGCAGGACATTCCCGCCCTGGAAGCGCTAGTCCAGATGTTGAACCGCACCAAGGATCAGCCTCTGGAAATTGTGGTTCTCCGCAACGGCCAGAAACAGACCTTCACGGTGAAACCGACCCTCGCCGCCGGAGGGGCTTCGCAAGAACTTCGCTACCGGATCGGCATCGCCAGCGTTCCCACAAAAGTTATAAAGCTCAGTTTCTCGGACGCGCTGAACCGCTCTCTGTCGGACAACAAGAAGAGTTCTTTCCTGATCCTGGAGTTGCTGCAAAAGATGGTGCGGCGCAAAGTCTCCATGCGTCAGGTGGATGGTCCGATCGGAATCGGCAGCGCCGTTGGCCAGGCCGCCCGCGAGGATGGCTGGACTCCGCTGCTGCTCATCACTGCCGCCATCAGCTTGAACCTGGGCATCATGAACCTGCTGCCGATTCCTATCCTGGACGGTGGCGTGATCCTGCTGCTTTTCATCGAGAGCCTCATGCAGAAAGAAATCAGCCTGCCCATCAAAGAACGCATCTACCAAGCGGCTTTCGTCTTTCTGGTGCTCTTTGCCGTGATGGTGATCTATAACGACCTCGTCAAGACACTGCCGGGGCTCACGCGGATGCCGTAGGGCAGCTCTCAGCCATCAGCTCTCAGTCTTCAGCCTTACGCCACTAAATCCCGGCCCGGCTTGACTGTCCGTTTTAACTTGAGATACAATGTATCTCAAGAGGTTGATATGGCAACCACAGAGATGGTTCATGTTCGCATTGACAAGCGAACCAAGGCACGGGCGGCCAAAGCACTCGCGGCCATGGGTCTTTCCGTTTCCGACGCGGTTCGCGTCCTGCTGACCCGCGTGGCAGCCGAGAAATCCCTGCCCTTCGAAATAAAGGCTCCGAATGCCGCGACGGCTGCGGCGATGCAGGAGGCGCGCAACGGTGGACTGCCTTCGTTCCGCAATGTCTCAGACTTGATGGCCGACTTGAATGCGGAGGATTGAGAGAACCAGTGCCTTTCGCTGTGATTTTAAGCGCGAAAAGAGAGGGCCCCATCGCCGCGAACTGGAAGCGATGTTGACATTCGCCGTCTCCCTGCTAGCGGAGGACAAACCGCTACCCGAAAGAAATCGCGACCACGCGCTGGGAGGAGACTGGCGCGACCATCGAGAGTGCCACCTCAAGCCCGACTTGCTGCTGATCTACCGCAAGGCGGACGCTGAGGTTTTGCAACTCGTCCGCATAGGTTCGCATAGCGAGCTTTTCGGCTGATAGCGGTCACCGCCAGATTTCGCGCTTTCCCCCTGCCTGGTTTAGAATAAAGGTCAAACATGGCCGAAATTCAGCGCAGAAAAACCCTCATCGCCATCATCGGCGGCGTCCGCGTGGGCAGCGATGCACCGGTTATGGTGCAGTCCATGACCAACACCGACACTGCGGACATCCCCGGCACCGTAAAGCAAGTCGCCGCCCTGGCGCGCGCCGGCAGCGAAGTCGTCCGCGTCACCGTCAACAATGACGATGCCGCCAAGGCCATCCCGTACATCGTAGAAGGACTAGAAAAGCAAGGCCTGCGCGTGCCTATCGTCGGCGACTTCCATTACAACGGACACCTCCTGCTGACCAAATACCCGGGCTGCGCCGAGGGCCTGGCCAAATACCGCATCAACCCCGGCAATGCCAGCATCGGACGCAAGAACGACGACAACTTCCGCACCATGATCGAGGTTGCCGTGAAGCACCAGAAGTCCGTGCGCATCGGCGTGAACTGGGGATCGCTCGACAAGGCGTTGCTCACCCACATGATGGACGAGAACTCGCGCCTGCCGGAACCGAAAGGCGCGCGCGAAGTAACGATGAAAGCAATCGTAGTCAGCGCGCTCACTTCGGCGAAACTGGCCGAGCAGCACGGACTGCGCCCCGACCAGATCATCCTCAGCGCGAAAGTTAGCGGCGTGCAGGATCTGATCGATGTGTATCGCATGTTGGCCAAGCGCTGCGAGTACCCGCTGCATCTAGGACTGACCGAAGCCGGCATGGGAGCCAAAGGCATCGTGGCTTCGAGCGCAGCCATGGCCGTGCTGTTGCAGGAAGGCATAGGCGACACCATCCGCGTTTCGCTCACCCCCGCTCCCGGAGGCGACCGCACCGAAGAAGTCCGCGTGGCGCAGCAAATTCTGCAGTCGCTCGGCATCCGCAGCTTCACCCCGCAAGTCACCGCCTGCCCCGGCTGCGGCCGCACTACCAGCACCTTCTTCCAGGAGATGGCTGAGCAGATCCAAACCTACCTGCGCGATCAGATGCCCGTCTGGAAAGAAACCCACACCGGCGTGGAAGAAATGAAAGTCGCCGTGATGGGCTGCATCGTCAATGGCCCCGGAGAATCCAAGCACGCGAGCCTCGGAATTTCTCTGCCCGGAACAGCCGAAGAACCGAAGGCCCCCGTCTATGTCGATGGCCGCCTGTTCACCACGCTAAAAGGCGACAAGATCGTCGCCGAGTTCATCAAGATTCTCGACGACTATGTCGAGTCTCACTACGCGGCTAGAGAAAAAGAAGAAGTCGGCGCGCGGGGCTGAGTCGGGCCGAGTAGCCCATTCCCTCACCTGGTAACAACTTAAGATTTGTCATCCTGAGCGAANNCGAAGCGAAGGACCTGCTGTTTTTCGGCAGCGGTGGGTGGCCAGCCAATCGCGATTCGTCCGAACTCTCGAGGGCCGTCGATGCTTAGACGGACTTCTGCGCTCCTATCTCTTTCCGCATCGCTACGCTGATAGCATCCAACTTTGCTACGTGCTCCTTTACCGACTCTTGAAATGCTTCAGGGTGTCCCTTCGTTATTTCGATTACGAGGGATCTGGTAAACAAAGTAAGAGCGGCCAATACCTTCTTCATTTCCTCTCCGCACGCCAGATCCGCGAGCATCGTCGCCTCTTCCAACCCATCTGCTGCGTCATTCCATTCGCGACCCACTCTAATCCGCTCTTCCAGCCGTTCCGGTTGACCTTTTTCCTTCGATTCCTTTTCCGTCTTATAGTGGGCATACAAGCTCGCTAATGCGTTCTTGGCGATCGCAATCTTTTTTGTTGTCTCAAAAAGCACGTCACGCTTCACCTCCCAGCGTTTCTGCCGGTCCCAGACGTCGTTCGAGATCTTCGCTTCAATCTCTTTTGTCGCTGTCGTGACGGCTCGCACTGAATCCACGACCCTGTCGATATCCTCGTGTGTCGCGAGGTTCTCGCCCTTTTTCTTCAGGTAAGAACCGAAGTACGCGCCAACACCGGCGACAAGGGCCACCATTCCAAGTTTCAATAGCTCTTCCATAACGTGCTCATTCTAGCCGAAAACGGCTTAACCACCCGAAGCATCCGTCAATGTAGGCGTGGTCTTCCGGAAGGACCAAGGCGGGCTATTTCTTGCGTTTCTCGATGATGAAGTCGCAATCCTTGCCATCGCGCAGTTCTTGAACGACTTCTTCGGGAGTAATGGCGACTAGTTTGAGGTGTTGCAAGAAGGGGGTCATGTTGTCCAAATCCATAACGCCCTTATCGTCGATAAAATCTCCCCAAATTTGGACACGGTACCGCCCGTTCCCAACCCCCCTGAATTTGAGCGCTTCAAAAGGCATGATTTTCTTTCCTTCTATCACAAAATCAAGTGTTCAGACAGGGACAGGCACGGCATTGCGCCTCCGGGTCATTTGTTTCTGGTCGGTTGATCCTCAATCACTGCTGTCCGGCTAAAAT
>PKUV01000063.1 GCA_003131315.1 Acidobacteriaceae bacterium
CCAGCAAACTTGGATCGACAGCGGTAACCATCACGCGGTCGCGGCACTAGCTGCTAGGGTCGGTGTTTAACGCTGTTGCCCACGGCCACGAGGAAAATGGCGCTCTTGCCTTCGGCGTGTGGGGAGAAGAAGCGGGTCACGTCGTCATCGTAAAAGGTGAGGCCGGTTGCACCTAGGCGCTGGGCGTAGGCCCCGAGGTACAGCTTGCCGCCGAGGATGCCGGCTTCAAGCTGGACGGCGCGATACCCGCGATTTCCAAGGCGATCGAAAATCTTCCGCAAGTCTGCCAGAAAAAAAATGTCCACGGCGGAGTCGGCAGGCAACTGCTGTTCTAATCCGAGATAGCCGGCCTGGTCGCGAAAATTTCCCTGCTTCAAGCACTCGAGCACTCCACGGTCGCGGTGGAAGACGTACGCTCCGGACTCGATACCCTCGACGGCGTGGACAATCAGGTAGAGGTGGTTGAGTTGAGTTCCCATCGGATCGAGGAAATCAGCGGGTACGCCGCGGGTCGCCCGGTTGAGCATGGTGGAAAGCTGTGCCCGGCTGATCGGCGTGCGCGCAAACTGGCGGCTGGAGCCGCGCCGCAGGATGACTTGCTCGATCGGGTCACGAGGCATTTCCGCGTCGGATAGGGGCTGGAGCCGAACGACGGGTCCGGCGGGCGGCGGAGAATCATCCAGTGGAGTGCGACCGCGCCATGCCGCAACTTCTGCGGCCGAATCGAGCGAAGAGGCGGCGTGCATTTCGCGCATGAGCGGATAGTCAACCTCGTCCCGAGAGAGCGGGACAATTTCGAATCCGAGTGGGGAGATTTCCGCTGGGGCTGGCGGAGCGTTTTGCGAAGAAGGCTCGGAGTCATGACCGAGGGCGACCAGCGAGAATGCCACCTCGCGTTCGGGATCAACATCCAGCAAGCCGTTCACCGTCGCGTCCACAAAGCCGCATACTACCTCGGCCGGCAGGCCCAGGGCGGTGGCGACGGCCAGCAGGTTGGCGAGCAGCGTGCCGTTGTCCCAGCCGAAATGGCGGTAGGTGCGCGCCTGATACTTCCAGGCATTGCGCCAGTAGGTGCAGGTGCAGACGATGGTCAGCGGCGCGTGAGCGATGGCCGGTTCTCCGCCGGTGGCCTCGACCAGGACACTGCGATAGTCTCCGGCGCGCAGCCGGCGCAGACCGAACTCGGCAGGGGCGAAGTGATAGACGCCAGCCGGAAGGTCGCCGAGGTCGCCGCAAACCAGATACAACTCGACCTCGTAGAGCGCTCCCGTGCACGCGGCCGCGCGAAAATAGATTTCGCCGCCCGAATATTTCCTCTGCCGGGTGATGCCTGCGGAAAGATACAGAAGTTGGGCCACTGCCTCTAAATCCGGCGGGGTATTGCTCTGGACGAGGGTCTGGGCGGGGACGCTGCCGGCGATCGCAGAAAGGGCAGCGACTCCAGTTTGGCGTACCTCGGTCGCCATGCGCGATGGCTCCAGCGTGGGGTAGATCTTGAACGGCAAGGGCTGGTTGTCAAAGTCCAGGAAATGCGGGTTGGTGCGAACGCTGATGTAGGAATGCTTGGTAGCTTCGTGGTAGTTCCAGGCAGCTTCGGTGTTGATGTTGCTGGGCATGGCTGGTGTGGGAAGCTTGACAATGGTAGCGCACAGGCCTAACATTGATATTGAGCAAGCGCCTTTCTTATTCTTTCAGGTCTTCTAAGTTAGCCTATCTGAAAATTGGCTCCTCTTCGATTGCTCGGAGGAGAAGTGCGAGTCATGACTGTTGATCTGCTGGGGATCTTTCCGACGCCAAACCCAAGCCGATCAAGGTTCATGTTGGCAGCGAGAAGACGCTCGAAGCCAAGGCTGATTGAAAACCAGTGTCTGGTTTTCGATTGCGAATGGCAAGTAAGAAAACAGGAGCCGGCTTTAAGATCGCCTCCTTTCTGTTTGTCATCTCGATTTCTTGTCAGATCGCTAGAAACAGAAAGGAACCATGAAAAACATCAAGTTTGTTGTGAAAGTGAACCGCGGCGGTGCTCATGCCCCTCAATACGTGCTGCGGATTGACCGGCTTCCCATCCAGACGACAACCAACCGTAAGCTCGCCCTGGTGATGGGCAGATTCACGGCGGAAGACGCGGTTAAATCCATGCAAAATTCCCACTGCAACCCAGAGTTAGTATCCGTACGGGTTAGCGCCTAGCATTTTTGATGTGTGGCGCGGACCTGCCCTGAGCGTAGTCGAAGGGGCTCCCCGCCCGCGAAAGCTCCGCTATTCTACAGATCACGGTGCGGGGCTGCTCGCAACCGCCGGAACCGGAGTCGTCGACTTCAGTTGGTCTAGCTCTGTCAGTACTTTTTTCCAATCATCCTGGTCCTTTTTCGTCTCGATCGAAGCCGAGAGGTCGGAATAAAAGTCTAGAATGTTGGCGCGCAGGTCCAGAGTCGTCCGATCGAACTTCCGGCTCGACAACTGCCCCAGCAACTTTGCATAGGTGTCGTCCGTGAGCGAGTATTCCGCTGCCTTCGTCGGATTGCCGCTGTCAAAGTCACAGTTGGGCAGCACCAGTGTGTCAGTGCGCACTTCTTCGAGAAAGGCCCGGTATTGATCGACGGTCGTATTGATGCTCTTGATATACAGATCCTCGGTTTGCGGGGTCGGGTTATTGAACGCTAAGTGTTTGAAGGGACCAATTTTCGGCATGTATCGCAAGAGCGTTGACAAAATCCGCGTGCCCAAACCCGGCTTCACGTAGTCCTTTCCCCACTGCCTTTCGTAATCAGAGCGCGAAAGACGGTACAGGAACTTCTGTTTCGCAAAATTAGGCGTTTCGCGCATCAGCTCCTTCTTATGGGTTTGCAGCGCGACTTGGGTCATTTGCGGAATCAGCTCGCTGACAGCGAAACGATACGAACCCACCGCCAGATCCTCATGGGTAAGCACATCTTTCAACTCCACCCCGTATACGATGGGGAAAGCCCGCTCCAGCAGGGACTTGGACACTTGAAATCCAATGAAATCGTGGTACTGCTCGGACGCATAACGATTCTTCGCGACCTGTACCGTGTCGAACCCGAACTCTGTTTTCAGATGCGCCGTCTTGTTTTGCGCATACCGGACTGACTTGCCAAACTTCGCTCGCAGCTTCGGATACTCGATCGCGACGGCTTGGTTGACCGCCGGGTGACCCGCGAGATCCGACGCATAGTGCGACAGCGCGCCCAGCGCGAAGGCATACTCGTTGGCATCCTGGCTTTCGAGCAGCAACTCGCGAACAAAATCTCCGCTGCGAACATAGTGCACCAGGTTGCTGAATTCCGCGCTGCCGAAAGGGTAGTAACCCAGATCCTGGATGACGGCGCCTCCGTAGGCGTAGGCGTGCGCCTCCTTGATCTGATCTTCCGACAGCCCCGGGTATCGTTTGAGCAACAGCGGGCGGATCTCGTCGGACCAGAGCAGGTCCACGATTTCCTCGTGGGTCAAAACAGAGTAAGCGAATGAAGGGCCGCTACACATCACCATCACGAGAAGAAGTGTCACTATGCGCGTAGCCAGCAGACGCCAACGGGCGGCGATGGAGTGGAGCGACGGCGACGAGTGCTGCCTGGGACTAGTCAAACCAGAGCTTTTCATGGATTTCGTGAACCTTCCAGGCGATTGCGGACAATCTCCACAACCAGTCTGGCATTGATACCCCTGCGATTCTGGTCAAGAGTGTACACTTCCGGCCAACCACCTACCTGTATCCTAGCCACCTGTGGTGAAATTTGAATTCCGAGATCCAGCGCTTGAAGGCGGATTCATTCTAAAGCGTTTTCGGCACGCCTGAAGGTTAGCGATGCCGTAAGTTCTTCGAAATCAGCCGCCCCTTTAGGGGCTGGGCATCGACATCCGAGTTTTTCCGCAGCCTGTTTTAGTCTCCGCATGTGAGCTATCTTGCTCAGACAGGAAAGTCCCCACCTGTCATTCTTTATTCTCCTGAATGTGTAGACGGAGCTGCGACCGCTGATTCGTAGCTCTCATTCTTAGGTCGCTGCGGATCGGGTCCCGATCAAGTCACTGCGAAGCGACCACATCCAGCCAATCGGCATTCTTCGTTCGTGTCTACGCCGCGAAACCCTACGGCAGGACACGATTCGACCCTAAAAGCTCTCGAACATCGAAATTGGGGCAACACCTCCAGGCGGATGAGAGGAGTTAGCCCGCGAAACTAAGGAAGGTCAAAAATCATGCCTTTAATTCAACTGCTGGAAGTTCTCATCGTGGTGGGTGTCCTCCTGTGGCTGGTGAATCGCTTCATTCCCATGCAGGGGACCATCAAGTCAATTTTGAACGGCGTCGTGGTCATTGCCGTGGTTCTGTGGATACTGAATGTTTTTGGACTCTTTAGTTCGCTTTCCCGGATCCACGTTGGAACTTAAAGGATGCGTAGAGAAAGCCAACCAAGAAGGCTGAACGCACCCACACAAGATCGATACAACGCAACAGGGCAGACGTCTGCCTCGAGGAGATACTGTGAAGACCAAGCTTTTGTTAGCAGTCGGAATCATCTTCAGCTTAAGCGCATTTGCTCAAACCAATTCTCAAACAACCATAGTCGTCGAACCCATGGCTCACACGCCGACGTTCCGGGTCACCGTAGTCAGCCGCAGCGTGCAGGCCGTCAACTACAAGCATCGCAGCGGAGCCAGCAAGCTGGATTTCGCGGGCACGGACTTGATGCCCTCAGCAAATGGTGAAGCCGAGGTAAACAGCAAGCGGGGAGCCATTGAGATCGAAGCGGAATTCGGCAACCTGCAGAAACCGACGACTTTTGGCAATGAGTATCTAACCTATGTTTTGTGGGCGATTTCGCCCGAAGGCCGGGCAGTAAACCTGGGCGAAGTGTTACTAGGCGACAATCACCGCAGCAAACTCCACGTCACCACGGATCTTCAGGCTTTCGCTCTGATTGTTACCGCGGAACCTTACTATGCCGTGCGGCAGCCCAGCAACGTGGTTGTGCTTGAGAATGTAGTTCGCGAGGACACCAAAGGAACTACCGAGGCGGTAAATGCAAAGTATGAACTGATGGAGCGTGGCGGCTACATACCCACCGGTTACAAGTTCGATCCGGTGGTTCTGAATGCCAGGTTGCCGTTGGAGTTCTTCGAGGCGCGCAATGCACTGCGCATCGCTCAATCCGAGGGCGCCGAGCAGTATGCCAGCGACAGCTATCAACATGCTGTCCAGTTGATGAACAATGCCGATGAATATGCCACAAGAAAACACATCGACAGAAAGCCGTTGATTGCAGTCGCCCGCGAGGCAGTGCAGACTTCCGAAGATGCACGCGCGATCGCAGTCAAGAAGATGGACGAGCGGCGCCTGGCAAACGAACGTCAGGATTCAGCGGATGCTCAGGCGAAATCGCAGGGGCAGGCTGATGACGCGATGCGGCAGAAAGAGCAAGCGCAGTCCGACACGGCGAAAGCTCAAGCGGCAAAGACTCAGGCAGAATCTGATGCAGCCAAGGCCCGGGCGGACGCTGCCGATGCACAATCTGCGACCGCGAAGGCTAAATCCGATATGGCGGACAGCCAGGCTTCGTCGGCAAATGCAGTCTCCTCAGCCCAAGCTGATGCGGAACAATCCCGCTTGGCTGCACAGCAGGCCCAGGCGAGCGCTCAACAAGCGGAAACCGACAAAGCGGCCATGCGCACGCGATTGTCGGAGCAGTTGAATTCCATTCTCCAGACTCGCGATAGCGCGCGCGGGCTCATCGTCAGCATGTCCGATGTTTTGTTTGACACCGGGAAATACTCGTTGAAGCCGGGGGCAAGGGAAAAGCTGGCGAAAGTCGCCGGTATTCTCCTCGCCTACCCTGCGCTCAACATTGAAGTCGGCGGCTACACGGACAATGTGGGCAGCGACGAAATGAATCAAACACTGTCTGAGAATCGTGCTGGATCCGTCCGCGACTACCTTGTGCAACAAGGGGTGTTGACGAATTCGGTTTCGGCCAGAGGTTTCGGCAACACTTTGCCGGTAGCCTCCAACGATAACTCCTCCGGCAGGCAGCAGAACCGGAGAGTTGAACTTCTCGTGTCCGGCGAAGCCATCGGCAACCCGGTCGACACGACAACAGGAAGCTTGCGCTAGAGCAAGCGTACGTGACGATCGATAATGGAGGCACTACCCATGAAACTAGTTGGAGCTATCAGCACAGCAGTTCTGTCTTTGACCCTCGGAGTCGCTGCTCCGGCGTACGCACAGCAGGAGCAGCACGACCAGCAGGAGGAACAGAAAGCCAAGCCTGCCCAACAGGAAGAGAAAAAAACGCAAGGGGAGAAAACCGCGCAGCAGCAAGACAAGAACACCAAGCAGGAAGA
>PKUV01000103.1 GCA_003131315.1 Acidobacteriaceae bacterium
GTATCTGTGAAAATGCTCTAGGATGCGTTTCTCCATCGAAGAGCCGACACCGATTATGTCGCTGAGCTTGAGCCGGTACAACGCCCGCGGCAGGTCGCGCTGTAGCAAGACCGTCAGCCCGTCGGGCTTGAGCATGTCGGAGGCGAGCTTCGCCAAGTAGCGGTTTGGTGCCAGACCGACCGAGCAGCGCAACGTGTCGCCCACCCCGCGCAGCGCGTCCTTCATATCCATCGCCAGCCGCGTGGCATTGGACAGGGCACGTTCGCGGCCCATCAGTCGGAAGGCCATCTCATCCACCGACATCACGGTTGTCACTGGCAGACAGTGGTTGACCGCCGCCAATATGCGCTGGTGATACTCAACATAGAG
Organism: Acidobacteriaceae bacterium; assembly: GCA_003131315.1. Classification (GTDB taxonomy): domain Bacteria; phylum Acidobacteriota; class Terriglobia; order Terriglobales; family Acidobacteriaceae; genus Acidiflorens. Next base: position 370 of record PKUV01000103.1, read on the forward strand.
CTTGGGACGCGCCTCGACGATCTCAAGGTACGAGCATAAGGTACGTGCTTCGCCCACCCCAATGCCGGTCTTGACCCCGTATGCCTTCGCCTCGTAGGAAGCTGCGATGCAGCAGGTGTGATCCGTACCGGTGATCGGTACGATGCCGACAGGGCGACCGCGCAGTTCGACGCGCTCCTGCTGCTCGACGGAAGCGAAATAAGAATTCAGATCAAGGAAGAGCCACTCCACCGTGGGAGTCTTCGGATCGACGATGGGAGGCAACAGGCGCACGACTCGGATTCTAGATCAATGGCGAACGAAAGGCGAATACACGAAGGATGTAACGGATACAATCTCTTCATGTGTGGAAGATTCATGCTGGCAGGAGACCGTGCGAAGATCGCCGAACACTTCGATGTGACCGTAGGCCTCGATCTCAAGCCTCGTTACAACATCGCGCCGGGGCAGGAGATCGCCGTGGTGCGACGGCCGGCGGCATCTTCTGCACGCGAACTCGCTATGTTGCGCTGGGGGCTTGTGCCATCGTGGGCCAAAGACCCTAGTATTGGCTTCAAGACAATCAATGCCCGCGCCGAGACCATTGCCAGTAAACCCGCCTTCCGCGAGGCAATCCAGCACCGCCGCTGTCTGATTCCGGCAACGGGCTTTTACGAGTGGAGGCGCGAGGGCAAGACGCGCACGCCTTTCTGCCTCCGCCATGCGCGACGGCGGAATCTTTGCGCTGGCAGGCATCTGGGAGAATTGGCGCGACCCTGTAGGGCCGATGCTGGAGACGGTCTCGATCTTAACGACTTCGCCCAATAAGGCGATGGAAGGTGTGCATGACCGTATGCCGGTGATTCTGCCGCCGACAAGCTACGAGCTTTGGCTCGATCCAGCGATGCCATTTTCACCGGCTGTCAGCGGCCTGCCTCAGCCCTTCGACGCGACGCAAATGCACTGCCGCCAAGTCAGCAGCCGAGTCAACTTCGTTAAATACGACGACCCCGCCTGCGCCGAGGCCATCATCTCGGTGTAGTCCGGTGGAATTTACGAGCTCGTGGAAAGCGTCCCGAGCCGAACAGCGACCAAGGCAATTGTGGCCATTTTGTGGCCAGAACAGCCAGTAATTCCCGTTATTGACCACAAATACACTGCGCCAAGGAGAGACCCTGCGTGCCTCGTAGCGAAAGCGAATCGGTTTGTTTTCAGTTACTTGCAAAATGGCAGCTCTAGCGGAAGTTTTCAGGCTCGCAGATTCTCAATCTTCAAACCCGGGTTCGATTCCCGGTAGCGCTACCATACCTCTCGCAACCGATTGATACGCCTGCGTTAAGCGAAACTCCTCTGGGGCTTGTATCCATCGTGTAGCCACTTTCCTCCAACCGAAACCGCTGATCGCGGTTACCACAGAAGAAGGTCGCCAGCAGCACCCGGCGCTGAAAGACCCACAAGGTTCGTAAGCCGTGAATGGGATGGAGGACAGGATGGCCGGTTCCAAGGACGACCTCAAAGACCGCCTCGACCGCTACCGCTAGATCAAGATCGCCGTGATCGGCAGAAAATCCGGGAAGACAATTGCGATCCCCGTCTGGTTCGTGCTGGAAGGCGAAAAGCTGTATCTGCTGCCAGTGCGCGGATCGGACACGCAGTGGTACCGAAACGTGCTGCATAACCCGCAGATTCGGATTGATGCGCGGGGCTACTTTTCCTCCGCCGCATCACCCCGCTCGCGCGGCGTAACGCGGTCCATTTTCTCTCCGGCGCTTATATATTACCCTGCTAGCAGCGCGCTGGCGATCAATGCCAGCACAATTCCGGCGCCCTGCCGTGGTGAGAGTTTCTCGTGCAAGAACGCAATGCTGAGAAGGATCGTCACCAGTGGATAGAGGGCCGACAAGGTTACGACGGTCGAGGTTTTTCCGTGTTCCAAGGCGGCAAAAAAGGTCAAGAACCCGACGAATGCAAAAAAGCCGCCGAGCGCGGCCCAGGTAAAGCCGGCAGTGCTCCACTCAATCCTGAAGTTCTCAAGTACGAGCACCAGTCCAGCGAATATCAGCACGCCTACCGTCTGGAACAGGAGGGCTTGTCGGGGCTTTGAGTAGTTGGAGGCCATCTTGCTGAAGACACCCCAGAGTCCCCACGTAAGAACCGTCAGCAGCGCATACAGATACCACATTTTCACGACATCCTCCTGTTTACAATCATCTGAGATCCACTCGTTGAACGGCCTTAGGGCATGGCCGTTCTCGATCCGAACCTGGAGAGACCCTTCCGTTACCTTGTCTTTGACGGTGAAACTTACGCGCTTCGATCAACCCGTGAGCCCTGGTCCAATCTTCTTGTGTCGCTGTCGGGGATGTGACAGGAGGAATACCTCATTTCTAGTACCTCCTACCCGCTTGCCACTGTCTTGTCATCTACGGACCTTTCGCGCGCGATCTCGTTCTACCGTCAGGTGCTTTCCAAGGTTTGGGTCTCGATCTCAATCGAGAAGCGCCGCTTGCGGAGTTCGGCAAAGAAGGCGTCCGCCTGGAAGTACTCCTCGGCGGCCCAGACACCGGGTCGCAACGGCCTGCTCAGTATCTGTTGAACTCCAATCGACATGTTCATGGAAGTGCCGGCGTCTGCGTAGTCGTCGTAAAGCGGGTCGGGATGGCCGATCACACGGCAGGTGACTCGGCAACATCTCCCGTCGCGGTTGCCGTGCCCGATGGCAAAGTGAATTTCGTGAACTTCCTGAGCGGGTATGCAGCTGCGGTTCTTGGCGATGTTGCGGTCGATGACGGCCAACAATACGTCGAGGGGATGGACTGATACGCCCTTCACGGTGACGGGTTCGTCGGTGGCCCCGAACCCGGCTTTCACCAGTCCGAGCCATGCCTCGTGATCCCGCGCCGGCAGAGACAACTTCCAGGTGAACTCACGAATTCCTTTTTCCGTGATGCCCTCGGAAAAAGGCACGGTCAGCGGTTCGGAATGCTGCGAGTGCATGAATGTAGTGCGTCCCCAAGGTTGGGGCAGATCGATCGTCTCAACTCCGGCTTGTGCAGCCACTTCCCGCAACTTGCCGTCCAGAAACTGTTGGCTGGGGTTGGCGTACTCCGCCAAAAGAGTAGATACGCTGTAAGGCGGCACGAGTACGGGGCTTTCCGGGCCAATCTTTGTCGCTGCCCAATACAGGTTGATGCGATCAACCCGGTCCAGCCGATCGGCAACAGCACGACAGAGGATATTGGAAAGTCCGGGATCTGACCCGAGGCCGATGACGGCGGTTGCAGCCGCGTTCTTCCACTTGTCGTGCTGGGCCTTCTGGCGCACGGTGTAGACTCCCATGCCGCCGTAATCCACGTAAGGGCGCCTCGCTTCCAGGCAAGCCTCGAAGATCGCCATTTGAAAACCGGCAAAAGTGGGAACACCGTTAATGCAGAGGTCGCAATCCCCCAGGAGCGAGAGAAGCGCTGCCCGGTCGTTGACGTCGAAGACGCGCGTTTCGAGCCGAGGATCGGGCAGGGATTTCTTCAGCGCATCGAGACGATCAGCGCTGGCGTCCGCGGCGATGACCTTCGTTATGCCGGACGACAGATTCGAAAGAAGGTCGCGGGCAGTCCCCGCGCTCATTAATCCGGCGCCACCAACAATCAAGATACGCATCTTGGCATGCCTTTCTTTCTTCCACGTTGCTATTACAAGTTGTTGGTATGCAGCGCGACCGTCTTGAGATGCGTCATATCATCGAAGGTGAACCGGCCACCGAGACGACCGTAGCCGCTTCGCGTGCCACCACCGCCGCCGAACGGTTCATGCGCTTCCCAATAGTCGGTCGTGTCGTTGATAACCACGTTGCCGCTCCGAAGGCGGTCCGCGAAATAGAACGCCTTATCAATGTCTTGCGTGAACACCGCCATTTGCAGGCCATAGCCGGTACCGTTGGCAAGTTCGATCGCTTGCTCGTAGTTTTCGATCGTAATGACAGGAACGACCGGTCCAAACGTCTCTTCCTTGTTGAGAAGTGTGTCCGGGCTGACGTTGTCGACGACCGTGGGCTCAAAAAACAGGTTCGTCGGCTGACCGGCAACGCGTTTGCCTCCGAAGACCACCCGAGCCCCTTTCCGCAAGGCGTCGGCAAGATGGCGTTCCGTCTTCTCCAGAACGGGTGCGTTGTTCATGGGGCCCATTTTGACTTCCGGCATAAAAGGATCGCCGACGTATACACTCTTGGCTTCTTCAATTACAAGATCGAGAAAATCCTTGTGGACTCGCCGGTCGACCAGCACACGTTCGGTCGCACAGCACACCTGGCCCGCGTTGAAATACGCGCCGAACGCCGCAGCCTTCGCGGCCCGCACCAAGTCGGCATCTTCCAGAACGATCTGGGGGCCATTACCGCCCAGTTCCATGAGGAGTTTCTTGACCCCGGCGCGACGCTGAATAGTGTCGCCGGTCGTCGTTTCTCCGGTCAGCCCGATTCCATCGATGCCAGGATGCGTTACCAGGGCATCTCCCGTGGAAGGACCGTCGCCTGAGACAAGGTTGAACACTCCGGGCGGCAGATCCGCTTCCGCAATGCACTGCGTCATAAGGAATGCCGCCAACGGTGTCTGTTCGGCGGGCTTGAACACGATCGTGTTCCCGGCGGCTATTCCCGGCCCGAAGTATTCGGACGGAATGACTGTCGGAAAATTCCACGGTGTGATGATGCCCCAAGTCCCAATCGCAACCTTGAAGGTGAAAAGGCGTTTATTGGGATCACGCGCCGGGATAATCGGCGATTCCAAGCGCTTCACATCCTCCGCCGCGATACGGAAATTTTCCGCAGACTCCTCCACTTCTGGAAGAGCTTCCGCCAAATACGGTTTTCCCTGTTCGGCTGAAATGATCGCCGCGATTTCCTCTTTACGCGCGAGGATACGGTCGGCGATACGATGGCAAGCGGCGGCACGCACGAAAGGTGGCGTGCGACGCCACCCGTCCCAGGCTTTGCGTGCAGACTCCACCGCACGGTTCACATCTGCGGCCGAGGCGTGCGGAATTTTCGCCAGCAGTTTCCCCGTGGCAGGACTCACGACGTCAAGTTGTTCCTGGGAGTCGCTATCGGTCCATCTTCCGCCAATGAATAGTTTCAGCGGCGGAAGCGCGGAGAGCGCTCGATCGATTGGAACGGCGGTGGAACTCATTGACACCTCGCTTTGGATGACTTGGATACATCTCCCTGCTGGACATAACGCCGCCCTTCGCCATTCGGACTGCTTATCGGCGGGCGGGAGATTCTGCCAACTCGGTTACATACGTTTTCAGCGGAGACGATCAACTCCATCTTACCTTATGGATTGTTCACTCAAAACTACTCGTTCCCCGCCGAGACCAGCGTTCAATCACTACTACTCGATCGTGTTCTTATCCGCGGGTCATGGTTCCGTCCCAGGTGCTGACCTTGGCCGGGATTTCTTTGCCGGTGAACCAGGTCGAAGTCACGTTCTTGGTTTCGGTGTAGAAGAGGAAAGCATCGCGTCCCATGCAATGCAGATCGCCGAAAAACGACTGCTTGTGCCCAGTGAAGCCGAAGATGCCGAGCGGAACCGGGATGCCGACGTTAATGCCGACCATGCCGCCATCGGTGCGCTTCGCGAACTCGCGCGCGAAGTGGCCGCTTTCGGTGTAGATCACGGAGCCGTTGGCGAAGCGGCTGTTGTTTATGATCCGCAGTCCTTCTTCGAAGCTGTCCACGCGCTTGATGCAGAGCACGGGGCCGAAAATCTCTTCGCGGCCGCAGGACATGTCTCCGGTGACGGAGTCGAAAATAGTGGGGCCGATGAAGAAGCCCTTTTCGCATCCCTGCGGCACTTTCGCATTACGTCCGTCGAGGATGAGCTTGGCGCCTTCTTTGATTGCGGTCTCGATCCAGTTGAGCACGAAGTCCTTGTGACCCTGGTTCACCACCGGGCCCATGCCCTTTCACGGCAATGCCCTCGCAGTCGCGCTCACGTTCGCTCACGATTCATTGTTCCCGAACGTTCCCGAGTGTGATTTTCAAGACCTGTAAGGCATCGCCCATGCCCCACATTCAACAAGATAGAGACATCTGTCTGCACTCATAATGCAACGACCAAGATGTTCAAGTGCGACAGTGATGGGGCCGAGGCGATGCGAAGGGCCCAGTCTGCCGCCCCTCGGCGTATCGCGGTGGGCCAAACTTCCCCCAAGCCGACTTCTGGGGAATTTGAAAAAGCGGCAGCCACCAGAAACGATAGACTGCTAGCAGGCCAGCCCAGTCCGTGAGTTCGTTCAGATAAGAAAATCCGTCATGAGGACAAGGAGATCGCATGTCTACAAAATGGAATAACGATGGAACCTTTCACCTCGGAATCAATATGGCAGGTGCTGTCTCTGCGGGAGCCTACACTGCGGGCGTGCTCGATTTCCTGACCGAGGCCTTGGAACAATGGTACGCGGCGAAGGCCTCGCCGAATCCAACCGTCCCGCTCCACGACATCTGCATCGACGTTTTCAGCGGAGCGTCCGCCGGGGGCATGTGCGCGGCGATCTCGGCGGTCATGCTGCAAGGCCCATTCCAGCATATTCAAAATCCGACAGACCCCTCCGTCGAAGGCACGACAAACCGCTTTTACGAGAGCTGGGTCAACAAAATCGACATCGAGCCGCTTCTCGGAGTGACCGACTTGCAGGATGGAGGCCCGGTCGTATCGTTACTGGATTCGAACATCATCGATGAGATTGCTGACTATGCTCTGGCTCCGGTAGCTTCGCCGGCGCCGCGGCCTTATCTGGCGGACGCACTTACGCTGTTTCTTACATTGACGAACGTGCGCGGCGTGCCTTATTCGCTGAACGGCGAGGCCACGGGATCGGCCGAGGAGGACATCGCCTACTACGCCGACCGGCTGCAGTTCGAGACGGTGCAGGGCACGGACCGGCCGCAGTCGAGTTCCGCCAAACCGCTCCCGCTGGGATCGGATCTTGGATCCAACGCAGGCGCGTGGCCACTGCTCAAAGAAGCGGCCAAGGCGACCGGGGCCTTCCCGCTCTTTCTGGCTCCACGCAAGCTGGAGCGTAGCGCGGCGGACTATTATGACTCGCCCTGGCAACCGATCTCGATCGACGTGACGATCCCGGCTCCGCCGCACTGGACGCTCAAGAAAAGCGACACCTTCACGACGCTCAATATCGACGGGGGCGTCACCGATAACGACCCGTTCCAGTTGGCGCACGACTTCCTCGCCATCCATAACCCGATGGCGCGGAGAGATCCGAAAACCGGTGAGCTGCGCAATCCTCCGGACGCCGACAATGCCAACTGCGCTGTGCTCACGGTGGCTCCCTTTCCTGCTGAAGATCTCTACAATCCAAATTACAACTTCGGCAAGAACAGTTCGGTGTCCGGTATGCTGCCGAATCTCCTGACGGTGTTGCTTTCGCAATCGCGCTTCCAGGGCGAAACGCTGGCCGCGGTGATGAGCGGAACGTCTTACAGCCGCTTCGTGCTGGCTCCCTCGGACACTGACAATCCCAACGATAACGCGCTGCAATGCGGTTTGCTCGGCGCTTTCGGCGGCTTTTGCGAGCGCGGTTTTCGCGCCCATGATTACCAGCTCGGCCGGCGGAACTGTCAGAAATTCCTGAAAGACCACTTCCGTCTGGCGACGAAAAATCCCATCATTGCCAGCGGCCTCGGCAAGTTCGATGCGGCAGGGCTGGCGGCGGTGATCAAGGCATTTGACCCGGGGAACACTGGTTACATTCCCATCATCCCGGTCTGCGGAACGGCGGTCGCCGAGGTTATGGCTCCGGCACGCGCGACGATCAGCCCCAGCCGGGTCGACGAGATCCTCGACTCGATCGTGGGCCGGCTCCGCGCGGTGACGAAGCCTCTGCTCGAGAGCGCTATCGGAACTGGACTTAGGCACTTGGCTGCCAGAACGGCGATCGACGGAATCATCTCGACATGGGGTAAGGCTAAGCTCAGAGACTTGCTTCAGCAGGAACTCAAGGAAGTGATCGAGGGATGAGCGCGAAACCCCATCTCCAGAGTAGAACCATGAACAACGAGTGAACGCGCGTCACACAGTGGGAGAAGCGATCCCGACGGCCTTGCCCTACTCGCCGCGCATGCTGAGGGCAAATCTCTGCCGTCAAAGTCGAAGTTCGGAATTCGTAACAAAAAACGGCTCTGTGCAGGAATCT
>PKUV01000176.1:0-7851 GCA_003131315.1 Acidobacteriaceae bacterium
TATATGTGAAAATGGTATAGGCCCAGCGGTGAACACGCGGTTGCAGAATCATCATTTCACCAACAACTGCTCTCACACGCCCCTGCTACAATCGTTCGCATCTCTGGACGAAAGGACTCTCCCAATGCTTTCTGCTGGCAATCCCTTTCCGAATTTTTCTCTCCCCAATCAGGACGGCAAAACCACCAAGCTCTCCGACTTTGCCGGACACTGGCTCGTCGTTTACTTCTATCCGAAAGACGACACGCCGGGCTGCACCATCCAGGGCAAGTCGTTTACAGCGACCAAGGCTGATTTCGACGCTGCTGGAGTCAAAGTCATCGGCGTGAGTGCCGACGACGTTGCCTCGCACAAGAACTTCTGCAACAAGTTCGCCTTTACCATCGACTTGCTTGCCGACTCCGATGCCAGCCTGATGAAGTCGCTCGGCATCGGCCAGGCGGAATGGAAAGGGATGAAGTTCTGGGAGCGTACCAGTTTCGTGGTCGATCCCAAGGGTGTACTCCGCAAGGTGTACGAAAAGGTGAACCCTGAAGGCCACGAGAAGGTGCTACTCGACGACATCGAGGGGATGAAGGCGAAGGCGGCCTGACGGCGTTAATTCCGACGAGCCACCGTAGAGACGAGGCTTGCCGCGTCTCAGGCTGCTGCGATCTGATGGCTCCCGCGGTCGAAGACGCGACAAGCCGCGTCTCTACGATTCACGATCAGGACACCGCCTATTCCGCAATCGGGTCCGTGGCGAACTCCGATCCGCCGCTGTTGCTGCTACGGTTGGTCCATGGCCGGCGCAGCGTTTCAGCCAGCCCCTCCGCCATCACCGAGGGCAGGATGCGGTACAGCCGTGAGCGCAAATCGCGGTAGCCTTGAATCCCGGCAAAAAGGTCGCTCATCAGGTCGCGGAAGCTCGCACTTTGCGCGGTTAAGGACACCATTCGTTCCAGAACGCTGTCCCCGAAAATCTGTCCGCTGTAGAACCGCTGCGAGACGCGTGCGGCCAGCTTCAACTCGGCAAGCACCTCTTCTTCCAGGAGGGCCCGGTAGTCGTCAGGTCGTCCGGCCAACAGCGCGCCGGCGCACAACTCCGCGGATCGAAGCGCGTAGTAGAGACCCTCTCCGGTAATCGGGTCCACCAGTCCCGCGCTGTCGCCGATCATGGCCCAACCTTCCCCGCAGGCTTCGAGCGTTTCGAAAGTCTGGGCACGAAAGGACGGAAGAATGTGCGAGTAAAAGCGGGCACCGTCCAAATGGAAGCCGTTCTCTTCGAGCCACTGTTCCAGTATGCGGCGCAACTCGGCGGTGGAGGTTTCACCCATCTTTCCCGCGATCCCGGCGGAAACATGATCCGCGCGAGGGAAGACCCAGATGTAGCCGGTGATCCCTTTCAGAAACTGAATCTGCATCAGAGAACTGCGGCCGGGGATGAAGTAGCCCGCGGTGACCATCAGATCGCTCGGGGGAATCGGCGAGAGGAACTGGGAGCGGAACGGATTGCGCGCACCCGCTGCCAGCATCAGGTAGGACGCTCGGTATTCACGCTGGGGCGTGACCAGCTGCCAGTCTCCGCCGGTTCCGGCAATCCGCGTGACGCACTCTTTGTGCACATCGACGCGCACATCAACGCCGGCGCGCCGGGCTCGCTCCAGCAACAGTCCATTCAGCGCCAGGCGTGAGAAGATCGCGACCGGGTACTGCATGTGGAAGCGTACACGCTGCCCCGACGGGCTGATCAACTCGCAATGTTCAACGGGATTGCTCTCGCTCCCGGCATCCGCCAGAAACGGATACTGCTGCAAAGCTTTGTGCGTGAGTCCGCCGCCGCAGGGCTTCTCCCAGGCGAGCTTTTCGTCAAAGAGAACGACGTCCCTGCCACCCGCTGCCAGCAGCGCACCTGCCAGAGCGCCCGCTGGACCGCCTCCGACAATCGCAATGGGGTGTCGCGCACTCATGTTCTGGTCACGGCTTTTGCCGCATAGGAGAAAGGCTCGCCAGCGGGCGGCAAAATTCCGCCACCGCTCTTACGAGTTCTCCCCGAGGCGGGGTTGGCAAGGATTCCCGCGAATCCGCGAGCTTGCCGGTTACTGCAGCGTGGTGGCGCCGCTCAGCCCCTGATAGATGAACAATCCCGCAATGACCAGGATCATGACCCCTGACAAGGCGCCGAGCACCTTGACGATCGGTGTGAGCCTTCTCATCTTGGCTATAACTTCCGTTTGATCTTTGTGCATCTGGGATTCGGTTTCATGGAGGAAGATTGAATCGTCCTCGTGCATGGTGAGGGTGCTGCGATAGATCAGGAGGATGATGAGGATCCCCGTCAGAATACCCCACGCGACAAGCAGCCCGAACATAGGAGTCATACGCCACCTCGGAGCTGAGATCGAGCCAATTCCCGAAGTTGCCGTCTTAAGCCCCAGCGAAAACTGTGCTGCCATCCGCTGGCGTTCGGGTACAGGCCCCTACTGCGCATGATTATAGACCCCTTGGCAAGAGGGGGCTGCGACTTCTTGCCTACCCGAAGCATCTAAATTGCAGGTTCGGGAAGAAGTACCGGCTCCTGAAAAGGCTTGCCGAGCCGGTAGCAACGTTTGTTATAATGAGCAATTACAAGGAGATAAACAGATGGCAACTACCACCGCACCCGAAGTGCAGCCCAAAACCGCGGTACCAGTCCTGACCCCCAGCGCGATTGCCAAGGTCAAAGAAATCATGGCCTCGCAGACGCCGGTCCCGGCGGGATTGCGGTTGTCCGTAGTCGGCGGCGGTTGCTCCGGCTTTCAATACTCCATGGCCTTCGAGAACGGCGCCGGCATGATGGACAAGGTTTTCGAATTTGACGGTTTGAAGGTTTACGTGGACGCCACTTCCCTGATGTATCTTGGCGGAGCGCATGTCGATTACGTCGAGACTTTGGAAGGCGCTGGGTTCAAGTTCGAAAACCCGAACGTGAAGAGCACCTGTGGCTGCGGCTCCTCGTTTAACGTTTAATTGTTTCTGGTTTCACGGCAAGCCCCGCTTTCGACGCGGGGCTTTTCCATTGCTGGGATTGTGAAATCTATAGCGAATCCAGAGTTGCTGTGACCATAGGCAGCTGCCGAGCTGCGCTCGGCTTGGACCCTTCGACTTCGCTCAGGGCAGGCTCGCGAGGGCGCCCGTCCCCACACCAGCGGAGTGCAACAAAGCTGGATCCGTTCTAGTTTTCGGGCGCCGTCTGCCCCGGGTTTTGTGGAGTTTGCGGAGTTTGCGCGGGAAGACCCTGGGGTTGGCCGACGTTCGGCCCGAGTCCTTGTCCTTGCCCCAGCAGACTACCAGCCACTCCGGGAGCGACTCCGCCTAAGTTCCCACTGGGCATACCAGGATTCACCGGCCCGGTCAGCAGGCCGCCGCGATCGGCCTGCGCCAAGTAAATGAAGAGCCAGTCGTTATAATGGCTTTTTTCGTAGAACACGCGAATGCTCTTCTCTTTGCTCGTGCTGGCGACCCCGAGTATTGGCCCCCCGCCGAACGTCGGTCCGTTGAAGCCGGAGCTGGAACCAGGGCTTGCACTTGCATTGGAATTAGAAGACGACGATCCCGGCGAATTTGAATTTGAGTTCTCGTCTGTATTCGAAGGATTGCCGGAATCACCGCTCGCGGGATTCTGCGCGGACGCGTTACCCGGTTGCTGAAGCCCACCCGGTTGCGCTCCCAGACCGCCGGCCCCGCCTTGCAGCCCACCGAATCCTCCCTGCGTCCCGCCGAATCCGCCTTGTCCCGGCAGCCCACTTTGCCCTGGGAGTCCACCTTGTCCTGGTGTTTGTCCCAGCACCGGCCCGTTGTTTAAGCTGATGTCGGTCTGATGCAGGAACTTGAAGTCCCGCTCCTTGCCCGTGGCCGGGTCCCGGTTGATCGGATCCTTATAGCGCTTGCGCAGGAAACGGATGTTGTTGGTATTTTCCAGTTCCTCGACGCGCGATGGATAGCGGCCAAACTTCTTGTAGAAGTGTTGAATCGCCCGCATGTATGCCGTGCCGCGGTGTCTTAGTTCCTCTTCGCGGTCGCGGCGGATCTGCTGTTTAATCTCGGGTAGCACGACGAGCAGCCCAATTGTGATCATCGCAAGCGCCAGCATCAGCGTGATCAGCATGTAACCGCGCTGGGGAATTTGTGATTTGTGATTTGTAATTCGGTAATTTGGTGATCTCAAACCACGCCGCATAACCGCTCACTCGCCTTCAAATTACCAAAAAACGCAGTTGCCAGTTGCCAGTGGTCAGTTGCCAGTCAGGGCTCTTACTGAAAGCTGGCAACTGGTTCATCATTCATCCTTGGGTCAATGGCAGGCTCTGCCGGTTGTTGTTGAGTACGTCTTCGATGTCCACGGCTGTCGGCGAGATGTGCAGGACGCGATAACGCCGGTTGACGATGTCGCCCTCAGCGGCGATAAAAACGTCTTCACCCTGGGACAAGAACACCTTCTTCGTCTCGCCGGGCCGGCTGGCAAAGCCAAAAAACTTGAGCGTGATCTGAGGCGGTTGTGGAATTGGCGGAGGCGGGCGAAGGCCGCCAGTCTGTGTATCCGTGCCGTTTCCCTTGGGCTTTTCGATGGGCAAAGACCCCGCGACAAAAATGTTTCTTCCGTTGCCCGCGTACTTGATTTCCTCGCTTTGGCTGAGCAGGTTCAGGTCAAGCGTAGGATCCAGCCGCGGCTCAACCACAGGCACCACTTTTCCTGAAGCCGTGCGCCGTACACCGGGCTTGGCCGCAGTCGAAGTCGGCTGCGAGACTACCGGCGCCGCAGATGGCGACGAGGGCCAGAATTCATAGCCCAGCATCCCCACTGCAATCACGCCCAACACTACCAGCCAGATAACTTGCTTCCGATTTTCGATTCCCAGTTTCACTCAGGCACCCGACCGCAGATAACTGTGCATCGTGATTTCCAGTTTGACCGGTCCCGCGCTTTCGCCCGCCAAGTCCACGCTATCCACATCAAAAAACAACTTCGACCGTTCCAGCGCATTGATGAACCGCACCAGTTGCAGATAGTCTCCGGAAAAACTTCCCTCGATTGCGATCGGAATCACGCCGGAGCTTTCCGCTTCTTCTTCCTTGTATTTCGCCTGCTGGATCCGGATCCCATTCTCCGCCGCCAGCTTTCCAAGTTCATTCGCCAAAGCGGAATCCTTCGCGGCAAAGCGGTCCTTGTAAAACCCGCCGATCTGATCCTTCGCCAGCACGATCTTCTTGTCCATGCCGCGCAGCGGTTCCACTTCGCGGGTTTTCTTTTGCAGTTCGACTCGCAGTAGATTCAATTGCAGCGTCCGCGAATCCGCCGAACCCACCAGCGGCGAGAACAGAACGGCCACTGCCACCACATCGGCAGCCAGCATCGCCCCAATCGCAATTTTCAACTTGCGCCGCGAATTCCCAAAGTCCGGCATTACTTTCCGCTCCTGTCGGTCGAGTCAGGAACATAAATCGAGACCACCGAAGCGACTACGCCCGATCCAGCCTCCGTACTCAGCCCCTCCGACACCAGTTGCGCTCCCTGGAAATGCCGGGAGCCTTCCATGCGATGGACCAGTTCCACGGCTGCGGAGCGCGTGTCGCCCGCCACCCTCATCTCCAGTTGCATCTGATTCTGGTCGTTCAATTCCGGCCGCAGCGAGACCACATGCAGGTTCGGGGGCATGACCCGCTCCAGATCTTCGAACACGCGCGTCCACGAGAATGCCTTGCGTTGAATCAGTCCATTCACGAACTGCGACTGGTCCCGTGTGCTGCGGTTGGCGATCATGTCGAGGAAGGCCTGCGCCTTCGCCCGTTCGTTGTCGCGTTCCGCGATCTGTTCCTGCAGTTGCCCGATGTTATGGCGATCTCTTCCGGCGTTGGTCCAGCCGCGCACCGCCCAGCCCAGCAGAACCAGCGTCAAAACGCCCAACAGCCCCACTCCCAATCCCCAGCGCACCCAGAATTCACGGGCATCTTCATACGGCCGGGTCGCGAGATTGATATCCAAACGCATATTTATGAAATCAAAAAGAGCCAAACCGCTCTTAGCTCTTAGCCTTTGGCCTTTAGCTAAGAGCCAAGAGCCATTTAGGAAATCAAAGCTCCCACCACTCCCGCCATGCGCCAGCGCGGAACCGTCCCCGTGGTGGATCCAATCTGCGACGTCGCCACCAGTTCCTCAACGTGTGCGCCGGACTGGTTCTTCAGCGCCGGCGCGGCGACACCCGCTTCCGGCAGCCCCGCCACATACACACGTTCAATGTTCAGCTTGTACGTGTCCTGGAAAAACACCACCGAGGGATAGACTTCCTCCGCCAGTTGATCGCCGGTGATGGTTACGCCCCGCACATTTTCGAGCGTCCGGAACAGCAGCAGTTGCTCTTGCTCGAGGATCGCGATGCTGATCGTGCGCGCGTCCACCTTGACCACCAGGGTTGGCCGTTCCGCGTCCGCGGCTCCAAGCGCCGCCAGCATCGACGGCATCACCATCCCCGGGTTGTAGCCCGCATCGCGAAACGCCGACTCGTATTCCTCAAGAACCGTATTCAGCACCACCGCAGCCACCGCCCGCACGCCTTTACCGGTTGACTGCGCGTGATACGAGATCCGGGCATCGGCGGGATCAAAAGGCAGCGACTTCTTCAGCCGGAAGCGGACCACCGCCTCGGCCTCGTCCCGCTTCGATGGGAGCGTTTCGAAATCCAGCAGCACGACTCGCACCGAGGTATCGGGCAGAATCGCGATCACGTCGCGGGACCGCCCGCCGATGCTGCCCAGCGCGCTTTCAATCGCTTGCCGGACCGCCGCTCCGTCCCGCAGATTCGCTTCCATCAAATCGGGTACCACCGTGCCCGGTGCCAGTTCCCGCGCCGACGCCATTTCCACCATTCGCCCCGTATCCGCCGCGCGGCCCGCCAAAACGCGGTCAGCTGCGATTTCGCAGGCGAGCGTCGGACGCCGAACGTGTTTGGAAGAGCTGGTCATTTGCTGGTCGGGCTGATCGAAATTACCTCTGCTTCGGCGCTCGGTTCCGGAATGGGTAACCGGTCTTCTTTCAGTCCATCCAGGTGGAACTCAATCGCTTCCTGGATCAAAGAGCGGACTTCGGCTCTGGTTCGGCCTGTGGTCACCACTCCCGGCAGGTCGGGAACGTAAGCCGCCCAGCCGGTACCGGATTTTTCGTAAGCAACAACAACGTAGTTCAAGGCTTCAAACAACTTGATGATATCCCGCACCTTCATGGCGAGAACAGTTACCTCTGCGGGTGCCGGGACTGGACTGCCGGCCATGCGGATGGTAACCAGCCTCAGCGCATGGTCTCGATAAAGGTGACCTTGTTGATCTCTTTCAGAGTGGTGAATCCGCCGCGCACCTTGTCCAGCGCCGATTCGCGCAGGAACCGCATGCCTTCTTCGCGGGCGACGCGCCGGATCTCCGATGACGGCTTCCGGTCCAGAATCATCTCGCGGATCCGATCGGTCAGATCCAGAAGTTCATGAATCGCCGTCCGTCCCCGGAACCCCGTCCCCGCGCACTCGATGCAGCCCTGCCCCTCGTACAAAGGAACCTGCGACCACTGTTGCGGGTCCAGACCGCTCGCCTCGAGCACGTCGTTCGGATAATGCACGGCCGTGCGGCAGGAATCGCAGATGACCCTCACCAGTCGCTGCGCCAGAATACAGTTCAGCGCCGACACAAAGTTGTAAGGCTCGACGCCCATGTTCAGGAAGCGCCCGAGCACGTCGACCACGTTATTGGCGTGGACGGTCGTGAACACGAGGTGGCCCGTCAGCGCCGATTGGATGGCAATCTGCGCCGTTTCGTTGTCGCGAATTTCGCCCACCATGATCTTGTCCG
>PKUV01000176.1:7880-15706 GCA_003131315.1 Acidobacteriaceae bacterium
GGTGATGATCTTGTCTTCGTCGGTCTTGATCTCGTTGACCGCGGCGTAGAGCGTCGTCGTTTTGCCGCTGCCCGTCGGCCCGGTGACCAGCACCATGCCGTACGGTTCCTTGATGTAGCGGCGAAAGCGGCGCAGGTCGTCTTCGTCGAACCCAACCACTTCGAGCGTGAGCTTCTTAAACTTCTCGCTCATCGACTCCTTGTCGAGCACGCGGAGCACGGCGTCTTCGCCGTGGATCGACGGCATGATGGAAACGCGGAAGTCGATGGCGCGCCCGTTGTACTTCACGCGGAAGCGGCCGTCCTGAGGCACGCGGCGCTCGGAAATATCGAGCTCGCTCATGACCTTGATGCGCGAAATGATGGTCGAGTGGTGCTCTTTGCCGATGGGCGGCATGGCGTTGGTGAGCACGCCGTCAATACGAAACTTGATGACCACCGAGTCGTCTCGCGTCTCGATGTGTATGTCGCTCGCCCGCCGCTGCAACGCCGTGAAAATCGTGGTGTCGACCAGACGGATGATGGGGCTCATGTCGCTGCCCGCGGTCGCCGTCAACTTGTCGATCGAGATGGTCTCGTCGTTCCCGGCTTCGTCCTCGCGGATCACGTCGAGCGTGAATCCCTCGCTCGCGTCTTCCAGCACGCGCTTGGACTGCTCGGTCTTCTTCAGAATGTCGGAGATCTGCTTGAGCGTCGAAACTTTGGTGACGATCCGCTTGCCGAGGAGCAGGCTGATCTCGTCGATCATCATCAACTGACTGGGATCGGCAATCGCAATCGCCAACCGCCCGTCCTCCGTCTCGTCCAGGGGCACGAAGTTATAGCGGAACATCAGGTGCACGGGGATCTTCTCGAACAGATCGTGGTGCAACTGGAAATCGCTCAGATCGATGAATTCGCAACGGTAGCGCCGCGCAATATCCCGCGCGCGTTCCAGTTCGTCGGGAATCGACGCCGGTTCCGGCACCAGTTTCCCGCCATTTCCGCCGCTTACCAGTACTGTTTTCTTGTCCGCCATGCCCATTCCAGTCTACAGCCTCTCTGTAGAGACGCGGCAAGCCCCGTCTCTACAGCCAGCCCGGCGTCTTAGTGAATGCCCGCTCCCAAGGTAAAGATCGGCATATACAGAGAGATCAGGATCCCGCCGACAAAGACCGCCATGACGATCAGGATCATCGGCTCAATCAGCGCCATGGCTGCGCCCAGAGCCGTCTGCACGTCCTCTTCGTAAAACTCTGCCACCGAGTTCAACATCGCCGGCAGCGCGCCGGTCGATTCGCCGACCTCCAGCATTTCGACCGCGAGATCGGGAAACAACTTTTGTGTCTCCAGGCTATGCGCCAGGCTCTGTCCTTCTTTCACCCGCTCCGCCGCGGCGGTGACCCCGTTCAACATTTGCCGACTGCTCATCGATTCGCCGGCCGTTTCCATCGCCGGCACCAAAGGCAGCCCGCCCTGCAGCAGCGTCCCTAGAATGCGCGAGAAATTCGCCACCTGGTACTTCAGCCGAATTTCCCCAATCAGCGGCAGCGACAGCAGAAACCGGTCAATGCGTTCGGCCCCCCGATCGCTCTGCTTCCACCGCCACAACAGAAAAATTGCCGCCGCCCCTACCAGCAGCGCCAACCACCCGTACTTCTGCGCGTTCAGACCGAGCGACAGCATGAACACCGTGATCGCCGGCAGTTGCGCTCCCATGTTGTCGAACAGTTCGGCGAACTTTGGCACCACGTAGGTGATCAGAAAAGTCAGCATCAGCGTCACCACCGTAACCAACAGCGCCGGATACACCAGTGATACCAGCAGCTTCTTACGGAAAGTCTGTACCATCCGCTGATACGCGATGTAGCGGCCCAGAACCTCTTCCATGCTCCCGCTCTTCTCCCCGGCCAGCAGCGTGGTCGTGTACATCTTCGGAAACACCTGCTGGGCGGCAAACGCATCCGACAGCAACTCGCCCCCTCTTACGCGCTCGCGTACGTTTTCGAGCAGCTGTAGCAGAGATTTGTCCCGCTGCCGCTTGATCAAAAGATCCAGCGCCGTCAGGATCGGCAGTCCCGCCTTTATCAGCGTCAGAAACTGCTGATTGAAGATCAGAAACGTAGACTGTCGCAGCTTGCCGCGCCGCCCGAACTGCCCCCCCCCCGTGCTGAGTAGGGTCCGGGGCTTGACCCAGTACACCAGGTATCCCTGCTGCGTGAACCGGTCGTGGATCTCCGCTTCGGAATACCCGTGCTCCACCTGCTGCCGCAGATGGCCCTGTTCGTCGGCGACTTTGACCAGGAATTGTGCCATTCGCTATCTTCTGATTTCGAGTTTCTGGTTTTGAGCGTCTGGTGTCGAACGTCTCAGACCAAGTGTAACATTCTGTTCCCAAAGCGCTTACCGCAACCTGTCCACCTGCGCGGTACGCTAGTAACCCGGTCAAACAGGCTGCGATGTCGTAAATTCTTCCACCTGTAGAGACGGGGCTTGCCCCGTCTCGGGAGACTACAGAAAAACTAGGGTCCCAATTCTCCTTCCACCGTCTCCACCCCGGGCGGAGGGGTGAACTGAAACCGGCTGTCGCTCAACTCCAGATTCTCTTTCCAGCCCGCAAAGCGGAACTCCGTCGTCGCCCCGTCCGCTTCCACTAATACGATGCGGACAATCTGGTTGGAAGGCGTGATCTCCAGTTGCACCTCGCTCGCTTGGCCCGCCATCGCCTGCGGAACCCCTCGCAACAGCGTGTTACCTGCACCCAGGGGGGATTGATCCACAACCTTGGAAAGTCCTCGTAATTCACTCTCCAGCTTGGTCTTACCAAGCAAAAAAGCCAGTGGTGACCGCCAGTCGTCCAGCTTCCGGAGTGCCGTCTTTCTGAGTTGCCGTTCCGCCGGCAGGTAGAACCACACCGCCTCGCCGTCGCTGATAAACAGCTTCTCTTTCGGAGAACGGTATTCCCACCGCATCTTGCGCGGCTTTTTCAACCACAAGGTGCCCGATTCCACTCGCTCCGCACCGTCGCCACGGTAGATCTCGGTAAAGTCCGACTGCAGGCTGCGCAGGTGGTTGTAGTGGTCATCGACTGCCCGTGCGAGCTGACGCACATCCTGTGCACGACCTAACGGGGTGAAGCCTGGCAGCGTAACCGCCACCATCACCAGCCAGCCAAACAATCCATTCTTCACGTCGGATAGATTCCCCAATTGCTGATTTTACCTTTACTCCACTCCGGAGAAGAATTTGTAATTGGTAATTTGTAATTTGCAATTGAAGCCCAGATCACGGCGTACGATCGGTCTCAAATTGCAAATTACAAATTGCCAAATTACAAATTCTTGAACACCGAGTACTGTTCCGTTCCGCCGGTACTCCCCAGCGCCCGCGATGTCGCCAGGACGCTGTCCATCGCCGGGTTGTGATACACGATCCAAACCGGCCTCGGCGATTGCTCCAACGACTGCTCAAGATTTCGAAGCACCCGCCGCAATCCCGCCTCCGGCAGCGGATTGAACAAATACAACACCAGCGGCGTTTCCGGAAAGACAAACTCGCAAGCGTCCGCGCAGACCGCCTCGATCTGCACACAGCGCTGCGTCAGTCGCCGATAAACGCGTATGTTCTCCTCCGCCGCGCGATGCAGTTCCGCAATCAACTCCACTCCTACAATTCTCCGAAACGGATACTCCGAAGCCATCAGCAGCGTCCGTCCCTTGCCTGAACCGAGATCGACGAAGGTGAAGTGATCGAACTCGATGGGCAGGCTCGCCATCATCTCCTGAAACAGAGCCGGGTCGGTTGGCTGATACGGGGAATGAAATAATCCCAGCAGCCGCGCGCGCCAGTCCACCGTGCCGCTGGTCGTGTTGACGCGATGCTCCCAGTCGTACTCCATGTCGCCATAGCGCTGCCGCCGACGCTCCGGCGTCGACTCGCGCACAAAGGCCCACAGATTGCGGATCAGCGGGGAAGTCGTGCCGCCAGCACCCTTCTCTCTCGCCTGCTCGCGCCACCAGCCGCGTAACGCTCTCCAGAATTGTTGGGGGGAACTTGGGGACACGCCTGCATGCTAACAAAATGGAGAAACCGCTGTTAGCTCTTAGCCGTTGGCCTTTAGCTAAAAGCCAAGAGCTAAAAGCCAAGAGCCAAGAGCTAAAAGCTAAAAGTCAAAAGCGCTTACTTCGAATCTGGCCGGGCCTCCCGAGGCGGTTGCGGCGGCGCCGCGCCCGGCGGAAGGCCTTTGGTGATGAAGAAAATGCTCTCCGGATTCTGCACTTCGATCCGCCCATCCGGCATGAGCTTGTACGGCCGCCCCTTCGGATCGGCAGGCGTCCCATGGATAAACCCCGCGCGCTCCAGATCGCTCATGCTGGCCGGTAATCGTCCGGTCTGGGCGCGGTACTTTTCGACCACCTGCTCCAGCCGCGTCACGTCTTCATCCACTTGCAGAGCGAGCAAATGTTCAACCGCGTTCTGCCGGATCTGTGCTTCTTTGGTGCTCTGGTAGGTGGTGAACCACAACATGCGCGCCGTGTCGAACTCGCCCGCATGTTGCGCCATTTGTGCCGCCAGGATCGGCATGAATGCGTTGGTCACCGGAAGCTTCGCTCCCTGCGCAAACGCATCCGCCGCCTTGGCGTAGTCCTTGAACTCGGTGTAGTACAGAAATCCCAGGTTGTAGTAGAGCCGCCACTGGTCAGGATTGTGCTCGACTCCGTACTTCATCAGCGAGAGCGCGGACCCCGGCAATCCCGCGCCGCTGGGCGGTTTCGGAGCCAGAAAGTTGGCCCCAAACTGGTACGCTGGCAAAAGCCTCGGATCCAGTTCCGTCGTGACTTCCAACAGCGGCGCCAGCAAGCGGAAATCGCCGGAACCGTTGTGATGCTGTTCCCCGAAATACTGCACCGCGCGCGTCCAGTAAATGTCGGCCAGCAGGCCGGTGTAGCCGAGGCTCAGCCGCCGCAGCACCTTTGAAGAGCGCAGATAAAGCGCTTCCTGCCCTACCGATCCCCGCCGTATGTGGTCGATGGCACAGAGCGTCGCCATTGCGCCGGCCATGGAAAACGACAGTACAGCGATCGCCACCAGGTTCACGCGTCGCGTGGCACTCATTTCAGATTTCGGCGCTGGAAGATCAGCACCGCTCCCGAGATGGCCATCGCCGAATACAGCAGCGCATACACGCTGTTGTACAGAATCAGTCGCCCGGGTACCGGGTCCCCGTGCGCCACCTGGCTGATCACGTTCAAAGCGGAAAAATTCGGCACCAGATAGGCGACGGCGGTCGCGATCCAGCCCCCGAACCCGTGCGTGATTCTGGCAAAGCCCCGCAGATCCTCCGCTAGACTTCCGATCACGAACAGCGCGAAGGTGAAGACCGCCGACATAAGCGGCGTCGAAAAGGACGAGAAAAACAGCGCCAGCGCGCACACGATCAGAAACTGCAGCACGATGAAGTACAGCGCGACCAGCACCCACGCGTCCATCTTCTCGAATTTGTGCGCCACATAGAGCAGCGATAGAAACACGCCGATCGCCATGAGGAACGTGTTCACCACCAGCGTTCCCGTGAGCCCAAAGAACTTGCCGACTACGAACTCCCATCGGCGAACCGGCCGCGACAGCACTGTGTACAGCGTGCGTTTGTCCATCTCTTTCGAAACCAGGCCAATCCCGATGAAGATGGCGATCACCACTCCGAACAGCGACACCGCCGTCAGCCCCAGGTTCACCACCACCAGGCGCTCGATGTCGATCGAAATTTCTCCCACCAGAATCGCCGTCCCCGAAAGCAGCAGCGCAAACGCGATCAGGTTATACAGAACCCGGTCGCGCACCGCCTCGCGAAAAGTGTTGAAGGCGATATAACCGATCCGCGAGTTCATACCCCCACCCCTTTCCGATTTTCCGCGGGCCGCAGTTTCTGAATGTAATATTCCTCCAGCGAACTGCGCACCGGCGTCAGCGAGATCAGTTTGAGGCGCTCGCGCCGCAACACTTCCAAGGCCGCATCCTGCCGCTCTTCCGGCAATACCGCGTTCACCATGTCGCCACTGACCCGCGCCTCAGCCCCGAGGCTCGTCAAATCCGCCGGCACTCCTTGTGCGCAAAAAATAATCTCGACTTTGCCTTGGGTCTGCGAAGTCAATTCCGCTACCGCCCCCACCCCGCGCAACTCACCCTGGTGGATGATCCCCACCCGGTCGCAAAGCGCCTCCGCATCCGACAGAATGTGCGTCGAGAAGAAAACCGTCTTGCCTTCGCACCGCAGTTGCTGGATCATATCCCGGACCTCGCGCCGTCCCATCGGGTCCAGTCCCGACATCGGCTCATCCAGAAACACCAGCTTCGGATCGTGCAGGATCGCCTGCGCCAGCCCCACCCGCTGCAACATGCCCTTCGAGAACTTCCGCAACTGCACCCCCGCCGAATCGCTCAATCCCACCCGCGCCAGCATCTGCTCCACCCGCGCCGAACGCCCTTTTGGTGGAACTCCAGAAAGCTGCCCATAATAATTGAGCAGTTCTCTCGCGCTCAGATGGTCGTAGAAGTAGGGTTGCTCGGGCAGAAATCCAATCTGCGATTTCACCCGCGGATCATCCATGTCCATCCCGAGAATCCGCGCGGTTCCCGCCGTCGGGAACACCAGCCCCATCAGGAGCTTGAGGGTAGTGGTCTTGCCCGCGCCGTTCGGACCGAGGAAGCCGAACACCTCTCCCTCTTCGATCGTCAGGCGGAGCGGACGCAGCGCAAGCTTCGGCCGCTTGCGCCAGAATCCGACTAAGTAGCTTTTTTCCAGGTCGAGAATTTCAATCGCAGCCATGGCTATGCGCGCTGTGCCAAGCTCCTTGGGTGGAATTTGATATGGAATCCGACGAAGAGAATTATAAGCAATGCTGGCGCGATTGGGGGTGTCTGGCTGCCCCGGCGGTTACGAAGGTAAACCGCCCGCTGGGATCAAGGCTGGTACTCGAAACCTTCCGCCGCCCTCTGCGCTACTGTAGCGGTGTGACCGTGCCATCGCAGGTCGCGATCGCCGTCTCGCTGAAGCGCATCACCCCGTCTTCGTAGGAACAGAAATAGCGGACTCCCGAATAGCTCGGCCATGTCGGCCCAGCAATAACATTGTAGCTCGTGGCCGGCGTGCCGCTTACATTGGTCACGGTGAAGTTGTACCCGCTTTTTTGGCCCCCAGCCAGCACCGTATCAATCAGGCAGGCGCTGGTCGAATCCGGCGGCGCACAACTTGTCCCACCCAGAGCCGGCAGGGTGCTCGCGAAACCCACCGTCGGATACGCTATACCGTACGAGATCTGCGCCGTGTTCAAGGTCCGGATCGACCCCGCTGCGGTTGATTCGTTGGCCGCCATGCGCGAACGCAGAAAATTGGGCACCGCAATCGCCGCAATGACCAGAATGATGGCCACGACAATTAACAGTTCAATGAGAGAAAATCCCTTGGTCCTTCGCATCGCATCTCCCTGATCCCGGATGACGATCCCGGATGAGCGCATCCGACCCAGTTCCAGACAGAACTGTTGCACTTTACATGCCGGACTCGGTCCGTCCACACGAACCCTAAGTCCTTGGGAATGCAATGCAACTCGCAGCCCCGCTCCCTCGTTCGCCGCTTTCGTCATACCTCCGCATCGGAAGTGACATTTTGTGTCAGTGGATTTTGTGGGCCCGGGAACGAGCAATCATTCCCCCACAAGAAAACGCCCCACAATAAAAAAAGCAGAGGATTTCTCCTCTGCTTCTTTCCGGCTTGTACCCTCCCCCAGGTACTTTGCCAAATCCAAACTTACTGCAGCGGGGTTTCGGTTCCGGCGCAGGTGCCGATCG
>PKUV01000009.1 GCA_003131315.1 Acidobacteriaceae bacterium
CTCAGCCGAGGGGTCCAGTCCATCATGTGCACTATTGCTCAGACCTCTTGACTCTTGATTTGCTAACGTCGGAATCGACCTAGCGTGCCCGAATGTCTAGCCGGACTTGTGTGCGACTGTACACACAGCCCGAAGCAAGCCGGAGATGCGGCGCAGAGGCAACAGAAACGAGGATGCCATGAAGAAAGTAATGTTCGTACTTGCGATGTTGGGTCTCGGCACGTTGTGCTGGGCGGGATCGGCGCGGGAAGATGCCACCGAACGGCTGGACAATGCCACCAGTGTGATGCACGAAATTATGGGGATGCCGGACAAGGGAGTCCCGGAAGAAGTGTTGGAGCACGCAAAGTGCGTGGCCGTTATCCCACACATGGTCAAAGGCGGCTTGATCTTCGGAGCTAAAGGAGGCAAAGGCGTAGCTACCTGCCGCACCGCGAATGGCTGGAGTGCGCCGGCGTTTATCACGATTTCGGGCGGAAGCTGGGGGCTGCAGATCGGTGTGGAAGCGGTGGACGTGGTATTGATCATTCAGAATGAAAAAGGGATGCAAAAGCTGCTCGAGAGTAATTTCCAAATTGGAGGGGACGCTTCCGCGGCAGCGGGGCCAGTTGGACGCCATGCCGAGGCCGGTACGGATTGGAAGATGGATACGGAAATCCTGACCTACTCCCGCGCCAAGGGTGTGTTCGCGGGGCTTACGTTGGAAGGTGCGTCGCTCCGCCAAGACACTGATTCCCGGCACGCGATGTACGGCGACGTCACAACTCGGGCTTTGCTGTTGGGCGAAGTGCCAGTTCCAGATGCAGCCCGGCCGTTCCTTGCGGAAGTTCGTGGCGCAAAAGCTGAGGCCAAAGAGAAAGAGAACGAGCACAAGTAGAACTTGCAGATTTGGGATTGCCGCCGTTTGTCATTCAGGGACTCTGCGTGTTCAAGTGGCGGCAGAGTCCCATCATCTGTTCTCTTATCACGCGCAAAACAGTTCTCTCAAAGACGTTGGATGAGATTCATATTCGGGTGCTCGCGAATGAACACCGGAGGTTGACATGCTTTGGACGATTTTCGTTGTTCTTCTGATTTTGTGGCTTCTGGGTTTCAGTTTGCATATCGGCGGAGGTCTGATCCACTTGCTGCTTGTTGTAGGGTTAGTGGTTCTGGTCATTAACTTACTAAGCGGACGAAGCGCAGTGTGAAGACAGGTCTGCGAGTCCCAGCACCAGGAGGTCCCGGTATAGTCTGCCCCCTGCGTCCGGTCCCTTTCAGCCGCATGCGCGGTCGGCGCGTGGCGCTCTCCCTCCGAACTGCCGACAGAACGCCACCGGCCAGCTCATAAATGTCTTAGCAGCTCAGCTGCTTTATGGGATGCGAGAATCGATTAAACTGAAGGTGCCGGAAGGCACTGGAGGGCCGATGAGCAGAGGAAAGTTATCAAAACAGGAAATTGCAGCGGGGCTGTGCAAGCTCGATGGCTGGAGCGTGGTGAAGGGAAATCTGCACCGCATGTTTGAATTCAAGGATTTCAAGCAGGCATTCGGGTTCATGAAGCGGGTCGCGCTCGCGGCCGACAGAATGGATCATCACCCGGACTGGTCCAACGCGTATAACAAGGTCACTGTAGATTTATCAACCCATAGTGCCGGCGGCCTGACGAAGAACGACTTCGAACTGGCCGGGAAAATCCAGAAAATCCACGGCCAGTAATCCGCATGGCGGTTCACGAAGAAGACTCAGTGCTGGTCGCGGTCGTGATCGTGGTCATCCCAATCGCGTTCCGTCAGCGATGCTCGTGTTCATTCCACCATCTATGAGCGCTCCCGCGCTTCGTGTAGTTCATGACGCCGACGTTCGGCTTGGTGGCTCACGTACCCCTTGCAGGCAGCGCCCATCGAGTCGCAATGCCCGGTCATCATGGCCTCCGTATACCGTCGCTGGCGTGGTTACAAAGGCTGTTTTCACCCTGTGAAACGCCCGTGCCGACCTGAACCCCCTTCGGGCAGCCGAATCCCCGCAGAAGGGGCTTCCTGATGGGTCACGCAAGGCAGAGCCGTCCATGGGGAAATGATCTCTCGCCAAAATCACGACTGTGCTCTATGGAACACGAAAAAGAACACCATCACGCTGAAGCAACCAAACGCGTAGATGAACGACGCGAAGAGCACTATCGGAGCCTCCACGCCACGGAGAACATTAAGGACGTTGGAGACGAAATTCCACACCAAAAGAACCGTCATCAATATCGTCCCGACCAGTGCCAGCAACGCCGCATTTTTGAGGGTCATGGTCGGAGTATGAACGTTGCCAGTGACATCCGCAACATCGGCTCGTACCTTCATGAAGCCCTTCGCAGACAGTTGGTCAAGGCGTGACGGATCGTCCGGGCATCGAAGCGATTGATGCGATCCGTGGGAAAATAACTCCCAACCAGATGAACGCCGCAATCCCAGAACGCAGGCCCGCGACTGAGGAAATCTCCGGTCTGATCGAGCGGGTCACAGACTTCGGCAATAGACAGGTCTACGAGGATGCCCGTTAATTCGTA
>PKUV01000065.1 GCA_003131315.1 Acidobacteriaceae bacterium
GAACATGCACGGCGTACAACAAGAAAGCCCGGCACGTAAGTGCCGGGAAGGCGAAGGCAACAAACCGAGTCCCGCAAGGGACGGCACACGGATTGCGACACAGACCCGGTCGTCCCTACGCGAGCCCAATCCGCATTAGAATCGCCAAGTGCTCTCCGAACGCATCGAGTTCCAGCCGGAAGCTGACGCCGAAGTCTTCTCCACCGTAGCCGCCGCCCCGGCCGTGTTTCTTTTGCGCGGCGAGGACGCGAATTCCGAGCCCTACGTCAGCAAGACTGCCAACCTTCGGCGGCGGCTGCAACGGCTGCTTTCCACTCCAGAAGAACGCACCAAACGCCTCAACCTGCGCCATCGCGTCCGCTGGATCGAATACACGCTGACCGGCTCCGATTTCGAATCGGGATTCGTGCTCTATCAAGTCCTGCGCGCCGCCTTTCCCAAGACCTACTCGAATCGCCTGCGGCTGCGGTTTGCTCCGCTGGTCAAGCTGCATCTGGAGAACGAATTCCCCCGCGCTTCGATCACGACGCGATTGGGGAGAATTTCGGGAAAGAATGTTTACTACGGGCCGTTTGCTTCGCGGGTAGCAGCGGAAAAGTTTATGAACGACGCGCTCGACTTTTTCAAGATGCGGCGCTGCGTCGAAGACCTCCATCCCGATCCGAAATTTCCCGGCTGCGTTTATTCCGAGATGAAGATGTGTTTGGCTCCCTGCTTTCGCGGCTGCACCGATGACGAGTACCGCACCGAAGTGGTGCGGGTCGGGGATTTTCTCGACTCGCGCGGTGAATCGCTGAAGCGGCAGATGGCGGCGGAGCGCGATGACGCTTCCGCGAAAATGGAATTCGAGACGGCGGCGGCCATTCATGCGCGGCTCGACAAGCTTGGTCTGGTGCTGCAGCAGTTGCCGGGATTTGTGCAGAGGATCGACCAGTCGCGCGCCGTGCTCGTGCAAAAGTCGCGGCAGCAGGAGAGCGTCGCCTTGTTTCGCGTTGACGGTGGCGCGCTCGCGGGGCCGCTGGAGTTTCCGATCTCCGGTAGCGAACACACCAAGTCGCAGTCATTGTCGCAATCCATGGAAGCCCGCATCCGGACCGCACTGACGGCATTTCCCGCGTCCAAACCAGCCAGCGCGTTCGAGCGCATGGAGCACCTGGCGATCCTGAAGCGCTGGTGCTATCGCGGGACCCGGGCAGGCGAAATTTTCTTTGCCGATGCCAGGGGAGAGCTGCCGATGCGCCGCCTGGTACGGGGAATTGGACGAGTGTACAAAGGCGAAGCGCCAGAGGTGAGTGAGACGATTCACCGCCGAGACGCCGAGAGCGCCGAGAGCGCCGAGAGCGCCGAGAAAAACTCAGGCCAAATTCAATAACCCAAGAAAGATTTTCTCGGCGCTCTCTGCGTCTCGGCGGTGAAGAGCTTCAAGCCGCTCGAGCCGGCGTGCCCTGCGGCCTTTTTCGGAACACGACCCTTATCTCTTCCCGCCAGCGCTCGTCAATTCCCAGCAGTTCCCAATCGATCTCCGGTGACAGATAACGCAGGATCGTATCGGTTGTAGGATGCACGTGCAGAGCGGGCGCAACCAGCATCAGTAGAGGTTTCTGCAGCGAGATTTCGCGTCCAGGAAAATAACCGAATTGCGCAAACTCTCCGCGGCTTTGGTGCCAGGCGACGCGCGACCAGTAATCCACGCCTTGCAGGGGAAGGTGGATATCCTCGTCGGCTTTGAGCTCGATCACGGCCAGGCGGGACTCGCGAGTTGCGGCCAGAATGTCGATCATGGCGCGGTCGGCCGCGGCGAACGCGGGCACCTGGGCATACACCGATTCCGGCCGCAGCCGCCCGTCGAGCGCCGCGATGTTGCCGGCGACCAGCGATTCCAGCCAGCGCTCGGGATGCATTCGCCACAACGCGTGGTTCTTGGGACCATCCTTGTGGCGGACCGCCGCCGCCAGCCGCACCAGATCGGCAAACTGCGTTTCGTTCTCCGCGTCGAGAACGCGCTCTTCCGGCCCCACGCCGAAAACGATTTCCTCTTTGCTCTGGAAGTTTCGGGGGTCATGCGCAATCCGCGCCTGGGCGAATTCGAGGCCATGCCGCCGGAATGAAATCGACGCGGGCGACAGCACCACGACTTCGGATTGCGGCAGAATGCCACGAATGCGCGCGATCGATTCCGCAAAGCGATCTCGTGCCAGGCCTTCATCGATGGCATGCACCAAGCGGGTTGCCAGATTGCCGCGATCCCCGGTATCCACCGGTGCGAGCGCATCCTCCTGTTGATCGAATTCGTACAAATGCCATTTCGCTGCCGTTGGATGCAGATGTGCCATACGCTGCCGGGTAAGAGCAACGGTGCCTTTCGGGACAACCACCGCCAGCCCTTCGACCACGCGGCGTTCCTGCTGTGCTAGGCGGCACGCCTCGAGCCAAAGAATTCCGACGGTCAGCGCGCCATCGACGGTCGATTGCGTTTCCTGGTCGTTCACTCCCACGATGGCGAGGGCGCGCTGTCCCTGGCGCAGCCAGCCGCGCAGGTAGGCCGGACCGAAGGAGTGTTCGAGATCCATGCTGGTGGTGAGCCGGACCACGGTCCAGCCGGGAAAGTTTCTCTCCAGCGCCCGGCGCAGGCGAGGCTCATAGGCGACGCGCGCCGCCCGTCGCGCGGCGGGCGAGCGCTGATCGCGATCACGGCAGAAGTCAAGCCGGGTCGGGCGACTCTGACCCATGCGCTGGACTTGCAACCGGAGCGTGGTGGCCTTTACTTCCGCATCCAACACACGCCGCACGAAATTCCGCTCGCTCGACCACAGATGCAGCAGGCACTTGTGATACTCGCCGGAAATCGAATATTTCGAGTCTGCCAGATCGAACGCGATGGCGCCGTCTTCCACCACCACCGCGGCGCGTGCGCCGTCGAGGAAGTCGGAGAGCATCTGGCTGAGCGACTCTGGGGTCACACACACATTCTTTGGCACCGGCGCGCCTTCGTCTGTGACCCCCGTACACTGCGATTGTGTCGAATCGGAAACTCTCTGACCAACTTCGTGCGAAAGCAGCCAGCCTTCCTCGCGCGACCTTTGCGATACCTCCGCGCTCTTTGCGTTAGAGCCTTTGCCGTACACCGCATGGGATAATGGAAGTGAGCGCCGTCGCGAGTCGTTTTCCAAGCCAAGGGCATCCAAATATGGTGATTGCCAACCAAGAGCGCTTTTTCTTCGAGCACTACGGACTTACGAATCACGATCTCGAGATTTATCTGGCCGCCGCGCTTTCGGCTGGCGGGGACTATGCCGACCTTTATTTCGAATACCTGACCTCGACCTCGCTGATGGTCGATGAGTCGCTGGTGAAGTCCGCTTCGCAGGGAATTTCGGCGGGCTGCGGCGTGCGCGTGGTTTCCGGCGAGCGCACCGGGTATGCCTACACCGACGATCTTTCTCCGCAACGGATTCTTCATGCTGCCCGCACCGCGGCGCTGATCGCGAGCGCGCCGGCCAAGACGACAGTCGCCGGATTCCAGCAGAAGCCGGCCCGCAGCTTGTATCCCGTAGCGTTGCCTTCGGTGGACGCGGATATTACCGCCAAGGTTGAACTGCTGATGCGCGCCGATCGAACCGCTCGCGGATACGATCCGCGCATCAAGGAAGTACGAACGAGCTATGCCGACGAACTGAGGAACATCCTGGTGGTCGGCTCCGACGGCACGTTTGCGGAAGACTCGCAGCCGCTGGCGCGCATAAGTGTTTCCTGCATCGCGAAGACGGATGCGACTTCGGGCCGCGGCGGCTCGGGCGGCGGTGGACGGGTTGCGCTCGACTTTTTCTTTGGCGACAAAACTCCCGAGTTCTTTGCCAAAGAGGCCGCGCGCCAGGCGATTCTGCAACTCGACGCGCGCGAAGCTCCGGCGGGAGACATGGAAGTCGTGCTCGGTCCGGGATGGCCCGGCGTTCTGCTGCACGAGGCCGTGGGCCACGGGTTGGAGGCCGACTTCAATCGCAAGAAGACGTCGGCATTCGCCGGCCTGATCGGCAAACGTGTAGCCAGCGAAAAGTGCACGGTGGTCGACAACGGCACCATGCCGTGGCGCCGCGGGTCTTTAAACGTAGATGATGAAGGCCAGCCTACGCAGGAAACCGTCCTGATCGAGAATGGAATTCTGAAGGGATATCTCAGCGACAAACTTTCCTCGAAGCTGATGGGCCTCGCCGACACGGGCAACGGGCGCCGTGAGAGCTATGAGCACATTCCGATGCCGCGCATGACCAACACTTACATGTTGGCGGGGCAGGACGATCCGGGAGATATTATTCGTTCGGTGAAGAACGGCGTCTATGCGGTGAACTTTGGCGGCGGACAAGTCGATATCACGAACGGCAAATTTATTTTCTCGGCGTCGGAAGCATATCTCATCGAAGACGGAAAGATCACGGCCCCGATCAAGGGCGCAACCCTGATCGGTAACGGACCCGATGTGCTGACGCGGGTTTCGATGGTCGGCAACGATTTGAAACTCGATGAAGGCGTCGGCACCTGCGGCAAAGATGGACAATCCGTTCCGGTCGGCGTGGGCATCCCGACAATTAAGATCGACCGCCTGACCGTCGGCGGAACTGCCAAGCGGGAACCTGGTGGATTCATGCAGTGAAGTCAGAAGTTCGCGACGTATAGCGTGGGGTGTCATCCTGAGCGAAGCGAAGGACCTATGTATGGACCGATGCCACGAACTTGAGGGACACCACACCAGGAATCTTTACTGTCGCAATCTGACTTCTGACTTCGATCTAAATGACAACAACTCTGGAAACTCATACCCCTAAGCTCGAAACCGATTTGCGGGAACTCGCCACCGACGTCGTCCGCCGCGCCACGGATGGCGGCGCGACGGCGGCCGAGTGTGTGGTCCGCGAAGGCGACGAATTTTCTACCGTGGTGCGGCTGGGCCAGGTCGAAACGCTGAAGGAGTCGGGCTCGCGCGCCATCGGCGTTCGCGTGTTCTTCGGGCAGCGTGCGGCCAGCACTTATTCAAGCGATTTTTCCGATGCCGGCATCGAGCGCATGTTGAAGTCGGCGCTCGAACTGGCGAAGATCACTTCCGAAGATCCGCACGCCGGAATTCCCGAGGCCGGCAAGTTCGGATCGCTTCCGGGCGACCTCGACCTTTATCACGAGGATGTTTACTCCCTCCCCGGCGCCGAGCGCATTGAGTATGCGCGCCGCGCTGAAAAGGCCGCGCTCGACGCCGATCCGCGCATCAAGAACTCCGAGGGCGGATCGTTCGACGCCGCAACTGGCAGAAAGGTACTGGCGAATTCTCACGGCTTTGTCGGCGAATACCGGCGGTCGTACTGTTCGGTCGCGGTGGTGCCCATTGCGCAAGACGCGAACGGCGGCATGCAGCGCGATTACTGGTATTCGGTGGCGCGCAGCCTGGCAAAGCTCGACTTAGCGGAACAGGT
This sequence comes from Acidobacteriaceae bacterium, assembly GCA_003131315.1. Lineage (GTDB taxonomy): Bacteria > Acidobacteriota > Terriglobia > Terriglobales > Acidobacteriaceae > Acidiflorens. Next base: position 5,460 of record PKUV01000065.1, read on the forward strand.
CGGAAAAGAAGCGGCGCGCCGCACCCTGCGTCGCCTCGGCGCGCGCAAGGTGAAGACCGCGCATGTGCCGGTGGTGCTCGATCCGATGGTCGCTAACTCCATGCTCGGACATATTTTCGAGGGCGTGAATGGCGACTCGGTCTATCGCAGAGCCTCGTTCCTGGCAGGCAAACTCAGCGAGAAAATTGCCGGAGCGAACGTCACGGTAATCGATGACGGCACCATGCCCGGCGGCTTCGGCACCACGCCCTTCGATGGCGAAGGCATTCCCACGCGCCGCACGGTAGTAATTGAGAACGGAATTCTCAAGTCGTATCTACTGAATACTTATACGGCGAAAAAGTTGGGCCTGGAGACCACCGCCAACGCCTCTCGTGGACTCGCCGGGACGCCCGGCATCGGACCGGGAAATTACTTCCTCGAACCGGGAACGAAAACGCCGACCCAAATAATCGCGGACATCAAAGACGGCCTCTATGTAACCGAGTTTCTCGGTCACGGCGCCAACTTAGTAACCGGCGATTACTCCCGCGGCGCCTCCGGTATGTGGATCGTCAACGGCGAACTGGCCTATCCGGTCGAAGAGATCACGGTAGCCGGGAATCTCAAAGACATGTTCTGCAATATTTCCGAGATAGGCAGCGATTTAGAATTCCGCGGCAGCGTAGCCTCGCCCACGATCCGCATTGACGGACTCACGGTGGGCGGAGAGTAAAAAGACTCGCGTAGGGACGGGCGCCCTCGCCCGTCCAGGCGGAGCGAAGCTTCGCAGTGAGGAACGGTCGCCGAAGCCGAGCGGGCGGCGTGAATTCGGGGAAGGCTTTCTAGTTGTCCGGGGCAGTAATCCAGTCTGATCGCCAAAAAGAAAAGCGGCCTGTGCCGGCCGCAATTCTTTTCCCGAATTTTGGTTGTGGCCTAGACGCCTTTGACGTTCTCTGCCTGCCAGACCTCGGGGCCTTTCACTACGTCGAACTGAACTTGTTGACCTTCCTGCAGACTGCGAAAACCGCTTGCCTGGATGGCGGAGAAGTGAACGAAAACGTCCTCGCCATTCTGGCGGCTGATAAATCCATAGCCCTTGGCATCGTTAAACCACTTTACTGTTCCTGTTTCCATGATGTTGCTGTGTTCCTTTTGTGTTGAAGTATGCGCCGGAACTCGCAGGATAGTGCAGGCAGGTCACGCTTTAGAGCGGGGTACTGCTGACGACCGCAAAGATCAAACGCACCTAAATTGTGCATATTCGGGGGTAAATGGCTGGAGGATTCTGTGCTTACCGAGGTAATCCGTTCTGGTACATATTTCCCTGACCCTCCCGACAATTCTCGGCTTCGGCCCTCCGTTCTTTTGTATCGAGCTGAAAAATAAGGTCCATCACCTTTTGTGTCGTTTGACCCTCCGGGGAGGGCCGGTGATTCCAAGATTTGCAACTTCCCCCCGCCTCATTCATGATCAAGTTATGCGTATTCGAATGGGGAAGTGGGAGCTGGTTTTCGCCGGAATTCTTCTTTGGGTTGCTCCCTGGGTTGCTCTTTCGTCCGCCCAAGCCGACCTGATTGGAGATGTTCGCGCCCAACTGGCGCAGAACTCTTTTTCTGCGGCCGAGTCGGAACTTAGCACTTATAAAGCTCAGCATGGAGTAACTCCGGAGTATCTCGAAGCCTTGTCGTGGATGGCGCGCGGAGCGGCCTCGACCAAGCACTGGGACCAAGCCGCAGCCTACGCCAGCGAGACACGCCATCTCTCGGAGCAGCAACTGGCGACGACAAAGCGCAAACTGGACGTCGAACCTCATCTGCCCATCGCGCTAGGCGCCGCTTACGAAGTTCTCGTTCAGGGAATGGCGGAAAATGGGCAGCACGCGCAAGCGGTCAGCCTGCTGCGCTCGGCTTTGGCGCGCTATGGAAATACATCCATTCGAGCGCGCCTCCAGAAGAACCTCAACCTGCTGGCCCTAGTCGGTCAACCCGCGCCGCCCTTACAAGTAACTCAGTATCTCGGACCGAAGCCGCCAGCTCTGGCGTCGCTGAAAGGTTCGCCAGTTCTCTTGTTCTTCTGGGCGCACTGGTGTGTGGACTGCAAAGCAGAGGTTCCCGTGATTGCCCGCTTGCGGCAGGAGTTCGCTCCGGAGGGCCTGGTCGTCATTGGACCGACACAACTTTACGGCTATGCGGCGCAAGGAGCCGATGCCGTGCCCGGACAGGAGCGAGCCTATATCGAATCCGTCCGCGCACGATATTACGGCAGCCTGCAGAACATGCCTGTGCCGTTGAGCAAACAGAATTTCAATGCTTACGGAGCGAGTACGACGCCGACTCTGGTCGTCCTGGATCGCGCCGGGCAAGTGGCGATGTATCATCCAGGAGCGCTTTCGTATGACGAACTGCGCTCCGCTTTGCAGAAGGCGGTTGCTCGCTGAATGATGATGCCCGCATGTAGCGCGGCAGACGGCTTGAATAGGAGGTAAGCGCGATGGATAGAAGTGTATTGATCGGAATGACCACGGGCGCTGCGTTCATGTTCGGCTTTGAAGCGCGTTCCGCTTGCGAGTGCGCGCGGACGAGCTACAGCGCCGCGGCCTGTTCGCGCCGTCGCGCCTGGATCTCGATATATACGTTGATCAGAGAAACTGCGGCTGGCGTCACGCCGGGAATGCGCGAGGCTTGGCCTAGCGTCTGCGGGACGACATTTCCGAGCTTCTCCTGCATTTCGCGCGACAACCCGCTGACTGCCCGGTAGTCGAACCAATCGGGAATGCGGCGCTGCTCGGCCTTCTTCAGGCGTTCGATGGCGCGCTGCTGCTGGTCGAGATATCCGGCATACTTAATTTCAGTTTCGACGGACTTGAGTTCGTTGCGGATTTCGGAAGACAGATGCACCGGAACGCCATCAACTGCAGAACAACTAACCGCAGAGGACGCTGAGTTCGCTGAGGAACTTCTTTCAAAAAACCTGGGGACGAGATCCTTGAGAACCGGCGCGAGCCGCTCGATGGTAATCTCGGGCCGCTTCAGCAGTTGCGCCAAAGGCTGCCCCAGAGCAGAAGACAGATCGAGTGAAGACGGTTCGATTTCCCCCGCCATCGCCCCCGTGACCTTCGTCCTCTCCAGCGCCTGCTTCACTTCCTCCAGCCGCTGCTGTTTCGCCTCGAACTCCGACCATGCCTCATCCAAGATCAGCCCCACGCGCCGTCCGTGCGGAGTGAGGCGGCGGTCGGCGTTGTCGATGCGCAGGTGCAAGCGGAACTCCGCGCGCGAAGTGAACATCCGGTAAGGCTCGTTGGTGCCTTTCGAAATCAGGTCGTCGATAAGAATGGCCGTGTACGCTTCCGTGCGGTCGAGCACCAGCGGAGACTCTTTCTTCAACTTCAGCGCCGCGTTAATTCCCGCCATAATTCCCTGGCACGCCGCTTCTTCGTATCCCGACGTCCCATTGATCTGCCCGGCGAGAAACAGCCCGGCAATCTTTTTCGTTTCCAGCGTGCGCTTGAGTTCCGTGGGATCGATCGAATCGTACTCAATCGCGTAACCAGGCCGCATCATCTCGGAGTTATCGAGCCCCGGAATCGACTTGAGGATCGCCAGTTGCACGTCAATCGGCAGCGAAGTGCTCATGCCGTTGACGTAAATCTCGTGCGTGTTCAGGCCCTCGGGTTCCAAAAAGAGTTGGTGCGTCAGTTTGTCGGGGAACTTGACGATCTTGTCTTCAATCGACGGACAGTACCGCGGCCCCGTCGATTGAATCTGCCCGCTGTACATCGGCGAGCGATGCACGTTCTCGCGAATGATGCGATGCGTCTCTTCCGTGGTAAAGGCGATGTAGCAGGGCACCTGCGAGTCGTGATGGGCAACGCGCCGGGTGCGAAAGCTGAACGGAGTCGGATCCAGATCGCCCGGCTGCCGCTCGAAGCGCGACCAATCAATGGTGCGCCCGTCGAGACGCGGAGGAGTCCCGGTCTTGAGCCGGCATCCGCGCAGCCCAAGCTTCTTGAGCGCTTCGCCGAGCAGAACCGCTGCCGGTTCTCCCGAACGTCCCGCCGGATACTGCTGCTCGCCGCAGTGGATCAGCCCGTTCAGAAAAGTTCCAGTGGTGATGATGACCGCATCAGCCGAGACGCGCCGCCCGTCGCGCAGCAGGACGCCGCGGATGATGCGGGGAGAGTCGTTGGTCGTTAGTCGTTGGTCGCTAGCAACGTCGTTCGCCGTTCGTCGTTCGCCGTTCGCAACTTCAGATTCCTCGCTTCGCTTGGAATGACAATTCTCATCGTCATCCGAACAAGCGAACGACGAACAGCGGACAGCGAGCGGCTCGACGATCACATCCGTCACTTCCGCCTGCTTGATCTTCAGGTTCGGCTGCGACTCGAGCACTTCGCGCATCTTCAGGCGATAGGCCTGCTTGTCGCACTGCGCCCGTGGCGACCAGACGGCAGGTCCACGCGAAGTGTTGAGCAGGCGGAATTGGATTCCGACGGCGTCGGTGATTTCGCCCATGATGCCGCCGAGAGCATCCACTTCGCGCACCAGGTGCCCCTTCGCGATGCCGCCGATGGCGGGATTACACGACATCTGCGCGATCAGATCGACGTTCAACGTATAGAGAGCGGCCTTCAGCCCCATGCGAGCCGCAGCCATTGCGGCTTCGCATCCGGCGTGGCCAGCCCCCACCACAACAACCTCGAAATGTTCGTCAAACGGCTGCATATGCGCTTGTTCAGGACCCACGATGAGAGGGGAATACTGCTTCGGTAATTGTAACAACGTTCGCGGGTGCCCCACTTCTCGCGCTTTTCGAGAAGTGGGCCGCCCGATAGCCAGCACCACAGTGGACTCGGGTCTTACCCGGCCCGCAGTCGAATCTTCATCTTGAGGACTTTCACTCGTTCACTCTCGCCGGACCACAAAGATCCGCAGAAAATTCTAACTGCACCACCCCTCACCTGGGGATAAAATACCGCGTGAGAGGACCTGAATATGGCCAGCTTACCCCGCCCCGAAGTCCAAGACCCCTATACCTCGATTCGCGACCTGAAGTGGTCGGCCGCAGAAAAAGCCATCGCAAGGAAGGCGTTCGAACGGGCGCTACAGCAGGATCTGGAAGCGGTCATCCGGCAAGCAAAGAAGATGGCTGAGAAGATCGAGCAACCGTCCGACCTGTGGGAGTTGGAACGTTATCTGACCCAGCGCCGCAAAGAGATCGACCGCCAGTACGACTACCGGTATTCCGTCCTCCTCTTCGTCTTCGCCGGCCTAATCCGAAAAGGCCGCCTCCGCGAGGAAGACTTACACGGCCTTGCAGAAGAGAAGCTCGAAGACATCCGCCGGATGGCCCAAGCGTAGCGCCCATCCTAGCTCTGAAGGGTGCCCCGTCCAAGCTCCGCTTGGGCGGGACTGTTCGAAGGTCACTGACTCGACCGCAGACTTCGGAGTAACTTCCCCTCATGGCGGGTGGCCCACTTCTCCGGCCGGTAAGTATAAGCGCACGCTACCTCTTAAGTGTTGGCAGCGAAGAAAACGAGGGTGACGAAAACGGGTGCCCCTCTTCTCGCGCTTTTCGAGAAGTGGGCCTCCGGACGTCCAGCACCGGAGTGGGCTTCGGTTTTACGCCGCCGGCGGTCGAATCTTCATCTTGAGGACTTGCCACTCGTTCACTTTCACCGGCACCGGCTTCGCCGGGGGCAGGGGATGAAATGCAAAGTCTCCGGCCGCCCCATGTTGTTATCTCTTCTAAGGAACAAAGCCCAGCCTGTTCCTCCCCGTCGTGGCGGGCCCCGCCGGTTTCTGGGCTTGACAAATCTTACCCTGCAAGATATTATATGTAAGTATAAATATAGCATTAAATAGGCCATAAGCGGCCGCCGTTCGCGCGTTTTGCCACCGAGGACGAGCGCGGAAACAACCGGGGTTCCCTCGGTTTTCTGCGCTAAGTCCTTTGAAATCTGGATTTTGACCGGGACGAACCAGCCCGGCAAGTGCTAACTCGCTGATTCTAAGTGGCAAAGACCCAGGTTCTCCTTCCCGAACCCATGCTAAGTCATTTGTTTTCTATATTTTGCCGATAAGTGATTTAAACTCAAAGATTTGGAGGGTAGGCTCCGCGCAAATCAATGATTCTAAAAGACAGGGGGGAGGGGATACCCCCATCAGTACCAATTGGTAACCGTAGGACGGGTCTGCTCATGGCCGTGGATTCCATGAGTCGCAAAGTGCGCGAAGCATAGGGACTGGTTCTAACGGCGCGTCTTGTGATCCGCCCGCCCCGACCGTATAGTGGTAAGGTCTCGAGGTAATCATGGAAACGAAGGCATTTTTGTCTCTACTGGAAGAACGCATTCATCGATACGATTTGCTCTGTCATCCGTTTTACAAAGCCTGGTCGGCGGGCGAGTTGACCCGCGACGATCTGCGCGAATATGCCGAGGATTACTACCCTCACCTGGATGCGTTCCCGGGCTATCTGGCTCAGCTTGGCGTCCGGCTGGAAGAAGGGGAGCTGCGCCGCGCCGTTCTGGCCAACATGACCGATGAGAAGGGCGGCGAAGATTCCTTCGGCGAGCCGGAACGTTCGCACGCCGAACTGTGGCTCGACTTTGTGGAAGGCATGGGCGGAAACCGCACTTCAAAACGGCGGCCGGTTGGGGAAGTTCGCAAGCTCATCTCCTGGTTCCACCGTGTCGCCAGCGAGGGCACTCCGGAAGAGGCGCTGGCCGCTTTCTATGCCTACGAATCGCAGGTGCCGCGCTTGGCGCAAGAGAAAGATCGCGTCCTGCGTGAACTCTACGGCGCCGATGAGAAGACCCGCGGCTATTTCACTTTGCACGCCACCGCCGACGTGCACCACGCGCAGGTGTGGCGCAAACAACTGGAGAAGCGGGTCAAGGCCAATCCCGAGACTGCCGAAAAAGCATTGGCTGCCGCCGAGAGTGCGACCAAAGCTTTATGGACCGTGCTGGATGGCGTCGAGGCGCGGCGGATGCGACGGGCGGCGTAGTTTCAAGTCAGACGTAGGAAAGCCAGATTGTAAAAGTGAAAAGTCTTTGGCGTTGGCATTTGCAACAGGGTTGAAATCCTGGGCTGTTACTTCTGCAATCTGAACTTCTTACTTCTGTAATTCCATGGCTCGACCTATACCCATCGGCGCGCGCAGCGAGGCGGTTGAAACCGTTGAGTTGAAGCACACGCTCTCCGCATTCCACCCGGAGTTGCCACCGGTGTATTCGACTCCAGACATGATTCGGCTGATGGAAACGGCCTGCTTCCATGCGCTGCAACCGTACTGCGATGAGGGAGAAATCACGGTGGGGATCTCGATCCACGTCGAACACCGCGCGGCCAGCGGCATCGGAATGCGAATTCACGCCGAGGCTGAACTGGAATCGTTTGATGGCCGCTTCTATATCATGCGCGTCCGTGCCCACGACGGCATTCAGGAGGTCGGGCGCGGTACGGTGGGGCGTGCCGTGGTGCACGTACCCAGTTTCATCAAGCGCATGCGCGAAAAATCTCGCGGCAGCTGACCCCGCTGGAAACTATTTTTGCTCACCCGTTGACCAGATTCATCATGTGTTCCGGGTAGCGCAATCCCGAAGCCGCACCGGAGGGAAAGACTTCGCTCAGGCAGCGCAGGTCGTCCGGAGTCAGTTTCAAATCCACCGCTGCGGCATTTTCCTCGAGATACTTGCGTCGCTTCGTGCCGGGGATGGGGACAATGTCGTCCCCCTGCGCCAGTACCCATGCGAGCGCCAATTGTGACGACTGACATTCTTTTTCGCGCGCAATCTCTTCAACTTTCTTCACGAGATCCAGATTCTTTTGAAAGTTCTCGCCCTGGAAGCGCGGCGAGAAGCGGCGATAATCGTCCGCCGCCAGGTCTTCGAACTTCTTGAATTGGCCGGTAAGAAAGCCTCGTCCGAGCGGACTGTAGGCGACGAAGCCGATGCCAAGTTCGCGGCAAGTCGCCAGGATTTCCTGTTCCGGATCGCGCGTCCAAAGCGAATACTCCGTCTGCAGCGCCGCGATGGGATGCACCTTCACGGCCCGGCGCAGAGTGTTGGCGCTGGCTTCCGACAAGCCAATATGGCGGATCTTGCCTTCCGTGACCAGTTCCGCCAGGGCGCCAACCGTTTCCTCAATCGGCGTATTCGGATCGACGCGGTGCTGATAGTAGAGGTCAATGTACTCGACGCCCAGCCGCTTCAAACTTCCTTCGCAGGACTTCTTCACGTAGTCGGGCTTGCCGCTGACGCCGCGGATATTGGGGTTGCTGGGATCGCGGACAATCCCGAACTTTGTGGCCAGCACGATCTGGTCGCGCTTGCCCTTGATCGCGCGTCCGACGAGTTCTTCGTTCTTGTGCGGCCCGTAGATGTCGGCGGTGTCGAGAAAGGTGATGCCGAGTTCGAGGGCACGGTGAATGGTCGCGATCGATTCAGCGTCATCGCGTCCGGAGTAAAACTCCGACATGCCCATGCAGCCGAGGCCGAGGGCGGAAACTTTGAGACCAGAACGTCCAAGCTGGCGGGTTTTCATCGGTGCTCCTTTGCGATCCGCAGAGGGAATAGAGCAATTCTCGAGTTGCTGTAGAGGGAGCCAGGAACGTGTAGGGCACGGCTTCAGCCGTGCCGCCAGGGGCTGCAACGAACTCCGGCTTTAGCCGCCGAGGGTACGCACTATACACCATCGCGAAAACCGTTCTAGTGGAGAAGTACAACGTTGTATTCTAGCAGTTTCGTTTTTATAGATGAGAATATCGTCTTATCGGTTTCAAAAATCAAGCGTCGGAAATCCTACGAAGGTCAGCCAATCGTAATCAGCGGCTTGGCAGTCGTCCGCACTTCGCCGATTTCGACGGCGGGAACGCCGGCATCCTGCAGCGCGCGTGTGAGCGGGCCGGCGTCTTCGGCGGCAACCGAGATCAGCAGGCCCCCGGCGGTTTGCGGGTCGAAGAGAAGCGTGCGCATGTCGGCGGAAACCGACGGATCGTAGCCGACCATGCATTCGGCAAAGTCACGATTCGCTTTGAGTCCGCCGGGAATGTAGCCGGCGTGGATGCAATCGAGCGCGCCTTCGAGCACGGGAATGTTGGCGGATTGAAAGACGAGGCTGACGTTCGATGCCAGCGCCATTTCGCGAGCGTGGCCGATCAGGCCGAAGCCGGTGATGTCGGTAAGGGCGTGGACGGCAAAGGCGTCGTTGGTCGTTGGTCGTTGGTCGTTGGCGTGGTCGTTAGACGGGTGCCCCACGTCTCGCGGTTTTCGAGACGTGGGACTTTGTTCCGGCCCCAAACGCCCGCCAGTGATCACCTCGGCTGCGCTCTTGTTCAGAGTTGTCATCGACTTCACTGCGGCGTCGATCCATTCCTGCTTCGCAACGCCTTTTTTGATAGCCGTGGAAATGACGCCCGTGCCGAGCGTCTTGGTGAACAGCAGCCTATCGCCGGGTTGCGCGCCCTGATTGGCGAGCACGCGCTGGGGATGAACCACTCCGGTAACCGAATATCCGAATTTCGTTTCTTCGTCGCGAATGCTGTGGCCGCCGACCACCGTGCATCCGGCCTCGATCATCTTCGACAAGCCGCCGGCAAGAATGCGCTCCAGAATTTCGAGATCGCCTTTTTCAGGAAAACAGACGAGGGCCAGCGAAGTCAGCGGCTTTCCCCCCATGGCATAGACGTCGCTGAGCGCGTTGGTGGCGGCGATCTGGCCGAAGGTGTAAGGATCGTCCACAATGGGCGTGAAAAAATCCACCGTCTGCACGAGCGCAGTCTCGGGCGTGAGCAGATACACGCCGGCGTCGTCGGCATGATCGAAGCCGACTAGCACATTCGGGTCCTGTTGCCGGGCTAATTTCCCAAGCACCGTGTCCAGCGCCGCCGGACTCAGCTTGGACGCTCAACCCGCGGCTTTAACAGACTCCGTGAGACGGAATGGTTTTACGTCAGCCACCAGGCCATTGTAACGGAGGGGAAAAAGGCGGTTGTACAGTTTGCGGAAAAACGTGTAGGGCGGACACTCCTGTCCGCCGCCTTTGACTTTGATTTTGACTTTGCTAGCGGGGAAAATCAACATCAACACCAAGGTCAAAAGCGGCGGACAGGAGTGTCCGCCCTACATTTTCATTTCGGCGCGAGCCATAGCCAGCGGTAATCTTCTGGCTTGGCCACCAGACCCTTGCGCACTGGGTTCTGGCGGTGATCACTGGAAGCGGTCTCACGCAGGCATCCAAGGTCACATTCGGAGGCGTCAAGGCAACCGCCTTCACAGTGAACTCCGACTCGAAGGTGACAGCAACAGTTCCGACTGGCGCAAAGACCGGCAAGATCGCGATCACCACGCCGGGAGGCACGGCCACCAGTTCCGGAACTTTCACAGTTCTACCATGAGAGGTCAGTTCACAAAACACCTGGGAGGGAGAGAGTGCCCTCCCCTTTTCTTCTGCAAGTCGTTGCTTCGGGGATTGCCCCCGGTGGATTACCCCGAGTGACGGGCAAACCGGAAGTTGACCGGAGTAAAGCCGACTTGAACGAAGCCGCAACAGATGCGGCGGACGCATTCGCGTGTTCCTGATCCGACATGGTAGAGGAGCTTTGAGCTAATTTGTGTGACAGAGGAGGAACGCTCTGTGACCCATCTACGTCAGCTCATGCTTGAGGAGTTGCAGCGCCACAACTTCGCCGATTCAACCATCCGCTCGTACCTTCACGCAGTTGAGCACCTCAGCCGCTACTTCCATCGCCGGCCCGATCAGCTTGGTCCCGAGCACATTCGCCAGTATCAGGCGGCGCTCTTCACTAAGTTGAAGTTCAGCCCGAACACCGTAACCCTGCGGCTGGCTGCCTTGCGCTTCTTCTACATCCAAGTATTGAAGAGAAGCTGGAGCATCGCTGAGACGCCCTATCCGAAGAAGGCTTTTCACCTTCCGGAGATACTCAGCCAGGAGCAGGTCGCGCGTCTGATTGACGCGGCAGAGTTTCCCTTCCATCGCATCCTGCTGATGACGCTATACGCCACAGGCGCACGTCGCGCAGAAGTGGCGCACCTGAAGATCAGCGACATCGACAGTCAGCGGATGGTCATCCATATCCGGGGTGGCAAGGGGCGCAAGGATCGCGATGTCATGCTGAGTCCGAAGCTGCTCGATGCGCTGCGCGTCTACTGGCGCGGACTCAGACGCAAGCCCACCGACTGGCTGTTTCCCGGCAACCGATGGCATACGGCAAGTTATCCCGTCACCACCAAAGTCCTCTGGACTGCCTGTCAGCAGGCCGCCGAACGCGCCGGCCTCGCGCACAAACAGATTCATCCTCATACGCTACGCCACTGCTTTGCCACTCATCTGCTCGAAGCCGGCGCCGACCTGCGCACCATCCAGATGTTGCTGGGACATCACGACCTTGAGGAGACGACGATCTATCTGCATCTCTCCCGGCGACACCTCAGCGCCACCGGCAGTCCGCTGGATGCACTCACGATCCGAGAACAAGGAGAGCAGACACAGAGCGTATGAACCGGCCTCCTATGGAGGTGGCCGACATCGTTCGTTGTGCGGGTCAGTCGTTTGTTGAGCGCAGTTGCCGCTGGATCACCTGGCAGCATCAGAAGATCTTGCTGGCCATCGCTCGTTGCCGCACCGCCGCGCTGGGTGGACATCGTGATCAGTGCTCGGACTGCGGACATTCCACCATCTCTTACAACTCGTGCCGCAACCGGCATTGTCCAAGGTGTCAGGGCAACGCGCGCCTGCGCTGGCTCCAGGCGCGGGAACGAGAGTTGCTGCCCGCCAGCTACGTGCACGTCGTCTTCACCCTGCCCCGGGAACTGGCTCCGCTCGCATTGCA
>PKUV01000118.1 GCA_003131315.1 Acidobacteriaceae bacterium
ATTAGTGTTAACACGCCCTAGCTGCCAGCTATCATCTGCTCGGTTGTTGCTGCGTCATGCAGTGCAGCGCCCCTAATCCCCAGGTCAGATCGCCGGAATAGATCGGCACGATTTCGCGCGTCGGGAACAGCTCCGCGAGCGAGTTGAGCGCAATGCGGTCGTTCGGATCGTTGAAGACTGGCACCAGCACCGCGCCATTCGCGATATAAAAATTGGCGTAGCTGGCGGGCAACTGGCGGCCTTCGAACACGACTGGACGCGGCATGGGAATTTCGACGATCTCAAGTTTCTGTCCGTCGGGAGTGCGGGCGCTTTTCAGGCGGCCCAGGTTCACATGCAGGGCCGCGTAATTTTCGCTCTGCTCATTCTGCTCGATCATCGTGACCACGGTATTGGGAGCGACGAAGCGGGTGATGTCATCGACGTGGCCGTGAGTGTCGTCGCCGGCGATGCCGCTATCGAGCCAGATGACGGACTGCGCGCCAAAATAGTCGGCGAATAGCTGGTCATAGGCTGCGCGGTCCATGGGCTGGTTGCGTTGTTGGCTCGTGGAGAGCAGGCATTCCTCAGTGGTGAGCAGAGTGCCGCAGCCGTTGACATCGATCGATCCGCCTTCGAGCACGACGCGGTGCTTTTCATTGATCGGATGCACAACGAACGGGTGCACGGCGCGAACGCCGGCGGCCTGCGCCATGCGCTCTCCAACTTTTTCGTCGAGATCGTAGTTCGGATACTTGGCCCATGCGTTGAACTGAAAGTGCAGGGCGAGCAGTCCGGATTCTGCGTGATCGGCGGGCGGCGTCAGGAAGATGCAGCCGGAGTCGCGCGTCCAGACGCGATCGGTGCGCCAGCGGTGAAAGCAAACATTGTCGGAAGGAGTGTCGGCAAGACTGTCGGAAAGCACGCCCGCCTTTTCGAGCACCGTGCGCGCGCGCTTTTCCCAACTCGCGTCATTCACGATCAGGTCCACACGCTCATGCCGCGCCAGGTTGCGAACGATCTCGGCATAGACCCATGGGATCGGTTCGAACTTGCCCGGCCAGTCGCCGCGGAAATGCGGCCAAGCGAGCCATGTGGACTCGTGCGGTTCCCACTCGGCGGGCATGCGGTAGCCCTGTGCGGCGGGGGGAAGTTTGGCGCGCGTGGCGGATCGCCTGGCCATTTTTCGTCCGGTCATTTTCGGTCCAGTCATTTTCCGTCAGTCACTTTCCGTCCAACATGCGGCTGGTGATGGGACCGTAACTGTCGATACGGCGGTCGCGCAGGAAGGGCCAGTTGCGGCGAATGTCCTCCAGTTGATGCAGGTCCACTTCGCCGAGCAGGATCTCTTCCTTGTCGTGGGAAGCTTCCGCGAGCACGCGGCCGAAGGGGTCGCAGAAGAACGAGCCTCCCCAGAATTCGAGGCCTTTGCCGGGCACCGAATTGCCGCGGATGTTCCCGGTCTCGAAGCCGGCGCGATTCACCACGCCGACATAAACGCCGTTCGCGATCGCGTGCGCCCGCTGGATGGTGCGCCAGGCGTCGTGTTGCGCTTCGCCGAATTCAGCCTTCTCCGCGGGATGCCATCCGATGGCGGTGGGATAAAACAGAATGCTGGCTCCCTGCAGTGCGGTAAGGCGCGCGCCTTCCGGATACCACTGGTCCCAGCAGACGAGCGTGCCCAGTTTTCCGGCGGAGGTGTCGAAGGCCTTGAAGCCGAGATCGCCGGGAGTGAAATAAAATTTTTCGTAGTAGAGCGGATCGTCGGGAATGTGCATCTTGCGGTAGATGCCGCGCAGCACGCCATCCGAATCGAAGATCGCGGCCGTATTGTGATAAAGGCCGGGCGCGCGCTTCTCGAAGAGCGACGCGATCAGCACGACTTTATTCTTCAGGGCGGCGGCGGCGAGCTTCTCCGTGCCCGCTCCGGGGATCGGCTCCGCGAGGTCGAATAGAGCGGCGTCTTCGCGCTGGCAGAAATACTGCGTCTGGAAGAGCTCGGGCAGGCAGACGACGTCGGCGCCCTTTCGTGCGGCCTCCGAAACGCGATCGAGCGCCTTGGCCAGATTGTCGGCAGGCTCGGGGCCGCATGACATCTGGATCAGGGCGACGGTGAACTTGTCTCGCACTTTTTCTCCCGGAGTTGGAGGACTTCGTCATCCCTTAGATGTTGTCATCCTGAGCGAAGCGAAGGACCTGCTGTCTTTCGCCCAGACAAAAAAACAGGTCCTTCGCTTCGCTCAGGATGACAACTCATGAAGGCTGTTGCTCATACAACGGTCCAGCTCAACTTTCAACACGCGCTCTAGCATATCAAAGTGCGCGATGCGGGCGTGAGTGTTACGACACTGTAAAAGCGAGTCGCCGCGTTTCTCTCACTTCTAGTAAATTGTTTCTTCGGTCAAAATTGGTTTTTATTCTGGAGGCTCGTCCCTTGAAGCAAAAGAGTGTTGCGAAGCACGGCAGTCATCCCGAAGGCAATCATGAACACGGCAATCATCAGGAAGGCGCGGGCATCGACCGCAAGCTGCACGATCCGGTGGCCGACCGTCTGATTCCGCTGGAGCCGCTGGATCTCGGCAAGATTCGATCCATTGACGACCTGGTGCGCGCGATGTCCAAGACGGCGTTTACGGGCCGCCAGCTCGGTGAAGCCGCCGACGTGCTGGAGGCCATGGCGCGCGACAAGGACTGCTTCGTCGTCATGACGCTGGCGGGCGCGATGACCGTGGCCAAGCAGGGCCTGGTGATTGCCGAGTTGATCGATCGCGGTATCGTGAATGCGATCGTTTCGACCGGCGCGCTGATGGCGCATGGTCTGGTCGAAGCGACCGGGCGCGCTCATTTCCGGCATAATCCCGAGCTCAGCGACGAGGAACTCTACGAGGCGGGATACAACCGCGTCTATGACACGCTCGAGCCCGAGCAGAACCTCGACGACGTGGAACGCGTGATGGCCGCTGTGTTCGGTGGCTGGAACTCGGACGAAGTGATGTGCTCCTATAAGCTGAACCGCGCGATCGGAGCGCATCTTTCGAAGCGCGCCAAAGGACAACGCGGCATTCTGAAATCTGCTTACGAACAGAATGTTCCAGTGTTTGTTCCCGCGTTTTCCGATTCTGAACTCGGCCTCGATTACGCGTTGACCAACCGTGAGCGCGACAAGCAAGGGAAGGCGCGCTTCCGCTTCGATCCCTTCGAAGACCTAGAGCACTTTGCCGCAACCCTGCTGAGTCAGAAGCGGCTGGGAATCTTCACCATTGGCGGAGGCGTTCCGCGCAATTGGTCGCAGCAGTTTGGGCCGTTCATCGAATTACGCCATCGCCGGGGCGGGGAAGACCTGCCGCTGAAGCGCTATCACTATGGATTGCGCATCTGCCCCGAGCCGGTGTACTGGGGCGGGCTTTCGGGTAGTCCCTACAGCGAGGCGGTTTCGTGGGGCAAGTTTGTGCCTCCGGCCGAAGGTGGGAAGTTTGGCGAAGTTTTTGTGGACGCGACAGTAGGACTGCCGCTGATCGTAGCCGCTGTCCTAGAGCGGTTGAAGAAGAAACCGGCTGAAAGAAAGACGATCGTGTTGCACAGCTAGGAGGTTTGGCGGTGGCGACACGTGAAGACTCCTACAAGGCAACCGCAAGCGATTCCCAAAAGCACTACACCGAGCGCAAAGCACGCAAGTTGCAAGAAGTACTGCGGGGTTCTGACGTCAGCTCGCATTCGTTGGGCGTACACCATCAGCGCGACACCGGGAACGCCGGCAGTAATAGCCGATAATCCGTACCGTTCGCGGTCGAAGCCGTTCGGCTTACCTTTCCACGCGGCATATCCGATTGCAGCGGAAATCGACGGTACTCCTACGAAAAGACCGAACAATAACAATCCATCAACAATCGGCAAATATTGCGGGTTCATTGCTGCAGAAGCATAATTGACGCCAACTTTGGAATCAAGGAGACCCGGTCGTAGTCGTTTCCTAGTCGAAGATCAGCACCGCCGACGCAATCACCGTAGTCCAAAGCCCGCGCTTATCCCCTACCGCTGATTGCGTCACGTTGGCAGTGCGGACAATTTTATTCGAGATGCGATAGATCTCCTTTTTCTCGTCCCACGAACGGTCGGAATCGAACTCCACGTTCAGAGTTGTGGCCAGCATTTCGGCGGCGAGTTCTTCCGCATAATCTCCGGCAGCGTCTTCGGTCTCACCGAAGGAGTGGTGCTCGCTCAGATATCCGTAGGTGTTGCGATCGGCAGGGATGGCGACGCCAATCGAAGAGGCCAGCAGGCGGTGCGGTTCGTGCGTGGAGTTTTCGGCAACCACCGCAAATACGACTTCTCCGGGGGATAGATACGTGAGTCCCTGCGAGCGTGGGACCAGCTTGCAGTTTGGCGGAAAGATCGAAGAGACCCGTACCAGGTTTTGCGCTGCGATGCCGGCGTCGCGCAAGGCGAGCTCGAAAGAGGTGAGGCGCTCCCGATGTTTCCCCACGCCTTTGGTGAAGAAGATCTTCTTGGGGACCATGTCCTTGCCCAATTCAGTTTCCTCCAGGAAATTTGAGTTGAGCGGCAAATCTAACACAGCGATTTGTGAAGATTGTATGAAAAAAAACAGGGACAGCCCGCTTCGCCCCACAACCGCTCGCTTGGCGGCTACCCGCGCTGGTGCCGATGGCCATGAGACGGCAACCGCTTCGCGCAGGGAAGAGTCCGTTTCCGCAGCACTCAAGCCGCGTGAATATGGGTTCTGCCCGCCGCCAGCGGGATGATCGCCGGTTTCACTAAATCGCGGAAATCGGCAAATTTCATGCGCACCAGTTCACGGTGCGAACCCGCGTTGAAGGCGATTTCCTTGTCCTCGGCCAGAGTCTGGTCCGCGAAAACATCCATGCCGTAAAGATTGCCAAAGGGTGGCATGGACCCGGTTTCGCAGTCGTCAAAACGATCGCGAAATTCGTGCTCGCTGGCCAGTTCCACCGAGTCTGCCCCCAGATATTTTTTCAGCCGGTACAAATCCACGCGGAACGAAGCCGGCACGACCGCCATGGCGAGACGTCCATCCACCATGACCATGACGGTTTTCGCCAGTTCTTTTCCCGGTGTGTGGGTGAGGGCGGCAATCCCCTGGGCCGTGTAGGCCACCGAATGCGAGATCACCATATATTGAATGCGGTTACGATCCAGGAACTCCCGAAGCATGGAAAGAGGCACAGACACCTCCCGTCCGAACCGCGAGCGGTAACGCTTCTGAAGGACTGCCGAAGCATGCTCTGTGGGTCGGCGCCGACTCAATTATGCGCTCCTCAGAGGTCGGGGGGTAGTGAAATTTCAGAGCAAGGTGGCGGCTGACCCAAAACGGGAAAACGCGGAGCAAGAGCTGGGAAGGGCTAGCGAAGAATGTTCACTTTTGGCCTCGAAACGCCTCGAAGAATGCGCTGTCGGGGAACAGCGGGTCTTACGCGGCTTCTTTCGTAACCAGGGAGTGCGCGGCCTCTCTTGCCTGCGATCCCACGATCTTCATTTCGTGCCAGTCGTAGCGGAATTCTTTGCCGCAGTCCAGGCACGCGACATAGGTGCCCGTGCGCTGAGCCGCCGGGTTGCGATGCGAACCGGCGCGCACTGTGATCGGAAAACTGTAGCGAGCGTGCCGGCAACCAAACATGGCCTCCATCAGCTTCGAAAACATCGGGTAACCTCCACAGAATTAAAAGCGACAAAACTGGCTCATCCCCTTCGCCTGAATATTAAGACGAGCTCTAACTACTTAGATTCGAGTAGTGCGGAAAAGGTTCGCGGCCACTGATGGCACAGCAGGTGCGCCCCATAGATGCTCCGGAATGAAGCACTTGCGAGCATTCAGAGGCACGACAGCAGGGAACGACAGGAAGAGTAGGAGGAGGAAGACTCGGCGCTCAGCTGGTCGGCGGGTCGGACTTCTTGTGCTCCGAACACTTGGTCATGATTGCCGACCGGAGCCGCACGCGCAGATCGTCGGGCAACTCGTAGAGCTCCGAGTTACGGTAGATTTCGATGGTTTTGCGAGTGGTATCGCAGACGACGTAGCAGTTGTGGCACCACGCCAAGTGGTCATCGAGTTCGGACTTGGTCCGGGCGTCCAGCGCGCCATCGAGGTAGTTCGTCAGCTCGTTTAGAAAGTCAGAACACTTCACTGGTCGCCATCTCCACTCGCCCGTTTCTGAAAAAAGCGATTCAGCCGCTCGCGCAATTGCAGGCGTGCGCGCAGCAACCGCGACTTCACCGCCGGGATGCTCAGCTCCAGCGCTTGGGCCGTCTCTTCGGTCGAGAGGCCTTCCACGTCACGGAGCACGAACACCGTCCGGAATCCCGCCGGCAACCCCTGAATGGTGCGAGTCAGAATGTCCCGCAACTCCGCCTGGTTGTACATCTGCTCGGGATTGGGACTCCAATCCGCAACCTCACGGGGAAGCGAGTCATCTTCAGTTTTTACTTCTTCGTCCAGAGAAACCGTGCGTTCCGGCTTTCTCCGGCGCAACTTCATCAGTGCTTCGTTAACCGCAATCCGCACCAGCCAGGTATAAAACTTGGACTGTTCCTGGAACTTCGCCAGGTTCCGATACGCCTTGAGGAACGCTTCCTGCACCACATCTTCCGCGTCCTCGCGATTCTGCGTAATGTGCTGTGCAATGCGGAAAACGTTGCGATCATAGCGCCGTACTAATTCTTCAAACGCTTGATCGTCGCCGCGCTTGGCTCGCCGGACCAGCGCCATTTCTTCGCTGACCGGTTGCTCTATGTTGGGTTGGATGGTACTCATTCGTAACTTGATGCAGATTTTTCCGACAGCGCGACTGAATCCGCAATGCTATTGTACTTGGTGGCCGTGGTTTTCGCGCGTGCTTTTGACGCCCGCTTTCCAGAAAGGCCTCCCGCGCGTAGCGATCGGCTGCTGCAGGTGACCCGGTAGCCTGTGCCTGAGAACTCGGCTGCATGCCGCCGGGTGGCGGCCACACACGCCAGAACACAAGCCCCGGAGGGGCGCTCGAGCTTAGCCCAGCGCTTCAGTGTGTGCGTGAGAAGTCGTTTTCGAGGAATCCAGTGGAACGGAACGCAGGAGAATCCAGCCCCGGGAGGGGCGACCGAACTTAGCCCAGCGCTTCAGCGCTGGGAAAAGTGGGAAAAGCGACTTAAGTCCCGGAGGGACGACCGACGTTCTCGCGTAACCCAATAGGGCAGGTACCAAGGTGTCCCGAGAACGCCTGCAAGGGGCCATATAATCAGAGGTTAGAAGGGTTACGCCCTTCGCCCCCCACAAGATCTTTACCTCGGAGTACGCATGAAGGAGCGCGGTTGGATTGAACCAATTGTGGAACGGGTGGTTGGCCAGGTTTTGGACAGCCATGCGGCCCAACTACGCACCGAGATTGTCCGCCGGGTGATGGAAGAGATCGCAGCCGAACCCGGGCCAGCCGAAACAACGACCGCTGAACTAACCACCCACGATGCGGCTTCTGCGTCCGGTCCGGCAGATCTGGCGCGGGCCGTTGCCGAAATCCAGTTGGGTGCCTCTCAACGGGAGATTCTGCGCGCGTTGCTCGATACCAGCGCTCGCTATGCGGCTCGAGTCGCGCTTTTTGTCGTCAAGGGCAGCCATGCCACCGGATGGCAGGGACGCGGCTTCGCCAATAGCGAGGCGGTGAAAGATTTCGCTCTCGATGAAAGCGCTCCTGCTGTCGTTCGAGCGATCGTTCGCGCGATTGGCGATCGCGTGGTGGCAAGCGCGCCGGTTGCCGACCTGGACGCGCGTTTCATGCGGGAATTTGGAACGCCGGCGAGCGGAGAAGGCCGGATTCTCCCCTTGATTTTGAAGGACAAAGTTGCCGCGCTGGTCTATGCCGACAGCGGAACCGGTGTGTCGGGTTTGCTCGATGCCGGCGCGCTTGAACTGCTGGTGCTTTCTACAGGCGCATGGCTTGAGGTCAACTCGCTCCGCAAGCAAGCGCAGGCGCACGCAGACAGTCATAACGTCCCGGCGGCCGAGGCGCTGCCATATCAGGCGCCGGCGCACCTGGTGCCGGCTTTCAACGATCCCTTTGCCTCGCATGCCCCTGCGTATGCTTCTGGCCACGCTATGGCAGCAGCAGCGTCAGCGGGCGAAGCCTCGGCGTCAGTCGCTAGCGCCGCAGTTGAGACCCCGGCGCTGGCCGAAATTGAAGCCCAGAGCGCGATCGCCGAAGTTCAGTCTGCGGTTGTTGAAATGGATGCTGCGCTGGCCGAGCCGCTGCCGATCGGTCATGCGGAGACCGAGACAACACCCGAGACGCCGCCGGTCGCCGCGATCTCGACCGAGGATCAGGAAGTTCACCGCAAGGCCCAGCGCTTTGCTCGCCTGCTGGTTGACGAGATCAAACTCTACAATCAGGCAAAGGTCGCGGAAGGCCGGAAAAACAAAGATCTGTACGACCGTCTGAAAGAAACGATCGAGAAAAGCCGTGGGACGTACCAAAAGCGTTACGGGAACACGGTTGCAGCTTCCGGCAATTACTTTCAACATGAAATAATAAGAAGTCTCGCAGAAGACGACCTTTCCATCATGGGTGCCAACTTTCGGCAGTAGGTAGGGTTTGAGTGCGCCGTTTTGCAGTTGTAGTTTTCGCTGGAATTTTCTTCCTGCTTTGGCTCGACTTTTTGCAGCCCGCAGTCGCCCAGTCCAAGTCGTCTTCGCCAGTTGATCGCACGCCAGCTAAGCGCACGCCAGCTAAGCGAAAGACCGCCGCATCCACCAGCACTAAGAAAAAGCGTAAAACCATCTCTCCGCACGTGCGCCGGGTGCGGCGGGCCTTTGTCGCTTCCGCCAGTCTTCGTCCCATGGCGCAGCAGTTGTTGCAGGACCGCACTCCCACCGCCTATGCCGGAGTCGAAGCCTATGCCCGCCGTCACGCCAAAGAAGATGCCGGAGCGCTTGCCTGGCTCGTCGTCGGCTACGCCCGCACGCTCGATCGCGACTATGGCAAAGCTATCGACCCGTTCAACCGCGCCAAGGCCGGTGCCAGCGAACTCGGAGACTACGTTGCCTACTACCTTGGCGACGCCTACCTGAAAACGGCGCACAATGCCGAGGCGCTCTCCACGCTCGCGGATTTCAGCAAAAACTTTCCCGACTCACTTCTGATCCGCGATGCCCACCTGGTCTATGCGAACGCGCTGCTGGAGGAACGCCGGGCGCAGGAGGCAGCGGCTCTGCTGGAAAAAGACCGTGCACCGGTGCGCGGCGATGTCGAGTTCACCATTGGGCGCGCCTATGAAGCGGCGGGCGAGAATCAAAAGGCCGCGAGTGCTTTCCGCAACGTTTACTTCAACCTTCCCAACAGTTTCGAAGCGGATGCGGCGGGAACGGAATTGCGCAAGCTCGGGATCTCCGGCTCTACAGCCGAGCGCCGCACGCGCGCCGATCTGCTGTTCAAAGCCAAGCGCTACAGCGATGCGGCCCACGATTACCACGATCTCGTCGATGAAGTCAGTCCGGCGAACCGTCCCGAAGTGCAACTGGCGCTGGCGGGAGCGCTCGAAAAAAGCGGCGGCAGCAATGCCAAAGACGCCCGGCAGATTCTGACTGCGATGGGAGCGCAGAACGGCGATGCCGAAGCCGAGCGCCTCTACCTGCTGAGTGAAACCCAGCGTTCCACCAGCGATGAAGAGGCCGTCCAACGCACGCTGAACGAACTGCGGCAATTTGGTCCGGCGAGCCCGTGGCTTGAACAAGCGCTGCTTTCGGCCGGGAACATGTACCTGCTGAAGCGCGACTACGATCGCGCCATCGACTACTTCCGCGAACTGCAGCAGCGCTTTCCGAATGGCGGGCGCGTATCCTATGCGCACTGGAAGGCTTCATGGCTGAGCTTCCGGCAAGGCCGAACCGCTGAGGCCCGGCAAGAATTCGAACAACAAATCGTGCTCTATCCCGACTCCGCGGAAATTCCTGCGGCCCTGTACTGGCGTGCGCGTGTCGCCGAAGAAGAGGGCAACCCGGCGATGGCGCGGGCGTTTTATCAAAAACTCTCCGACCGCTTTCGCAACTACTATTACGCGGAGCTCGGCCGCCGGCGATTGAAAGGCTTGCCGAGCGGAGGCGGGCCAACAGAACCTCCGCCGCACTACGCGCTGCTCGACCGCGTTTCTCCGCTTTCAACCGCGGGAAAAATTGCCGCCGCCGACCCGCCCGACGACAACCTGCGCGTCGAACGGGCGCGTCTGCTTTCGAACGGCGGGCTAGCGGATCTGGCGGTGCGCGAGTTGCAGGCCGCCGCGAGCCAGGAAGGCGGAACCTGGGCGCCGCCGGAGATGGCGCGCGTTTATCAGGACATCGGGCGCTATGATCGCGGCATTGAGATCATGAAGCGAACGACGCCGAACTATTTCGCCGTCGACATTCCCGACCTGCCGCGTCCGTACTGGGAAGCGCTTTTTCCGAAAGCCTATTGGACCGATCTGCGCAAATATTCGGTGCTCAACGGCCTCGATCCCTATCTCGTCGCATCGCTAATAAGGCAGGAGTCGGAGTTCAATGCGCTGGCGCTCTCTCGCGCCAACGCGGTGGGCCTGATGCAGCTTCTGCCAAAAACAGGAAAGAGCGTCGCGAAACAAGTCAAGCTCAAGGGATACAGCGCGCCGCAACTCTACACGCCGGCCGTGAACCTCGAACTCGGCACGCGCTACTTCAAAGACATGGTCGACAAGTACAACGGACAGTTCGAGTACGCCTTGGCTGCCTACAATGCCGGCAGCGACCGCGTAGGAGACTGGCTGGGACAAGGCCACTACCGCGATCCGCAGGAGTTCGTCGAGTCCATCCCCTTCACCGAAACCCGCGAATACGTGCAAGCCATCCTGCGGAACGCAAATGTGTACCGCCAGCTTTACGGAACCCCGTAGCTGCTTTGCGTAGGGACAGCCGCCCTCGGCTGTCCAGCGGGGCGAAGCCCCGTCATGCCCTGGGTGGACCGGCGAAACGCTTCTTTAGCGATCGTCATCCTGAGCGAAGCGAAGGACCTGCTGTTTGTCGGGTGCCAGGCTGCAGAAAAAATCGTGCTTCGTATCAGGGTATGCCTTCAGGCATACCGCAAGCTGCCGAAAATGGTTCCGGCTTCAGCCGCTGGTGGCAGCGGAGAAGCTTCGATTCGAGCGAGTCTCGAGAAGGGCACGGCTTCAGTCGTGCCGCCCAGAGCCAATAAAGAAGCGGGATCTATGCCAGTTTTACCGATATCGTAGACCGACTCCGCCGCCGGCGACTCAAACCCAGCACTTCGCATCTAGGGCTTCCCCTCTGTTCTTTCCCCTGTGTTCCTCTGTGCCCCCTGTGGTTCGGCCTTTTCTCATTTACCGCAACCCCCTCCAGGTAAACCGGACTACACTTTCCGTGAAACCGCTCTAGCCCCGGAGGGCCGGGTGCCCTCATTCGCGTTCCTTGCGAATGAGTGGGCGAGCGCTTATGCACCTTTACTCGTACAAGCTCCGCTTGGCGGGGTTCTCACTTCCGACTCCCGATTTTTCATCACAAATCACCGGTGCGCCCGGTCACAGACATGCCCACCACTCCGGTGCGACAATATCAATCTGATTGGGGCAGTGTATGAGTGCATCCGTCTCCCGAGACGGACCTCGAAGCTGCCCCAAANNTATTTTACGTATAACTCCTTTAGACTCAAAGATTTTGCGGAAATTTTTGCGTAACCCTATGATTCCAAAAGACCGGGGGAGGAGTTTTTTTCTGTAATAATTATGTTATTACCTTAGTAGTAAACAGGAAGGAACATGGAGGAGTAGCCGACACGTGAAGCTAGATGAAACCCGTTCTACGCCGACTGTTGTTTGGGCGACTTCGTAAACAGGATCTCAAACACCAGCAGCCCCGCTCCCACCACAATCGCGCTGTCGGCCACATTGAAGGCCGGCCACTGGTGTTGGCCAATATAGAAGAGCAGAAAATCCACCACGTACCGGCTGACGAGGCGGTCCCACAAATTGCCGACCGCACCGCCGAGAATCAACGACAGCCCGATTCCAGTGGAGGTCAGGCTGTGGCTGTTTTTCCAGAGCAGCAGGGAGACGATCAGCAGCGCAACCACAGAGAACGCAATCAGCAGGCCGACTTTCCATTGCGAGGGAGAATCCGCAAAAATACCGAACGCGGCGCCCGGGTTTTCGGCGTGGATGATGCGAAAAAATCCGGGAATGATCGGAATGCTGTCATGCAGGGAAAGCCGGTGCGCGATCATCCACTTGGTGGCGCGATCGAGAGCGATGACGAACAACGCGATCAGAAAATGATATTTGCGCATGGCTTAAAAAAAATTTCTTTTGTTATGGGCAACCTGAAGTGAAAGTGAGACCCCGCCCATCAACCCTCCAAGGATTTTGTCATCCCGAGCGAAGCGAGGGATCTGCAGTTCGCTGCAAAATGCAGATCCCTCGCTTCGCTCGGGATGACAATTCATGAAAGGTGTCGCTCGTATACTGTTCCCCGATTTTCACCACGAGCTCTTGTCTGTAAGCTTATCGCGTTTGCGGAAGTCGCGGTCACGCCCCTTCAATTTCTTTGAGCACGGCGCTGCAGCGCTCGCAGACCGTGGGATAGTTCTGGTCTTCGCCTACATGGGCCGAGAAATTCCAACAGCGCTCGCACTTCTGTCCCGGAGCTTTGCCGACCTGCACCACAACCGGCGCGTCGCCATTTCCCGATCCCTTTTTCACTTCGACGGCCGAGACGATGAAAAAGTAACGCAGATCGTTCCTAAAACGCTCCAGCACGGAGAACACCGGGTCAACCGCGGTCAATGTAACTTCCGCCTGCAGATTGCCTCCGATCAGTTTCTGGTTGCGCGCCTCTTCCAGCGCTTTCAGCACCGATTCGCGCACAGCGCGTACTGTCTTCCAGTCGTCGACTTGTTTTGGATCGGCCGCGATTGCAGCTTCGTTTGTGCCCAGCAAGTCTGCTGCTTCAGGGAAGGTTGTCAGATGCACGCTCTCCAGCCTTCCTTCGACTGGTGGCAAATACTGCCAGACTTCTTCGCAGGTAAAGCTCATGATTGGCGCAAGCAGACGCACCAGCGCTTCTCCGATGCGCCAGATCGCAGTTTGCGCCGCGCGGCGCGATACCGATTTGCGCGCCGAAGTGTAGAGCCGGTCCTTCAACACGTCGAAATAGAAAGCGCTCAGTTCCACGCCGCAGAAATTGTTGATGCGGTGATAGATTTTGTGGAACGCGAACTCTTCATACGAGCGCTGCACGTCCGCCGATACTTCCACCGCCTGCCGCAGCATGTACTGATCCAGCGGCTGCAACTCGTCGAACGCGACCGCGTCTTTTACCGGATCGAATCCTTCGAGATTTCCGAGAATGAACCGGAACGTGTTGCGAATGTCGCGGTAGATTCCGGCGACCCGCTGCATGATCTGCGGCGAGCACGCGACATCCTCACGGAAGTCGACCGAAGCCACCCACATGCGCACGATTTCGCCACCCAGCGTATCCGCGATCTCGACCGGATCGACCGTGTTGCCGAGCGACTTCGACATGGCGCGGCCTTGCTCGTCGAGACACCATCCGCTGGTTGCGACCATGCGATAGGGAGCGCTGCCTTTGTAGCCCATCGCGCAGAGCAGGGAAGAATGGAACCATCCGCGGTGCTGGTCGCCGCCTTCGAGGTAAAGATCGGCGGGCCAGGGCAGGTTCGATTCGTGGCCGAGGACGGCGGCGTGGCTCGATCCCGACTCGAACCACACGTCGAGAATGTCAGTCTCTTTCTTGAACTTGGTGCCGCCGCAGTGGGCACACTTGTGGCCGGACGAAAGAATCGCGTCGGCCTCCGGCGTGTACCACGCATCGGCACCGTTCTTCGAAACGAACTGCACCACCTTCCGGTTTATGTGCGGATCGTTCACCGGCTTGCCGCAGTCGTCGCAGAGAAACACCGCGATCGGGACGCCCCACACCCGTTGCCGCGAGATGCACCAGTCGGGGCGCGTGGCGATCATGTTCGA
Source organism: Acidobacteriaceae bacterium (assembly GCA_003131315.1). Classification (GTDB taxonomy): domain Bacteria; phylum Acidobacteriota; class Terriglobia; order Terriglobales; family Acidobacteriaceae; genus Acidiflorens. The sequence goes on from PKUV01000118.1 coordinate 13,990, forward strand.
GATGCGGTCTTCTCCCCACGCCGGGTCCCACTTCACCTTGGCGATCTCTTCCAGGGTGCGGCTCCGCATAGTTTCGCCGGTTGTATTCCCTTTCATCGGCGTATCCATGCCAATGAACCACTGCTCGGTCGCGCGGAAGATCACCGGGTTATGACACCGCCAGCAATGTGGATACGAATGCTCCATCTTTTCGGAATGCATCAGTACGCCGCGCGTCTTCAATAGTTCGACGATCGGAGCGTTGGCATCGAAGACCCGCTTGCCCTCGTACTCCGGCAGGCCGCGGCGCATGATGCCCGATTTATCCACGTTGCAGGTCGGATCGATCTTGTATTTCTGACCGGTGACGAAATCTTCGGCGCCGTGCGCGGGAGCGGTATGCACCACGCCCGTGCCTTGGTCCATGGTGACGTAATCCGCCAGCACGCCGACGATCTTGCGATCCAGAAATGGATGCTGGAACTCGGCATATTCCAGCTTGCGGCCGGGGAAGCGGGCGATCTCGCGCGCCGATTGCAGTCCAGTTTTCTCTTGCACCACGGCCGCGAGCCTGGCGCCAACGATAAATACGTCGTCGCCGGCTTCGAGCGCCACGTATTCCTCGTCCGGATGAAACGCTACCGCCATCGATGCTGGCAGCGTCCAGGGAGTCGTGGTCCATATGATGGTGGAAACCTTCTTGCCCTTGAGCGCCGCATCGAGCGACGACGGGTCGCCCGCGAATGGATACTTCACCCACACCGTTGGGCTGGTGTGGTTCTCGTACTCGACTTCGGCTTCCGCCAATGCCGTCTCGTCAAACACACACCAGTACACCGAACGCAATCCCTTGTAGACGAAGTCGTTCTCCAGAAACCGATAGAGAATGTCAAGCACCGCCGCTTCGTATTGCGGTGTCATTGTGGAATAGGGCTGGTCAAACCGGCCGAACACGCCGATGCGCTTGAACTGGGAGCGCTGCAAGTCAAGAAACTTTTCGGCGTACTTGCGGCATTCGCTGCGCACATCGACCGCAGCCATCTGCAGTTTCTTGCCGCCCAGCATCTGGTCCACTTTGATTTCGATCGGCAGCCCGTGGCAGTCCCATCCCGGAACATACGGCGAATCGAAGCCGGCCATGTTCTTCGACTTCACGATGAAGTCTTTCAGGCATTTATTCATCGCCGTCCCCAGATGGATAGGCCCGTTGGCGTACGGAGGTCCATCGTGCAGCACATAGGTTGGCGCGCCCTTGCGCACTTCCCGGATGCGGTCATAGATTCGCTGCTCCTCCCACCGAGCCAATATCTTGGGCTCGTTCTGGGGCAGCCCTGCCTTCATGGGGAAGCCGGTTTTGGGCAAATTGATAGTGGATTTCAGGTCGATCGGCACTCGCAAGGTTCTCCCAACTGATTGAATCTTTTCATTATATAGGGAGCGCGGGAGGACGCGTCCATTGGGACGGCCTCACGGGGAACGAATTCAAAAAGTACTGTTTCCCGTCAGGGGAAAGCGTGTACAATTTTCAGTAGGTCGAGGACTGCACGCATCTAAATTGACTGGGGAATATTGGGGCGGGTAGGTTTGCCCGTTTTGCAAGCGGTCTTTTTTCCAAGCTTTGAGGAGCGCTCGCGCATCTAAACCAGCGACTCCCCGTATCGTGAACTTGGGCTACTGCTCGGGAAAATATGCCAGAACTCGAAACACCGCAGAATCCGCAAACGCTGGGTCCAGAGCCCGAGCTGCATCTTCTCCTGAATAATCAGACTCTGGACGAGCCTCTGTGGAAATCCCTGTTCCGCAACCTTGACGACTTCTTCTTCCCCAAGAAACTTCCTCCGCTGGTCCTGACCTCGAAGCCCATCCCGGTGCGCGATATCTGGGGCTTCTACAATTACAAGGGACGCGGAGCCTTTGGCTCAACCGTCATCCACGTGCTGGCGGTGGCCCTCATCATCGCCGCTACCTATCTGGGACGGAAGATCGTCGACGTCGCCAAACCGAAACCAATCGTCGAGTTGATCATGCCCGATGACATGCCCGTTCTGCCGGTTTCGAAGAGCGTGAGCGGCGGCGGCGGTGGTGGTGGTGATCGCGACAAGCTGCAGGCATCGCCGGGCCGTTTGCCCAAGCAGTCCATGCAGCAGATCACTCCGCCCATGGCGGTGGTGCGCAACCTGGATGCGAAACTCCAAGTCCCCCCGACCATCGTGGTTCCCCCCGATATTCACCTGCAGCAGCCCAACATGCCCGACCTTGGCAATCCGCTTTCGCATCTGCCGTCTGTGCCTTCGAATGGAACTGGCTATGGCGGCGGCATTGGCTCCGGTAACGGTGGCGGCGTCGGTTCGGGCGAAGGTCCTGGATACGGTCCTGGTCACGGCGGCGGCACCGGAGGTGGGGCATTCCACGTTGGCGGTGGTGTTTCCGCTCCAAAAGCGATTTATGCGCCGGACCCTGAGTACTCGGAAGAAGCACGCAAGGTTAAGCACATGGGTACAGTCGTATTGTGGCTGGTGGTCGGTCCGGACGGTAAGCCGCGCGATATCCGAGTGGCTCGGACCTTAGGATTGGGCCTGGATGAAAAGGCCATCGAAGCGGTAAAAAACTGGCGCTTCGATCCGGCCATGAAAGATGGCAAGCCAGTCGCCGTGCAGATTAACGTCGAAGTCAATTTCCATTTGTACTAAACCCGGCTGTACCGAAAAAGTTTGGGAGCCCAGAAAGCGGCCGCGCAAGCGGCCGTTTTTGTTTGAGTGGAGGGACGGGCGCCCCCGCGAGCCTGCCCTGAGCGAAGCCGAAGGGTCCAAGCCGCGCGCAGCAGGAAATTGGACCCCACTATCGCTCCAGCCGCGAAGCGGCGACACAGGAAAGCCCGGCACGTCAGAGTCTGTGTGAGAACTCGTTTTCGGGCAATCCGGTGGAACAAACTGCCAGAGAATCCAGCCCCGGAGGGGCGATCGAGCTTAGCCCAGCGCTTCAGCGCTGGGAAGAGTGGAAAAGATAGGCCAAGTCCCGGAGGGACGACCGAGTTCTCACACAGACTCGTCAGTGCCGGGAAGCGATAGTAGAACAAAGCTGAGTCCCGGAGGAGTCTGTGTCATAGCTTGAGGTCGATCGAAAAAGTGGACCGTACGATGCATTAGCCGCGAAGCGGCGGAACAGGAAAGCCCGGCACGNNAGCCCGGCACGTCAGTGCCGGGTAGGCGGAAGTGGGACCAATCGAGTCCCGCTAGGGACGGCACCCAGGCTATGACACAGACTCCGGAGGGACGGCACGCTGGTTCTCCGCCACCTATCGGAGTCTCCCTATTCCTTCAAATCCACATGCAGCACGTCTTCCACCGGAAGCCCCAGAAACCGCGTTCCCATCTTCCTGAATTTCTCCGCCGAATCCGTGGCAAAGAACTTGAGTTTGGGAACGCCTCTCCTCGCACTCTTCGTTGAATACGGCAGCGGCTCAATCTGCAGTTGACGCTCCACTGCCCGCGCAGTGGACTCGGCCGAGTCCACGATGGCGACATGCTCCGGCGCCACTCGCCGCAACAGGGGCTTGATTAGCGGATAGTGTGTGCAGCCAAGCACCAGCACGTCGGCATCGCGCGCATCTTCCGAAAAGGCTTCCGACAAATAAATCTTCGCCACCTGCTCGGTCACCGGATGTTCCACCCACCCCTCTTCCACCAGCGGTACAAACAAAGGACAAGACTTCTCGCGCACCCCGACTTTTCGGGCTTCGAGCGCTCGCCGGTAGGCGTGGCTGCCGATGGTCGCATCCGTGCCGATGACGACCACCTTCCGCTTCCGGGTGGCCGCCGCTGCGGCTTCTGCTCCCGGTTCGATGACGCCGATCACTTCCACGCCCGCCGCCGCTTTGATCTCGTTCAACGCCAGCGCGGTTGCCGTGTTGCAGGCGATCACCAGCAGTTCCGCTCCCTGATCCTGCAAATAGCGCACCGCCCCGACCGCGTAATGCGCTACCGTGGCCGCCGACTTCGATCCGTAAGGAAGGCGGGCCGTGTCGCCGAAGTAGAGATAGTCGGCGTCGGGGATGCGGTCGAGCAGCGCGCGCAGTACGGTGAGGCCGCCGACGCCTGAGTCAAAGACGCCGATCTTTGGCCTGCGCGGCCTGCGTGAATTGGGCACAGTAAACAGAGTTCAACCTTCCGCGGTGGTTGGACCGATGACCGACCGGATTGCGGAGATTCGATTTGCCGGAAAACCTCCCTGGCGTGCGTGTTCGCGGATCATCTCTTCGTTAGGTGCGATGTAGACGCAGTAGATCTTGTCGTCGGTGACGAAACTTTCAAGCCACTGGACTTGTGGACCAAGCTTCTGGAGAACGCCGCAGGACTTCTGTGAGATGGCCTGGAGTTCCTGCGGAGTCAATTTGCCGGCGTTGGGAATCTCGCGCTCAATGACATATTTCGGCATGGTGCGCTCCTGCTGTGAATTTGTGGATGCTGCAACTGTGAACCCGGATTCTAACACTGAGCATAGTTTCGCCGTCTGCCTGCTAAATCAGTGCAGTGTCAAATCCCTGTAACGTCCTAATCAACCACGAAGTAGCACGGAGCAAGAGCTAAGGAAACTCTGATTAAGTTGGTTTCCGGATAGCTTTGAAGGGGCATGGCTTTAGCCATGCCGTTGGAACCCACTACACAAGCTGCTCTAGCAGGCTGCGGAAAAACTCGACCTGGCACGTGTTTTTGGGTGGCGCAGCGCTTCAGCGCTGCGGTAACCGCATTGTTTTGAGTTCGGCTTTAGCCGCTGAGGGCCGCCCTCTCAAAACATCCCTTCTCGCCAGCGAAAGCTTAATCAGACAATCCCTAAGGGAATGCGCACCTTCGTGTGACTTCGTGTCCTTTGTGGTTGACGAATTTGGGAACCACCCCGAACGCTCCCCAGTTGCCTGACCCGACCACCGCCCGTTATCCTTCTGGCCATGCCCAGCACTCTCGTCGAATGCGTTCCTAATTTTTCGGAAGGCCGCGACCCGGCCAAAGTGGATGCCATTGTCGAAGCGATGAAAATTCCCGGCGTCTATCTTCTCGACCGCGAGATGGATTCCGACCACAACCGCTGCGTCATCACCCTGGTAGGCGAGCGTGAAGCCATCCAGGAAGCCGCCATTCGCGGGGTCGGGAAGGCCGCCGAGTTGATCGATCTCACCAAACATCAGGGCGCGCACCCGCGCATGGGCGCAGCCGATGTCGTGCCCTTTATCCCGATTGACGGCGTCACCATCGAAGACTGCGTCGCCATGGCGCGCCACGTCGGAGCCGAGATATCGAAACGCTTCCACATTCCCGTCTATCTTTACGAAGCCGCCGCGGCCACGCCCGACCGTCAGAACCTGGAGAATATTCGCCGCGGTCAGTTCGAAGGCATTCGCGCCGACATTGCGACCAATCCCGCGCGCAAGCCCGATTTCGGCGAGCCTCGCGTGCATCCCACGGCCGGAGCCACCGTCGTTGGTGCGCGCAAGTTTCTGGTGGCCTACAACGTCTTCCTGAATACGCCCGACGTCGACATCGCCAAGAAAATCGCGAAGGCCGTGCGCTTTTCGAGTGGTGGCCTGCGCTTCGTCAAGGGCGCCGGATTCCTGGTGCGCGGCATGGCCCAGGTCTCGATGAACCTGACCGACTTCGAGCAGACTCCCATCCACCGCGTCTTCGAATTCGTGAAACGCGAAGCCCAGCGCTACGGCGTCATCCCGGTTTCAAGCGAGATCGTAGGCCTGATTCCGAAGAAAGCGCTAGAGCAAGCCGCGGAATGGTTTCTGCAAGTAGAAAACTTCGATTCCTCGCTGATTCTAGAAAACCGCCTGACCGCGGTAATGGGCGGCAAGATGGCCATAGGCGGCCTGCGCGCCGGTGTCGAGCCCTTCATCGAACAACTAGCCGCTCCCACCGCCACTCCCGGAGGAGGCAGCGCCGCCGCCGCCAGCGGCGCCATGGCCGCCGGACTAGCAAACATGGTAGCGTCCATGTCGCGCGGCAAGAAAGCGTATCTACAGTACGAAAGCCAGCTCAGCGAAGCGATTGCCCGGCTGAGCCAGTTGCGCGAAGAACTCAAGTCCGCAATCGACGCCGATGCCGAATCCTACAACGTCGTCATGAAGGCCTACAAGTCGGCCAAGCAATCCGCCGACGGCGACGCCGCAATCAGCGCCGCGCTCAAGCAAGCGACCAGCGTCCCTCTGGGCGTCGCCGAAAAAGTGGTCGAGGTGGCCGAGATCGCAACCAAGCTGAAGCCGATCACCAACCCGAACATGAAATCCGATCTGACAACCGCGATCGCCCTGGCCAAAGCCGCCCTAGAAGGCGCGCTAGCAAACGTCGAGATCAATCTTGATTCGCTGAAAGACGAAGCGTTTGTGACTGAGACGCGGAAGCGCGCAGCGGCACTGAAAGGCTAGAACTTATATCGAGCTGTTTCATAAACCGGTTTTGGGTAGGGCACGGCTTCAGCCGTGCCGCCCAGCGCCAATAAAAATGCGGGCTTTAGCCCCTGAGGGCCTCGGCACTTCACCTCGGTTGATCAGGAGACGGCTTTCAATATCGTCGGCGATTCTATACGTGGAGAGCTGCGAAGATTAAGAGCGCCGGTTATCCCTGAAACGACGGCCAGGAAAGGGCGTGTAACCCTTGAGCAGGGAAGACGGGGATGGATTGGAATCTTTCACCTGAGTTTCTTTCCCACAGACAAGACATTTGCGGCACGATTCCGGGCAGCCCCTACCCTGCTCTCCCATCGGTCCTTCGGTTTGATTGGCGAAGCACCTTGCACAAAGGGGCTGCTCAGGACGGTCTTTGCGATAACGGAACGGGTTACGAAACTCGTAGTCATCGTTCTTGAAGCGCAACTTTTCTCGAAGCTCTCGGTTCTGGTCTTCGAGTTCTGAAGCAGAATGCTTCAGATCGCGCAGGGCATCGAGAATCTCGTCAACCTCGCGTTTCTCCTCGCTACTCTTCAGACGCTTCCTGAAGTTGACGGCTTTCGTTATTAGCTCCCCGACGGCCTTTGCAATTGCCCACGCCTTAGTCGGGTCTTCAGCCGCTTTCTTTGCGAGTTCCAAAGCATTAGCGTCCATGAGTCGGATTGTACCGCAACGCACTCCACTAGAGACGGGTATCACTTTCCAGCGTTGTAGATGACTTTGCCATTCCTGTCCCAAAATTCGATTCCGTCACTCGACATGATCCCTTCTTCTTTCGTTTTCGAATAGCCAAGCTCAAGGAAGTTGCCGCGTCTCGAGGATTCAAGGGTTGAGTGGAAGTCTCCGGACTCATCTTGCAAATTGACTTCCCTTCCGTTTGGGCTAACTTGGATATCTACGCTTCCCCCTTCGGCAGACAGGGATAGCATCGTGGTTTTTCTATCGAGGGTATCGAGGGTATCGAGATAAATGCGTCCTTTGCCATCAGCATCGGTCATTAGCAGCACTTCGCCCTGGGATCCTGCAACCAACCGAATATTCGAAGTTCCATCGCTGCCGGTGATTGTTAGGCCATTTAATCCGAACGCGCCGCGCACGTTTCCTTGAGAGTCCTTAACCACAAACTCTTGCGCCTTTATCGTTCTTCGAAAAGCGACGTATGAGATGAGACCGAGCATCGCAAGCAGACATAGGAATGCCGGGTTCTATAAAAGGGG
>PKUV01000041.1 GCA_003131315.1 Acidobacteriaceae bacterium
GCCATGCTGCAGGACATCGCGACTTTGACCGGCGGCAAGGCGATCACGGAAGATCTGGGGATCAAGCTGGAGAACGTGCAACTGGCTGACCTCGGGCAGGCCAAGAAAATCACCATCGACAAGGACAACACCACCATCGTCGAAGGCAAAGGCAAGCCGGGTGATGTGCAAGGCCGCGTGAAAGAGATTCGCAGCCAGATCGACAAGACCACCAGCGACTACGACCGCGAGAAATTGCAGGAGCGGCTGGCGAAGCTGGTCGGTGGCGTGGCGGTGATCAAAGTTGGCGCCGCTACCGAAACTGAAATGAAAGAGAAGAAGGCGCGTGTGGAAGACGCAATGCACGCTACGCGTGCGGCGGTCGAGGAAGGTATTGTCCCCGGCGGCGGCGTGGCCCTGGCGCGTTGCGTTGCAGCTCTCGACAAGCTGAAGCTGGAAGGTGACGAGCAGATCGGTGTGAACATCGTGAAGCGCGCCATCACCGAGCCGCTGCGCCAGATCGCAGTGAACGCCGGCGAAGAAGGCGCGATCGTAATCGGCAAGATCAACGACTCGAAGGACAACAACTACGGGTACAACGCATTGACCGGCGACTATGAAGACCTGGTGAAGGCGGGCGTGCTCGATCCGACGAAGGTGGTGCGCACGGCACTGACCAACGCGGGATCGATCGCGGCGCTGATGTTGACGACCGAAGCGCTGGTAGCGGAGATCCCGGAAGAGAAGAAGGGTGCTCCATCTCCCGGCGGCCACGGCGGCGGCATGGACGGAATGTACTAAACCAGGCTATTAGCTGTTAGCTTGAATCGAAGCCCCGCTCGCAAGAGCGGGGCTTTTTTTGCCTGCGTGGGGCGGACACTCTTGTCCGCGTGAAGTTGAGGGCGCTGCTCGCGAGAGCGGGGCCTTTTTTCTTTTGGCCCACGCTGGAGCGGTACAATAACGGCTCCTGGCGCGCCGCGGGGCGGGTTGATGGCGAGTGGGCGGATTTTTTCAGGGATCAATCGGGAATCTGTTCTGGACTCGGTGCGAACCGCTTTTGCGGCGGTGGCTCCCTTGCTGCTGGCTCGTCTGTTGAAGCTGCCGGAATATTACTGGGCGCCGATCTCGACCATCGTCATCGTGCAATCCACGATCCCTCCGCGGACGATTGGGTGGCAGCGATTTGTGGGGACGGCGTTGGGGGCGGTGCTGGGCGCGGCGCTGGCTACGTTTTTCCGTCCGAGTGCGGTGGTCTATGCCGTGGGGATTCTTTTGTGCGTAGTGCTGGCGTGGTTATTGCGCGTGGGAGGAGCTTACCGGTTTGCCGGAATTACGTTGAGTATTATTTTGCTGATTCCGCGGGGGCGCGCTCCCTGGATCACCGGGTGGCACCGGTTTCTGGAAGTGTCGCTGGGAATTGCGGTGGCGCTGGTAGTGACGATGGTGTGGCCACGAGGGCGGAAGAAGGCGTGAAAGTGCGGTGTGCGGATGTCGATGGTCAGCCCCTAAAGGGGCATCTGATTTCGAAGAATTTCGGCATCGCTGAAGCGATGCCCTGATACGAATCCCACTTGCACTACGGGCTGCTAGGACTTCCGTTCTCCATCCGTGCCTCGTCGCAGTAATCCGCGATAGGTGTTCACCCATTGTTCGCGGACTGCTTCCCATATGTATTTTCGCGATTCATCGTGGGCGTTCTGCGCGAGGCGAGCGGCCAGCGCGGGGTCGCGCAATAAACGGATGACATTTGCGGCGAGGGCTTTTTCGTCGCCTACGGGTGAAAGCAATCCGGTGCGCTCGTGCTGGACGAGATAAGGCATGCACTCCGGCGAGGTGGTGACAACGGGAGTGCCCGCCGCGAAGGCTTCGATGACCGACACCGGCATGTTGTCGAGCCACGAGGCGTTGATGAAGATGTCGGCCTGCTCGTAATACTTGCCGATTTCCTGACGCGACGCGACGCCGGTGAAGTTGACGCCGCTGAGATTCAAGTCCACAACCAGCTTGCGGACATCGCCTTCGAGCGGGCCGTTGCCGACCAGATCGAGCTGCGCTTCGGGATATTCCTTTTTCACTTCGGCAAATGCCCGGACGACGACATCCACGCTGTAGTAAGTGGAGAAGCCGCGAGTGCAGACCAGGTGCGGGCGCAGCGGGACGCGCTCGCGATAGCGGAACTGCGAGAGGTCGACGATGTTGGGCACAGCAGACGCGGCCAATCCGAATTCGCGGAAGACCTCGACCAGGTAGCCGGATGGAACGACGATTTTATCGACGCGAGAGAGAACGAACTTGGCCGAACGGAAGCGCTGGAGGTGGTCGCGGGCTTCGCCACTGTGGTAGTTGATCAGCGTCTTGCTGCCGCGCGTCTTCATCTTTATCTTTGCGAATAACCACGCGGGTGTGGGAGCGAGCAGGAACGACCAATAGGACGCGGAGAAGATGTGAGCAACGTCCACGTCTTTGAGGCCGCGCCAGAGGTGCCAGAAGTAGATGGGCTCGCGCAGAATTGTGCGCAGGCCGGGAATGCGTTCCGCCCAGGCGAGGGCGCGGGGCAACGGCGGATCGACGGCGAGGAAGCTGATGTCGATGTCGGGATCGTTCTGCCAGAGGCGCAGGAGCAAGTCGGCCTGGACGGATTGTCCGCCGACGTAACGCAGGCTGGGCGCTACGATTGCGACTCGCAAGCGCTCGGACGAGCTTTCCTTGGGCGAGCTTTTCGGAGAACGCCCGCCCAAGCGGAGCTTGGACGGGGCACCCTGAGTCGAGCTGAAATCGGTGGGCTCGCTCATGCGGCGGGAATCCTTCCGCGCTTTTTCTTTAGAAGCTTGAGATAGAGTTCCGTGTAACGCTGGCGCACGCGATCGAGGCTGAAGTTTTCTTGTGCGAACTGCAGGGCGTTGCGGCCCAGTTGCTCGCGAAGTGCGGAGTCGGCCAGAAGTTTCTCGACGGCATCGGCAAAGCTGGTTTCGTCGCCGGCGGGGATCAGGGCTCCGCGTTGATGGCTGAGCAGTTCAGAATTACCGCCGACGCTGTAGGCGACCACGGGCAAACCCGCGGCCATGGCTTCGAGAATGACGTTGGACAAGCTTTCGGAATCGGAAGTGAGGACAGCGACGTCGAGTGAAGCGAGGACGGCGGGCATATCCTGGCGATCGCCGAGAAAGATCGCGGAGGCGCCGAGGCCGAGGCTCGAGGCTTCGCTCTCCAGTTGCTGACGCAGCGGGCCATCGCCGACGAGAAGGAATTCAGTATCGGGCATGCGCCGATGGATTTGTGCGGCGATGCGTAGAAATCCAGAGTGATTTTTGTAACGATGATTCATGCGCGCGACCATGCCGACGCGAGTGACACCGGCACGCTTCGGCAGAGCTGCGGGCGCTGCGGTGAAAGCCTCGGCTGGCAGGGCGTTTCCGATGATTGCGATTTTATTGGGCGAGAGGCCGGTGGCGATGAGGCGATCGGCGGCGGCTTGCGAGTTGCAGACAACGGCGTCGCACCAGCGAAAAGCGGCGGCCTGAGCGCGAAACTGCGCGGGGGTCATCAGGTCTCCGAGTTGGCGATGGCTGCCGATAACGACGGGCACGCGGGCAAGCCTGGCGGCGGGAATCAGAGTGAGATTGGTGTAGAAATCGAAAGCGTGGGCGACCTGCACTTGATGCTGGCGCAGATGGCGGCTTAGGTTGAGGCGAGTGCGCAGCGACTGCCATCCGAAGAGGCTGCCGCCGAGGGGAAATTGGGAAGCGTTGGGGAAGTTGTGGGCGAGCGGGCCACGCCGGCTGACGCAGCCGAGATGAGTTTGGAATTGTGGAGGGATGAGATTCTGGGCGAGGACGGTGAACTGACGCTCGGATCCTCCCGTTTCAAAAGTATTGATCATGAGAAACAGGCTGATCGGCAGACCGGAAAAACCGGAAAGATCGGCTGCAGGAGTTGTGGTTAGGCTGGCAGGTTCGGTGGCGTGCACCCGATCATCCTCCCACCGGTGCGGAGGCTAGTGCGGCGGCGGAATTGGGCGCTTGGCGGCGAGAGTCGGCGACCACGGGTAGAGAGAACAGCCCGGCGGGCTTGACGTATTTTTCGAGGAAGTTGCGATGCCAGAGCTCGAACATCAGCAGACGCCATATGCGTGCGGTATTCCCGCGACCGCGGACGAGGTGGTCGTCCATTAACTTCCGAACCCCGTCGGCGACAAAGTAGCCGCGATCGAGGGTGCGGGGTTCGAGCAGGATCATCAACATCTCTTTGAGTTCGTTGCCCATCCAGTGAACGAGCGGGAGCGTGAATCCCTGCTTCTGGCGATAGAGCGCTTCGCGAGGCACGCCGACGCGCTCCGCCAGCTTTCGGAGGATGTATTTTTGCCGGTTGCCGCGCAGTTTCCACTCGGGCGGCAGGCCGGTGACCCACTCGACGAAGACATGATCGAGGATGGGGACGCGGACTTCGAGCGAATTCAACATGCTCATGCGGTCAACCTTGGTGAGGATGTCGGCGACCAAATAGGATTTGGTGTCGACGTAGAGGAGCTGGTCGACGGGATCTTTGGCGGGCGCCTGAGCAAAGTAACGGCGGAGAACATTGCCGGGATCATCGCCGCGGTTCAGGATTTGGCGAAAATCGTGCGAGAGGAGCGGAGTGTCACGCTCGAATGCGGGCAGGAAAGAAAGGCCGTCGACGTAGCGTTCCTGCCAGGGCAGCGAAACGTTGTAGCTGAAAGTGCGGCCCCGCATGCGGTTGGGCAAACGCGGGAAGACCCGGTCGCGGTAGAACTTGCGGGCCCATCCGGGAATATGTTCGAAGATCCGGCGGCCGGCGTGAATGCGATAACGATCGTATCCGGCAAAGATCTCGTCGCCGCCATCGCCGGAAAGAGCCACGGTGACATGCTGGCGAGCCATCTGCGAAACGTAGTAAGTGGGCAGCATGGAGGAGTCGCCGAAAGGCTCTTCGAGCGAACTGGTGAGATGCTCGACGGTCTGGACGACGTCGGGCTCAAGGATCATCTCGTGATGATCGGTGCCGAATTTCCTGGCGACGATGCGAGCGTAGTGGGCTTCGTTGAAATCGTCTTTTTTGAAGCCGATGGAGAAAGTCTTGACCGGGCCGGAACTGGCGCGCGCCATCAAGGCAACGATGGTGGAGGAATCGGTGCCGCCGCTGAGAAAGGCGCCGAGAGGCACGTCGGAGATCAAGCGAATTTTGGTCGCCTCAAACAGACGCCGCTCTAATTCTTCCAGACATTCTTCTTCGCTCCGGGGCGGGTGCGTGTTGTATTCGGGAAGGTCCCAGTACTGACGGATGCGAATCTCGCCGTCCTGAAACTCGAGCAGGTGTCCGGGAGGGAGCTTATGAATTCCGGTGAACGCGGTAATGGGATCGGGCACGTATCCGTAGTAAAGATATTCGAGCAGGCCCTGGGCGTTGACTACGGCGAGTTCGGGGGCAACGGCGAGGATCGATTTGATTTCAGAAGCGAAGTAGAGATTTCCGTTGTGGAGCGCATAGTGAAGCGGCTTTTTGCCAAGGCGGTCGCGCGCGAGGGTCAATTTGCGTTTGGTCTTATCGTAGATGGCGAGGGCGAACATGCCACGCAGTTTCTTGACGCAGTCGGCGCCCATTTCTTCGTAGAGATGAATAATGACTTCGGTGTCGGTGTTGGTGTAGAAGCGATGGCCGCGGCTTTCGAGCTCGGGGCGGAGTTCGGGAAAGTTGTAAATCTCGCCGTTGAAAACGATCCATGCGCTGCGATCTTCGTTGAAGACGGGCTGATGGCCTCCGGAGAGGTCGATGATGCTGAGCCGGCGCATGCCGAGACCAGCGCCGTCGGCGACATAGAGTCCCTCGTCGTCGGGGCCGCGATACACGATCTGGTCGCACATATGGTGCACGAGAGCTTCGGTGATGTTGCTCTCGCGAGTTGCGCTCACCACTCCAGCGATTCCACACATGGTCTTTATTTATCCTTTCGAGGCCACCGGAATTGAACTGGACTTCTCCGCCGGCGACCGCACATCCGCAAAGCGTTTGAAGCGATAGTCGCGGTAGTCACCGGGATTTCCCTCGCGGCCGTCGCAAGCGGCGAGCAGGATGTTGGCCATCTCACGCGCGGCAACAAAGTGCAGTGTTTCCTTTCTGCCGGACGCACTGCCGACCAGTGCAGCAAGAAAGTTGCGGAAGCTGTCGCCTATAACGGCGTCTTTCTGGGTCGGGTCCATGCTATGGCAATGCAGTTTGATGAACAGCCAGTCGGGACGTCCGAGCACGCGGACTTGCGCCTGCTTCCAGAGGGAGAGCCGGTGCATGGTCGCGGGTTTGGATCCGGTGATGGCGCCGTTGTCGAGAGCGGGCCGGGCAGAACGTAAGGTACGCCGGAGGTCGGTTACGAGCGGACCTTGCACGATGAGAGGAAAAGTCCTGGGCACGCGTCCTGCAACCAAGTCATGCCCCCTGCGGTGTGGCGCTGCCCGATCGAGCGGAAGAGCGCATTCGTATACGGAATTAATTTTTTCGGTCTGTGCCGGATGCCAGAAAGCGCTCGGCATGGTCAAGTCGGCGTAGCAGCCGGTCTCGGCCAGAATCTGCATTTCCGAATCGACGCCGCAGAAGCGCCCGGCGGCGGAGTTGGCGAGCGCGAAATTTCCGTGCACAAAAGCGTAGCCGGGGCGAGTGGAACCTTCTTCTACGGCGAGGCAACGATGGTGAAAGGCCAGCCGGTCGCGGAATTCAGTGAGCAGTTGGCGAGTGTTTTCGGCGGTGTCGGGATGCGGAATTCCGTGGTGCAAGTGGATCTCGACTTCTCCCCAACCGGCATGGCAGTGATCGGCGAGCATATCGAGCAAGCCCTCGTCGTACTGCTCGGCGGGATAGAAGTAGGTGTGGACAAGCGGGCGGCCATCGTGGTCGCGCCAGCGGTCGATGGTTTTGGGATATTCGCGCGCCCAGCATTCCAGTCGGCGCTCCTGCTCGGAACGAGGGGCACGCTTCTGACCATCTTCGGGAACGATGGCCGGTTCGAAATGATCGGCCAGGGCAAAGATCAGGTGCACGGGGCCGCGAACAGGCGATTTCAGCGCGCGCCAGGTCGCAGACGGGAGGATCTTTCTGGCATAGGCGAGTTGTTTTCCGAGACGCATATTGAAATCTGAACTTCGCTATTTTTCAGCAGCTGGCTAGCAGATTCGGAAACAGTCGTCTTGCTAACTCGGCGACGCCTCAGCGGCTAAAGCCGCCACAAATTTTCCAACACTTACGGCGCGGCTGAAGCCGCGCCCCTTCAAAACAAAATCGAAACCCAAGTTTTCAGCAGCCGGCTAGTGTGCTTTCACCGGTTTGCGGCCACGGACGGCGATGGAGATCTCGCCAACGCGCATGTCTTCCATGCCCATCGCTTCATACCATTTGAACACCTGTTCGTAGGTGTGCTTGGACTGATACTTGGGAGAATACCAGTCGAAGGTATCGAGCATGCGGGCTTCCGGATCTTTCTGGCGGTTCACCGGAAACACGTGATGAACCAGGCCCGCGGCTGGACGACCTACAAGGGGCACGTGCTTCAAGCCCTGTTGCAAGTTGTAGAAGAACGGGACCGCAACTTTCAGCATGCGGTGCAGGGTCTCGGGCTTCATCTTGTGGGTATAGCGGCGCCAGAAATCGCTAAAGCGGTACCACTTGTTGTATCCGCTGTAGAGCCAGACGACGAGGAGACCACCGGGTTTCAGATATTTGTCCAGCGCTTTGACCGCGGCTTCGCAATCCGGCGTGTGGTGGAGCACACCGATGCTATAGATGACGTCGAAGCTTTCGGGAGCGAAGGGCAGGGCGAAGACATCGGCCTGGAAAGCGACAAAGTCGCGACTGGCAAGGTTCTTGGCGGCAACTTCGGCGGCGGCGCTCAGGTCGACGCCCACCACGCGCGCGCCCCAGCGGGTAGCGACTTCGGCGAAGCGTCCCATGCCGCAACCGACATCGAGGACCAGTTTGCCTTTGAGATCTTCGGGGCGGAGAGCGGTCTTCATTAGGAAATGGCGCTCGGATTCGCGGAGCTCGTCGTGGTCGAGCTGCGTCTTCTGATAACGGTGCCATTGAAAACCGAAACTGGCGGCGTAGTGCTGGGCGTCGACAAAGCGCGCGATGCCCTGCATGTTGGGATAGACGCGCTTGCAGGCCGGGCAGACAAAGCCTGCGGCCCGATCGTTTTCAAGTTTCGAGCCGCAACTGAGGCAACGCAAAATCGCCTGCAAGTCAGCGGACAGGGGAGACTGCGCCAGTGGTTCCGTGATCGGCATAAACCTCCAGGAAGTGACGCGGCTTTTTCGGCGGCGGAGGCGCCGAGCCGGGTTCTTGATCTTGCTCTTTGATCGTCCGCAACAACGTTGCCGTAAACGCCACGGCAAAATAGGGGAAGAACTGGTAGGCCTCCGGGGCAAAGCAAGCGCCCACGACGAAGCCGACCAGGGAACTTTGCAATGCTCCGATGAACAAAACGATGTCGGGATCGAGATTCTTGGTTTGTCGCAGGATTTTCAGATTCTTAAAACCGGACCAGAAAAACATGAGGTAGAGAATCAGGACGGCGATGCCGCCTTCGGCGCAGATCTGGAGGTAGGTCATGTGCGGGTCGTGCCAGATCAGCGAGTAGGTGGGGAAGTTGTGAACGCCAATGCCAAAGATGGGATAGTGTTCGATGGCATCGAGGGCGCGCACCATGAGGTATTTGCGATCCTCGTAGGAGCCGTAGGCGGACTGATCGGTGGTACTGTCCCCCGACAAGGCGGCAAAACGATCATAAAGTTTGCCGCCGAAAGCGCCCATCACGACGACGCCGACGAGGGCAGTGGCCACGAGCAGGTAAGGGCGCTTGCCCTTGATGGCGAAGAAGTAGAGAGTGACACTGCCGGAGATGACGAGGTCGATGAAACCGGCCCGGGATGCGGTCATAAAAATGGCGACCGCCATCACCAGCATTCCGCAAAGCCAAAGCACTTTGATGACAGCATTCCTGGCGGTGACCATGAAGGCCAGGGCAAACGGCAGCGATAATACGATGGCGAATGCGAGATCGTTCGGGTTCGAATAGATGCCACCCAGCACACCTTCGAGGCGGGGCATGCTGTGGCCCTTGACGATGGCGACAGCACAAACGACGACCACCGAAAATGCCTGAATAAAAATGATTCGCCGCAAGCGGTCGAAGGTGGTAATCAGCAGGTAAACCAGCACCCATGCGATGTAGATCTTGGAAAAGTCAGTGGTGTGATTAACGGCGCCGCCCTTCCAGACCGGAGACAGAAACGCTCCAACGTAGAGCAGGCCGATCATGATCAGGAGGAGCCTTGACTCCTTGGGCAAATCCTTCATTGTGCGTGTGGTTCTACCCAGGGCGGTGAACAGGCCCCACATGGCCAGGATGGCGGTGATCTTGGCGAGCGGGAAAAACTTAAGACCGGGAACCCAGTCTTCCGGGCGGGCGCAATAGACCACGAAGAAACCGCTCAACCAGAAGAACGCCATCCTGGTCGGGTCCGCGGCTTTGAAAGACGTATGCCTTCCCGAAACTTCCGCCGGTACTACATTGCCGTTATCGCCGATGGCCACAAATTCCTCTTTTTCTTTTAAGCTTTCTTTTCCGCTAAGCGGGCCGGAATCGCGCGTATCGCACGAGATTTCTTTTCCGCTACCGACTGCAAGACTTCGCCGAAGCGCTCACCGATTGCCGGCCAGTCGTAGCGGGCGGCGGTCTCGGCGGCGGCCTTTTCGTAACGGCGGCGCAGTTCCGGATCGCGCAACAGCATGATCACGGCCTGGGCGAACGAACGGGCATCGTCGGCCAGCATAATGTCGCGGCCGTGATGAACATCCAATCCTTCGGCGCCGACGGTGGTGGAGACAACGGCTTTGGCGGTCGCCATGGCCTCGTAGATCTTCAGACGCGTTCCGCCTCCGATGCGCAAGGGCACGATGACTACGGCGGACTGGTGCAGATGCTCGACGACGGAGGGCACACGGCCGGTAACTTCGATCGAGGCATCGATCGAGGCCCACTTCTGAACGCGGCGGTCGGGATTGCGGCCGACGATGCGGAATCGCGCCTGCGGCACTTCGGCCTTGATCGAGGGCCAGACTTCAGCGCAAAAATATTCGACGCCGTCGACGTTCGGCTCCCAGTCCATGGCGCCAACAAAAGTGATGAGGGGCGCGGGAGCATTCGAATCGGACGCCGCCGGATCGGGGCGATACTGCGCGAGATCGACTCCGGTGGGGACGACGGTAACGCGATCTCCATCCACCCACTGCGTCATGAGGGAGCGATCGTTCTCGGAGACGGCAATCACATGCTGGAACTTGCAGACTGCGGCGCGCTCGTAGCGGAGCATCTTCCGGAATTCCATGCGGTACATCATCTTTTTTGCCGGATTGCCCGCGGTGGCGGAATGGCGGCGCCAGATTTCGCTTTCCACGTTGTGCTGGAAGAGCACGCTGGGGAGGTTGAGACTTCCGGGAAAATTGACCGCGGCATCCAGGAAGTCGCAGACGGCGACATCGAAGCGCTGCTCGCGGAACCAGGCCTGGAGCTGCTTACGGACTTTAGCGTGAGCGAAGCGGCTGACCGCATACGGGGGCTGGGCGCTGAGATGAGCCAGATAATCGAGGCCGCGCGCGACTCCCGAGAGTTCGCGCTTGCCGGTGCAGACGGCCACCGCACCGGGCAGCTGCCGCTGCAACTCGCGCTCGTAGTCTGGGTCGGGCGTTCCTCCATAGTAAGAGTAAAACGTAAGCTGATGCCGCGCGGAAAGATATCGCAAGACGTGGTACGTGCGGATATTGCCGCCGTTCTGCACGGGAAGGAGCTTATCGGCTTTGACCCAGAGAATTCTCATGACAGGCTCAGCGATCGTCGATCAGCGCAACCAGACTGCCTTTCTGCCCGTGACAAAGTTAATGAAGGCGACCACGGCGGCGGAATTGAGAACGACGAAAGTGCGCGCAGGATCGGCAATGCGCGAGAGCGGGCCGATCTTGACTCCCGCAAGCGCGGCCAGGCTGAGCGCGTAAAACGCCAACTGCGCCCCGAGCGCCGCGCGATAGATCGGCTGCGGCAGGAACATCGAGGCGATCAGAAGCGCCAGCAAGGCAAAGGGCACGGCCAAGCGAGAGAGTTTGTGGCTTACGAATTCAAATCGAATCGCGTTTTGTGAGCTCAACAGCCATGGAGCAAGTTGCAGGAGCTGGTAGTTGCCACTCAGGGTGCGAACCTTGCGGGAAAATTCACGGCCTTCGCCCAAGTCGGGCGAGTCCCAGGCGCGGGCGCGGGAGTCGAAGATAACGCGATATCCCTGGCGCACGATCTGCATGGGCAGCAGGACGTCGTCGAGGATGGTGCCCACGGGCAATGGCGACGCTTCGAGCAATCTGCGGCGGGCGCAGTAGATGGCGCCGGTGGCGCCGGCGACAGAACCGGAGGCGGACTCCAGTTCGCGAATTTTCTTTTCGATGCGCCAGTACAACCCCATTCCCTTTCCGGTCTCTCCGCTGGCGGGATCACCCAGCATCAATTCGCCACTGGCGGCGCCGACATCGGGGTCGGCGAAATTCTCGATCAGCAAGCGCAGGGCGCCGGATTCGATCTGCTGGCGGGCGTCGGTAAATAGCAGCACTTCCCCGGTCGCTAGTTTGATCGCATCATTGAGGCCGGCGGCCTTGCCCTGGGATGCCGGTTTCATCAGAGTTCGCAATCGTGTTCGTGCGCCGGTCCGCTCTTCGGTTCGCAACTCGGAATCGCGGGCATAATCGGCGAGAATAGCGGGCGTGCGATCGCTGGAACCGTCGGAGACGACGACGACGTCCAGCTTTGCCTGAGGATAGTCGAGCGTCAGCAGGTTTTCGAGCTTGCGAGCGATCACAGCTTCTTCATTGCGCACCACCATCACCGCCGAGACCGCGGGTGCAGCGGAACCGCGGCGCACCGGACGCGGCGCCCATCGGCTGCGCAGCCACAACCACGCCGGATAGCCCAGATAAGAGTAGCCGACCAGCGAAGCCGCGAGCCAGAAGACGTATTTCATCTTCGTCATTATTGGGCACCCCGGCGCAATAGAACGGTTTTGACCGTCAGGAACATGATCAGCAGATCCAGACCAATCGAAGCGTTCTTGATGTAGAACAGGTCGTACTGAAGTTTTTCGCGCGAATCTTCGACGGTGCTGCCGTACTTGTACTTGACTTGGGCCCATCCGGTGAGGCCGGGCCGCACCATGTGGCGCACGCCGTAATAGGGAATCTCTTTGGAGAGCCACTCGATGAATTCCGGGCGCTCGGGACGCGGGCCGACGAATGCCATATCGCCTTTGAGCACGCACCACAACTGGGGAATCTCATCGAGGCGCGAGGAGCGGAGAAACTTGCCGACGCGGGTAACGCGGGGATCGTTATCGCCCGCCCACTTCGGACCGCTCGCGGCTTCGGCGTCCTGGCGCATAGTGCGGAACTTCACGACCTGGAAGACGCGTCCGGCCTTGCCCACTCGCGTCTGGGTATAGAACACGGGCCCCTTCGAATCGAGGCGGATGGCGAGCATGATCAACGGAAGCAAAGGCAGAGCGAGGATAAGACCAATCAGCGAGATGACGATGGAGACCACGCGTCGAACCACGATGAAGGCGGTGCTGCGGCGAAAGCCCTCGCCAAACACCAGCCAACTGGGATACAGATTCTCAACCTCGATCTTGCCGGAGATTTTTTCCAGCCACGTGGTGGCTTCCTCGATCTTGACCCCCTGCATGCGCAGTTCAAGCAGTTCCTGCATGGGAATGGTACCGCGGCGATCGGGCATGGCCACGATGACGCGATGGACTTTTTGTTTGTGGACGACTTCCATCAGGTGCGCAGCCACGGACTCGCGGGTTACCGCGCCTTCCATCTTGCCCGTCCAACTGGCGATCTCGACGCCGATTTCAGGATTCTGGCGCAGGCCCTGCACCAAGCGCTGCGCGCGCTCGCCGGTGCCCAGGACGTAGACGCGCTCGACCAGAATTGGCAACTGGACCAGCCAGGTGAAGCCGAGCCGCCATCCGAACAGAGCAACGGTAAGGATGAGCAGGCCGACCGCCGAAGAACCGCTCCCCAACAAGTAATTGGGCCGTACGTAGGCAACGCCCGCCAGGATGAAGGCCAGCACGCCGGGAACCATGAGCAAGCGGAAGTAAAGCTCACCTTTGGTATTGAGGCGCGCGGTGTCGTACAGGTCGAGCCAGTGCGAACACAGCAATACCAGCACCGTGACTCCGAGGATCTTGAGGTAGCCGCCCTCGTAGTTGAGCACCAGGTAACTGTCTTCGCGAAGTTCGTACACAGCCCCGAGCAGGAACGAGGTCCAGACGATCAGGGCCTCTCCGATCAGCAGGACCAGAGTACGGACTGGGATATAGACATTGAAGAGCCGGATCAACTTGGCCTCGGTTCATCTCAGGCTTGGCTGTTCACGGCCTCGCCATAGTAGTACTTCGACTGTGCAAGCTTTCCGGACGGGGCGCCGTTAAGCACAACTCCGAGCAGCAGCTTGTCCGGGAATTCTTCGCGGGCACGGCGAGCCAAATCGGAAGGCGTCACATTGGAGCGCACGACTATGAGAATGCCGTCGCAGGAACTGGCGACCAGTGTGGCATCCGATACGGGGATGACGGGCGATGTGTCGAGAATGATCCAATCAAACAAAGGCTCGACGCGCTGCAGGAACAGCTTCAGACGGCCGTTGGAGAGCAGTTCGGGGGCGCTGCCAGCGACCCGGCCGGCGGGCATGAAGAACAGGTTTTCCATGGGCCCGCGTTGCAGGGCGGCGAACTCGTCGCATTCGCCCAACAGGTATTCAGCCAATCCGGGCGACTGGGCCGCTCCGAGGTGGCGGTGCATGCCGGGGTTGCGCAGATCGGCGTCGATCACGAGAGCGCGGCGCCCGTGCTGCCGCACCAGGACCTGGGCCAGGTTGGCAGCCACGAAGGACTTGCCCTCTTTGGGAAGCGCGCTGGTTACCATCAGGCGTTTCAGCGGCATCTTCTCGCGAATCTGGTAGAGGCGGGAGCGCAGGGTGCGGAACTCTTCCGCCCCGACGCGACTGTCGTCTTCCTGGAAGAAGAGCATGGTGCGCGGATCCGGGCTCCATTCGGTCTGGGGGCAGCGGGCGAGCAGCGATTCGTAGTTCAACCCGGAGGCCATGGTTGGCATCACGGTGGCTCCCGATGATTGCAAGGAAGGCATGTTTTCGCGTTGGACTTCGTTTCGTACTTCGGGTTGGTCGAAAGCGGGCTCGACGTGCGTCCCCATGGAGGTTGCTCTTTCCTGCTCGGCGCGTTTTAAAGCGTCATGGATGCGGCTCATAGTTTCCCTTCCTTGGGGAGATCCTGTTGTTCCGATTGGCGCAGCCGGTCGGCCAGTGTTGCCAAGGTGCGTAAGGCTTCGACCAGATCAAACTTTTCGGATGACGGGGGCGCCGGCGCAGTCATGGCTGCGGCGGCGTTTCCATCGGCCAGATCGAAATCGCGGGCGACCGAATCGACGACGTCGACAGCGACCGTCTTCTTCTGATCGACGAATGCGCTGACCAGGCAGTGCTCGCAGAGCAGGTTGATGACGCGAGGAATGCCCAGTGCGTAACGGAAAATGGCGACGGTGGCGTCGGAATCGAAAATCGGGTCGCCGTTCGACCCCGCGATGCGGAGGCGCTGGTTGATATAGGACTTGGTTTCGTCAAGATTGAAAGGATGGGTTTTGGCGCGCAGCGTCAAGCGCTGGCGCAACTGGCGTAACTGGGGCTGCTTCAGGCGCTGTTCGAGTTCCGGCTGTCCGACCAGAACGATCTGCAGGAGCTTCTCAGTGAAGGTCTCGAGATTGGTGAGCATGCGGATCTCTTCGAGTACTTCGTCGGAGAGGCTTTGGGCCTCGTCGATGATCAGCACCGCAGTCTCACCGGCACGATAGCGATCAAGCAGCCAGTTATAGAGGCGCTGCAGGATCTGGCTCTTCGACTTGGTATCGCAGGGGATGCCGAAATCGGCCATCATGA
The DNA here is from genome assembly GCA_003131315.1 of Acidobacteriaceae bacterium. Lineage (GTDB taxonomy): Bacteria > Acidobacteriota > Terriglobia > Terriglobales > Acidobacteriaceae > Acidiflorens. The sequence continues at coordinate 15,035 of PKUV01000041.1, forward strand.
AATCGAGGAACTGGGGCACGTCCATGCGCGAGTTGAAGATGAAGGCGGTAGCCACCTGCTGCAGGCGGAGCCATTCCATCAATTTATTGATCAGCGTCGTTTTGCCGGTACCGACCTCGCCGGTAAGCAACACGAAGCCTTTGCGGCTTTGTATGCCGTAGGTAAGGCAGGCCAGCGCCTCTTCGGTGTGCCGCGTGAGGAACAGGTAACGCGGGTCCGGATTGACGTTGAACGGATTGGCGCGAAGTCCAAAAAAATCTTTGTACATAGGCTTACGCTAGACCTCGACGTTCTCGTGATCTTTTGGCGAGGCGGGATCACTGCGGCCCCAGAAACGGCGCCGGGCGTTGCCCTTGCCGTTGTCGGCGGCATCGTCCTCGTCCTCACCCAGCCAGGGCACGGAAATCAGGAGGGGCAGATCCATGATGGCGGCAGCATCTTTTTCGGTGCGGATCGACTTGTCACTAAACTCCAGAAAGATGGCGATGACGACGCCGAGCGCCAGACCGGCACCCAGGCCGGCTCCGGCAAACAGCGGACGGTTGGGGAAACTGGGAGAATCCGGCAGGCCAGCCGCGACCAGAATGTGCATCTGCTCGCCCTGCTGCTGGTTCTCCATGCTGGTGGCCAGTCCGGCGGAGCTTTTCTTGGCCAGCAGCTCTTTGTAGAAGGTCTGGGCGTTATCGTTGTCGCGGGTGAGCAACTTGTATTGCTCCTCGACGTTCGGGCTTCCGGCGCTGCGGCTCTGGTAGATGGCGATCTGGCTTTGCAGCCTCTTTTGGTCCAAGGTGGACTGCTCGATCACGTTCTGGTACTGGTGAATCTGCAGACGGAGCTGGCGAATTTCAGCCGGTTCGGCGACGTTGGCCTTATCGCTGCTGTCGGTGGCGTTGGTGACTGCGGCGGCGGCGTTGACCTCTTTCAGCTTCTTCTCGACTTTGGCAATGTCGGCCTTGGTTTTGATCACGTCGGGGTGGTCTTCGGTATAGCGCGCCTGCAGTGTCATCAATTGCGCCTGCAGCTGGCTCAATTGTTGTTCGAGGGTCACCGGACTGGTACTGGACTGCGAACTCTTCCAGGCGGCAATTTGCTGCGCCAGCATGCTTTCGGTGTAGGCCTTATCCTGTTGGGCGCGGCTGAGGGTCTGGGTGGTGGCATCGAGTTGCGAGTTCAGCGACATCAGTATGCGCATGTTGTTGTCGACGTCACCGGGCAGCTGACCCATGTATTGCTTTTTGAAGTTCGCGAGCTTGGCATCCTGCTCGTCAATGGCTCGTTTGGCATCTTCGACCTGGCGGCTGAGAAACTCGGTGGTGCCCTGGGCGACCTCGGCGCGAGAGCGCAGGTTTTCATCCACGATCAGCGAGGTCATGGCATTGCAGATTTTTTGTGCGCGGATGGCGTTGCTGTCGGTGTAGTTGACATTGAAGCCGGGCACCGGCTCTTGGCTGGCAGAGGCCTTCTTTTTCTTGGCGCCGGAAGCTCCCGCGGCAGCACTCATCGAGGTGATCACCGGCTCGACCGACATATTGTGCTGGATGTCTTCGATGAGCTTGCTCTCTTCATCAGGCTTGACGAGCGCGAGGCTCTGAATCACGGGACGCAGGCGGCTGGGGCTCAGGACCTGCTGGCTGAGGGTCTGGATGCGCTGGGTAAAGTCGGAAGTGATGACCGGCTGGACGTAGTTGTCGGGCACCTTCTGGCCTTCCACCAGAACCGTGGACTGGGAGGTATATTTCGGCGGGAAGAAACTGGCATAAGAGACCAGGAAGCCCGCCAGCGGGGCAAGCAGGGCCGGGATCAAAATGACTTTAAGGCGCCGCCGTAGCATCGCCAGATAATCGTCCATCGTCAGTTCGCGATTTTCACTCATACTGTTCACCAATCCGGCCGCCCGAGGCAGCCAAGAAATTATTCGATCCGAGTCGGCCTGGGGTGCCATTCCACCCCAACGGTGCCGACGTGCCGCTGAGCAATCCGTCCGCTGGTGCCACCCAGGTTAACGGTGTTATCGAAGGCCACCTCGCTAAAGCGATAGGCGGCAAAAAAGTCGTAGGTACGTCCCAGGTGTTTGCGGAGAATGGCTCCGGCGGAGCCTTCGTTGTAGCTGGACGCACCGACGGCCCCAAAGGCCGAATCCTGGAGTTTCGTGTTATGGGAGTAGGCCAGATCACCATAGAATTCCCACGTGCGTCCCAGTGGGCGTGTGTACCCGAGCCGCGCAGCCTGGGTGTTGGCGCCGGCGAAGAAGCCCGATCCTGCCGAAGTGAATTTTTCGTAGCTCGCGCTCATCGACGAATGAGCGAACTTGTAGGTCAGCTGGACCCGCGCGCTTAGGGTCCAACGGTTGAGGTAGCTACCCTCTTCCAGCACGGTGTACTCCGGACCGGCTCCAGCGGTCAAGTTCATCCTGCCGCTGATGTGATGCTTCCAACGCAGATTGACGATGTGGTTATAAAACTGGCCGCCGGTATCTTGCGGGAATTGAAACAACTGAAAAGCGTAGACTACGCCGAGCTGATCGCGACGGGAAACCAGGTGGCTGTACCCACCCTCAACTGTAACCTCGTCGCTGTTGATCAGAATAGGCGGATTCGAGGGGTCGAAGAAGTGAGCGTTGCTGAACCCGCCCGCCACCGTGATCGCGGAAACCGGATTGACGGCCTGCACCGCATCGAGAATCGCCGTGTTGGCGAGCCGGGGAATGTTTCCGACCGAACCGAACTGACCGCTGCCGAAGCGTTGGGTGCCTGGCACACCACCACCCAGCCCTCCGGTACCGCCGCCGGTGGCGAGACCAAACCCCGGAACACCGCCAAAGCTACCAACGGAGAAGGAGCCGTCGGGCAGGTAGCTGAAGGAGTCGCGCAGCGTCATCTGACCAGTTCGCCAGCGCGTAACGGCCTCCAGGCCGGCGGCATGCAGTTGCTTCACATCATACGGACTGCCGTAGAACGCTCCGCCGCCCAGATATTCCAGGAAGAGATCACTCTTGGGCCAGAATTGCTGGAGATCGAGAGCCCCGAGAACGCGGGTGACAGATTCCAGACCGGTCGCGCCGAACTGGTTGCCCCCATTCGTGTCCGCCGATTCGCTCACCTGCAAAGCTGGCGAGACGAAGCTGCGGCTGGCCGTATGTAGTTCGAGCCCGGGCTCGTCCAGGCCAGATACCGGCGGGTTCTCCGGGTTCAGCACCGGCGCGTTCTGGCCGAAGGCCGGAGCCGGTGCCGGAGTGGTCCCTGGCTGGGAGTGGGAACTCGTCTGGGCGGCCGCGCAGATGCTCATACCGAAAACCAGCAGCGCCAACCGGATTTTTCGCATTCTTTCCATGCTTTTCACCCGTAGATCCCTTGTGGGACCGCATATCCCTTACGGGACGACAATTGTATCCCCAGGCTGCAATAGATAATTCTGTTCGATCTGTTCCCCTTTGACCAGCTTGCGATAGTTCACCGGGAGCTTCTGCTGTTTGCCGTTCTCGGTGCGCAGGACGTAAATGCGTTTAGTGTTGGCAAACTGGTTTAGTCCGGCGCTGGACAATGCTTGGAGAACGGTCATGTTGGGTAGCATCGGCATGGCCCCGGCATGCGACACCTCGCCGACCAGGTAAATCCGCTTGCTGTTGATCTGAGTCACCACCACGGTGACGCGCGGGTCGGCGATGTATTTTCTCAGCTTCTCCGTCACCGAGTCGGCCAACTGCTTGGGCGTCAGGCCTGAGGCCTGCACATCGTCGAGCAAGGGAAGAGAGATTTTGCCGTCGGGGCGCACCGGCAAAGTGGCGGTAAGGTCGGCTTCCTTCCACACCGCAATGTGGAGGTCATCCTCGGGGCCGATGACATACTCGGGTCCGGCTTGGCTGGTGGAAGCCGCATTCGTTGTCTTGTCGGAAGCGGTCTTGTCGGGGGCCGGACTGGCGGCGGGCTGGGCAGACGGATCCTGCGCCAACGCGATGCTGCTGATCAGGACTAGTGCCGCAACCGCCGCTTTCCATGCTGATTTCATATCTTCTCCTAGTATCAGGTTTCAAAGTTTCAAGGTTTCAATGTCTAATGCTTCGATTTGCCGCAGTGCTAACTCCCTTGTTCTTTGAAACCTTGAAACTCTGCAACCTTGAAACCTTGCTACTTTGCAACCTTAGCGCTCACGCCCCGTACTCTTCGTACCCGATCTGCTTCAGTTTGTAGAGAAGCGCTTTGTAGCTGATCTGCAACTCCTGCGCGGCCCGTCGCCGGTTCCAGCGGGTTCGAGTCAAAACCTGAAGGATGATTTCCCTCTCGGCTTCGCGGGAGGCGGCGCGCGCCGCATCTTTGAGAGAAATTTTCTCGCCGTTGCCGCTGCGATCGACGCGCCGCAAAAGAGAGCGCAATCCTCCCATGGCCAGCGTTTCATCGCCGAGCGCGACAATGGCTCGAGCGGCGTCTTTCAGTTCGCGAATGTTTCCCGGCCAGTTGTATTCCAGGAAGAAGTTTTGGGTTTCGGGACTGAGCACCGGTACGGACCGGCAAAAATCGCGGGCAGCGGCCGAGAGAAACCAGTCGCGCAGAACGGGAATATCTTCCTTCCGCTGGCGCAAAGGAGGCAGCCGCAAACAAACTCCGCTGATTCCATAATAGAGGTCTTCGCGGAACTTGCCGGCCTTGACCTCGGGCTCCAACTCGCGCGAGGTTCCGCAGATGAAACGAGGCACACGGCGCTGTGCGTCGCCAGTGCCATTCAAACCGATCTGCCGAACCAGTTCCTTCTGGGCCGCCGCAGTGAGGTCCCCCACTTCCTGAAGATAGACGGTTCCACCTTGACCGTCGCGAGCAGCCAGAATTTCTTCGCTGGCTTCACGACCCTGATAGACATGAAAAGGCTCTGAAGCGCGGCTAGAAAGAACATGAATGCGGGCCGCCGCCGCCGCCTTGCCAGAACCGTGCTCGGCCACCACCAGCACTGGAACATCATTCTGCGACAGCTCGCGGATCACGGCTTCGACGGTGCGCATGCCGGCGCTGACGCTTTCGAGCCAGACACGAGCGCCGCCGTTCTGCGGTGCTCCAGCAGTTGCCAGGATTTCGGTTCTGTTGAGACCCATACTTATTCCGCTTCACTATTTCGCAACCAAGACAGCGGGGAGAGGTCTTGGACAAAGGCTTATACAGTCTAGAGCACACGCGCTGCCAATCCGGTCAAAAATGCTTGCGAGTCACCAGAACAATATATGCTTATGTTTCAATGGCTTGCGATTACAATCCTGTATCGCGACCGAGCTTATACGTTACCACATTGCGGACAAATGGGAAATTTATTGCCCACATCTTAGGTAATCCGTGGGGATTACTTTCCACCGGTCTTGGGGATAAAGTCCTAACTGTCTGCAAGCACTAGCAAATTGGTGTCTTCCTAAAGGGACGAGGGCCGCTGAGGACGTGCTCGGGTGGAATGGGAAATAGTTTTCCATTTCTTGGGCAACAACGGCGCTCGCCGTTCGAGCGCCCGAGTGGAAAGCGACGACCGGCCCGAAGGTCACTTCTGCTCGCAGCCCGAAGTGCTGGTTTTACTTGCTGGTTTTACTTTGCGCGAAGACTCGCTTTCGCATATTCTCAGTTTCAAGCTCGCCATATGGGTAACTCAGCAGAGGTAGCTCCGCTCCTCTCGACGAGGGAGGGTCGCTTGTCGTCCAGCTTGCCCCGTTGGCAGGCAGTAGCGCTCTTGGTGCTGATCGCCTGGCTTTATGCCTCGATTCTCGCCCGCCTTTTCCTGCAGTGGGTCGGGCCCTCCCGCGATCCGAACTTCGAGCACGGGATCTTCGTCCCCCTCTTTGCTTTGTTTGTCCTCTGGCAGGACCGCAAGAGACTGAAAGCAATTGCATCAGCCCCGTCATGGGCTGGTCTTCCGCTGGTGGTGCTGAGCCTGCTTATGCTGGTTCTGGGAGTCCTGGGCGCGGAATTGTTTTTCTCGCGGGTCTCGCTGCTGATCCTGCTGGCGGGCCTGATCATTCTGTTTCAGGGCTGGACGTTCTTTCGCGCGGTCCTGTTCCCCTGGGCTTTTCTGATTCTGATGGTCCCGATCCCGAGCCTGATCCTTCAGCAGGTCACCTTTCCCCTTCAGTTGCTGGCCTCAAAGCTGGCCACTGTACTGCTGGAACTAGTCGGAGTTCCCGTGTTGCGGCAGGGGAATGTGATCGTGCTTGCTTCCATGCCGCTGGACGTCGCGGAAGCATGCAGCGGAATCCGGTCCCTTCTAACCCTGGTAACACTGGCCATCATCTACGGGTACCTGATGGAGACTCGGTGGTGGGTGCGAGTGGTGCTGGCACTCTCAGCCGTGCCAATCGCAGTGGTGGCGAACAGCTTTCGCATTTTTGGCACAGGTCTGCTGGTGCAGTACTGGGACCCGGACAAAGCAGAGGGATTTTTCCATGCCTTTTCGGGATGGCTGATCTTCGTGGTGGCACTGATCATGCTGTTCGGAGTGCACCGCGTGATCTCGCTCATCTGCATCCGGAGGAGCGGCCCGGAGGTGAAATCCGCATGAAGGCCGGGTCACTTCGCTTCGGGATTGCGGCTGTGCTCATGTTGGCCACGGCGCTCGTGCTTCAGGCCCATTCGCGCAGCGAGTATTTTCCGCCGCGAGCGTCTCTGAGTTCCCTGCCCCTGCAGATTGATGGCTGGACCGGAACCGACAGCGTTCTCGACCAGCAGACCCTCGACATCCTCGGGCCGGGCGAATTTCTGGTGCGCGATTACGAAAACGCGAGCCAGCCTCAGCCTTGGATCGATCTCTACATTGCGTACTTTCCGACGCAAAAGGCGGGCGATACGATCCATTCGCCGAACCACTGCCTGCCCGGCGCGGGATGGGTTCCGACTTCGCGGGAGGTGGTTCAGATTGCGCGTCCCGACGGATCTTCGTTCCCCGTCAACCGGTACGTGGTTTCAAAATCGGGAGAGCGGCAACTGGTGCTGTACTGGTTTCAGGCTCATGGCCGCACGGTGGCCAGCGAGTACTGGGCCAAGTACTATCTGGTGTCCGATTCGGTTCGCATGAATCGCAGCGACGGCGGGCTGGTGCGCCTGCTGACCCCGATGCCTGACGGCGAGTCTCGCGATGTTGCCCAGGCGCGCGTGATGAAGCTTGGGTCGCAGCTTATACCTCTGCTAGACAATTACATTCCGCGCTAACCCTGGTTCGTACCAGCTTCCGCCTGTAGAGACGGGGCTTGCCCCATCTCCCTTGACTATGGCGGTTTCAGGGAAAGGGCAGTCTGATGTGACTGAGAAGGGGGTTGCGGCAAAGGGAGAAAGCTTGAACCACAGGGGGCACAGAGGAGCACAGAGGAAACCCTGCCGATGCGAAGCGCTGGTTTTGGAGTCGCCAGCCCCTCCCTGGTGCTGATGTCAGCCTACGATATCTGTGAAACGGGCTTAAACGCGGCAAGCCGCGTCTCTACGGGAAAGCAAACTCCCTTTCGAGCCTGTTACGCGTGAAGGCGGATCTCCTCAGATTTCCGATTCCGCATCTGCGCGAACGCCTGCGGCAGGAAGCGCACCAGATCCGTCGCCACCAGAGAATTCTCGCCGACGGATTCACTGGCCAGGTCCCCCGCCAGTCCATGAAGATAGACAGCGAGAGCGGTAGCTTCGAGCGCATGTTGCGGATGCTGCGCGATTAGGCCAGCCACCATTCCGGTCAGAACGTCTCCCGTACCTCCAGTGGCCATGCCGGGATTGCCGGTGGGATTCACCCAGACGGTGCCATCGGGCGCTGCGATTAAGGTGCGATGTCCCTTGAGCACGACAATCAACTCGTGCTCGCGAGCGAAGTTTCGCGCGACTTCCAGGCGGTTCGCCTGAATTTCGGCAATGCTCAAGCCGGTCAAGCGCGACATTTCCCCGGGGTGCGGAGTGATGACGACGGTTCGTCCGCGGCCGTTCAGCTGGCCGGCCGATCCTTCGAAGGCGTTCAGCGCGTCCGCATCCACAACCATGGACGTGTCGCGGCGTTTAACGATCGCGCGCACGAATTCGGCGGTCTCGGAATGGCGCGAGATGCCTGGGCCAATTGCTATGAGCGTCCGGTGTTCCAGCAGCGAATCGAGGCCTGATCCAAGCGCTCGCAATGAGATCGTGCCCTGTTCGGTTTCTGGCAGCGGCTCGGTCATGACTTCGGGATGAAAGGCCGCTACGGTTGCGAGCACGGATTTTGGCGTGGCTACTGTCGAAAGACCGGCGCCCGCTCGGAGCGCCGCAAATCCCGCCATCGCCGCCGCGCCCGCTTTGCCGAGCGATCCGCCGATCACCAGGACGTGTCCGTAGCTGCCTTTGTTGCCTTCACGCGCTCGCGGCGCGAGCAGCGGAGCGAAATCGAAGGGAGTACTCAGATGAAGTCCGAGCTGCGAGACGATGGCTTCAGGCGGTGAACCGATGGGCGCAATCACGGTGCGCCCGCTGGGTCTGCTGATCAGTGCCGCGAAAACGTGCGCCGGACGCGGAGCAGTGAAGGTCACGATGGCGTCGGCGCGGGCTTGGTCATGAGCGCCAGTCGCGGTAGCTGGCCACATGGCGTCGGCATCGGCGCCTGAGGGAATGTCGACGGCAACAATCGGAGCCGAAGCCGCATTCATCTTGCCGATCGCGGCCGCATAGAGCGGGCTGACCGGCGGACGAAAACCTGTGCCGAGGATTGCGTCCACGATCACGTCCGCAGCGAAGATCTCCGCCGCATCCGATGAATCGAGCCTACTCGCCTCGCGCACGATCAGAGGCGCAATTTTCAGTGGCTGGAGTTTCCGCAGCATGTTCTGAAACATGGCCGCCGCATCCCCGCGAAGCTCTTCGGGATCGCACAACAGCATAATGCGAACGGCACGGCCCGCTTCGACGAGCCTGCGGGCCACGACGAATCCATCGCCTCCGTTGTTGCCTTTGCCGCAGAGAATGCCGACGCGCTCCGCTTGCGGGTAATCGGAGAGGACGAAACGGCCGACGGCCGAGCCGGCGTTCTCCATCAAGGTGATGGAAGATACTCCGAAGCGCTCCGAGGTGGCGCGATCGATCTCGCGCATTTCCGCCGCGCTCACGATTTTCATAGGATGTCTCGCACGATGGCTTTGTTGCTCTCGCAGAATCCGAGTATAGCCGGGCCTGCGTCCGCACGCAGTGACGACCCGAGCTTGCTGGTGGAGAGCCGGGNNGCGAGACGCCCGTCGCTCCACGCATGACTTATCACTACACGCGCCGACGTCGGCTTGTGCAGGGCGCTGCCGGGTTGTTACGATGCTGCACGACCATGCCAACTCTGATTCCGCATCCTACGCGCATCGAATCCGCTGGAAGCAAGCCGAAGATCATTGAAGAATACGTCGGCCATGTCAACACCGCGACCGCTGGCGTGAGCGTTGCCCACATGCGCAGTCCGGAAGGCTGGGAGGAACCGGGCCAGACTCCGGAATTTGACGAGTACACGGTGGTCTTGCGGGGCACGCTGCGGGTGCAGCATAAATCCGGCGAACTGGATGTGGCGGCCGGGCAAGCCGTCATCGCGCACTGCGGCGAATGGGTCCGCTACTCGACTCCATTTTCGGGCGGAGCCGAGTACATCGCTCTTTGCCTGCCGGCCTTCTCGCCCGACACGGTGCATCGCGACCTCTAATACCCAGCCGGAGGTACACAGTTTACAATCGTGATGGATTCAGGAGGAGTCTCGCCGTCCATCAGGCACGCCATGAAACTTTCCGTTGTGATGCCGGTATATAACGAACGCGCCACGCTCCGAGAGGTGGTCCTGAAGGTTCTCTCGGTTCCGCTGGAGATCGAGCTGATCTGCGTGGACGACGGCTCGATGGATGGCTCGCGTGAGATCCTGGCCGAACTGCGGTCTGAGCATCCGCAAATCCGCGTCGTTCTGCAGCCGCATAACATTGGTAAAGGAGCAGCGCTCCGCCGTGGCATTCAGGAAGCCACGGGCGACTTCGTCATTATTCAGGATGCCGATCTGGAATACGATCCGGCGGAGTATCCGCTGATGATCGAGCCCTTGATCCAGGGCAAGGCGGACGTAGTTTTTGGCTCGCGTTTCCTGGGCGGCGCGCCGCATCGAGTGTTGTACTTCTGGCATTCGGTGGGCAATCGGGCTCTCACTCTGCTTTCCAATTGCCTCACCAACATCAATCTTTCCGACATGGAAACCTGCTACAAGGTCTTCCGGCGCGAAGTGATTCAGTCGATCCCGATCGAGGAGAATCGTTTCGGATTCGAGCCCGAGATCACGGTGAAAGTTGCGCGGCGAAACCTGCGCATTTATGAGGTGGGAATCAGTTACTGGGGACGCACTTACGAGGAGGGCAAAAAGATCGGATGGAAAGACGGCGTGCGCGCCTTGTATTGCCTGTTGAAGTACTCCCTCAAAGAGCCTAGGGCGAGAACTGTTGCGCAGGCTGTTCCGGCGCCGGATCGCTCAACCGTTTCGCGCTGAATCTCGCGCAATGCGGTCCTATTGGTGAACGTGTTTCTGCCTTAGCCGCCCTTTGTAGGGGTTCGCACCTTGGTTGGCCATTCCCGCACTTTTTCCGCCGCCCGTTCCACCGAAATTGATCGGCGGATTGGGCTTATCTCTTACCGGCTTCAGTGCGGACGCCGTCCCCGGCGTCCTCTTTCCGGCAGATCGAGACGGTGCGGAGGACTTGACGGTCTGATGCTCCAGGGTTTGCAAATCCTTGGAGTTGGCAGCGGAAGCCGTTGCCGGACCCGCCGTCTTGCCGATGGGCACGCTTGTTTTCGGGGCCTTTTCGGCGGAGTGCGAAGGCTTCACCTTGAATGTGTTGTTTTGCTGCGCCAAGCCGCTCACGCTGATACCCACCAGTACGACCGCAACCGCCAACCAAAATCTCATCATCAATCCCCTGCCCGGAATTTCGAGCTACCTATCTTTAGATGCACGCACCCTGCCATCCAGCTCTTACATCTTTCCTATGTTAAACCCGCCACCACGGGAAAGCACTCGCGAGAACAGAAAGAAGGCTAACGGGTTATTCAGGACAGCGGTTTTCTGCAACGCCGGCGGTGATGAGCAGGAGGTGGGCGATATGCAATGTCCTGCACATTGCCGTCGAGTTCCTTCGTGTCCGCCAGGTAAGAACTGCCCAAATGCAACCCCGGGAACTTTAATCTCGGCGTGAACGCTCCTTATCCATTTATTAGCAACAGCTTACAGGCTATAGCGGCTTGTTTTCCCTTTCGCACCGCAGTTCCATCCCGGAAGGAGGATTTGGCCCGGCGCAATTTGGCCAGATACCGCGCCCAGCTGGGCCTTTCGCAATCTATGGCTCGCGGCAGCCAGGGGCGACACTGGTCTTGCCGGAGCTGGAATTTCAGGGCTCCGGTGACCCGAAATCCCCCGCCGTAGTAGCGGAGACGGCAAACAGAGGTCGCGTTGAACGGTCATCGGTTGCATCATCGCCTAGCCACTTCCCTTGTCATTGTTGGCGGCCTGCTGCTGCTCATCGGCTGCGGGGGCCTAGCCGGAGGTTCGAACGGTGCAGGCACTGTCGGGGTCCGGAACGGCAGCCTGGACTTCGGAACGGTGGCGATCGGCGACAGCAAGATTCTGCCGGACACGCTGTCGAACAACACCTCGTCCGCGGTTACCATCAGCTCGATTCAAGGATTGGGCCCCGCCTTCCAAGTCACCGGCGTCACACTGCCAATTGTGTTAGCCGCAGGACAAAACGCTCCGTTCAGCGTCCAGTTCCAACCTACAGATCCCGGCAATCCGACCACCACGATTGCCTTTAATGGGACGAATGCGCAGCCCTATGTTTCCTTGTCTGCCTCCGGCACCGCCGTCACGCGGGGAAAGCTTTCACCGAGTCCCTCGCCGGTTGCCTTTGGAAACACCAAGGTTGGGGCGAACCAGACCAGCACTGTGACTCTTTCGAACAGCGGTGGAACCGATCTCACCATCACGCAGGCGACGATGAGCGGCGCAGGATTTTCGATGAGTAACCTCGCCCTGCCACTCACGGTGCACGCCGGAAAAGCAGCTTCGGCGACGATCACGTTTGCGCCCACCGGAAGCGGAAATTTCAGCGGCAGCACCTCGTTTGCTGTCACCGCGAACCAGCAAAACAGCAAGGTAGTGCTTAACTTCTCTGGCGCGGGAGTTGCTTCCGGAACACTGACTCCCAATCCTTCCAGCCTGACATTCGGAAGTATCCCGGTGGGCAGCAACAGCAGTCAGTCCGAAACTTTGACCAACACGGGCGGAGCCAGCGTCACAATCTCACAGGCGACGGCGAGCGGAGCCGGTTTCTCCGTCAGCGGACTGACTCTGCCGGTGACCCTCGCCAGCAATCAGAGCGTTACTTTCAACGCGATCTTTGCTCCAGCCGGCGCAGGCGCTGCGAGTGGAGCGCTGAACATCGTCTCCGACGCGTCTAACTCGCCGCTAAGCATTCCGTTCTCGGGCACGGGTCTGGCGCCCGGCTCGCTGAGCGCGAACCCCACGAGCCTTGCGTTCGGCAGCGTTCAACTCGGCAACAGCGCGCACTTGTCTGAAACGCTGACCAACACCGGTGGATCGACGGTCACCATCTCGCAGGCGAACTTGACCGGGGCGGTCTTCTCGGTCAGTGGATTGACCTTGCCCCTCACTCTCACGGCAAATCAAAGCGTGACGTTTACTGCGACCTTTACGCCGGCCAGTGCCGGTGCGGTGAGCGGAAGCCTGTCCGTGGTGTCGAACGCATCCAACTCGCCACTCAATATCGCACTCTCCGGGACCGGAACGGCCGCGGGCCAGTTGGCGGTGTCTCCAACCGGTCTCAGCTTTGGCAACGTGGCCGTCGGATCGAGTTCGTCGCTCAATGGCAGCCTGAACGCCAGCGGCGCGTCGGTCACAGTTAGTTCGGCAAGTGTTAACAACGGTGAGTTTGTGCTCTCCGGAATTTCGCTGCCGGTAACGCTGGCCGCCGGTCAATCCACTCCTTTCACCGTCACTTTCACGCCGCAGGCTAGTGGAGCCACTTCGGCGTCTTTGTCGTTCTCGAGCAACGCGGCGAACTCGCCAGCCGTGCAATCGATGACGGGCACGGGAACGCCGCCACCTCAGCACACCGTGGACCTCACCTGGAACTCCTCGAATAACGCGGTCGGCTACAACGTATACCGCAGCAGCGTGTCGGGTGGTCCGTACTCGATCGTCAACTCGTCGCTCGATGGTGCGACCGCATACACCGACAATACGGTCGCCTCCGGCCAGACTTACTACTACGTAGCCACGGCCGTGGATGGCAGCTCGAATGAGAGCGGATACTCGACGGAAACTCAGGCCGTCATTCCGAATCCGTAAGCGTCGCGCTCGGCATGGCGGGCTAACTCTTGGCCAGCTAGCTTTTGGCCAGCTAAGTACGCCCAGACAACTCAAGGAATCGTGGCTCGTACTTCGCCGGAGAACCTGCTCTCGTGGCTGGCTTGATCCAGGGCGGTCACAACGTAGAAGTAAGTGCTCCCACTAACCACCAGGCTATCTTCATACGGTGGGCCAGGAACTCGGGAGGCGATTTTCACGAATTGCTTGCCGGAAGTCGTGCTCCGATAACGGCTGCGGCCGTTGAAAAAGCGGTGTGATCACCCGCTCGGAGAGAGACGGAGACCACACCACCAGAGGGAACTCGCCGTAGCCTTGCTCAGGGGAGAAACAAAAACGGTCGTCCCTTCACATCAGTCGTTCACCTTAGTCATGCGGAAGATTAGCCGAACCACGGATCCGCGGTCTGTTCAAAATTGCACACTTTTGAAGACTTTCACTTCGGCAAGCTGGAGGACCAACCACGCCGGCACGTTAAGCGATCGAGCCGCGATCTCGAGCGTCAAGACGTTCGGTAGCTTCTCGCCGCGCTCGAGGCTGGACACCGCGGAGCGGGATGTCCGCATCTTGCCGGCTAGGTCGGATACACGTTGGAGCCGACGACCGAGACACTCCCGTGACGCCCGGGGGCGCTTCCCACATCAGCGTAACGCCGTGAGGCGGCGCTTTGTGACAGCACACACGAGGCCAACGCAAAGCAGAGCACATACGGCCAGCAAGAGCCGGAATGGGTCGGTTCTCATCGATTGCCTATCGCTGATTGCCTGTCGCTTGCCGTCTATCGACTATAGTCGGGTTTGCCCGGTTGGGCCGGTTGGACCTTCTTGGGAACTGGACAACTAAGGCAGATGCGCAGGGTTGCATTTTCATGCAACTATCGCAAAAAGTATCATCTTGACAGCAGGTTACCAAAGACAGTTAAATGTAAGAGGTCCAAAGAATCGCTTGGGAAGTACTACCCTCCTACACTCCCCTCCAGGTCGATTCGCTAACTTGCTGAATGTAAAGGGAGTACTGCATGAACAACAGGAATGGAAAATGGTGGCTGGCAGTGGTCGTGCTGTGTTGTCTGGCTCCTGCGACGTTTGCCGATCGGGGCCACGATCACGGATGCGATCCGCATTCGCGGAGGGATTGTCGGCAGGTGCCGGAGGGTGGCTCCACTGCGATCTACTTACTCGGAGCTGGGCTCACATGTGTCGGGGCCATGTTCCTGCGGTCCAGGATAGCAAAGCCCGCGCAATCGTAAATTCAGACGGCACAAAAAGGGGCCTAGTTTGCGAGTATGTTCGCTCGCAAAGTAGGCCTCGTGTTTCTTGCAGTTTCTGCTTTGGTCCTGCTTTGACTAAGTTGTTCGTTTGAAACTGGCTGAATGGTCGCCGGGCACTTATCGAGGCCCCACGGAGGCACTGAGTAACTGCAGTCGCTTCTCGCCCCGATGCAGAATCGCGAGGAGCACAACGATTGCGCCCAGCGCGATGCCGAGGAAGACGATTCCGCCGTGATGATGAAGCCTCCCATCCAGGAATCCCGGATCCACGCGAGTTCCGAGCTCGGCAATCACGAAGATGCGGAGACCATTCTTTGCGATTGAAAGTGGAATTGCGATCAAGATAAGAACAAGATTCCGCCACCAGGATCGCAGGAACAGATGAGCCAGAACCATGGTCGTGATCACTAGCAGAAAACTGGAGCGGATGCTGCTGCATTCCTTCGCAACTTCAATATCCAGTTTCGGGAGGGAGAGCCAAATCCCATCTTGCTGGACGGATTCGCCGACGGCTCGGAATAGCAAAGCGGCCATCCAGGCGGATCCGTGCTGGAGCCATCGGACGATCACGTTCAGCACGACTCCCGGAACCGGCACGAGCAAAAACAAAAAGCAGAGAGGAAACAGAAAGGATCGAAAGGCGCGCCGGCCGAAACAGAACACCACGCTGGCGATCCACCAGGTCACGAGCGCGAACATACCGAGCGACAGCCGGACATCGTCGGGCACCCCACCCATCCCCCATCTCGCATAACCACCGATCACCAACGCCAGAGCCAGCAGAGCCCCGCCGATGCGAGGGCTCGGCTGCGGATCGAGCCGGAGCGCTTTCGAATCCATCTGTTTCGAATCAACGTCTTTCGAATCCAGGTAAATGAGCGCGGCACTCAGGGGGAGAATCAAAAAGATGTGTGTGTAGGCCTCGTTCGCCAGCGCCAACCCCAACGTGTTTCCCAGGGGACGCCACCAGAACAGCAGGGAGACTGCTGCCAAAATAGCGAAACCCATAGCGGGACCAAGATAGGGCGGATGTTTCATGGTCTGATAATCATTGTCAGATATTCAACGTCAGATTGTTCAACCAGCTTGGTGGTGAGGCGGGGGCGCAGACCGAGATAGCAGGGTCAATTCCAGTCATATGTTTCCAGGTGAGAATGAGAGCGCTCGATAGCCACCGTCGCGCGGAAGCCATCGACGACGCTGAGGTCTGCCAGAAACCATTGTTTCCCGGCTTCCGTGTTTCCATTGATATCTTCAAGTTCAGGATCGAGATCGGGGTGTGTGGTGACGGAAAAATCTGCCAGCGGAAAAGAAAACCCGTCACCGGTGGCCTTCAGGAATGCTTCCTTGCGGGTCCAGCAGGCAAAGAAGCCCGGCACGCGGAGATGATCCGGCAGCGCCTGAAGTCCGGCGCGTTCGCGAACGGAGAAAAATCGCTCGGCCAGTGAAGTTGTGTCGACGTCGCTGCGGATTTTTTCGATGTCGACGCCTAGCCGGTGCTCACTGCCAACAGCGATCAGCGCCATGTTTGCCGAGTGGGATACGTTGAACTGCAGCGCGTGTGGATTCCGCTCGGCTGCGAGCTGAGGCTTGCCGCTGGTCAGATACTCAAAATGGATCTCAGCGGCGGGAATTGCAAGGTAGCCGGCAAGCAGGCCCCGAAGCGCAGAGCGACATCGGGTAAAGTGAATCCGGTCTTTCTCGAAGTGAAATCGGCTGGCGCGCGCGATCTCATCGGGAGACAGAACACTCGCTTCGGAGCCTGCTTTCGCCGGTTCGTCAAGACGCACTCTCCAGACGTCAACGCGTCCAGTCGGAACTCCGGTGCTCCCCAGTTGCTTTGATTCCATATTCGAGGCTGCTGGAAGATTCCGATTTACGGGACGAGTAAGGCGGCGATTCGTTCGCCCGCGTGACCGTCCCAAAGAGGAGGGATGGTTCCCTTCTTCGCCTGGCCGGCGAGGACTCGTGAGAGTTCGGAGCGCAGTTTGTCCGGGTCGCGTCCGACGAGAACGTTCGTTCCCAGGGAAACCGTAACGGGGCGCTCAGTGTTCTCGCGGAGCGTTAGACAAGGAACGCCGAGGTAGGTGGTCTCTTCCTGGATGCCCCCGGAGTCGGTTATGACGACGGTTGCGCGCGACTGCATGCCAAGAAACTCGAGATAGGACACCGGGTCAAGGATCTGGAGCTGGTTCGCATGCAGTCCGAAATCGGCAATGCGTTTTCGTGTACGCGGGTGGGCGGGAAATACGACGGAAAGATCCTGGCTGACCTCACGCAAAGACTGGAGAATGCGCTTCAGAATTACGCCGTCGTCGACATTGGCCGGCCGATGCAAGGTGACCAATGCGTAGCGCTGGGGAAGGCCGTTCTTGTTCTGACGCTGCGCCGCGGGCAGTAGCTTCACCAGAGAATCGATCATCACGTTGCCGACGCGGAAGACCTTCTCGGCAGGAATTCCCTCTTTCCGAAGATTGAAGTCTCCGTCCTCGGAAGGCGTAAACAGCATATCTGCGAGCTGATCGGTAACCAGCCGGTTGATTTCCTCCGGCATGGTGCGGTCGAAAGAGCGCAGTCCGGCCTCGACGTGGCCGACGCGCACTCCGAGCTTGGCGCAGACCAGAGCGGTGGCGACCGTTGAGTTGACGTCGCCATAGACCAGCACAATGTCGGGCTTGCGATCCAACAGCACCGGCTCGAACCGAGTCATGATTTCGGCAGTCTGCCGCGCATGCGTCCCAGAGCCAACCGCCAGGTTCACATCCGGAGCCGGGATGCCAAGCTGCTCAAAAAACACGTCCGACATATTGGCGTCGTAGTGCTGGCCGGTATGGACCAGGGTCTGAACCACGTGCTTGCGCGTTTTAAGCGCGTTCATCACGGGCGCCACTTTCATGAAATTTGGGCGAGCGCCTACGATGTGAAATACGTTCACAGCTTCTCCGATCAACGACAACCTGGATCTAAATTATCTGAGATTAAATGATCTGACGACAATCGCAGGAAAGGGGTGGATGATCTGGACCATTTCGTCGCTTGCTTTCCGCAAGGCGATGGGCAGAGTTTCATGCCGGTCGACCGGCAATCGTGCCGCTGGCTTCCGATCGCCAAGGCGGAGAATTTGGAGCGGGTGGGACGGAGTCGGCACCGCCGCTGTGACCCTGGTCGGGCCCATCGCCTACTTCACCCGCGTTGGTTAGCAATGCATCGAGGCAGCACACAACTCGGCTTCGCCCACCGGTCTCCCTTACCCATCGGCAGAGTAGTCAGTCAAGATTACCCCATCAATGGCAATGTGTTCACGACTTCAATGCCATCCGACCATATTGGCGTCGTAGTGCTGGCCAGTGTGAACCGAGGTCCGGACGACGTGCTTGCGCGTTTTGAGCGCGTTCATCACGGGCGCCACGATGTGAAATACGTTCACAGGATCCTCGCGATTATCTGTCGGTCCTTTGCAGTATTTTAGGCGCTGGCCCGACGTTGGATCCCGTCGCCCGGGCGCGTGGGAGCGAATCTGTAGTCAGCTAAAGTAATCCCTATCAAGATGACCACAAAACACAGCGACATCATAGCACCGATTTTCTCCCCTTTGCCTCGAACCAGCTGGACTACCAATTTGTACTGTCCTTTCGGAACTTCCGCTTGCAAAAACCCTTCGTCCGATGAGGGTCGCATCTTAATTCCCTCGCCCGAATCATCGATATGGCCCTGCCAATCGGGGTAGTAGAAGTGGGCTAAATCAACCGGACATATCATGTGCTAACGACAAGGCCAAAACGTGCCATTGACGGTGAGAGCGCCCGGTGCTATTAACAGGCACCGGAATGAAGAGCGGCGCTGAACCCGCGTTGAGCATTCACGAAAGAACCCCTGCTGGCAGGACTGAAAAAAAAGACGTAGTCATTCTCTTCTTTCCGAACCCCACTCCAGGCGACGCCACCCAAGCTCGGGTGCCTTATTCTCTGTTGTACCTCGAACGCGCGCTGCGGAACCTCGGCATAGAAATCGTTCTGCTCGATGAGCAACAGCAGCCGGATTATTCGACAATTCTGTCTGCACAGCACGACCGCCTCCTGCTCGCCGGCGTCAGCTCCTTGACCGGCGAACAGATCCATGGCGGGATTGCGTTTTCAAAAAAGGTCCGTGAGAGCTGTGACGCTCCAATCGTGTGGGGCGGCTGGCACCCGACTTTGCTGCCGGAACAGACACTGCAGGAACCCTACATCGACTATGTCGTCGTTGGCCAGGGCGAGCGTCCCCTCCGCCAGCTCGTGGAACGGTTGCGGGAAGGGGACAATACTTCGGACATTCCGGGCCTCGGCTTCAAGCACAACGGCGCCGTTACCGTGAAACCGCCTGCGCCGTTGGAGGATATCAATACCTTCCCACGCATCAACCTCGGCGCCCTCGACCTCAAGAAGTACCTTAACCGAAGTCGCCTCCCGGAACACTTCATTGGCTACTTTGCCAGCCATGGGTGTCCGCTGGACTGCAGCTTCTGTTGCATCGGTGAAATCTACCATCGCCGCTGGCAACACAAGCCCCTCGCTCAAATCATTGAGGAACTTCGATTCCTGAAGGAACAAGTTGGCGTCGACAGCCTTCTGTTCGAGGACGACAATTTCTTCGTACGCGCGCAGTTTACTCGTGAACTTGCCCACTCCATGATCGATGCTGGGTTGAACTTGAAGTGGGAAACCAGCGCGCACGCTCACATTTTCGCAAAGGCTTACACGGACGACGATCTGCGGCTTTTCGCGCAATCCGGCTGCCAGCAAATCTACATTGGGGCGGAGTCCGGCGACCAGGAAGCGCTTGACTTGCTCGACAAACGCGCCACGGTCGGGGAGACCTTGCGCTTCATCGAGATGCTGGCACGCCACGGGATCACCCCGCGGCTCTCCACCATGGTCTGCCTGCCTACGGAGTCCGGCCGAGACCTCGACCTCACGCTTGACATGCTCCGCCGCGCAAAGCTGATGGAGCGCAGCGTGCGAGCAAGCATCTTCTTCTTCACACCGTATCCTGGCACCCGGCTTTATGAACGAGCCAAGGAAAAAGGGTTCGTCCCGCCGCAACAACTGTCGGGTTGGGCGCATCACACCTTGCGAAGATTCAAGGCTCCATGGGCGGCCAAAGGAATCGAGTGGCGGCTCGAGTGTTTCGCAAACTTCTATCTTCCTTTGGTGGATCCCAACTTCTATCGTCTCGTTCGCTCGTCCAAAATCCGTCCGATCCTATTTCTCGTCAACAAGTTCTTCTTTCCGATCGCGTGGCTGCGTTTCAAAACTAACTGCTTCCGGTTTCCTGTCGAGGCGGTGATCTTCTTGCAACTCTTGCAGTTGTACAACAAACTCACGGGCAGCAATTTCTGTCTGGGCAATGGGAGTTATGTCGACTGACATTGTATCCAGCGGCTCGACGGGTGCCAGCAGCAAATTCTCAGGACTCCACCAGCACAGCGTCGCCGGGCACGGGATTGGCGCGGCTGTTCTCCAGCAAAACAATTCCTAACCTCGCCAATATCCTCTGCACAAACCCGGGCCAGTACATAACGGCGCCGAGGATCGTCCCGAGAGTGTTGTTAAGCAAGTCCCAGGACTCGGAGTCGCGAGTCGGCAAATAGTATTGCGTCGCTTCGATCAAGAAGCTCGCGGCACATCCGAACATGATCGTAAGAACGATCGCCCGCGTAACCGGCATCGATTGTGCGAAGTACACGCAGAAGAAAAACCCCAGAGGTACGAACCCGCCCACATTGATGAGTGCGTCTTTCCAGACGCCCCACCCCCAACCTGTGGTTCTCCAGAAGGCTTCCAGGAACGGTGGATGAAGAACCAAATAGTGGTCTGGAATATAGAGGTCGATTCCGCCAGGAACTTGGTTATGAACAACGGTACCGGTGCGCTCGTTAAACCTGAAGACTCCTATCGCTTGTTTTTCTGCGAGCGCGCTGGGTTGGCCGGAAGCCGCCCATGCCGCATAGTTATGCCTAACATCCTCTGCCGTCAGTTCCTGATTGTAGAGGCCAATCCCGCGGAGGACGCCCGACCAGCTATCATTTGCAAAGGGAGAGTTGCCGACTACCATCAGTCCGGAAAGATCACTGCGAGCGAAGCGGAAGTCTGAAGAAGAACGGACATGCACACCATCCAGGTAGATGGACATCCCTCCTCTGCCCGATGTCAGAGTGATAAACAATGGCGTGTCTTGTCGGAGTGCGCGCGGAATATAGATGACCTGTGCTGTCGGAGGCTTGTGGCTGGTGAACTTTCGTTCCAAAGCCACGTCGTCCAGACTCTGTTCGATTCTGAAGCGCACCGGATTCTCCGGTGAATCGAAAGCCAACATGGTATTCGAATCCTCGATAAGGCCGGGTTGCATCCAGAGTTCAATGCTGCACGGGCCATCCGGCGGCCCATCCACACGGAGTGGGGCGGAGCTTAGGATCGAGGCGTACTCGCCGAACGAAAGACCGTTCTGATTCTCAATCCAGTTGACGTCGTTATGCGGCCGCGACGTAAACGGCCAGAGTCCAACCGCAAGTATGCCTGCCAGAAGGCATAGGCAAAGGCCAAGAAGCACTCTCCTGCTTAAAGCGTTTCCAACTTGGGTCATTTGCAATAATTTCCCTGCAGCCTGAATGGGCTCGGCAGAATCTCTGCGCTCGTTTGGAAAACGCCGATTGCGAGCGGTAGAACCTAAAAACTACACGAGGACTGAATCCTTTGCTTCTTGGTGCTGAAATAGAAACCAGAGTAGTAAGGCACGTTCAAGTCGGGAAACAGAGGCATTCGCATTCTCAATTCAGGCGCCTTCCAACGATCGATCAAAGCGTAGCCTGAAGCAGAGAACTCACTCACGATCTCGTTAAGACTTCGTACAATGCATGGTACTGCATAGGAGCCGTTGTCCTGAACCGTAAAAAAAGCGGGACCTTGATCACGAACGGGAGTTCGGTTGATCACTATGTGATCAGGCAGTTCAGGAAACTGGTTCACAAACTCGGCAATGCTCTTCTCCCAATAATGAAAAGCCCCCGAAATCAATAGGACTTGGTCGCGCGAATACTGCTCTAATGAAGTCGTAAACCCCAGACCGCGGCCACCCATTTCTCGGGCCAACTCCCGCCCCGTGCTGACGGTTTTCAGCAGATCAAAGACTGTCCATTTGACAGAGTCGGATGTGTCAACCAAGTAGTTGAAGTAGCTGTAGAAAAGATTCCCTACATGTCCTCCGAAATCAAAAACCCTGATCTCTCTCGAGCAGATTCGACTGATCCAATAAAGCGCTGCATAGTCACTGGGACGCAAAGTCTTTGACAGTTCGAGATGTAGCTTGATGTAGTCCGGATGATCATGGCCCGCATATGCGGTCCTACGCGCCGCAATCCACGCCTCGTCAAACGATGAAAACACCGCGCGAGGATAACTTAACCTGTTTAAGAATCTGACGCCGACATTCGACTGAGCTAGTCGAATCAGCAAAGACCGGAACGGTTCAGAGCTCACCCCCTCGATCATCGCCTCTCGCGCGCTCATACCATCTCTCACTTAACGAACTTATACGTTGCCGTTCTGGCACGATAGAAGAAGATGCAGCGTGTCGCCGTAAGACTGAAACTTCTGTTAACGAAGCGTTCTGGAAATCGTGACTTGAAGCGCATTGGCCAAGTGCTCGACAAACGGCTCCAGCAACATGCCCGCAGGATAAACCGGGAGCGTCAGAATTTCGTGGCCCCCGCGCGCCAGCCGGCTCCAGTCGCCTTCCGCTGGGCCGTATTTCGCATACTGCCTCATCGGACGGAAATCGGTGACGACACCTTCGTAGGGCTTCGCCTGATAGACCACGCACGCCCGGTCGTTGATCCGCCACATCTCCGCGAGGAGAAGGGATTCCGGCTTGTGGCCCGATTCCTTCGCCAGGAATCTGCCGAACATCATGCCTTTCCAGATCTTCGAGCGGCTCCGCAGGACTTTAATTTTCTCGTCAAAGAACTTTTTCTTTTCGCCAGCATTCAGCAGCAGAAAGTTCCTGCCGTGAAACCTGACTTTCTGTCCGAGGTGCCGTACTTTTCTCCAGGCGGTATCGGATGGGATGTTGCACCAGTTCATGGTGTCGAACAAAGCGAGCAGCGCGACTTCCTCACCCTGCGCTTTCAGTTGCTGCGCCATCTCGTAGGCGACAGTACCGCCCAGGCAGTAGCCGCCCAGATGATACGGGCCATGTGGCTGGACGCGGCGAATCTCATTCACGTAAAGAGACGCCATCTCCTCGATCGTTGTCAGGCATGGACGTTCGCCGTCGAGGCCCTGGGCCTGCAAGCCATAGAAAGGCTGATCGGAGCCGAGATGCCGCGACAGGCCGCGATAGATCAGCACATTTCCGCCGCCGCCGTGGATGCAGAAAAACGGAGGCCGAGAGCCGTTTGGCTGGATCGCTACCAGCGGGGACCAGTCCGACGAAGCAGTGTCAGTGCGCAGAACCTTGGCCAACTGCGCGATGGTCTGAGCCTCAAAGAGGATGGAGAGTGGAAGTTTGCGCTGAAATTCTTTGGTGATCTGCGCGAACAGGCGCACCGCCAGGATCGAAGTGCCACCGAGCTCAAAATAGTTCTGATTCAGACCAATCGGGCTGGTGCCGAGGAGGCTCTCCCAGATTTTTTGAAGCTTTCTCTCGGTCGGGTCAGCGGCACGGCGAGGCTCAGCTTCTTTGAAGGTCGGCTCGGATGGACGCGGGAGCGGGGCGCGTCTTGAAATCTTGAGCTCGTGCATGCGCGCCTCGGGTACATCGCGCATCAGTTCGAGAACGTCCCGATAGTCCTCAAGAACCAGCCGAATGGTCGCCGCGTCAAAGAGGTCGGGGTTGTACTCGAGTTGGGCCCGCAAACCTTCCTTGCGGTCCAACAGGCCCATCTGCAGTTCAAAGTGTGTGCCCAAACCAAAGTCCGGGAGCGGCGTAACCGTCAGGCGATTGAGTTCCCGTGGCCGCAGGAAAGCAAGCTGATAAAAGAAGTAGCATTGCGATAGCGGATTCCGGCCACGGACGGAGCGCACGTCCAAGTGATCCATCAGAACTTCAAAAGGCAACTCGGCATGATTCAGCGCGTCGAACGTGACGTCGCGCACGCGAGCCAGCAGTTCTTTTAGCGTGGGGTCGCCGGCCAGATTCAACCGCAAAGTAACCGGACTCGCGAAGGGCCCGATGAGTCCTTCGGTTTCGGGTTTGCGATTCGCCACGGGCGACCCGACGATGATTTCCTCCTGCTCAGCGTAGCGACAGAGCAAGGCCGCGTAACCGGTCAGCAAGACCATGAATACAGTTGCGCCTTCGGACCGGCCCAACTCCTTCATGGATCGCGTCAGGTCCTCTGGGAGCAGCAGCGTTTCCATGGCGCCGCGAGACGCGGGACGATTTTTCGGCGGCCGATCGGTGGGAAAGTTGAGCACCGGCAACGGCGGCTTGAGCTGCGTTTTCCAGAACTCGAGCTCTTCGTTGGCCGCGTCGGACTTGAGCCACTCCTGCTGCCAGTGCGCGAAGTCCCCGTACTGGATGGGCAAAGGCGGCAAGGAGGGTGCTTCGCCCTTGGAGGTGGCTTCGTAGATTGTCCACAGATCGCGTTGGATGACGTTCTGCGAAAATCCATCGACGATGATGTGATGGGTGGTGAGGATCAGCACATGCTCTTCGGGCGCAAGCCGGAACAAACGGGCGCGGAGCAGCGGTCCTTCCGCAAGATCGAATGGAGCACTGGCTTCGGCGCGAATCGACTCCCACAACTTCTGTTCCCGGTCAGGCGCCGCGACGAGTTCAAGCGAGGACACGGGCAGGTCGATTAATTGGGAGGAGGGTTGGGAGGGGTGGATGATCTGGATTAACTCTTCACCTTCCTTCTGGAAAGTGGTACGCAGGGACTCATGCCGGTCGACGAGCAATCGAAGACTGTCTTCCAGATGGGCGAGGGAGACCTCACCGGTAAGCCGGACGCAGGCGCGCATGTGGAGCGCCGGGTTCCCGGGCACAATCTCTTCGAGTGCGAAGAAACGACGCTGCGCCGCGCTGGCTGGCAACCCGAAAGAGTCAACTGTGGTCGCTTCGGGTGCGGCAGGAATATTGTCCACTTTAAATTTAGAAACCGCTGGTGCTACCGCCGCAGCGGCCGCTCCTAACGAACGCGGAGTGGAAGACGCCGCACCGCCGGATTTTGAATGCGCGGGCACGGCGGTTGCCGGCCGCTTTTGCCTCGCCAGCGATGCGCCTTCAGAAACGGGAAATGAGGAGAGAGGCCGATTCGGATCTTGCACGATATTTTCGAGCAAGCCTTTGAAGTCAGCCAGAAGGCGCGTAATCGTGCCCGCCTCAAACAGATCGGTGTTGTATTCGCAAGCCAGGCGCCATCCCTCATTGCGAAGCACGAGGAAGACATGCAGATCGTATAACGCGCCCTGGGACTTGGACGGGATCACCGTCAATTTGATCCCGGCAAATTCCTGCGCCTTGACCGGATCGCGCTGGCAGATAAAGTTGAGGCGGAACAGTGTGTGGTGACTCGGATAATCGTCGGGCCGCAGTTCCTTGAGCACCTGCTCGTAGCGAACATTCTGGTTCGCGATCGATTGCAGACCGACTTCCTGAACTCGCTGCAGCAACTGCGGGAAAGTCGGATTGCCCGATAGATCGAGGCGGAGAACCACGGTGTTGATGAACGGGCCGATGACGGACTCGAGTTCCACGCTGTTACGTCCAGCGATCTGCGTAGCAGCGCCAAAATCGATTTGACCAGTGTACTGAACCATCAGCACGCCGAGAGCAGCCAACATCGTGTTGAAGAACGTGGCACTCTCGCGATTTCCGATTTCTCGCACGGCATCGGTTAGCACCACCGGCAGCAGTAAGGAAGTAATGGTTGCTTCGAAGGTTGGGGACGCCTGGCGCGGCCGGTCTGGCGGAACGTCGAGCAGGGGCAGGTCTTTCAGTTGCTCTTTCCAATAGGCAAGTTCTTTTTGAACCGCGGGAGATTCGGACTGCTCCCGCTGCCAGACCGCATAGTCTCCGTATTGAATGGTGAGTTCGGGAAGGACTGGGTCTGCATTACGGGAGTAGGCATCGTAGAGCGCTCCGAGTTCATTCGAGATCAAGCCGATCGACAAGTAATCGATCACCGAATGGTGAGGAGTGACGAGCATGATGTGCTCGTTGTCTTCAACTCGCAACAACGTCACCCGGAAAAGCGGGCCAACCGCCAGGTCAAAGCGCCAACGAGCTTCGTTAAAAGAGAGCCGATCGACTTCCGCATCCCGCTCTGGTTTTGGAAAGTGGCGCAGGTCGACGACCGGAACCTCGATTTCGAGCGCAGACTTGATGACCTGCGCGGGCTGCCCGTCGAACTGCCCATCTACGACCGTGAACGTGGTGCGCAGCACTTCGTGACGCTGAACGATCTGGTTGAAAGCTCGCTCCAGAAGCGCAGGGTCAAGCGGCCCTTGCAAACGGAAGCGGACGGGCACGCTCCATGTGGGATTGCCTGGATTCATGCGGTCCAGCGCCCAGAAGCGCTCTTGTACGAGCGAAGCCGGCAGGACGAAAACTTCTTCGGGCTCGAGATTCGGCGGCTCGGGATTCGCCGGGGGCATAACTGGTTTCGTGTTTTCCAAAGTACTCACTTCACCGTCTCTCTTTCAGGAACCTTGAGAACGGTCTTGACCCGGTAGCGGTCGCGGGAAACCGCAACGATGCTCGGGGCTGCTTTTGCGGGGGAAACGGCGCCACTTTCGAACTGCGCGAGGACCGCAGCAATGGTACGGTGCTTCAGGATCAGGGCGGGCGGAATTTTCATGCCCACCTTGCCCGCGCGGGCCACAATCTGGAAAATGTGCAACGAGTCCGCGCCCAACTCAAACAGGTTGTCCTGGATGCCGACTCGCTCCAGGTGCAGCACTTCGGCCCAAATGGCGGCCAGCGTCTTCTCCTGCTCGGTGCGCGGGGCGACGTATTCTTTCTGGCGCGCGGCGCGTCCCGTGTCGGGAGCAGGCAGCGCTTTGCGGTCGATTTTTCCATTCGGAGTGAGTGGCATCGCGTCCAGGCGCACGACGGCCGACGGCAGCATGTAGTTGGGCAATTTGCCGGTGAGCGCCTCGCGCACGGTTGCGACCGTAATTGCCTGCTGGTCGCTGGTGACGTAGGCCACCAGGCGCTTATCGCCCGGGATGTCCTCACGCACGATCACCACCGCTTCGCGAACGCCGGGGTAACGTGCCAGCGCAGTTTCGATTTCTCCGAGCTCAATGCGGAACCCGCGCAGCTTGACCTGGTGGTCCAGCCGTCCCAGGAACTCGATGGCGCCGTCGGGCGCGCGGCGGACCAGGTCGCCGGTTTTGTACATGCGGGCGTTAGTGTTCGAGCCCGTGTTCGGTCGGAAGGGATCGAAAACGAATTTTTCCGCGGTCAACTCGGGCCGATGGAAATATCCGCGGGCCAGTCCGTCGCCGCCGATGTGGAGTTCCCCTGCGACTCCGATGGGGACCAACTGCTGGGCCGCATCGAGAACGTAGAACTGGGTGTTGTCAATGGGCGGACCGATGGGCACCGGCTCCTCGCCGGCTTTGACTTCGAGCGTCGAGGACCAGATGGTGGTTTCGGTCGGTCCGTACATGTTCCAGACCGAATGCGCGCGGCGAACCAGCTCGTTCGCCAGATCGCGGGGAAAGGCTTCGCCTCCGCAGAGAACTTTGAGAGCTGGCTTCCCTTCCCAGCCGGCTTCGATCAGGAGCTTCCAGGTCACCGGCGTTGCCTGCATGACGGTGGCTCCCGAACTTACGATCCGACTGAGCAGGAGACTGCCGTCCGCAGCCGCCTCGCGGCTGGCGATCACAAGTTTCGCACCGACCGCGAGCGGCAGAAAGAGTTCCAGTCCTGCGATGTCGAACGAGAGTGTGGTCACGGCAAGCAAGGTGTCGTTCGCCTTCAGGCCGGGCTTCTTGCTCATCGACAGAAGCAGATTGACGACGGCGCGATGCGAAATCTCGACCCCTTTGGGCTTGCCAGTCGAACCCGAAGTGTAGATGACGTAGGCAAGATCATCTGCGGTGGACGCGGTGGGCGGGGCATCGTTGGAGTGTCGCGCAATGGTCGGCCATTCGGTGTCCAAGAAGACGTGATGGGCGGCACCGATGTTGACGGTCTTGAACAAACTTTCCTGCGTCAGCAGAACCGGGACGCTGGCATCGTTTAGCACGAACGAAATGCGTTCGGCCGGATAAGTGGGATCCATGGGAACGTAGGCGCCGCCAGCCTTCATCACACCCAGCAGGGCGACGATCATGTCTAACGAGCGCTCGACGAACATGCCGACCATCACGCCGGGTTTCACGCCGGTGCTTCGCAAGTAGTTGGCCAGTTGGTTGGCACGGCGATCGAGATCGCGATAGGTCAGCTGTTCGCTCTCGAACACAGCCGCGATCGCATCCGGCGTCTTCCGGGCTTGGGCTTCGAACAGTTGATGAACACAAAGGTTGCGCGGATAGTCGGCTGCGGTTTGATTCCAGTCGACAGCCAACTGGCGGCGGCCGGCTTCGTTGAGCAGGGGCAGACGAGATACGGGTTGATCCGCATTTTCGACCATGCCCAACAACAGCGTTTCGTAATGACTCAACCAGCGGGCAATGGTGGATTCGTCGAAGATCCCGGTGTTGTAGTCGCAGTCGAGCGTGAGCCCGTCTTTCGACTCGACGACGTTCAGGAAGATATCGAAGTTGACGAAACTTTTTGGATTGGGATCGGCTTCGGCCTGGAACCCATCGAATTGCATGTCGCCGCCGACGCGCTCGAGGTTGAATTGCACTTCGGTCAACGGCAACCGGCTGGGATCGCGCGGAATCTGGAGCTTCCTGACGAGGCGACCGTAGGTGTAGTTCTGGTGCTCATAGCCAGCCAACACTGTCTGCTTCACGTGCTCCAGGAACTGCGCGGCGGTGGAGTCTGCGGTCGGCTTTCCGCGCAAAGGAATAAAGTTGACGCAGTGTCCCACCAGAACCGCGTCTTCCAAGAGCGACTGCCCGGCCGTGGGAATTCCGACCACGATGTCGTCCTGACCACTCAAGCGGCTTAAGAGGATCTGGAAGCCAGAAAGCAGAGTGACGAAGAGAGTGCACTTCTGCTTCGCCCCGAGTTTCTTGATGGCGTTGTAGGCATCGGCTCCGATTCTTGTCCGGTAGGTCGCACCTTTGAATTCCTTCACTGCGGGCCGTGGCCGATCCGTCGGCAGATCGAGTAAGGGGGCGGGCTGCTGGAATTGATCGAGCCAGAACTTTTCGACGTTGGCCCCTTCCGGCCCGCTCAGGAATTCGCTCTGCGACTTCGCGTAGGTCGCGAAGCTCATGGGCGAGGGCAAGGTCGAGGGTAGGATAGAGGACTCGCCGCGATTGAGCGCGTTGTAGATTGTGGGAAGCTCGTCGAGCAGAACGTTGGTGGACCATCCGTCGCACACAATGTGATGCGCGGTGAAGACCAGACACGCGTATCCCGGCTCGATTTTGACAAGTTGCGCGCGAATCATGGGACCTTCCACCAGGCGGAAGGGCGTGTGCGCATCATCACTGATGATTTGCTTCCAGCGGGCGTCACGTTCCGCCGCACTGAGCGCAGTGAGATCCACGGTTGGAATATTGAGATCGAGGTTGGCAGCGAACTTCTGCACCTGACCTTCGTGGATGAAAGTCGCGCGCAGGGCGTCGTGGCGGTTGACGACTTGGCGAACGGCGTCTTTGAGCGCCGACTCGTTGACCTTTCCGCGCATGTGAAGGGTGAAGGATTCGTTGTAACTGCAGGACGCATCGTCGCTTAGCTGATCCGAGAGCCAGACTTCCAGTTGCGGCTCGGTGACGGGAACTTCCTGAGCGAATTCAGAACCGGCCGCTGCTGGAGCCGCCTTCAAGACTGGCGGTTCCGCGTTGGACGGCTTGGCGAAAAAGCCGGCTGCCTGCATGTCGAATACGCTTTCCTTGAACGCGGCGACAATTTTCTCAAGGTCGGCATCGGTGTGTGCCGTCGAGAGGAAGCAGGGGAAGCCTTCGAGAATGTAAATCCCCTTTGCTCGCAGGAAGTAATAGAAGAGGCTGGCGAAGCTTTCTTCCACCGGAAGCGCAAAGTAGAAGAAGCTCGCAAAATGCTCGATGCGCGTAGGAACTTGCTGGAGCTCGAAGAACTCATTGATGGTCTTGACCAGCTTGGCCGTGCGCTCGTTCAACCGCTCCTGCAAGCCGGAGCCCTGCTGCTCGAAGTGTTGCATCACGGCCTTCATCGCCGCCAAGGTCAGTGGGTGGCGGATAAAAGTGCCCGCGAAGAAAGTGACGCCGACCTCAGGATAGGAATCGTCGCCGAAATGCCACGCTCCTCCGTCGAGAGCGTCCATAAATGCGGCTTTGCCGGCGAGGATGCCTATCGGCATGCCGCCTGCGACAACCTTGCCGTAAGTGGCGAGATCCGCGCGGACTCCGAAGAGCGCCTGGCAGCCGCCGAGGTGGGCTCGAAATCCAGTCACAACCTCATCGAAGATCAGAGCCGCGCCCGACTCCTGCGTAATCTTGCGAATCTCCTGCAGGAACTCGCGAGGTTGAAGATGCGGGTGGCGGCTCTGCACCGGCTCGACCAGCACGGCGGCCAGATCTTTGGCGTTCTGGCGAATCCACTCGACCGATTCCGGTGTGCCGTAGTCGAGCACGACGACGTTCGAGAGACTCTCACGAGGAATTCCGGGCGCCACCGGGGCGGAGTGCGGAACGCCGCCCTTCTTCACGCTCTTGACCAGCACTTCGTCAAACATGCCGTGATACGCGCCAGCGAATAACACAACCTTATTGCGGCCGGTAACGGTGCGTGCCACCCGCAGCGCGGCCATCACGGCTTCGGAACCCGTGTTGCAGAAGGTCATGCGCTCGTTGCCCGTCATCTGGCAGAAGAGCTGCGCGACTTCGCCGGCCAGTGGCGTCTGCGGGCCGATTTCGAACCCTTCATGCAGTTGCTTGGCAATCGCCTGCTCGACGAAGTCTGGACGATGCCCCAGCATGATGGGGCCAAACCCGTTCAGGATGTCGATGTATTCGTTGCCGTCCACGTCCCATAGCCGCGATCCCTGGGAGCGGTCGGCGACGAT
The DNA here is from genome assembly GCA_003131315.1 of Acidobacteriaceae bacterium. Classification (GTDB taxonomy): domain Bacteria; phylum Acidobacteriota; class Terriglobia; order Terriglobales; family Acidobacteriaceae; genus Acidiflorens. Next base: position 45,811 of record PKUV01000041.1, read on the forward strand.
GGGATAAACGATCTCCTTCCACTGCGAGCGGAAACCGGAAACGACGCGCGGGTCGGCAAGCGCGGCGCGATGCTTCTCGGTGCTGCTCTTGGACTTCGCGGTGCGCCGCGTATACAAGTCGATCAGATTCCTCAGGCCTTCCTGCTGCCGCGGCGTTACATTACACGATGTACCTTTTTGAGGCGGCTTGTACGGCCCAAAGGGTTTGAACTCTTCCTTCGCGCTCGCGGCGGCAACAGGTGCGGCCGGCGCCGCGATTGGCGCAATGACTGGAGCGGCTGATGGAGAGGAAGGCTGGGGCGCAACCTTGGCAGGCGCAACGGCAGCAGGGGCAGCCGAAGCCGGTGCAGTCGCACCGCCACGCAACGCTTCCAATTGTTTTGCAAAGAGTTGATTCATCGCCAGAAGTTGTTCACGCATCAAGCGTTCAACCGGAGATTCAGACATGGCACCATCTCCATTTCCACTTACGGGGGCGTTGCCCATTGAACTGTTGGCCGCCGGTGTGGCCGACATGGCAATGACAGGAGCGGCCTGAGCAGTCACCGCGGGTGGCGCTGCTTCCGCCAGAACGTCCGCTGGGAGCTTGCCATCAAGGTACTCGGCGAGCGCATTCATGGTCGACAGGTCGCCGAGCAACTGGCGAAAGGTAATCTTCAAGCCGAACTTTCCATGCAGCGACTGAGTCACCTGGGTCAGGAAAAGCGAGTCGAAACCCATTTCGAGGAAACTTGTGGAGCCGTCGGCCTGAGAAAGATCCACACCAGAAAGATCCTCGAAAATCTCGCTGAGAACCTTGGCAATTCGTGTGGACCGGGATAGGGGGAGGGGGGAGGTTGCGAGGGTTTGCGAATTCACGTTCACCTGTGTGTTTTCCTCCGAAGCCGGGGCTTCAGCTGGGGTTTCAGCAAAGCGTGGAGCCGCGACCGGTGCGACCAGCAGCGCTGCCGCAGATTCTTCGAGTATGGGAGCATCGAGCCAATAACGTTTCCGCTCGAAAGGATAGGTTGGGAGCGAGATACGCTGCCGCTTCTCCCCGCCATGAAGGCTGCGCCAATCCGGCTGCGCTCCGGCGAGCCAGAGTGCGCCGAGCGAGTTCATCAGGCTTGCGGCGTCTCCCTCGCCAGAAAAACTGTCAGCCAGCGAAGAGAGAATCGGTTGATCGGGGGACGCGCCGGCCTGCTGCCGAGCGAGCGTGCCCAAGACGTTGCCTGGACCCACTTCGAGAAGAATGCTGCTGGGCTTCTTACGAAGTTCGGCAAGAGCGGAAGCAAACTGCACGGGCTGGCGGAAGTGACGCGCCCAATACGCAGGATCGGTGGCTTCCTTCTCGGTGATCCAGGTTCCGGTTACGCCGGATATGTACGGAATCTGCGGCCGGCCAGGACGCACTTTGCCAACAAGCTTGGTGAACGGTTCGACGATGGGGTCCATCATCGAGGAGTGAAAAGCGTGGGAGGTCACCAGACGGCGGCTAACAATCCCGTCCGTCCCAAGCTTCTTCTCAAATTCTTCAATCGCATCGAAGGGGCCAGCGACGACACATAGAGACGGCGAGTTGACCGCGGCGAGCGAAAGCTTTCCGTTCAGCCGCGTTCGGAGTTCCTCTTCTGGCAGCCGCACCGACAACATGCCACCGCGCGGCAGGTCCTGCATCATTTTTCCGCGCGCTGCCACCAGTCGCAGGGCGTCCTCAAGCGAAAACACTCCGGCCATGCAGGCGGCAGCGAACTCTCCGATACTGTGGCCGAGCATGGCGGCAGGCCGGATTCCCCAGCTCATCCAGAGCTGCGCCAGCGCGTATTCAATAGTGAAAATCGCAGGCTGCGCGATGACGGTATCGGTTACGCGCCGGTTCGCTTCTTCGGATGCAACCTCTCCCGGATAGAGCAACGATCGAAGATCTTCTCCGAGCGGAGCGCGAAGGATTTCGGCGCACTGGTCGACACTCTCACGGAAGACTCGCTCGCTTTCATACAATTCGCGGCCCATGTTTGGATGCTGCGACCCCTGGCCCGGAAACAGGAAGGACACCATGGGGTTGTCGAGAGGCCTCAAACGAGTGGGCAACCGTTTCCGGTCGCGCTGCGACAGGCTTGCTATCGCCTCGGGCACATCCCGCGCGACGATGGCGCGCCGGCAAGGGAATGGACGACGGCCCATTTGGAGTGTCCAGGCAGCGTCGGCAAGATTCAGTCCCGGATGCGCGCTTAGATATTGGCCAAGGTTCGCAGTGGCATTCTCCAGCGCCGCTTCCGAACGCGCCGACAACACCAGCAACTGCAACTGCAAAGATCGCGCCGAAGGAGAAGACTGCCGGGCTGGCGCCTGCTCAAGAACCACGTGCGCATTGGTGCCGCCAACTCCAAAAGCACTCACGCCTGCGCGTCGAGGACCGTTTTCCTGCTTCCACTCTTTGCGGTTTGAGTTGAGGAAAAAAGGACTGTTTTCGAGATCGAGCTTCGGATTCGGTTTTTGGAAGTGCAGCGTCGGCGGAAACACGCCGTCGCGGACCACGTGCGCGGCGTGAATCAGTCCCGTAATGCCCGCGGCAATATCCAAATGACCGACATTGGTTTTAGCCGTACCGACGGCACAGAATTGTTTCGCCTTGGTGTGGGCGCGAAACGCTTTCGTGAGCGCGGCCATTTCAATGGGATCGCCGAGCGGCGTTCCGGTTCCGTGTGCTTCGACGTACCCGATGGAGTCCGGAGATACGCCAGCCAGCGCCTGTGCCATAGCAATGACGTTGGCTTGACCCTCAACGCTCGGCGCGGTGTATCCGACCTTATCGGAGCCGTCGTTGTTCGTCGCAAAGCCGCGGATGACCGCGTAGATCGAGTCGCCGTCGGCCACGGCGTCTTCGAGCCGCTTCAGCACGACGACTCCCGCGCCGCCACCAAAGACGGTGCCATTCGCGTTCTCATCAAACGCGCGGCAATGGCCGTCGGGCGAAACCATCCCGCCTTCCTGATAGAGGTATCCACGTTTCTGCGGGAACGTAATGGAAACTCCTCCGGCCAAGGCCATGTCGCACTGGTAGGTTTGCAGCGCTTGCGCCGCCTGGCAGACGGCGAGCAGCGAGGTTGAGCAACCAGCCACCATGGTGAAGGCCGGTCCCTTCAAATTCAATTTGTAGGAAACGCGAGTCGCGAGAAAATCGATGTTGCTGCCGAGGGTTACCGGATAATTGGCGACCTGGTAGCCGGTGACGTAGTCTTCGATAAAGCGCCGGTCGCGGCAGACGTGGCGCAAGAAATAGGTACTGGGACTGCACCCGGCATAGACGCCCGTCATGGCAGGACAGTTCAGCGGATCGTAGCCGGCGTCCTCAATCGCCTCCCAACAGCATTCGAGAAAGATGCGCTGTTGCGGGTCCATCAACTCCGCCTCTTTGGGATAAACGCTGAAAAAAGCCGCATCAAACAGATCCACGTCGTCGAGGATCGGCCTCGCTCGCACGTAACTTGGATCGGCGGCAGCGGCAGCGGCGTTCGCCACCTCAAGTTCTTCCACCCGGAACTGAGCGATGGACTCAACCCCCGCCAACTGGTTTCGCCAGAACTCGGCGACCGTGCGGGCGCCCGGGAAACGGCCAGACATTCCGACGATCGCGAGAGCGTTACTGAGATCTTGCGTATCGTGATCCCTCATGGAAGTTGCCCTACTTTGTCTTTGTCTTTGCGCTGTTTCGCCATCGCGTTCCGCTGCTTGCGGATTCTCTCGGCGATCTCGGAACTAGCTACCTGCGATGCTTGCCCGTCGAGATAGTCGCTCAAAGCGCGGATGGATGGGAATTGAAACAAGTCGGTTACCGAAAACCTGCGATTCAGTGTTTGTTGCAGTTCCGCGTGGACTTCCACGAGGAGAATGGAGTCGCCGCCGAGGTCAAAGAAATTGTCAGTCGGTCCCACATGCTCAACTGCGAGCACCTTCTTCCAAACCGACGAGATGACTTCTTCAGTTCCCTCTTTCACTGCGGTGGCGCCGCTTTCCGGTTCGCTCCGCGCCAAAACCGATGCCGGAAGAAGACTGCGATCCACCTTGCCGTTCGCGTTCAAGGGCAGCGCTTCCATCATCAAGAACGAGGACGGGATCATATAGGCAGGAAGAAAGCTTTCGAGAGCCGCCCGCAATTGGTGCGCTTGCAGCGGCTGGCTATTTTCCGGAACGTTCTCCGGAACGTTTTCCGGAACTATGTAGGCTGCGAGTTTTTTCTGACCGTCGAGATCGATCGCATCCACCACGGCCTGCTTCACGCCGGGCTGGCGGAGCAAAGTCGCTTCGATTTCGCCGAGTTCGATTCTCTGTCCATTGATCTTGATTTGTCGGTCGATCCTGCCGAGGAACTCGATCTCGCCGTCCGGCATGAAGCGTCCTCGGTCTCCAGTGCGGCAGATACGCTCTCCCGTTCGGGGATGGATCGCGGTGCGGGCACGGGTCTGCTCGTCGTTGCGCCAATATCCTTTCAGAAGACCAACGCCGGAACAGCAGAGCTCGCCGGGTTCCCCGCGTGGGCAGTCTTGCAATTGTTCGTCGAGCACGTAGTAGCGGGTGTTCGCAATCGGATGTCCGTAGGGGATGCTGTTCCAATCCGCCTGAACATTCTTGACCGGGTACCAGATATTCCAGACCGTGGTCTCGGTGGGTCCTCCGACGCTGACAACTTGGACATCTCCGAAGTGGGCACGGATACGGCCCGGCGCACTGAGCGCAATCCAATCACCGCCCAGGAAGGCTAAACGAAGACGGCCCTTCAACGCGAGCTTCCGCGCGGATGCATGGACGAGCAGCATTTCCATAAACGCCGGAACGGAGTTCCACACGGTCACACGGTACCGGTCGATCAGTTCAACCCAATGATCGGGAGAACGCGTCCCGTCGCGATCGGGCATGACGATGGCCCCGCCGGCGGCCAGCAATCCGAAGATGTCATATACAGACATATCGTGGTGCAAAGCGGTGACGGCAAGCACGCGATCATCCGGCCCCACGCCAAATGTGCGGTTCGTTTCCAGGATGCAATTCACCAGCCCGCGATGACCAATCATCACGCCCTTTGGCTTCCCAGTCGAACCGGAAGTGTAGAGAACGTAGGCAACATCGTCGGGAGACTGCACGCGAACAAGCGGAATGGAACCGTCGGCGCCGGATTCGTCATGGTCAACACAAAACCGAGTCACGCCGGACGGCCACGACAACTTCTCATCCAGCCAGGACTGAGTGAGAACGATCTCGACCTCTCCGTTTTCGAGCAGGTACGAAAGGCGGTCCGGTGGAATATTCGGATCGATGGGCAGGTAAGCCGCGCCCGACTCGAGAATGCCCAGCACGGCAGCGATCTGTTCCCAACCTTTGTCCATCACGACCGCGACCAGGGTGTTAGGCCGGACTCCAAGCGCCCGCAGCCGGTGGCCCAGACCTCGCGCCCGGAAAAGTAAGTCGGCATAGGACAGCGTTCGCGTGGACCAGATGACGGCTGGACGCTCAGGCGTGCGCGTGGCCTGTTCGATGAACAGGTCCTGAATGAGACAGTCGGAAATGGCTGATTTAGTCAAATATTTACCGGATCTGTGTTTAGTCTCAGGCTCGTATGGAACCTTAACAGCCCGTGGTGGAAGTGGGATTCGTATCAGGGCATCGCTTTAGCGATGCCGTAACTTCTTCGAGATCAGACGCTCCTTTAGGGGCCAGGCATCGACAATCGACCGTCAACACGGTCTCCTAAGCTGTTGCAATCGGCAAGAGGCCTATCGTGAGCTAACCGCCAAGGGCGCCGCGGTGAGTGATAACACCAACCGGCCATCCTTCTCGCTGGCATACGCAATCGAAGCTCGCTCTTTGCCTGCGCCCTCGATTCGCAACTGCCCGTCTTCTTCGACGAGCGCCATTTCCGAGCGTTGTCTCCACCACGTGTTCACTTCACCGGGAGTGGTAACCCAAAGATTTTTTTCGGCTTTCAGTTGCACCAGACGAGCCAGCAGCCCCTCGTAGGTATTTCTGGCCCGCGCGCTGGTGATGTAATCCGGATGAATGACGACACTGATCAGGCCATGTTTTTCCATGATGAGCTCGATCTGGCGCTCCCAAAGAGTGGTCGAGTAGTCATTCAGGATATGAAACAAGGTGTAGTCCTGCGTCGTGGTCACCGGTATTTCCAGGACTTTGCCGACAAAGTATGGCATCACGGTGCAGCAGCCGCCCCGTTGCGGATCGAGGTGCGCGACGTTCGGAACCGACATGTCGTATTCAAAATCGAGCAGGTCATACCAGAGCTGGTTTCGATAGAGCACTCCGGCTCGAAAACCCGCCGCTCCAAACTGCTTGCCATACGCATTAATCTTGGCCGCGCGCTCGACAAAGCGTTCCCGGTCCCGGAACAAGTGTCCATCATGATTCAGATCGTGGACGACAACCTCGAAACCACGATCCCAAATCGACTGCAGGAATGCCGGGGTCACGTGATAGCGTTCCTCCGGGATGACCTGGAATGATCCCTTGATCCCAAAAGAATCGTTGACGTCCATCAGCATGCGGCAAAGATCCACGCCGAGCGGTGTCTCCACGTCGTGCGTCATCAGGGCACAACTGGAAGCGCCCTCTGGCCAGAACCAGATGAACGGAATCTGTTTCAGGTTCTGCGCCCGGAGCGACAAGAGCAACACATGCTCCAGAAGGTTGTCCACCGTCCGGTCGACTGGCCACTGCGGAAATGGAATCTTTTCCCAGCCCCGCAAGCGTATTTTTTGGAGATGCTTCCGAATCCACACCGGGAGGAGTGGGCGAACAAAGTAATACAGGCTCAGCAACCAGGAGTTTGCGTCTCTGTTGCGCCGGTCTTGCGCGTACATCTCCCAACGAAGACCGTCGACGACCTGTGACACGTCAAAAGGCAGGCGGGCCGTTCCATTGTCGGCGTGCACATCCTGAAGCACGTCCCAGAGTGGTTCCGTCGGAGAAGCCGCCGGTTCCTGCCCGCAACACTGGCCGTAGAGCGTGTCCTCCCCAAACCGAAAATACCCGCTCTTCTCCGAGAGCACGCCGCTCAGCGCAATGCGAGCGTAGCGCTCGGGGCACTTGTAGTATTGGCTCAGACAGTTCATTGATCCAGGACTCTTCATGGAGTGTGCGTCGCGATCGGCGCACCGATTACAAGTTGGGTCCGATTGTAAGACTTTGACGGCAGCAACGTAACCTGCGCTCGCGACCGCTGAGACACAGACTGGCTCTCGTCACTCAGGTTCATGTAGTCGCAGTTTTCGCCTCTGCCGCGGTCACAGCGACCACCGGAATGTTCCTTGAATACTTGCGCCAGGGCAGCATCTCGAGCAGCAGTCCTCTGAACTGCAAAAGTGGCGTGACACCGCCGTGGAGAACGGCAACCGCAGTCAAATATAAGGCCCCAAACAAAACAGAGTCCGTGACGATGCGAATGAAAGCGCCAACTGGGCCCGGCACTCCAGCAAAAACAGGCACGCCTCTAAGGATCATGGCCGATGCGCCGCCAGCAAGCAACGCTGCCAGAATGTATTTCCAGACTTGGGTAACCACGGGCGCAACGCCGAAGCCGATCGGTTTCCCGGCATACCAGAAGGCCGGAATGGTGAGAATCCAGAACGAGAGCGTCCAGGCGGCAGCGATACCCTCGGGTCCCCAATGCAGTCCCACCAGAAACAGCGAGGCGGTGACGGCAAACTCCACGACCACCCAGCGGAACCAGCGGTGCGCAGTTCCGATCGAGAGGTGAAGCCAGCCGTGCGTGTTGTAAATAAGCATGATGCCCACGCCCGGTCCGAAGAACATGAAGATCCGGCCGGCGGTCGCCCACGCCGGTCCCAATACCAGAAGAATCACGTCTTTCCCGATGAGCGTGAGATCTGCACCTATGCCCATTCCCACAAATGCCATCACGGCCAGGGTCCGGAGAAAATAGCGCCTGTACTGGTCAGAGTCGCTGTTCAAGCGGCTTAGAGCGGACACGGCGACCGATGTCAGCGGCGCCGAAAGTTGGCAGGCGGGAAGCAGGAACAAGTCATAGGCCTTCTTGTAAAAGCCCAGTGCGCTCGAACCAAATCGCCATCCCACCAGAAGATTGTCCGTGTTTCTCGCGAAGTAGTTAAAACTGAATCGTCCATAGATATTGAAAGCGTACCGCACCATCGAACCGGTTCCCGGCTCACGCCGGGGCAAACCTGGAATCCAACGGCACTGTATCCACGCTCCGATTGCCACCGTCAGTGGCAGCGCCAACGCTCCCGCTACCAGCGCCCAGTATCCAAAGCCGGCCCAGCCGAGCGCGATCGAAACCAGCAAAGAAACCGCACGGGCGGCGATATCGTTGAACGACACGGTCGAGAAACGCATCGCCCGCTTGAGGAGCGCGAGGTGCTGAACGGCGACACTGCTGAGGAAAATCGCCGGCGACATGGCGATCGCGACGTGGGCTACTTTGGCGTCCCCATAGAATCGTGCCAGCAGCGACCCGGCGGCAGCGAACCCGACAGTCAGTAATCCGCCCACGCCTACGTTAATCCAGAACAGGTTGCTCGCGAGCCTACTGTTAATCTCCTCTCGCTGCTGGATTGCCTCTGTGAATCCATTCAACCCAAAGTTGGTGAGCAGCAGGCTGAATGTGGTGACCATCGCTACCAGTCCAAAGTCGGATGGCATCAACAGACGAGCCAGCACCACCGTCGAGATCATCTGGACGCCAAAACCAAGCCCCCCGGAGAGTAGAGTGAAACCCGCTCCCCGAACCGCAAGTTGTCGCGTCTCGCCCCGGTCGACAGCGGGGCGGAAACTGCCGCTTGCGTCAAAAGGTCTCAAAATCGCTCCCAACAAGTCTTTGCTTCGGAATCAAACGTTGGCACTGGTGTGAACCTTGGCACAAACGTGAGCATTCTGTTTTTCTTCGGTTGACTGGGCAAAGAAGGTTTGAAAGGGCCCGGCTTCAGCCGGGCCCCTACGAGCCGCATAAACACTGGGCTTTAGCCCCTGAGGGAACTACCCGTCCCCTCTGAAACCGGTTTATGAAACAAGTTCTAACGACAATGTTCGAGATCAACGTCCAAAGGCACCCGGGTGGAGGAACGATCAGTGGACGACCGCTTTGAGTTGCGTCGGCGGAAGAAGCTGGCTGGCCGAGTAGCAATTGCCGGCGTTGAAAGTCAGCGGACTGCCGGCGCCGCCTTCACTGCCTCCCATAATGTTCTGGTAGCAGTTCTGGGCAGGAATAAGTCCTGCGTGTCCACCAGCCCCGGGGGCACCGCTCACATCAGGTCCGATCGCGGGGAACCCAAGCGACGATGGCCACCAAGCTGGAGTACTTGAGAGGTAGAACGACGGCGGAAGAGTGCGGGTCACTCCGTTTGCCCAGTTAATAGCTCCGTCTGCGTGCGTGTAATTGCCGTGCAGAAACGACGTCGCATAGGCGTTGGCGCTGTGGCAGGGCGGATTTAAAGACCCGGCACAGCCGGTACCGGATCCGTCATCGCTACCTTCGCCGTAACCAAACGTCCAGTTGTAGTTCACAGAATCGTAGGAACGCGAGGAAGAGTAATCAAGGTTGGCTACGTGCGTCGTCTGCTGCGTTCCATAAGCCAATAAAGCGTTCTGCGCATCGGATCCAGTCACGTTTCCAACGAAGTTATAAGAGGTTGCGAGATGGTCGATCGACATGGCACGAGAGCCCTGGAACGTCCACCAGCCATTGCTTCCAGAACAATTCACGGTTCCCCTGCCCTTCATAGGGTTGCATGCCATCGTGGTTCCGCGGGTCCAGTTACGAAACATTGTGCCGGTGCTGGAGGAACCCCAGATCTCGTCCGGCTCGATCCCTTTTGTGATGTTTCCCTCGAGCAAGTTGAACTGGGGATGCGCTCCGTGAAAACCGATGCCGCCGCCCGCATAGTTGGGCGAACCAGAATCAAACTCGCCTTCTGTGAGGTTGTACGCAATGACATTCCCAGCGGCCCCCCAGTTGATCATGATGGAAGCGTGACCGCGCTCGATGATGTTGTTTTCAACCAGAGAAGCGCTGGTCTTGTTCACGATAAAGACATCGGAATCAGTCTGGCCTGGGGAATGAGCGTAAGCATTGGAAAAATAGCTGTCTCGAACTTCGTCTCTGTACCCGTAGTGAACCTGAACAAAGTCTCCGTCGGTGTAATTCGATTCCACGCCCTTAATCCAGCAGTATGCGCAGCCACTCATCTTGAAACTTGCCACATAGCCGGTGTTGTTGGAGTAGACCTGAAGATCTTCGACTCCGGCATACTTGGTAGCCGTCATCAGTGCGACCAGCGGCGTTTGGCTGTAGGCACTGTATAGCGCCCGAGTAAATCCGATGGTGGTTCCAGCGACCGAGGTGACTTCTACGATCTGGCCCCGAGCCCGCGTTCCGCCATAGCCATCACACCAGGTGCAGTTTCCCTCACCGCCTTGAATCGTTACGTATGAGGAATCGTTCAATTCCGTGATCATCAGGTAAGTGCCCACGCTAATCCCGCTCGCGCTGCTCACCACGATGCTGGTAGATCCCGCCGTCGCCCCACTCGTAACCGATACGCCGGGGTAGGTGGGACTTCCAGACCCGAGATTGATGACTCCGCTTCCCGAACCGTGAGCATCGAGAATCGTCTGGTTTGCGCCAGCCCCGCGCAAGGTCACGTTGGCCGGCACGTTGATGTTGCCATTGACCCTGAACGTGCCCGATGCCAGGACCACCGCTTGCCCGGAGGAACAGGCAGACAACGCCGAATTGATCGTCGCCGTCATGTCGTTCGAGCCGTTTGGATTGAGGGTAGAACAGGCCGTCGCGCGAGGAGGGATTCCGCCCACTCCCACGTGGCTCCAGTCGATGGCACGAGTCGGATCAAGAATGCCGGACCAAAGCTGTGCATAGCAATGAACCGACACGCCAACGACGATGAGGATGAAGAGAAAAAGTGGGGGACTCTTTTTTCGCATTTTGCGTGTTTGCTCGATTCAGGGCCCGGCTCGCTATTCCTTGGCTTCCGGAATCACACCGTCGGCACCTTCCATGAGTCTATGTACTGCGGATACCGCAATCAAGACACGGAAGTGCAGCCGGAAGACCAAGCAAATCACGCTGCATGGTCATGACCTACTGGGCGACCACCTGTCTCTTTCCGCAAGATCATGTCGTCCACCCTTTGTGCCAAAGCCAGACTGTCATCAGAAAACTTCCTTGCAAACAACGCTTCCCCACTGCCATACACATCATTGAGCAATACTTTGGGCTGAGACTCGAACAGCGCAATGTGGTGATCATCAATCATGGCAGGGCTGGAACCGCGGGCGGACCAATCTTCATAGACCAAATTTCTCCGGGTTCGAGATCTGAACGCTGAATTGCCCAGAATTGTGTGAAAGAGCATTTCCTCAGGCGCAAACACAGTTTGGAAATATTCCTCCACGTACCGATTCCGCTCCACGAACTCCAATAAATATTGGCACGCATCTCGCGTCACAGCCCACCAAGTGCTGCCAGAATAGGGTTCTAAACTTCCCAGGTATCTCCTATAGTCGCGTTGAGCCAAACCAAGCTTTGCCAGCGCTCTCACAGCGAATCGGCGAACCGGCTTATCGGATTGAATCCTCAGCGTGTTAATCCGGGAGATTGGCTTGCCGGCTGCCTCATTGGGCATCTTCACCATGCTCATGAATTCCACGCCGCGATTCTCTTCCAGGAATGTGTGAATATATTTACCGCTTCGTAACGGGTATTCGCTCCCGCTAAGAAGAACGAAGTAATCGTAAGCTTGAGACCTTTCCAATGCCTGCTGAAGCAATAGCAGGATCGCCTGCACGCCGGAGAATTCGCCCCAGTACACGGGTATCCGCTTCTCGCTAAAGAAAACATTCTCTCCCTCAATCCGGGAAAAATCCTTCATGTTGCTTTTCTGGTCGATATGAATGAAGAATTTGCAATCCTCACCTGAAAGCGCTCCTATCGCTCTCTTGAGAAGCTGTGGATTCCTGTAGGCAAACACTAGGTAAGCGATTTTCACTTTCATCACCTTTGCACGCCCGCGAGGCAAGTTGACATCAAGCAGGGTCAAACTCGCTCCAGGCATGGAACACAACGGGAGGGGCAAGTTTGGTCACCGCCGCCACCGCCTTCCGGGGCTTATTCTTGATCCACCCTCCCGGAACGGAGATGGTCGCCAGCAGAAAGCAGATCCATATCAGGTTCAGCGACCCGAATGCTGACTCTGCGAAGTTGTAAGCGACTGCGACGGTAAAGTAGGCCAACCGCAGTTTTCCCTCCTCCGCGTTCCGGCGGAATGCGCTCACTACTGTCCGGTAGCCCGTAACCAGCACGATCCCAAACATTACGATCCCCAGCCACCCTAAGCTCAGAAACATTTCGAGGTACCCGTTGTGCGCCTCCCGCGGATGCCACCAATAGATGCTCCACATCTTCTCCAGTCGCTTCCCCAGCCAGAAGCTTTCGAACCCGGTGCCGAACACCGGATTCCCCGCCATGCCCAGCACCAGCTTCCAGATGTCGGTACGGCCAGTGAGCGTCGGGTCCCGCCCCATGGTTTGCAGGACGCCAGAGCCCATGTCGAGAAAGAGCGTAGTAACGGACGCCGCCAGGATCGCGAACACCATCACGTGTACGACCCATGGTTTGCGGGCAACCATGCGAAGGCTGGTTGCCAACATGAGAGCGCCGGCCATGAAAAAGCAGGACATTGAGGTCATCGAACCGGCCATCCAAAGCAGCCACGACACCATCGCCAGACAGGCCCCGAACGCGAGCAGGTGCATGTTTCTGGCTGCGCGCTGTTCGCTGCGCAAGGCTGTCACAATCCGCCAAACGACACCCAATCCCAAGATCAGACAAAGTCGCCCGAGTTCGTTCTTATTGGTCGCGACACCGGTGTAGTAGGGCGTCCAGATCCAAGGGTGATATCCCCGGCCTAGATCGGGGTAAAACTTGATGAACAGCACAGAAATGGGAATCAGGAGGAAGGCCGTCCACGCCAACGCGCGCTTGATGGCTGCGTATCGATCGCGATCCGTCAGGATGATCAGGACCATGACGACATCGCCCAGAGCCTTGATCCACCGTTTGAACGCGACATCGGGGTAGTCGGACCAAGCGACACTCACGGCGCAGTAAAGAAAAAACGCGACCAGCGGCCAATTCGCTCGCAAAATTCCCAGAACTTCTTGCCTTCTTCTCACCAGCACGATCAACCCCGCCAAGAGCAGTCCGCTGTACACCAGGCGGTCCGTGGGACTGCCCTCGGTGTATGCCGAGGCGTCCGACGTCGTATCGGTGATGGAGGCCCCGTGCAGCGTGCCAATCCACTGGCCGACGCTGCGCGACCCGGCGATTGACAGCCATATAACCGCGATCCATAGAGCCTTGGACGTGTGGGACTTTGGGTCCCGATCCAGCAAAAATAGTCCCAGGATTCCCGCAGCAAACACCAGCGTTGCGATTCCTGCGGGCACTCAACGTCTCCCTAGTACCGTGACCGCGTGATGAGTCATANNCGCCCGGCTCTCCACCAGCAAAAAAAGATTTGTTTTAAGTGGAGGCTGCGCGTCATTTTGAGTCCAGAAACAACCGGTGAATCAGTTCCAGAGTCAGCACTTTATGGATCGCACTGGTGTAATTGCGATTTCCTTTGAGATGGCCCGCCACGATTTGTTCGACACCCTTGCGCTCCAGGTAAGGCCGGGACAATGTCCGGGAGTCGAGCAACATTTCCCGAATGTAGTCGGCCACCGCATCCCGGTACCAGACTCGAAAATGGTAAAACTTGTGTCTTCCGAGAAACAGCCGCTCCAGGTGAAGCGGTGAAAACGCGTGGTCGATTCGAGCCACCCACTGCGGCATCCCATAATCGTAGGCGTATTCGGCTTTGAATGTGAACTCCAGGTACTCGTGCAGCAACCGCCCTGAGAGCGTGTTCTGGTTCGCACCGAGACCTCGATCCGACCGAAGTTGGCCCAGATCCCTGTTCCCTTCTGCTATCAGCCTCAGGCAAACGTCGGTGTTCGCCGGGCCACGTCGCGCAAGCTCAGGTTTCGGTGCACGAAACGCAGTGCGAACGAAATCGTTGTCGAGAAATGGACTTCGCACCGTCAACTGGGTCTGTTCCAGTCCCAGCAAGCCGTAGTGATACCAAGGAGCCTGGCGAAAGACGGCGAACGAAACCGGATGTCCGGTCGCCACCGTCGCGTACGTATCGCGCGCTGCTCGAACCTGCGGCAGGAAATCCTTGTGAAACAGGCCCTCCGTAGGCTCGCCGGGCTTAAAGGCCGGGACCCACCGCAGCACTTCGCTCCCGTAATTGCCGGTCATTCGCACCGGAGCGATCTCCCGCGCACGCTCGTTGACGAACAGATCCGAGGCTCGACTGACCTCGACGGTCCCGTCCGTCAGATACACAGCTCGCTCCGCGTAATGAGAAAAGCGTGACAGAAAATCCTGGCCTACCGGAATCACCTCGTGCGGCTGCCCACATATGGACGCCACCCGTCGCGCCAGGATGACATCCTGACAGTCACGGTAAGGACCACCAAACGAGTAGCAAGGCAACGAGCCTGGAGCGAATTTCCGCCAGGCCATAATCATCCTTGTATCCAGGCCCCCGGTGAGGGACATTCCGATCTTCTGGTGACCGTTGAAGTAACGTTCGAGGTTGCGCGAGAACACGTTCCGCAACTCGTTGTAGAACTCGTCCGGACTCAGCCGTTCCTGCGCTTCCCACTCTTGCGCGTCAAAGTAGCGTCTTCGCTCGACGTCTCCGTGTCGCAAGCCCAATGCCGATGCCGCGGGAAGCACCTCGATGCCTTCAAATAACGTACGGTTTTCGAGCACGCAGCCGCACGAGACAAACTCACCCATGCTGCGAAGATTAAGCTTCTTCAGTTCCGGGCAGACCGACAGGATGGCCTTCGCTTCCGGGGCAAAATAGAAGGCGTCTTTCGATTGGTGGTAATAGACGCGGTTCATCGAGAAGCGGTCGTTAAACAGCATGGCTGTGCCGCGCCGACGATCGTGAACAAATCCATGGAACCGCCCATTGAGTGTGGCGGGAAAGTCGGATCGTTCTTCGTAGACGT
Source organism: Acidobacteriaceae bacterium (assembly GCA_003131315.1). Taxonomy (GTDB): domain Bacteria; phylum Acidobacteriota; class Terriglobia; order Terriglobales; family Acidobacteriaceae; genus Acidiflorens. Next base: position 60,922 of record PKUV01000041.1, read on the forward strand.
GAACGAGATAGTCCGGGCCATGATCGTTCACCGCGTGCCCGCGTTCGCTTAGCTCCTTCCTTGTGCCCGGATCGGGGTATTCCTCTCCAGCGAAGAAGAGAGAGACGTCGCCGGTCTCATTTTCTAGTGGCATCGCGTCGCAGAAAGAACCTTTGCGAGCCGCCCACCCGATGTAGGCTCCGGAATCTTCGTCGATCCAGGTCCCCGTCACATACGACGCATCATGACGGAGTGAAGCCACCATCTGTTGAAGTTTGTACTCGGCCCATGCGCGGGGCCTCGCCGTTATAATTCCTACGATTCCTGGCATGTCGGATCAGGTCAACGAGAATTTCGAAAAGAAAATAAGGAGACAGCGAGCTGCATGTTAGAGATTGGAGCCGGCGGGAGGATTTGAACGCCCCATCTGCCGATTACGGTTCGACCGCTCTATCATTGAGCTACACCGGCTCATCCGCTGCTTCAGAGTGTACCATCGCGCTCGCGCACCCAGTGCCGCTGTAATCACGCTGTGCGGCAGTACCCCGAGCAAGCCACGATGAGCTTTCAACTTGAAGCAGATTTTTCCCCAAAGGTTCAAGGGCACATAAAAACGTGGTACCACAATCTCCTCGAATCCATTGCGGATCTTAAATTCGCGGAGCGGACTATCCTTCTTATTACCGTAGTTAAACAGACCATAGGTCAGATAGCGCACACCCTTCGCTTCACAAAGCTCGACCGCCTTCGCAATCAGAGCGTTGCCGGGCCTCTTGTCATAGTGACTGAGCTTGGTCGTCAGGTTCAGGATAGACGCTACCTCTCCCCGATACACGAGTTTCAGAAAGCCAATCATTTCCTCGCCAACGTTGGTCACGATGAAGTCACTGCGGTCCACAAACGCGGAGTAGTCCTTGCGCACACGCTCCAGGCTCTTTCCATAATGCACGTTGCGGATCCGCTGTCGTATCGGCGAGTCGTTGTTGACATCACTGATACCCTTGATCAAGTTGTCATCAAACGGCTTCACCCCGACGGTAACTCCCCTCTTCTGGGACCTTCGCACATTCTTGCGGGTTTCCTGGGGAAGTTTCTCCCACCACTGCTTGAAGCTTGTCAGTTCCACCGCAGCCACGCTCTCCCACTCCATCGGATACTGGTACTTGGGAGTTTTGTTGGGTAGTTTTTGAGCGAAGGTGAAGATGTCTGCACGGACGCCTCCCCACTTCTGATGCTTGAGAGTGTGAGCGCATAGTTCCGGTTGGCTCGTTTCCTCCACCATCCACTCCTCATCGTGCACCGAGGCGATCTTCAACCATCGTCCGTGCATGATCAGGGTTTGTCCGTCCACTTCAACTGCGGGAACCCGGACCCACTCACTCTTGACGCTTGCTTCGATCGAATTTCCTGTCATTCCTATCGCTTCCCTTTGCCCGCAGGCGTCCCTCTTAGTCAAACGTCGGTTACTCCGTTACGTACTGTTCTCGAATCGGATTGATTCCGAGCAGCGCCAGCAACTTGCCGAGGTGATCGCAGAGCTTTACTAATAGCGCCATGAAGCGGTGATGCCCGAGGATCATCGCGAACGGCAAAGCCAGTGTGTAGGCCGGAACCGCAATGACCGACTTCAAAATGTCGGCAGCCCCAAGCGTCGGGTGCAACGCGGCGGTCGCCCCGCGCAGCAACGCCTTCTTCAGCATGAACCTACGTTTCCATCGAACCGGAGGAACCACCTCATAGGCGATCGCGTCACTGCACCAGACGAAGCGGCACCCGTTTTCGATCGTTCTCCGGAAAAAATCCTGATCTTCTCCATGGCGAAATTCCGGGCGGAACGGCGGCTCGCCCGGCGTGAAAACACTTTTCCGCAGCAGCACATTTCCGGTGCGCCCCAGGCTCCACCGGACCGGTAATCCGGTGGGATGAATCGGGCGTTCATAAAAGTCGCCTTTGACGATCCATTTGGGCGGCGTCTCGTCGAAGTGCCTCCGAACCGGCCCGAGCACGCCGTCCACCTGGTATTGCTCGCAAGTACGAAACAGATTGATGAGCCAGTTCTCCGCCGGGAATTCGTCGTCGTCGATGAACGCGACGAACTCTCCTTCGGCGTTCTCGATCGCCTTGTTCCGCGCCAACGCAATATTCTGACGAGGCTCCACACAATATCGAATGGAAACCGAGTGTGAAACAGAGTTCGATTTCCTAAACTCCTCAACCGCCGCTTCACCCGATTGCAACCGGTCGTTGTCGGCCACCACGATCGAATACGTGAACAACCCGCCCATCTCCTGCCCGCCCAGAGCTTTCAGCAATCGCTTCAGAAAATCCGGGCGTTTGTAGGTGCACACACAGACGCTGATGTGTTTGACTTCGGCACTCACGTTTCCGGTGGGAAGCGGCCATGCCGGCGCGGTGAAATTCGGGGAGATCGCCAGATCGCCCAACTGACCGAGCATCTCGCCCGAGGTAAGGAACCGGTGCTCCTCCGGATTGATGGGATGGGTCTCCAGTTCCACGACCGAATTGCGGGCCAGAGAAAATATGCGCTGCAGCCGGTCGGCGGGTTCAAGCGGCGACAGATTGTACAGAAAGTCGACGAGACGATGACGACGGGCCAGCCGGCGGTCCACCGCTTTGCGATACAGACGGTTCACCAGGCTCTTCTCTCCCGGCAGAAAGGAGAAGTTTCGCCGGACGAGTACGCCCTCAGGCAGCAATCTATCAAGCAGCACGTTCGTGCACAGATGGAGGTGATGATGACCATCGATTCGTTGCGGATCTGCTCCGTAAAGCCGGCGGTATTCGTCAATTTGAGCTGCCACCACGTACTCAAACGAGGGGGCGAGACCGGGATAGTACAAAATCCGGGCCAGTGGATGCCGTAACAGATACCGCTTGAGTTCACGCTGACGCTCGATCAGTGGCGCGGGGCAGTTCGACGCCGAAAACGGCTCCGTGAAGTTGAGGTGGAGACCGGCATCGATTCCCGATCTTAGGGCAATTGCCGCAGCTCGTTCCGAGTCTGCCATGAACACCATGGCGCTCACCGAAGAAACGGTTCGGAGTTCTGTGCACTCGAAAGTGCGGTCGGTAGTCGCTTGATCCCTTCCCCAGTCGTCGGCATTTACGATCAGGCGCCCCGGCGTTCCCGCAGTGCCAGGGCTATAATCCGCGGATGGAGATGGCAAAGCGCGAGTTTGCGCGGATGCTGAAACCGCCGCACTATTGGACAGGGTCATGATCGGATCCGCTTCGAGTTTCATCGGCTGATGTAGTTTCAGCGAGGTCCCGGTCATTTCTGACTTAGGCCCGCCCCTCAGGAGCCGCGAGCTGCGACTTTGCATGGCCACGATTCCCCGTCAAGAACTTCTTCAATCGCTGCATCTGCTCGCGTCTGCGAAAAGCGATCAATTCATCGGATACCGGCCTCGGCGCGCGCCGGATCATCGCCCAGAAATATCCGCATCCGACCATCATCCCGCCGAGAACGTAAGGCCGGTTGGTCATCTGGTAAAACGTTCTAAAGATTTCCCACAGCGGATGGCCACCGAGAGCGTAGTCCTGCATTCCGAATTTGAATCTCGCCATCACGCTGCCGCGCTGGGCCGTCCCCATATCGCGGTGGTGGGTACAAGCTTTCTCGGGAAACGTTCTCGTTTTCCAACCCTTCATCCGGGCGGTGATCACGGCAATATGATCGATGCCGCCACCCTTCACCGGCACATAGCCGCCGATTTCCTCAAAACACTCGCGCCGAAAAACCTGGCACGCGCCGGAGACATGCTCGATGCTCACAAAACGATAGTCGTAAGTTTCATTCTGCGAGTCACGGAACGGCGTTCCGACCAACCCCAGCGCCGGATCATCCGCCAGCTTGCCCAGCAGGAATTCGAAGTAGCCTTCGTCAAACGAAATATCGCCATCCAGGCTGGCGATCGCTTCGTAAGGCACATCTTTGACCCGGGCATAGCCGGCATTGAACGCGAGGACTTTGCCGGCAAAATGCCGCTCCTGCCGTTCGGGCATGCGAAGCAACTCAATCCAGGGATACTCGACCGCGTATTTGTTAACGATATCGTCGGTTCCGTCGGTCGACCCGTCGCTGACGATGACCCATTTGAGGGGCCGGACCGTCTGCGCCACAACCGACTTGAGCGTCAGGTCGATGAACTGGGCTTCGTTCCGCGCCGGAGTAACAAGAACGTAAGAAGGTAGCGTCATACCTGCACCAAAGCTGTCAATTTGTGCCTGGGCGTGCCGTTGGGCGACTGCTGCGGCCCGCTGACTAATGCGGACAGGGCCAGAAGCATCCAGGCCTGCGACCACCGCATATAAGAGGTGCGGATGGTGCACACACGAAGCACTCGATAGTAGAAAAAGCCGCGCTCATCCCACATATGCTTCATCGCCCAGTCGAATACGGAATGCGCGAGCTGCACATTGCCCGGATCAAGATCCCGGAATTCAAGAAGCGTGAGGATGCTCTGCGCCACACAGTGGATATCCAGCGGGTAGACACGGTCGTGGAAGTACTTTGGAGCCGCGTCCTCACGGAAAAAATGAGCCCGATAGAACTCGAAACCTCGTCGCATACTGGAGTCGAATTCTGACGTTTCGAGAGACCGCCCAATCGACTGCAGCGCTTCCAGGTTGTATCCGGTGTGAAAGTTGTCGATCCAGCGCTGCGAGGGGTGCTCGCCGTAAAACCACGACCCATCCGGCTGCTGCTTCCCTACCGCCTGGCGCGCTACTCGTAGAGCGGGCTCCAGGAACTTCTTCTCGCCGGTGTGCTTGTACACGCGGCAGAACAAGGCCGCTGCCAGCAGGTTGGCGTTGTGGGTTTCGCCACGCAGTCCGGGCATCGGATAACTGAAGCCGGCCTTGGCACCGTCAGTCCAGTACAGCTCATTCAGGATGTATTCAGCCGCACCCACTGCCATGGTGAAACAACGTTGGTCGTGATGCTGCTCATACGCATCGAGCAGTGTGCCGGCAATGAAGGTTGTGCAGACCAGATTCGGCGCGCCGACCGGCACCAGAATGCTGCGTCCCTGCCACGGAAAGCTATAGCCCCAAGCCCAGTAGGAAATTCCCGACGAGCGAAGCGCTACCAGGCGGTCGATCATGTAGAGGATGAGATCTTCCCGGCTATCCACAACCGTGTTCGGAAACTTGAGCAGGGCCGAGAGAAACAGAGCCATCGCTTTCGGGTTCTGGGTTTTCGGAACCAGCGCCAGGGTGCGAACATTAATCGGACTGCGTTTCAAAACCTGGGTCAGGGCGAGGCGGGGAAATCTGGAGTCCAGGAAAGGAAGCGCTCTAAACAGCCCACTGTTCAAGGCGTCGTACGGGTCGTGTCCCGCCCAGTCATTCTGCCGGCAGTACGCCAGAAGCTTCCGGGCTGTCCGTTCAACGTCCGGGTTCATGGTGGATGTAGAATTTTGCATCGTCGTTGTAGTTTTCGTTGTTCCAGCTTTCGTTCCGGTTGAAACTCCCATGAAAGCCGCGGTGGAGGTCATCGGCTCCGCTTCTCTACGCTCGAAGGCATGCTGGCGAGAATGGTTTCGATATGTTGAACGATCGTCTCCAGCGCGGGGACATAGTTCTCCGTCAGTGCTTTCAGAGTTTTCTGCCTGCGCACCGCGACAATCTTGGTGCGAACATCTTCCACGCTCTCCAGCAGCACCAGGCGGCCTTCGTCGGCCAGATAGCGATCGACGGCGCCAATTTTTCCTCGGAAGATGCTGTAGACCGGAACTCGCATGGCGGCAGCTTCACGGTTCATGGTGCCGCCTCCGCTGATCACCAAGTCGGAATTCCAGATCAGATTCATACCGTCTTCAACGTGGTCGGGAATCAGAATTTTGCCCGAGGCAATTGCGTCCCGCCACTCCCCGCGCAGTTCCGCATCCTGTCTTTTGTTTCTGGGAAGAAGAATGATCCGCACCTCGGCATTCTCGACAAACCGATCGAGCGCCGCTTTCAACAATATCTCGGCTTCCGGGTTGTGATAGTGAGCTTCGGTGGCCGGGGGACGAACCATAATCACCAACGCTTCAGGTGGGATCCCCAGGCGCGTTTTCAAATCCTGATCGGGCGTAAATCGCGACAGATATACGTCTTCTTTAATGCCCGGATACTTCATGATGATCGGGCCATCGGCGCCCAGGTGGTCGTCGGGAACCACGCTCGGCACCATAAGCCAGGTCGGTCTCATGGAGGGCACAGCCGCAGTGAACTCGTAGTCGGTGAGAGTAAGGTTAGGGATTTTCAGCACCTTCGACGTGATCAGGCAACCACGCGATCCGTGGCAAACCGAAATATCCGGCTTCTCCTTGCGAACCATCGCCGTCAGGACCACGGCTCGCCAGCAGGTTCCGAGCGCCTTGAAGAGTTTGTGCTTGCCGTAGTGCCTTCCTATGACCTTGCCATCGACTCCGTAATATTCCAGAAGTTCGCGAACCTGGTACGCATCCCGCGCGGTAAGGAACACTTCATAACCTTTCTTTCTGAGCTCATCGATAATGGGACGAAAGAAAGGAACATGTGGGGAATTGTCCAGGTCGATCCAAATCTTTCTATGGACGGATGGGGAAGGTATTTTCGGAGCTTCGGGGATAGCTACGCTAGTGTTGGACATCATCTTTTCCTCTATTACATTTGGAGCGCTGGCTGGCACAGCACGGCCTGAAATGGCGGTGTTTAGCGCGAGAGCCATACGGCGGAAACTGCGGGGAGGGCTTTCTGGTTTCTTCCAATCCAGACCGGCCTGAACGTTTACTTGGTGGTGGCCAGGGCAGTCTGCAGGAAGCGCGCGACTTCATTCACGACCCGCCCCTGTTGATCGGCGGTGAGATTCGGAAACATGGGTAGAGAAACAATTTCGCTCGCGACTTTCTCCGTCACTGGGAAGTCTCCCACTTTATATCCCAGGGATTCATAAGCCCGTTGACGGTGCAACGGAATCGGATAGTGAATACCGGTGCCGATTCCGGATTTCCCCAGATGCGCCATCATGCCTTCGCGATCCTCGGTCCGCACGACATACAGATGATAGACGGCGCGGGACCATGAGGGTTCATAAGGCGTCCGGACTCCTCCTTCGGAAGCCGCAAACAGACGGTTGTACTCCGCCGCCCTTTCCCGCCGTTTCGCATTCCACCCGGCCAGGTGTTTCAATTTCACGCTCAGGATTCCGGCCTGGATCGAATCGAGACGGCCGTTGTATCCCTCGATATCGTGGTAATACTTTTTCGCCTGGCCATGATCCCGGATCATTTTGCAGGTATCCGCCAGCCGCGCGTCATTCGTGGTGATCGCGCCACCTTCGCCACAAGCTCCCAGATTTTTCCCGGGATAAAAGCTGAAGGCGCCCGCGCGTCCCATCGAACCCGCCTGAAACCAGCGGTTCTGTTTGCGCGAGAAATATTCGGCTCCGTGCGCCTGGCACGCGTCTTCCACCACCAGCAGCCGATACTGCTCTGCCAGTTCCAGAATCGCATCCATATCCGCCATCTGGCCATAGAGGTGCACCGGAACAATGGCCGTTACCGGCCGCTTGCTCCTCTTGCTGATGAGCTTGCCTTCCTCTGACACCGTGCAATGCGATTCCAGATACTCGCGCAGCTTCGTGGCATCCATATTGTAGGTGCGCTCGTCGATGTCGACGAACTCCGGCAGTGCTCCCGCCTGCGAGATGGCTTCGGTCGTGGCAATGAACGTGTTCGGAACCGTTACCACCACGTCGCCCTTTTTCACACCGGCTGCCATCAGCGCGAAACGGAGAGCATCCGTACCGCTGTTGACTGCGACCGCACGTTCGGTGTGGCAAAACGCGGCAAACTCTTTTTCAAAAGTCTCTACCATCGGACCGCCAATGAAGCCCGCGGTACGAATTACCTGCTGAAAAACCGCAGTCAGCTCCTGTTCGAGCTCGACATGCGGTGTGACCAGATCAAGAAAAGGAATATTTTGCGAATGATTCACTGAGCGACCTCCGTTCCAATTTGACGCAGAATTCTTGCTGGATTGCCGGCCACAACGGTGTTGGCCGGAACATCTTTGGTGACCACGGCGCCCGCCCCCACAATGGCGTTCTCTCCGATGCAGGTATTGGCGAGGATGGTCGCGCCGGAGCCGATCGAGGCTCCCTTTTTCACTACCGTCCGTTCCACATGCCAGTCGGCTTCGGTCTGCAATCCACCCGTGGCCGTCGTCGCGCGCGGATACAAGTCGTTGATGAACATCACGCCGTGACCGATGAACACGTTGTCTTCAATCGTCACCCCTTCGCAAATGAAGGTGTGGCTCGAGATCTTGCAGCGCTTGCCGACCGAAGCGTTCTTCTGAATTTCGACGAACGCGCCGATTTTTGTTTCATCGCCAATCTCACAGCCATAGAGATTGATGAACTTCGACAGTTTGACTCCTTCCCCGAGCTTTACATCCGGGGCGATACTGAGAAATTGATCCATTTTCGGCAGACTCCTCTTCATCCTTTCGGCAGGTGTGGACTTACGCTGAGGGTGAATTTACCAGGCGAGAATTTCGCTATGCGGAGTGCGAAACGCGGTCGGCGGTGGGCCGAGTGGACGGTTCGGGTGCCTTCGAGTCGGGAGCGCCGGCGTCAGACAAGGCGTTTGCGGGCATAGACTTCGCGTGACCATTGCCATTCCCGTTGCCGTGCCCGTTCGCTTTCCCGTTCACTCTCTGAGTCGCGGTTGGACGGCCGGTGGTTGGACGGTCAGTGGTCGAACTCCCATTGGTGAACTGCTCGGCTTCGGTCGAGCCCCGCAAAGCGAGCGACGAACCCATGCCACCGACGATCGTCTGCTGCACCGCGTCGAAGTATCCTGTGCCCGCGAAGCGCTGATGCTTGACCGCCTCGTAGCCGAAATCCCGCTCGCGGCCGAATTCTTTTTCCTGCAGCCGGGAGTAAGCAGCCATGCCCTGTTCTTTGTAGCCTCGCGCCAGATCGAACATGGAGAGATTCAAGGCATGGAAACCGGCCAGGGTCACAAACTGAAACTTGTATCCCATCGCACCCAGTTCGTTCTGGAACTTCGCGACCGCGCTCTCATCCAGATGTTTTCTCCAGTTAAAAGAGGGCGAGCAGTTGTACGCCATGATTTTGTTGGGATAGTGAGCCAGGACGGCTTCGGCAAACTTGCGCGCATCTTCAAGGTCCGGGGTCGACGTCTCACACCACACCAGATCGGCATAAGGAGCGTAGGCCAGGGCGCGCGCGATGGCCGATTCCAGGCCCTTGCGGATTACAAACAGTCCTTCTTCGTTGCGTTCTCCGGTCATGAATTCGTGGTCGTAAGAATCGGCATCGCTGGTCAGCAGACCCGCACTTTCGGCATCGGTACGAGCCATGATCAGGGTCGGAACACCCATGACATCCGCAGCCAACCGGGCCGCGACCAGTCTCTGCACAGCTTCCTTGGTGGGAACCAGAACCTTTCCGCCCAGGTGACCGCATTTCTTTGCCGATGACGACTGATCCTCAAAATGGACACAGGCGACGCCCGCCTCAATCATTGCTTTCATGAGTTCGAACGAATTCAGGGTTCCGCCGAATCCGGTATCGCCGTCGGCGACCAGCGGAGCAAACCAGTGAATCTGTTTCTTTCCCTGCTCGTGGTCGATCTGGTCCGCACGAACCAGCGCCTGGTTGAGCCGCCCCGCAAGTTTCGGAACCGAATCCGACGGGTAGAGATTCAGGTCGGGATACATCTGGCCCGCTTCGTTCGCATCCGCCGCCGCTTGCCAACCGCTCACATAAATGGCTTGCAATCCCGCCTTCACCTGCTGCACCGCCTGGTTGCCGGTCATCGCCCCGAGGGCGGGCACATACGACTCGGAATGAAGCAGGTTCCAGAGCCGTTCCGCACCGAGGCGCGCCAGCGTGTGTTCGATCTGGATGGAGCCCTGCAGACGAACCACATCTTGCGCGAGGTAGGGACGAACGACGTCGCTCCAGCGCGAGTCTGATTGCCATTCCAGTGTCATTTTTGAAGGGTCATTTGTCATCGTCATCATTGCCATTCTCCTGATTGCCAATCTCGCAACCCAGTCACTGCGGCAGTGCTGGCGCGATGGACCGTTGGTCTCGGCGTCCTTGATTTTGCCCTGAACGTTTTCCTAAACGTTTTCCTAAACGTAGACGAGCTCGCCGCGCTTGGCGAGCGATTTGGTCGCGGCTTCCAGCATGCGGACAACCTTCAGTCCCGTGCGGCCGTCGTTGAATGGCGCCTCGCTCTTCTTGATGCATTCCACGAAGTATCCGAGTTCCAGCTTGAGCGCCTCCACCTGTTCGACTTGCGGCGCCCACATGTCGCCCGAGCGGTAACTTACCAGCAGGTTGTACACACCTTCCTGGCTCTTCACATCCACACCCTTGTCGTAAATCTTCAGCTTCTCGTCGGCCTCAAGATCGTTCCAGACCAGCATTTTCTTTTCGCCGCCGATCAGCGTGGTTCGAACTTTGACCGGCGAAATCCAGTTCACGTTGACGTGCGCGATCATCTTGTCCGGATAATAAGCGGTAATGAACGCAATATCCTCGTGCGCGTTGAGGTGCGCCTGCCCGGTGGCCGAGATGGCCTCCGCGTCTTTGTCCAGCAGGTGGTTCATGATCGAGAGGTCGTGCGGCGCGAGATCCCAAATCACGTTGCAATCATGCTGAAAAATCCCCAGGTTCACTCGGGTCGAATCGTAGTAATAGAGATTGCCGAGCGTCCCCTCCTTCAGCAGCTTCTGTATTTTGCGGACCGCGCCGGTAAACAGGAACGTATGGTCCACCATGATCTGGAGGTTTTTCTGCTCCGCGAGGTTGATCAGTTCTTCCGCTTGCGCTGCGTTGCTGGTAAACGGCTTCTCCACGAACACATGCTTGCCGTTTTCAAGCGCGGCCTTGGCCAGTTCATAGTGCGTCCACACCGGGGTAATCACCGCGATGGCATCCACATCGGGCGACTTTACCAGTTCGTGGAAGTCGCTATGGACCGGGATCCCGGGATGCGCCGCCTGTATGCGCTTGCGGGCAGCGGGAGTCTGATCGCAGATCCCGGCGACCTGGCAACCTTCCAGGGCGCGCAGATTGCGCACGATATTCGGCCCCCAATAGCCGTAACCGATAACACCAAACCTAAGCATAGACATTCACCTTATAAGACTGCTGGTTATGCGACTGTTTGTCGTTGGCAGAGAATTTCGCATGGTCTAAGGAACTGCCTACAGCAACGACGATCGAGAAAGAGCACCGATAAATTGGGCCTAGTGCCGCGACCGCGTGATTGTTACTGCTGTCGATCCAAGCTTGCTGGTGGAGAGCCGGGCGTCCCCGCCCGGCCGCCATACTGCTGGACGGGCGAGGCGCCCGTCGCTCCACCGGATGTCACGGTACTAATTTCGCGCCAGCTTCCGAATCTCATCCACTGCCGAGCGGACGATTGCTTCCGGCACGTCGCTCGTGATCTCAACCTTACCGATCTCCCGCGGCAGAATGAAGTGCACCACTCCTTGCCGCGTCTTTTTGTCGGTACGCAACCGCTTCAGGATGCTCGCGGTCTGCAACTGCATGCGTGGCAGCCTGCCAAAGCCAAGAACCGAGTTCGTAATGCGTCCCGCCGTCACACTATCCAATTTGCCCGTGGAGAGTGCGATGTGCGTAGCCGCGATCATGCCCCACGCCACGGCCTCTCCGTGGAGCAACTGCGTATAGCGGGTCTCCGCCTCAAGCGCGTGTCCGATCGTGTGGCCGAGGTTGAGCACTTGCCGCAAACCGCCTTCGCGCTCGTCGGCACTCACCACCGACGCCTTCAAGCGCACGGAATCGGCAATCACTTTCTCAACCACAACTGGGTCGCGATCCAGAATCTCGCGGCGCCGGTCTTCAAACAGCTTGAACAGTCCCGGGTCTCCGATGATGCCGCACTTCAGCGACTCGTACAGGCCAGCGCAGTATTCGCGCGAAGGAAGCGTCTCCAGAACGGCGGGATCGACCAGCACCGCGCGTGGCTGGTGGAACGTCCCCAGCAGATTCTTCCCCGACACGAGGTTCACGCCCGTTTTCCCACCGATCGCCGCATCCACCTGCGCCAAGACGGTCGTCGGCACCTGGATGACATCCACTCCCCGCATATAGATCGAGGCCAGGAACCCAGTCACGTCGCCGACTACGCCGCCGCCGAGCGCAATCAGCGTTACCCCGCGATCTGCTCCCTGCTTTACGAGCTTCTCCGCTAGCTTCTCCAGTGTCGTAAGACGTTTCGAGCGTTCGCCATCGGGCATTTCGAGGAGGTCTGTTTCGACCCCCGAGGCCGACAGCGATTTCAGCAGGACTTTTGCCCAGCGCCGCCGTACGGGCGGGACGGTGACCACAAACGCGCGGCGGTTCTCAAGAATTTTGCCGAGGCATTCTCCGGCCCTGGTAAGCAGGCCGCTTCCGATGAGCACTTCATAGGAGCGCGACGGCGTGGCGACTGGAATGCTAATCATGAATATTCATCATAGCGCACGTGTAGCGCGGACACTCTTGTCCGCGAAAAGCGTGCACTATACAGAACGTCCGGCTTGCCTGAAGTGGCGGAGCGGCCTTCGACCCCTGGCGCTGAATGGCGGCGTGGGAATGGGCAAGACGCACCCGATGCAGGCGACGGACACCGCAGGAACCGTCCGCGGACAAGAGTGTCCGCGCCACACGCCCGCTAATCGAGCGCTTTCTTCTGTGGATTCAGCAGCGAGGCAAAGATGGAAGCTCCCAAAACAAAGAGCACGATCGTCAGTGCCCATCCGGTTGGAATGTACACGTAGTGCGACCCCAGCATTTTGAGCCCGATAAAAATCAGCACCACCGACAGTCCGTAATGCAGGTAGTGAAACAGGTCCATCATTCCCGCCAGCGCAAAGTACATCGAGCGCAGGCCGAGAATGGCGAACACATTCGACGTATAGACAATAAAGGCGTTCAGCGTGATGGCGAGCACCGCCGGGATCGAATCCACCGCAAAAAGAATGTCGCTGGTCTCGACGACCAGTAGCACCACCAGCAACGGAGTAGCGTAAAGCCCGTTCCTTCGCGTAAAGAACTGCCCCCCCACATATTCTTTCGTGACCGGGAAAGCTCGGCGGAAGAGGCGAAGAACAAAGTTTTTCTCGGGATAGATTTCCGTTTCGCCCTGCCGTAGCAGCTTGAGTCCCGAATAAACGAGCAAAGCGCCGAATGCGTAAGTGATCCAACTGAAGCGGCGGATCAGGCCCACGCCCGCCAAGATGAATGCACCCCGCATGAGCAGCGCCCCGAGAATTCCCCAGAACAGCACCTTGTGCTGGTACTGGTCGGGCACCTTGAAATAGCGGAAGATGACCAGAAATACGAACAGGTTGTCGACGCTGAGCGACAGTTCGATGACATAGCCGGTCACGAACTGGAGCGCCTGCGCCCGTCCGTGCCAGAACAACACCAGCACCGCAAACGCGGCCGCCAGCGCGATCCAGACTCCCGACCAGGCAAGCGCTTCGCGAAAGCCGACGCGGTGGGAGCGGCGATTCAGCACGCCCAGGTCGAGCGTCAGCATCGCCACCACAAAAAGGTTGAAAAGAATCCAGAAGACGAGCACAGGGAATCTTACGACGGCAGGTCTCAGGTGTCAGGTCTCAGGTCTCAGGAAAACCTGCTTTCTCTCTTGGCGGTGGGTGGTCTGCCGACAAGTAAGGTTTTCCTAAGACCTAAGACCTGACACCTGCTCTACTGCTCTCTCCCTCGCTTTCCATTCGCCCATTCATCCCACATGCCCATGTCCTTCAACTCCTGGTCGAGATGGGTTTCATGCAAGGTCTGCTCGATCTGGGCGCGGTTCAGGCGCGAGCCGATGCGGTCGGCTGCATTCGCCAGCGCAAAGGTGAGTTCCGCCGCTTCGGCAACATTCTTCTTGAGCTGCGGGAAATCTACTTTGTCGAACGTGTCGGTGGTCGCGTGATAATTCTCCAGATAATTCGCTTCCGCCTGGTCGGCGACAAACGTAGGCACGCCTTCGAGCATGAAGTCGAAGTGATCCGTGCCTGACTCGGCCGTCGCAACCGCTTTGGCAGCGCCGAATTGCTCCAAAGGCGCCAATATCGACTGCGCCGCCGGAATGACGTCTTTGCGCCCGCCGGTTGAGAACGCGGTAGTTTTTCCGGTGCCGGAATCAAAGATGACTACGCCCACCGCCTTGTCGAGCTCGTTGCGATGCGCCGTCGCGTACGCCCGCGAACCGATCAATCCTTCCTCCTCGCCCGAAAACAGGACGAAGCGTATCGATCGCCGCGGCTTCAGACCCGACGCCTTGATCGCACGCAGCGCATCAATCACCAATGCGGCATTGCACCCGTTGTCAAGGGCGCCCGTTCCCAGTTCCCAGGAATCCAGGTGCGCGCCAAGCACGACGAACTCGTCGGGCTTCTCGCTGCCTCGAATTTCCGCCACCACGTTCCGCGTCTTGATCGTGGGGCCAATTTTGTTGGGAATCGAAAGATTGGCCCACACAGGATTTGCCGATGCCAGCAGGCGGGCGATCCGCTCCCCATCTTCGCGCGCCACCACCAACTGCGGCACCGCATCAATCTCGCCCGCTACGGAATTCGTATGACGGTAAAGGATCCCGTGCTCGCGCGTTGCCATAAACGCGATGGCCGCGGCCTTCCCTTTCACCGCCAGCGCAATCACCGCGGGCGCCCGCTCGTATTCACCGAATAGATCGTCCCAGCTCGCCAGCACCTTGGTGTGCACCAGCACGATTCTTCCCGCAACATCCCCCACCTTGGCAAACTCGGCAGCCGAACCCTCTCCCACATCCACGATGGGCACATGCTTCGCAGCAGCCAGCGCCGGAGCCCACGCGACGGATACGGCGTGGACAGGAAAAGTAGTTCCGGAATACAGCGACGCCATCATCTCGGTCGCGCCTTCCGCCCACGAATGCTGGATCGTGAACTCTTCGGTGTGCACGCCTTCGGCGCCGGCCTCTTTGAACGCCGCCACGCCCCAGTCCACTGCGCGCTGGAAGGCCGGGGTGCCGGGAACACGTCCGCCAATCTCATCGCTCAATCGGCGAAGATTCGTTTCAAGGGAAGAAGGCTTGAGCGCTTCCGCAATCAGACGATCCGCGATTTCTCGATCCGAATCACGATCGGCCGCAAAAGCTGTTACGCAAAAAGCTGCAAGAAAAAAGAGACTGAACCCCAACCACCCGAATCTGCTGGTCATAGCGGAGCATTAGAAATGAATTTGCGGAAAAACGAAAGAGGGCAAGTCGCAAACGTCGAGAATCAGGTGTCAGGTGTCAGGTCTCAGGTCTCAGGAAAACCCAAGCCATCGGCAGCCAACTCACAGCCAAGAGCGACAGCAGGTTTTCCTGAGACCTGAGACCTGACAACTGAGACCTGCTGCCCTACGCCGGCGTCAGCCCATATTTCGCTTGCAGACGCCGCTCCATGGTGCGGAAGATCAGGCCGTCCACCATGTAGCCGAGGATGATGATTAGGATCATCACCGCCATGACCTGATTCATATCGCTCAGGTCGCGACCCATCATCAGCAACTGGCCCAGTCCGAGACTGAGAAAAATCATTTCGGCTTGAATCAGCGAGCGCCATGCAAACGCCCACCCTTGCTTCATCCCATTCACGATGAACGGCAAGCTCGCCGGCAACAGCACCGACCAGAAAAGGCGGAAACCGCTTGCTCCCAGGTTGCGCCCAGCCATGCCGTAGATTTTTGGCATCTGCTTGCGCCCGTCCTCCATCGCGATGGTCACCGAGAGCAGCGAGCCCATAAGCACGACAAACAGAATCGCTTTTTCCGTCAATCCAAACCAAAGAACGGCCAGCGGAATCCAGCAGATGCTCGGCAGCGATTGCAAACTCACCAGCAAACCGCCCAGAGTTTCTTCCAGGAACTTATTGCTCGACACGGCCAGACCCAGGATCATCCCAAGCACAACCGACAAGCTGTAGCCGATGAGCATGCGCTTCATGGTGACGGCGATGCCAATCCAGAAGCTGTGGTCGGCAAAGCCGTCCCACAAAGCGTGTCCAACTCCCCACGGCGGAGGAAAAAGGTACGGCGGCCAGATACGCAGTTTCGCTAAAAGGGCCCAGATGCCGAGAAGGGCGGAATAGAAGATTACCTGCTTAGCGAACTTTTTCATCGGCGTACTCCTCTTCCAGGGACTTGTTGATCTCGTCGCGCAGGCAATCCAGAATGTCCCCCGCCGTACGCGCGACATCGGTTTGTTCCATGTGACGTGGCCGCGGCAGGTTCACCGAAAATTCCTGCTTCACCCGCCCCGGCCGAAACGTCATCAACGCCACACGATCTCCCAGCCTTACCGCTTCGCGCACATTGTGCGTAACGAAAATGATGGTGCGGCCGGTTTCGGCCCAGATGCGCTCCAACTCGTCGTGCAGCAAATCGCGAGTCTGGGCGTCCAGCGCCGCGAACGGCTCGTCCATCAGCAGGACGTCGGGCTCGGTGGCCAGCGCTCGCGCCAACGCCACTCGTTGCCGCATGCCGCCCGAGAGTTGATGGATGTAGCTGTCCCTGAACTTCAAAAGATGGACCAGACGCAAATAGTACTGCACCTTCTCCTCGCGCTCGGCTTTGCTGACGTTCTTCATCTTCAGGCCGAACTCGACGTTCCCGCCGACCGTCAGCCAGGGAAACAGGCCGAGTTCCTGGAAGATCAGGATGCGATCGGTCCCCGGCCCACTCACCGGCGTGCCATCCACCAGAACCTTACCCGAGGTCTGCGGCTGCACACCGGCGATCAGGTGCAACAGCGTGGACTTGCCGCATCCCGAAGGACCGACGATGCAAAGAAACTCTCCCGGCTTTACTTCAAGATTAATTTTGTCGAGCGCCAGTAAACGCTCCCCCGAAGTCGTCTTGTAACTCAGCGAGATTGCATCCAGCGCGACTTTCGGGACCACCACTTCGCAAACCGGGCGCCCCGGAAACGTGGTTACCGAGGAAGCCAGCTTCCCGTGAAACACATTCGCGCGCACTCCGGTGCGAGGTCCAACTGGGACTGCCGAGGGATACGCGTTTTGAGGACTCGTGCTCATTGGATTGCCTTCTTCCCTTTTTCCGCTAAGACCTGGTTCAAGAGCGAAAGATCGTACAGACTCGACAGATCCGGCATCTGACGCCCCAGAAAACCCGCGTCAAATGCGGACTTGGCGGCATTCATCAGCGACCCGCGCAGCGGGTCATACGTCGCTGTCATGCGCCCAAAAGCTTCATCCAGCACTGCGTCAGGCAGCGCTTTCCCCGTCTCTTTTGCGATCTGCTGGTTGAGAAGTTTTTTTGCTTCGGGCAAATGTCCGTTGATCCAGTCCGTCAATTCCACATGCGCGCGGATCCAATTCTTCACCAGATCGGGATGTTCCTTCAGAAATTGCGTCCGGACGATCAGATGAGCGGTAATGAACTCACCGTTGGGCCAGAGCGTCCGCTCGTCCAGGAACAAGCGGCCATTCCCTTGCTTGATCAAGCGCGTCGCCCAGGGCTCGGGCGCCCACGCGCCATCCAACTCTTTCTTGAGGAACAGCGTCAGTTGGTCGGGATTCGCCAGCGGAATTACCTGCACATCCCCGCCCTTGTCCGTGGATTTCATGCCGTGCGCTTTCAACCACGCGCGCAGCGCCACGTCCTGCGTGTTGCCCATCTGCGGGGAAGCGATCTTCTTGCCGTGAAAATCTTCCGGCTTCTGAATGCCGGAATCGCTGCGCACCACCAGCGCCGCTCCGCCACTGGTCGCACCCGCCACAATTCGCAGTGCTTCTCCATTGGAGCGAACATAGCCGGAGATGGCCGGGTTCGGGCCGATATACGTCATGTCAATCGCCCCGGCAAATAAGGCTTCAATCGCCGAAGGCCCGGCATTGAAGCTCTTCCACTCAATCTTGACTTGGGGCCCCATCGCCTTCTCGAACCACCCGTTGTTCTTGCCAACCATGGCCTGCGGGTGCGTGATATTGGGAAATGCGCCCACACGAATAACGGTCTGCGCCCCGGCCAATGCGCCCAGTAAAAGAAACCAACAAGCGGAAGCGAAGAAACTTCGCTTAGTCATGGCCCTCGCCTCGCGCCAACATCGGCAGCACACTGGGCTCAGCTTTCTTCTTCTTGCTGGCCTTCCTGTTAATGCTCTTCGGACGGGAACCAGCAGCAGGCCCACGGCTGATCAGGTCGGCCAGCGTCGTGTTCTCCAGAATCCTGGCGGCCGCATCTCGTACTTCGAGAAACACCTTGTACAAGGCGCTATGGTCCGCATCGCGATCGATCAGAACGCGCAACTGATCCGCATCCCCAAACGGCGCGAGCGGCCCGTCGATCAAACGGATAATTTCGCTCAATCGAATCTGCGATGGCGCCCGGCGCAACCGGTATCCGCCCTTGGCGCCGCGCACGCTCTCCACAATGCGCGCGTTCTTCAGCTCCAGGAGAATCAGCTCCAGAAATTTTTCCGGCAGATTTTCTTCGTACGCGATGTCGCGAATCCGGATCGCACCCTGGGTATAGCGCCGGGTCAGCACCATCAGCGCCAGCAACGCATACAGCCCTTTTTGGGAAACCTTCATAATGCCTTACCCCCGACTATCCCTATGTCACTAATAGGCATTATAGAAAATGCAAGCGCACTGCCAAAGCACTAAATTTCCCGGCCTGGGCCGGTCCTGTGATTTCAGCAAGTTACCGCTGGAAGAGGGCCTCGAAGAGAAGGCTACTGTGCAAGGCTTTGCACTTTCGGAAGGCGGGACTTCCCTTGCCGGACGCTGCTTTCAGAACCGCAACCGCCTCACCGCAAGCGCAGAATCTCGACCGTGATGTTATCCGGGCCGCCGCGCTCCCGAGCCAGTTTGATCAGCTCGCGGCCCGCTTGTTCCGCGCTTTTGTTTTCCACGGCGTCAAGAATTTCCGAGTCGCGCACCTGCCCCCACAATCCGTCGCTGCAGATTAGGAGCACGTCCTCCGGGCGCAGAGGCTCCGGTCGTCCGGGCGAGTCCATGATGAGATCGGGGTTCGTGCCTAAAGCTGCGGTCAGAATATTCCGTTGCGGATGCGTCTCCGCTTGTTCCGGGCTGATCATTCCCGACTCTAGCAGCCGTCCCACATAGGAGTGGTCGCGCGTTACCCTCGTAATCTGGCCGTCGCGAATCAGGTAGAGCCGGGTGTCGCCAACATGCACGTAATAGAGCGCGTCCTGAACAATCGCCGCCGCCGTGCAGGTCGTTCCCATGCCCCTCAGTTCCGGATGCGCAAAGCTGTATTGCCGTATCTGCTGGTGGGCCGCCTGCAAAGCCTCGACCAGCGCTTTCTGCGGGTCGTGGCCGTCAAAGTCGCGATAGACCGCCACTAGCGTTTCCACCGCCAGCCGGCTCGCTTCCTGACCGCCTTCGTAGCCGCCCATGCCGTCCGCCACCACCGCCAGCCGCCCCTTGCGCAGGAACTGCTGGTCGTTCTCCGCCTCCCAATAACCAAAAGAATCCTCGTTATTGGTGCGCTGGCAGCCGATGTCGGACTGGCTCGATACCTCCATTCCGGCGCGCACCTTCATCCGGGCACGACTTCAATTGTGGGAATGACCAGCATGGGCAACGATCGCATTCAGGCGCAAACTTAGGATTATAAGGGCTGCGGGCGGCACGCTCAAACGGGGTGCTGAAATAGGAGCGGATAATGTTCGGCTTCGACAGCGCAGAAGATCTTTAGGAAGGAGACGAGGACGGCGCCGATATGCCGTCCCCGCGGATCAAAGAATCAAATGCCAGAGTACTAAGACGTCGGCGTCGGACCGCACAGCTGGCTTGGGTTGTTACCCGTCTGCGTGGGTGGAAAAATATCGTCAGGATTGCCGGCCGACGACGCAACCGGGATATACATTGGCTGGGATGTAATCCCCTGATACATAGCTGTCACCTTGTAAGCACCCACATAGAACCAAGCAGGCTTTGTCGGATCCGGTGAGACGTCCACCCACGTGCACGTGGCGGGATCAATTGCGGTGACCAAACCAGTGACGCCGATTTGAACGGTCTGGCCCGGAGCGGGCAGCGGGTTGTCGTATGCATCCACATTGTTGACCGGATCAACGACCATGGTAAACGTAACCGCGCTCGTGACATCTTTAGGCTTTACACCGCTGCTGTAGTTGGCTATCGCCTGTAACTGGATCGTGCCCCCGTTACCTTCCAAGGTGAAAAAGCCAGTCTGACTCGTAGGGGGCTTGCCGTTTACCAAGCTCGCGCCAAGCGTGATGGACTGCAGGTGGTTGGTTGTTCCGCAGCCCAGCATGCTGAACACCAGCAGCGCGCAAGCCAATGCGGTAAAGAGAGTTTTACGATTCACCGCTTAGTACCTCCAAAAGGAAATCTTCCGCATCGTCGCAGCATCCGTCACACGAGGCAAGGTAACCAAAGTCACGGCACCGTACGGACGTAAACGAGTGCCCCGTCGCGTAACCATGACCGGAGCCGCATGGCAGAAGGCATCCAACGGCCCGAGGTCAGTGCTCGTCTACAATCACCTCATGGCTGATCAAATGCCTGGTCCAACGTCCAACCAACCCAAACCGCCGCCGCAGCCCCCACCTCCACCCGAGCCGATCGCCGAGTTTCACATCGGAGAAGAATTCGGAACCGCCAAGCGCAATCTTCCGCCTGTCGGCATTGTCCTGATCTGCCTCGCTGCCGTCGCTGTCGTTGTGGGAATCTTCGCTTTCAGGGAAAGGCAGAAACCGCAGGGCGCGGGTTCGATCGACTTCGTGGCTGCGACCGAAGTACCCGGCCAGAACATGATCCTGGCCGCCATCACCTTCACGCTCCGGAATACGGCGGGCAAACCGTTGTGGATTCACACGCTCAAAGCGCAGCTCACCACCGCCGACGACAAAACCTTCGACGATGAAGCCGCTTCCGCCGTGGATCTCGACCGCTATTTCCAGGCGTTCCCGAGTTTGAAAGAAAGTTCCGAGCCGCCGCTTTCGCCCGAAACCAAGCTGCTCGCCGGAACCGAACAGAGAGGAACCATCATTGTCAGTTTCAAGGTCGCCAGGGAAGCCTTCGATCGGCGCAAATCCCTGACCGTCACGATTCAACCCTATGACCAGGTGTTGCCCGTAGTCCTGAAATGATGCACGGTGGAGCGACGGGCGTCTCGCCCGTCCAACCGGGCCGGGACGCCCGGCTCTCCACCAGCAAGCACTAGCCCCACGCCTCACTCATTCTCGAGTTGTTGACGGGCTTGCGCCAGCGCAGCCTTCTCGGCGCCGCTCACCTTCGGATACTTCAAATTCATGCCCTTCAACGCATCCACCACAGCCTGCGCGACCACCAGCCGCGTGAACCACTTGTTATCCGCCGGCACAACGTACCAGGGCGCGTGCTCCTTCGCGGTGTGCCGGATCATATCCTCATACGCTTCCTGATATGCCTCCCAGAATTGGCGTTCCTTCACATCCGACGAAGAATACTTCCAGTTCTTGTCCGGATTGTCGAGCCGTTCCATGAACCGGCGCTTCTGCTCTTTCCTTGAAAGATGCAGGAAGAACTTAACCACCGCAATGCCATTCCGCGTAAGGTGGCGCTCGAAATTATTGATATCTTCAAAGCGCTCCTGCCAGATATGTTTCGTGACCAGCGGCTTCGGCAGCTTCTCGTTTTCCAGAATCTGAGGGTGGATGCGCACCACCAGCGCCTCTTCGTAATACGAACGGTTGAAAATGCCGATGTGGCCTCTCTCCGGCAGGCACTTCGTCGTTCGCCAAAGGTAGTCGTGGTTCAGTTCTTCCGCCGACGGCCCCTTGAACGACCACACGTCCACGCCCTGCGGATTCACCCCCGACATGACGTGCTTGATCGTTCCGTCTTTCCCGGCCGCGTCCATGGCCTGAATAATCAGCAGCAGGCCCCAACGGTCCTGCGCCGCGAGAATGTCCTGCAGGCGGCTCAGTTCTTTGACGCCGTCCGCCAGCAGTTCCTTCGCCTGCGGCTTCAGTTCTGAGTCCAGCCCGTGCGTGTCTGCGGGGTCGTGATCCTTGAGGCTGAAGTGTTTCCCGTGTTCGATGCGGTAGCGCTTGAGCAGTTTTTCGATTTTCATAGCGTCAGTTTATGTGACTTTCCTAAAGCATGTTTCAAAAATCGGTTTTGGGTAGGGGACGGCTTCAGCCGTGCCGTTTAGGGCCTGGAAAAATGCGGGCTTTAGCCCCTGAGGGACGAGCCGTCCGAGCTGAAAGGCATTTATGAAATACACCCTAGCCGCCCGTGGTGCAAGTACGGTTCGTATCAGGGCACGCCTTCAGGCGTGCCGTAAGTGCTGCGTTATGAAAGCGCCTTTAGGCGCTGAGGCCGGAGATTGGAGTTTCACCACGGGCTGCTAGTGTTGTGTCCCATTAAATTCGCGGCATAAGTAGAAATGCTTTGAAGGGGCGCGGGCTTCAGCCGCGCTGCAATCTCCTTGACCTCGTTGGCTGTCTCAAGAGTCGCGAACGAACCTTTGACATTGAGAGCTCATTCAGAGCGGATCGTGGACTCGAATCTCGGGCGGACCGCCGAGGTCCATGAACCGCGAATCGCGTGCCTCGTTGCGCACCGAACTCAGCGCCACGGTAACTTCGCGGATGTAGTACAAGGTTCCCGCCAGCAAGCAGATCATTGCTAGAACAAAAAGGACGACGGCCGCCACTGCGGCCTCTTTCCAGTAGAGGCCGAACCCCAGCAGCAGACAGGATGTGATCGTCCCCGCAAGAGAAATAAGAACCAGAAGGAAGCAGCGCCGGATCATTTCCGCTCGCTGCTCGATCAAGCCGATCTGCGCCGTGTAGGCCTCGGCTTCTTGCACACGGTCATTCTTGGCGGCGTCATGCTTCGCGTGTACATACTGCCGCAATCGGCTGACGATACCCATAAGCCGGACGTTGATCGAGAGGATCAGCAAGGCGGTTGCGGAAACAAAGATAGCGGGAGCAAGGAATGCTTGAAACAAGCGAGCGATGTCGGTCATGGAGCCTTCCGAAGTGGAAGCGCGTTCTCCTGTGCCCGATTCTAACCCAATACTCATGACCTGCTGAAAACCTGGGAAACTGAGCGGTGGGAGTCGCCTCGCGAGTGCGTCTTCCATGCTAGACTCCCCTGTTGCCGCTTGAATGAAACCACCCAATGCCCCTTCGCCAATCGACTCTCCGATTGATCGCCAAAGCGGTGATTGCCACGGCCATGATCGCCGCGCTCGTAGCCTGCGGCGATCCCAAATACCAGCCTCCCGCGATTGTGGTTACGTTTGACCCTAATTTTCCGCCTCCCGCGTCGATCAACGCCGGTGCCTATGCGGGTATCGCAGCCGACGTGGCCAACGACACCAAGAACGCTGGCGTGACTTTCTCCTGCACCCCCGCCGGGGATTGTGGCTCCTTCAACCCAACGGGGGGAGGCAGTGCTGGTCCAGTCTGTTACCAGGCTCCTGGCACGGCTCCGACCGGCGGCACCGTGACCGTAACGGCAACCTCTGTAACCGATCCCACGAAGTCCATCGCGTCGGCCCCGATCACAATAACGAGTGGTCCCCCTGGGCAATCATGCGAGCCGTGATCGTGCCAGTCGTCATTTGACTTCCCGTCACTTCCCGCCCAGAATAGAAGTAGTTCTTTAAAGGCCTATCCCACCAGTGGGGGCGTCACGGCTTCGACGGAGATGCTTGCGGCCAGGAGGCATGCCGGGGTGCACACACCCGTAATCGCGTGCAAAATGATAATTGCCAATCAACAGCTGGCATACGCAGCCTAATTAGTTAGGCCGCCGTTCTCCGCAGCTTTGCCCGTGGGCTGCGAGCGAACGTCACACAGCGGGCTGCTCTTCTCTGCTACGTCTGGGCAGAGAGGTTAAGACTTCAGGCTAGCGCCGACTGTTTCTTGTCCGTTCTGAGCAGCTGTCGCGAACGTCCTGGGGTAATGCCCAGGGCATGAACCGGAATAAGCATGTAGTCTCTTGACCAGTAACATTTTCGGACGCGGGTTCGACTCCCGCCGCCTCCACCAATTACAAGAAGTGGATATGTCAGCGGCTCACGCGTGTTGTAGCGGTTTGCACAAGATTCCAGCACTCCCGTGCGATCATCCAGTCTTCCTGTGCGTGAATAACTAAAACGCGGACGGTCGCATCCGGAGCGGAGATATCCGCGTTCAAGGGCGATTGTGCATTCTTCCCCTGGTCGAGCCTCAAGCCAAGGAACCCAAAATTGTCACACACCGCAGCGCGAAGTTCGGGGGAGTTTTCGCCGACTCCTGCGGTGAATACGAGAGCATCGACTCCGCCCAGCACGCCGATCATGGCGCCGATTCCCGATTGCAGACGATGGACATAAATTTCAAACGCCAGTTTTGCGCGTTCATGGCCGTTCTTGCTGGCGGCAAGAATCTGCCGCATATCGCTGGAAATTCCCGATATCCCGAGCAGTCCCGACTTCTTATTAAGGACCTCGTCAAGTTGCTGGCCCGAGAACTGTCTCTGTCGCATCAGATAGGTAAGGACCCCAGGATCCACGGAGCCCGAGCGCGTGCCCATCATGAGACCCTCCGATGGAGTAAAACCCATGGTCGTATCCACGCTTCGACCTTCGCGAATCGCCGCCAATGAGCAGCCATTCCCCAGGTGGCAAGTCACCAGTTTCAGGGAATCCATTTTCTTGCCCAGCAGTTGCGGAGCGCGCTCCGCGCAATATTGGTGATTGATCCCGTGGAATCCGTAGCGGCGAATTCCCTGCTCGAACCAATCGTAAGGGCCGGGATACGTGGCCGCCGATAAAGGCATGGTGCGATGAAAGCCGGTGTCGAAGACGGCGATCTGCGGCACTGAACCTAGCAATTTCGCGACAATCTCCATGCCTTGCAGTTCGGCGCGATTGTGGAGTGGCGCAAAAACGGAAACGCTTTCGATCGCCGACTTGACCTCAGCGGTAACGACCGCGGGCTCGAAATGTTGCGGACCGCCGTGGACCACCCGGTGTCCCACAACATCGATATCGGAAGGGCCGGAAATCGCCTGCGTCTCGCCGCTCCACAAGCTATGGAGCAGGCGCTCGATGGCTTCAGCACGAGACGCCGCCGGTATCAGGTCCTTTCGGGAAACTCCGCGGGAATTCTTTATCGAGTATTCAGCCTTGTCATCTGCCCACTCGATCTTACCCTCCCAAATGCAACCCGGTGGTTCGTCGGGGAGCGTATCTCCAATTTCGTAGAGACAGCTCTTCTGGCTGCTGGAGCCGGAGTTGAGAACAAGTACTTTCATTAGAAGCTATCTCGTTTCGGGTAGGGCACGGCTTCAGCCGTGCCGCCCAGAGCCAACAACGATGAGGGCTTTAGCCCCTGAGGGATATGCAGTTTACTCCTTCGGTTCATTGTGGGATGGCTTCTAGTAAGGCCAAGTCCAGTCCCGGATTTCCGGCAAATCGTCGCCGCGTTCGTAAATGTATTGTTTATGCTCGACCAGCTTGTTGCGCAGCAACTGCTTGAAGTGGCCTCCGACTTTCTGCAGTCTGGGAACACGGTCCACCACATCCCCAGCCAGGTGGAAGCGATCAAGATCGTTCAGGACCGCCATATCGAACGGCGTTGTGGTCGTGCCCTCTTCTTTGTAGCCCCGCACATGGAGATTGTCATGATTGTGGCGGCGATACGTGAGGCGGTGAATCAGCCACGGATAACCGTGATAGGCGAAGATAACCGGCTTATCCACCGTGAACATGGAATCGAAATCAACATCGGAGAGACCGTGCGGATGCTCGCTCGAGGGCTGAATAGTCATCAGATCGACAACATTCACCACGCGAATCCTGACGTCGGGAAAATGCTGCCGCAAAAGATCGACCGCCGCCAATGTTTCGAGCGTGGGGACGTCACCCGCGCAGGCCATCACCACATCGGGTTCGGCCCCCTTGTCTGTGCTTGCCCACTCCCAAATGCCAATACCGGTAGTGCAGTGTTCGATGGCCGACTCCATGTCGAGAAACTGCAATGCGGGCTGCTTGCCGGCGACGATCACATTGACATAATGGCGGCTCCGCAGACAATGATCGGCGACCGAAAGCAGGCAATTGGCGTCGGGCGGAAGGTAAACGCGGACAATGTCGGATTTCTTATTCACCACATGATCGATGAAGCCGGGATCCTGATGAGTGAATCCGTTGTGATCCTGCCGCCACACGTGAGAAGTCAATAAGTAGTTGAGCGATGCGATCGGACGCCGCCACTCGATTTCGCGGGTAACCTTCAGCCACTTGGCGTGCTGATTGAACATGGAATCAATAATGTGGATAAACGCTTCGTAGCACGAGAAGAAGCCATGACGCCCGGTGAGCAAGTAACCTTCCAGCCAGCCTTGACACATGTGCTCACTGAGCATCTCCACCACACGACCGCGCTGCGAGAGATGTTCGTCCACCGGGAGAGTTGGCTCCATCCATTGCTTGTCGGTAACCTCATAGAGAGCCTCCAGCCGGTTCGAGGCGGTCTCATCCGGGCCGAAGACGCGGAAGTTTTTTGAGTCCGCGTTGAGCTTCATCACGTCGCGCAAGAATCCACCGAGCACGCGCGTGGCTTCCGCATTCTGCGTGCCGGGCTTGGAAACGCTGACTGCGTAATTGCGAAAGTCAGGCATGACCAAATCGCGCAACAGCAAGCCGCCATTTGCGTGGGGATTCGCTCCCATCCTGCGCTCGCCCTTGGGAGCCAATTCCGCGAGTTCGGAAATGAACTTGCCTTTCTCGTCAAACAATTCCTCGGGCCGATAACTTCTCATCCAGTCTTCAAGGATCTTCAGGTGTTCCGGCTTCGACTGCAGATCAGCCACCGGCACTTGATGCGCGCGCCATGTGCCCTCGACGGGTTTTCCATCGACCACTTTCGGTCCCGTCCAACCCTTCGGGCTGCGCAAGATGATCATCGGCCAGGCTGGCAGGCTCGAATCTTCGCCACTCCGAGCCTTGTCTTGGATCGATCGAATCTCTTTGACTATCGTGTCCAAAGTTGCGGCCATGAGTTGATGCATCGCTTCGGGCTCGTGTCCCTCGACGAAAAACGGTTTCCAGCCGTAACCGGTGAAGAGATGGGTGAGCTCCTCATCGTTCATCCGGGCAAGCACGGTTGGATTCGCGATCTTGTAGCCATTGAGATGGAGAATGGGCAACACTGCACCGTCACGTACCGGATTCAGAAACTTATTGCCATGCCAGCTGGTAGCTAGCGGTCCCGTTTCCGCCTCGCCGTCTCCCACCACGCAACATGCGAGCAGGTCTGGGTTGTCGAACACCGCGCCGCAAGCGTGCATGATCGAATAACCCAGTTCTCCACCTTCGTGGATCGAGCCAGGAGTTTCGGGCGCCGCATGGCTCGGAATTCCTCCGGGAAAGGAAAACTGTTTGAACAGCCTTTGTATGCCCTCTTCGTTTTGAGTGATGTTCGGATAAAACTCGCTGTACGTGCCCTCCAAGTAGGTATTCGCGACCAGTCCGGGGCCGCCGTGCCCGGGGCCAGCAATGTAGATGGCATTCAGATCGTAGTTCTTAATCAGGCGATTGAAATGGACGTAGATGAAATTCAGACCGGGCGTGGTCCCCCAGTGTCCGAGTAGTCGCGGCTTGATGTGCTCGATTTTCAGCGGTTCGCGGAGAAGCGGATTTGCGTACAGATAAATCTGGCCTATGGAAAGATAGTTGGCCGCGCGCCAGTAGGCGTCGATCTTGCGCACATCTTCGGGCGTGAGCGGCTGGATGGAAACGCAATGCGGCGCGGAGTTTACCAAGGCTAGGGGAGTCATCGAATCCTGCCTTTCTATTTCATGCTGTTTCCTATCTTAATTTCTTGGAGTCACCTCCGCCAGCAGCCGAAAAGGCGTAGCTCGGCAGGAAACGACTTTCGTGAGCTGGAGGATTCGACCCGTTGCGGACAAGCCGGAATCCCGGGGAAACTCATGTGCTTTCGGCTCTTTCAAAAAGAGCCCAAGCCGAGCGATGGTGTATTTGGAATCACAGCGTGGTGTACGTCGAGTCACTGATTTTCATCTGTCACGGCCTATTCTGGCATTGTTTAACGCAAACGGTTCCCACAGGACATTGCCAACGGGGAACGGCAGGAAGCCGCTGGGCGGCAGGCATTCCCTTTGTGACCCTTATCACACACAACCGTACCGCCCGTCATGGCTGCAGATACCGTGAGCCTTGAGACTGGAAGGTAAGCTGAGGAGGAGCGAACGTCATGATGATGTTATATCGTCTCGTTCGGCTGATCGAGACCCACTCCCAGGAGCTGGCCACCTGCCTTCTCGATCGAGTCCAGAAATCCGAGTTGACCCAAAACTACCAAAACGTTCCACGTGAAGAACTGCAAGAACGGGTGTACGAGATCTACCGTCATCTGGGGGAGTGGCTCATGGGCAAGGATGAACTTCACCTTGAGCAACGCTATTTGCAGATTGGGGCGCGGCGGTCCTGCCAGCGGGTGCCTCTGAGCGAGGTGATTTGGGTGATCGTTTTGACAAAGGAGAACCTGTGGGAGTTCATCAAGAAGGAATCGGTTTTGGAACGTCCGGTGGAAGTGTTCGGTGAACTGGAAATGCTGCAGTTACTGGAGCAGTTCTTCGATCGAGCCATTTACTATGCCTCGGTCGGTTACGAACTGGCGGTCGCGGACCAAGCTCCCAGGGAAATTAGCGCACCAGCCAAGAAGGAATAGTTAATCAAGGGGACCGCAAGAGATGTCATGGGAGATCGAATACTCAAGAAAGGTGCGAACACCGGACGAAGCCTTGCGCTGCGTCGAGTCGGGAATGCGGGTGTCCTGACGGCGATGGGTTTGCGGTCGAAGGCATTACTCGTACGTCCGGCAACATGAGACGAATGCGGATTCCGCTATCGCTTCTACATACCCTGAGGAAGGAACTGGCTTTCGACAAGCAACCTGATATTGCCGAGGACCGATCCTTTTTTTCAAATTTGCGGGCTGTACCCTTTTGTCACGGTTGCCTTGTGACCGGAATCACACTAACTCGATGCAATCTGCTCTAATCTAGGTCCGTGAAAGAGGCCCTGGCCCAGGGGGACGAAGTTGCGCGATCAGTCCAAGGTCTCAACCCGTGTTCACTCACGAGCCAAGGTGATGACAGAGAGAGTCAACCAATACGTGCTCGAAAGCAGAGATTTCCAGCAACTCCTGGACGCCTTGATCAAGAGGGGTTACCAGGTACTGGGACCGGCGGTGCGCGATGGAGCCATCGTCTATGACGTCGTGGAGAGCCTGTCTGATCTCCCGATAGGCTGGACGGATGAACAGGAAACCGGACGCTACCGCTTGCGGCGCCGCAACGATGAGGCGCTGTTCGGCTATGTCGTCGGTCCTCAAAGCTGGAAGAAATACCTGCACCCCGCCGAAGTCCGTCTGCTAACCGCGGAGCGTAGCGGCCGGACCTTTCGCATCTTGAACAATGAACCGGCTCCGCCCCGGCGGGCGTTCTTGGGGGTTCGAGCATGCGAACTGGCCGCCATCGCCGTGCAGGATCGTGTGCTGGAGGGCGATCGCTATCGAGACCCCATCTATGCAGCACGCCGCGAGGGAATCTTCATCGTGGCTGTTAATTGCACGCAAGCGGCCCCAACTTGCTTTTGTACCTCCATGGGCACCGGACCGCGCGTGCGGGGAGCCTACGATTTAGCTCTCACGGAACTGGTCGGGCCGGGCAAGCATGAATTTGTAATCGAGGCCGGTAGCGACGCAGGCGCTGAGGTATTGGCGGAATTGGCGCCATCCGCAGCATCTGAAGCACTGTGTCGGGAAGCAGAAGCGGCGGTAGAGCGCGCCGCCTCCCAGATTCAGCGCCGCTTGGACACAACCGGCATTCGGGACTTACTCTATACCAACTTCGATCATCTCCGCTGGGACAACGTCGCCCAGCGTTGCCTCGCTTGCGCCAATTGCACCATGGTCTGTCCGACCTGCTTCTGCACGACCGTGGAGGATGTTAGCGATGTGACCGGCACGCACGCCGAGCGCTGGCGCAAATGGGACTCCTGTTTTTCGCAGAATTTCTCGTACATTCACGGCGGCAGTGTCCGCAGCTCCGCCAAGTCGCGGTACCGGCAGTGGATGACCCACAAACTGGCCTCCTGGATTGATCAGTTCGGCAACTCGGGCTGCGTGGGTTGCGGCCGTTGCATCACCTGGTGCCCGGTGGGCATTGATATCACAGAGGAGGTCCGCGCCATCCGGGAATCGCCGGCCTCTTCGAAGGAAAGCAGCCATGGAAAACCTTGAGCACATCATCGCCGAACACCCCTTCTTCGCCGGTCTCGAGTCGCATTACACAAACCTGCTAACGGGGTGCGCCTCCAACGTGCGGTTTGACGCGGGCACCTACATCTTCAAGGAGGGCGAGGAAGCCAACGAGTTCTACCTGATCCGGACGGGCAAGGTGGCAGTGGAGATCTTTGCGCCTCAACGCAAGCCGATCATGCTGGAAACCCTGGGCGAAGGAGAGGTTCTGGGTTGGTCGTGGTTGCTGCCGCCCTACCAGTGGAGGTTTCACGCGCACACCGTCGAAACCGTGCGCGCGATTGCCCTTGACGGCAAGTGTTTGCGTACGAAGTGCGAGCAGGACCACGATCTCGGTTATGAGATATTGAAACGCTTTGCCCACATTATGGAGCAGCGGTTGGAGGCGACGCGTTTCCAGTTGCTCGACGTTTACAGGGTTGGGCGATGACGATGGCCACAGCAGCCACGACCGATCCCATGCTCCCGCAGCCGTATTCCGTGCGGCAAGTGGTCAAGGAGACTGCCGATACTTTTACCCTGACGTTGGAACCGTCGAACGGAGCCGGCGGGAACCGGTTCCAGCCGGGACAGTTCAGCATGCTGTGGGTCTTTGGCGTCGGCGAGTTGCCAATTTCTATCAGCGGCGACCCGGCTGAGCGCGACCGGCTGGTGTACACCGTGCGCTCCGTCGGTCAGGCCACCCACGCGCTGGTGAGTCGCGAAGTGGGCGAAGCCGTTGGGGTCCGAGGTCCATTTGGGACCGGCTGGCCGGTGGAGAAAACCGAGGGCCGGGACGTTCTTGTTGTAGCGGGTGGAATCGGTTTGGCCCCGCTCCGCCCGGTGATCTACGAGGTTCTACATAACCGCGAAAAGTATGGGCGGCTGGTGGTTCTCTATGGCGCGCGCAGTCCCCGCGACCTGCTCTATCGCAAGGAACTGGCCGCCTGGGCCCGGCAACGCGAGACGCAAGTGTTGGTGACCGTTGACTATGGCGGGTTGAGCTGGCGCGGTCATGTGGGCGTGGTTACGACGCTGTTCAAGTATGCGCGGCTGCAACCTGCGCGTTCGCTGGCCTTCGCCTGCGGACCCGAGATCATGATGCGGTTTGTCGCCCGCGATCTGGAAACTCACGGATTCGCCCAGGAAAATATTTACCTTTCCATGGAACGAAACATGAAGTGCGGGGTCGGTTTCTGCGGACACTGCCAGTATGGCCCGCACTTCATTTGCAAGGACGGCCCCATCTTTGCCTATGACCGGATGCGGCCGCTACTGGAGAAATATGAGCTCTAAGGTCAGACGCAAGCCACGGATCGCAGTCTTCAAGTTTGCTTCCTGCGACGGCTGTCAGTTGAGTTTGCTCGACGCTGAAGATGAACTGCTGGGCGTAGCGGCAGCCCTTGACATTGCGTATTTTCCCGAGGCCTCCCGTGCCATGGTCAAGGGGCCTTATGACATCGGATTGGTGGAAGGATCGATTACCACCCACCACGATGCCGAACGCATCCAGGAAGTTCGGCGGCAGTGCAAGACGCTGATCGCCATTGGGGCCTGTGCTACCGCCGGTGGCATCCAGGCCCTGCGAAACTGGAAGGATGTGGACGAATTTATTCGGATCGTGTACGCCACCCCGAAATACATCAATACGCTGAAACTCTCCACACCCGTCGCCGAACATGTGCCCGTGGATTTCGAACTGCGCGGCTGCCCCATCAACAAGCACCAGCTTATCGAGCTGATCACGGCCACGCTGGCCGGGCGCAAACCGAATGTCCCGACGTACAGCGTCTGCGTGGAGTGCAAGCGCAAGGGCAACGTCTGCATCGCGGTAGCGCAAGGCGTCGCGTGCCTGGGCCCTGCTACCCAAACGGGTTGCGGCGCGCTGTGCCCGAGCTTCGACCGGGGGTGTTACGGCTGCTACGGCCCCATGGAGAGCCCCAACACAGAATCGCTCAGCAATCAGTTCCGCATTCTGGGCCAGAACAACGCGGAGATCACACGCGCCTTCCGCGGCTTCAATGCCTGGGCCTGGCAGTTCCGAAAGGCGAGCGAGGAGAGTGAGCGGACGTGA
This sequence comes from Acidobacteriaceae bacterium, assembly GCA_003131315.1. Taxonomy (GTDB): domain Bacteria; phylum Acidobacteriota; class Terriglobia; order Terriglobales; family Acidobacteriaceae; genus Acidiflorens. Next base: position 93,316 of record PKUV01000041.1, read on the forward strand.
GCAAGCAAGCGACTAGAACGATCAAGGTTGACACTTTGGCGCGAGTCGAAGGCGAAGGTGGGCTTTACATCAAGCTCAAGGGCGATCAGGTTCAGGACGTAAAGCTAAAGATCTACGAGCCCCCTCGCTTTTTCGAGGCCTTGTTGCGCGGGCGAAATTTCGCGGAAGCTCCGGATATCACTGCCCGAATCTGCGGCATCTGCCCGGTCGCTTACCAGATGAGCGCCGTGCACGCGATGGAAGACGCGTTCGGCGTGAAGGTTGACGGGCAACTACGGGCATTGCGGCGGCTCCTCTACTGCGGGGAGTGGATCGAGAGTCACACGCTCCATGTTTACATGCTGCATGCGCCCGATTTTCTTGGCTATCAGGACGTGATCCAATTGGCCAAGGACCATCCCGCCGTGGTCCAGCGCGGCCTGCAATTGAAGAAAGCCGGAAACGAGATCGTCACTTTGCTGGGTGGGAGAGAAATCCATCCCATTAATGTTCGCGTCGGAGGTTTCTACAAACTGCCGGCGCGGAGCGAATTGGCCGGCCTGACGGAACGCCTGAAATGGGCGCGGGACGCAGCCCTTGAAACCGTGCGTTGGGTGGCCGGGATGCCCTTTCCGGACTTTGAGCAGAATTACACTTTTGTCGCTCTGCGTCATCCCGATGAATATCCCTTCAACGACGGCCGGCTAGTCTCAAATGGCGGGCTGGATATCCCGATCAGCGAGTACGACGCCAACTTCGCTGAGGAACATGTTCAGCACTCCAATGCCCTGCACTCCGTGCTCCGGCAGCACGGCGCGTACTTCGTTGGGCCGCTGGCCCGCTACAGCCTGAACTTTGACCGGCTCTCTCCCCTTGCCCAGGAGGCCGCGCGGGAAGCCGGGCTCGCGCCGGTCTGCCGGAACCCTTTCAAGAGCATCATCGTCCGCAGCGTGGAAATCCTTTACGCCTGCGATGAAGCTCTGCGGATTATCGAGCAGTACGAGCCGCCGGAGAAACCAGCCATCGACATTCATCCGCGCGCCGCGACTGGTTATGGCTGTACCGAAGCACCTCGAGGCATTCTGTATCATCGCTACCGCCTTGACGAGGAGGGGTCCATCCTCGACGCAAAGATCGTTCCTCCGACCTCACAAAACCAGAAAACCATCGAGCAAGATCTGGGGCAGTTTGTCCCCAAGTTCTTGAACCTCCCAGAAGAGGATCTCCTTTGGCAATGCGAGCAGGCAGTACGAAACTATGATCCGTGCATCTCGTGTGCTACCCATTTTCTCCGGCTAGAGATCGATCGGGGTTAAATTTCAGCCTTGGTCAATTCCGATTCTGCTGGTGAACTCATGGGGAATGAACCGCCTCGAAAGCCGAACATTCTGGTGATCGGAATTGGCAATGCCTATCGCAGCGATGATGCTGCAGGGCTGATTGCGGCTCGGCGAGTCAAAGAGCGAGTGTCCGGGCACTGTTCGGTCATTGAGCACACGGGGGAAGGCGCCGCCCTGATGGAATTGTGGAAGGACGCTGACACAATCATTGTGATTGACGCTGTGCGCTCCGGCGCCGCGCCAGGAACCGTAAGCCGCTTCGATGCCAGCCTCCGTCCACTGCCCGTATCGATGTTTCGAAATTCAACTCACGCCTTCAGTGTTCCAGAGGCAGTCGAGCTGAGCCGCGCTTTGAAACAGTTGCCACGTCAATTGATCGTCTACGGGGTCGAAGCGCAAAACTTCGAGGCGGGGACCAATCTTTCACCAGCAATCGACTTCGCGATGCAGACCGTCGTGCAACGTGTGCTGCAGGAACTTTCGCAGAACACACCTGATTCACAGACATGACCTTGTATTCCCGATTGCCGCTACAGGCCCCGCTTGTTCCTCAGCTCGACCCTGTGCCGGGAATCACAGTCAACCGTGCTCCAGATCACTTCACCTTCCAGGATCGAATAGTAGGGTCGTTACTTGGCGCGTGGGCCAATTTGCATGTCCCGTTTTGACGGTCAGTAACGGTCGGTAACTGAGGGATGGCCTCGAGGAGGTCAGGCCACGTCACATAAAAATCGCGACATTCTTGAAATCCTGCGGTTCGAGTTGAAACTCGTGGAAGGCGGCGGGTATGGTCGCTCGCCACATGCGCTATGGCGCGCCCGGTACATTTTTGAAGATTCTCCGAGCTGCCTGAATTTTAACGATCCCGCCCGGCCGCATCCTTGCAGCGAATGCCTGCTGACGCAGCTTGTTCCCGCCGAACTTCGCGAGCAAGATGTGCCGTGCCGATTCATTCCGCTGAACGACAAAGGTCACACCGTCGACTCCCTCTACCGCACCGGCACACAAGTAGAGATGGAAGAGGCCCTTCGCGACTGGTTATGCCGGGAAATCGGCCGGATCGAAACGGAACAAACACAAGGGCGATAGTGGGTGCAGGCTGGCGGCGTTCTGGAATCGCGCAAACACGGAACCGAAAGTCCCGGTGGTCAGGAGCTGGCCATTTTTTCCAGCGCGGCTTTGTTGCGGATGATCAGGGTCGCGCCCTTTAATTGCAGGAGTTGTTTCTTCTTAAACTGCGAGAACAAGCGGCTGACGGTCTCACGGGTCGTGCCGATCATTTCGGCGATTTCCTCATGCGTCAGCTTCAGCTTCACCTGCAGCGGATCGCCATTGCCCGGTGAATTGGACCATCCCAGCAGTAATTTTGCGAATCTCTCGGAAGGGGAGTTGGTGAGTCCCAGGGTGCGGATCCCTTCGTACGCCGTGTAGTAATTGCGGCTTAGCTGCTCCGCCACGCGCACAGCCACTTCTCCATGTTCACGCAAGAAGTGTAGCAAAGCATCCCGGGTAATGAAATTTGCCTGGCCCGGCTCGATCATCTCGGCGGTCACTTCGTAAGGCCGATTGGAAATCGTGGCGCTGAGCCCAAGAACATCTCCCGCTTCCGAGATTTTGGTGATGACGGTTTTGCCCTCCGCCGATGACGTCGAAAGCTTCGCTTTCCCCGTGCAAAGCACAAATACCCCACGTGGCTGCTGTCCCTCGATAAACAACATCGCGGATTTTGGGTAGACCGCGGTGGATTTGATCTCATTCAACCTCTGCAACGCGGCCACCGGCAGATTGCAGAACAAATGTTCCTCCCGCATCGGGCAGGCGAGACAGTTGTCGAGGATATTCAGCCCGTAGGGAGCGCGCATTCACCACCGCTTTCAGCAAAAATTGTATCACTGATCGCCCCGTGATCAGGATCACAAATAGCCGTGACTTCAAGCATGGTCTCCAAAGCCCTCTGCGAGGAGAATCTAGACGCACGGGGGTTCTGGGAGCCGTGTAGATGGAGGTCTCCATGAGCACCGCAAGCGAAGGAAGGGGATAACACCATGGAAGAAGCACATCGGTTTCAAGTAGTTGCCTGGTGGGCCTCTGGCCGGACTGGCATTGCAAAATCCAGTTCCGCGCCCAACGCGATCCATTTCACTTCGCCGCCTGCTTTTGGCGGCTTGGAAGGCAGGTGGACACCTGAGGACTTGCTGCTCTGCGCGGTCGCCAGTTGCTATACGACCACGTTTCGGACACTCGCGGAATACTCCAAGTTCCAGTACACCGACCTGCAGGTGGAAGTGGAAAGCGCGATAAGCAAGGCTGACACAGGCTATAACTTCGGCGAAGTGTTCATTCGCGCCAATCTATTGATTCCGCAAGAAGAGGAACGGGCACGGGCCATCAAGCTCTTGCACAAAGCCAAGGGGCTATGCCTGGTGTCTCGCGCTCTCGCGATCGAACAGCGATTTGAACCACGCGTGCAGGTGGGTGAACCACGAGTGGAAGTTGACCAACCTTTGTCGGTTTCTGGCCGAGGGGACGGTTATAGATCAAACCCGAAAGCGCAATGATTGTCGTGCTTGCCAGAGCTGCTGCATGACCTAGCCACCACGGAGGGGTGACAGCCCCAAGGATGCGGTCACCTTCTCCAGCAGAAACGTTTCTCTGGAGGTGTCTTGTGCACACAGTGGAAGCGGGTAGGCGGATCGCCCTCAAAAACATCTTGTTTGCCACTGACTTTTCACCATGCTCGAATGCAGCGCTACCCTATGCCTTGTCTGTCGCGCGCCGGTATGGGGCAACGTTACATGCGGCCCATGTCATGCCCACCAAGGCCGAGATGGTACTCATGTCGCCGGAAAGCTGGCCGACGGTGGCCGAGGAAGAAGACAAGAGGATACAAGCGTATATCGACCAGCTTGAGACGCAGTTCCAGGGACTCCCTCACCACGTGCTGACGCCGAGAGGCAAGGTCGCGGATGCACTCGCCCAGATCGTCGAAGAACGTGAGATTGATTTGCTCGTGCTCGGCACTCACGGCCGCTCGGGCGTTGGCAAACTATTCCTGGGTTCTGTCGCCGAGGAAGTTTTCCGGCGCACTGCTTGTCCGGTTCTGAGCGTAGGACCGAATGTGTCCTCGAAACCGGACGGCGAGATTCAATTTCAGCATATTGTGTTCGCAACAGATTTTAGTGAAGACTCCTTGGCCGCGTTACCCTATGCCGTCTCCCTAGCCGAGGAAGATCAGGCACAACTAGCCTTGCTCCACGTGGTCGAGCAACCCGCCGCAGGCATCGCGGACCTGGAGAAAGTCAAGGCATCCCTAATGCGCCGTCTTAAAGGACTCGTGCCACCTGAAGCTGAGCCATGGTGCCATGCGCAATGCTTGCTCGAGTTCGGCCGGCAGTTCGCCCCGCCGGCGGAGCGGATTCTGGAAATCGCAGGAGATCAGGCAGCGGATTTGATTGTTCTCGGTGTGCGCCCCGTGCATAGCAAGCTGGGGCTTGTCACACACCTGGCTAGCACCACGGCCCATATCTTGACTCGGGCTGCGTGCCCGGTACTGACCGTGCGTGGCGGATACGCCAACTGAGCCAGCGGTAGCAGCCTATGGTGCAGCTTGAATCCCGTGGTCCAGCGCCTGAAGGCGGATTCATTACTAATGCGCTTTCGGCACGCCTGAAGAGGCTGCGGAAAAAGTCGATTTTCGATGCCCGGCCCCTAAAGGGGCATCTGGTTTCTAAGAACTTTTGGCCTCGCTAAAGCGATGCCCTGATACGAAACCGGAGTTTTTCCGCCGCCTGTAAAGGCGTGCCCTGATACGAAATCCAACTCGCGCCACGGACTGCTAACCATTCGCCGATAGTCTATCCTTGAGATGGCGGTCTCCGCCGCGGCAAGATTGAGGGACGAGGAGCTTTTATGAGTTCGACCGAGGCTGGTCTCGTGGGACGACCGCCGAATGAAGAGAAACAGACAGCACCAGAGAGATACGGCCTGGACGCAGTGTTTGCTCCAAACTCGGTGGCCGTCATTGGCGCGACCAGTCGTCCCGGCACCGTAGGCCGCGCCGTTCTGGAGAACCTGCTGCGCGGGAAATTTCAAGGAAAAGTGTATGCCGTCAACGCGAAGCATCCGGAAGTGCTGGGGCTCAAAACCTACGGGAGCATTCGCGACATCCGTGGGCCTGTGGATTTGGCTATAGTTGCCACCCCGGCGGCGACGGTCCCGCAGCTCATTGGAGAGTGCGTGGATGCCGGCGCCAAGTCCGCGGTTGTGATTTCTGCTGGATTCAGGGAACACGGTTCGGACGGCGCTGCACTCGAACAGCAAATTCAAGAACAGTTGCGGCGCGGTTCCATGCCCTTGATTGGCCCAAACTGCCTGGGCATTATGAACCCGACGATCGGGTTGAATGCCACTTTCGTCAAAGATGCGCCCAGGGCGGGCAACGTCGCGTTCCTGAGTCAAAGTGGAGCGCTTTTGGTCGCGATTCTCGACTGGAGCGACCACGAACAAGTTGGCTTCAGCGCGATCGTCTCTACCGGTTCGATGCTGGATGTTGATTGGGGCGATTTGATCTACTACTTTGGCGACGACCCGCACACCAAGGCCATCCTGATCTACATGGAATCCGTGGGAGATGCGCGGTCGTTCTTGTCCGCAGCGCGTGAAGTCGCACTCACCAAGCCGATCATCGTAATCAAGGCCGGTCGATCGCAAGAGGCTTCGCGCGCTGCGGCTTCACATACCGGGGCGCTCACGGGCAGCGACGAAGTGTTGGAGGCGGCCTTCCGCCGGTCGGGAGTTTTGCGGGTGCATAATATCGCGGATCTTTTCTATATGGCGGAAGTGCTCGGCAGACAACCCCGCCCCAAGGGCCCGCGGCTTACGATCCTGACCAATGCGGGCGGCCCTGCGGTTTTAGCCACGGACTCGCTGGTGGCCAATGGTGGAGAACTGGCCGAGCTTTCTCCAGAGAGCCTGCGGCGCCTGGATGAGTTCCTCCCTGCCCACTGGAGTCATAACAATCCCATTGACGTTCTCGCCGATACTGATTCCGAGCGCTATGCTCGCGCCCTCGAAATTGCTTCGAAAGACCCGAACAGCGATGGGCTCCTGGTCATCCTTGTCCCGCAAGCAATGGCCGATCCTTTGCAGGTTGCAGAACGCTTGAAACCTTACGCCAAACAATATGGCAAGCCCCTGCTCGCCAGCTGGATGGGAGGAAACAGTGTTGCCGCCGGCGAAGCTGCCCTGAATTCGGCGGGCATTCCAACCTTTCCTTTTCCCGATACAGCGGCGCGGGCTTTCACGTACATGTGGCGCTACACGTACAACCTCCGCGGACTCTACGAGACTCCCACACTGGCTGACCAATCTGAGCTGGAGGGCGCATCCCGCAATCGGGTCGAGCAAATCATTCAGAATGCGCGAAAGCAGGGCCGCGTTCTGCTCACCGAGTTGGAATCGAAGCAGTTGTTGTCGCTTTACGGCATCCCCACGGTGGAGACGCGCGCTGCGGCCAGCGAGGACGAGGCGGCCACGATTGCTTCGGAGCTGGGCTTTCCGGTGGTGCTGAAAGTCTTTTCCGAAACCATCACGCACAAGACGGATGTTGGCGGAGTCAAACTGAACTTGCAAGATGAAGCGGCGGTCCGCTCTGCCTATCGCGCCATCCAGTCTTCCGTGGCGGAGAAAGCTGGCCCTGACCAATTTTCGGGCGTCACGGTGCAGCCGATGGTGAAGCTCGATGGCTATGAATTAATCCTCGGCAGCAGCGTGGACTCACAGTTTGGGCCCGTCATCCTGTTCGGTTCTGGTGGCCAGCTGGTCGAAGTGTATCGCGACCGCGCCCTGGCGCTTCCACCACTGAACACGACGCTGGCACATAGGATGATGGAGCAAACACGAATCTTCACCGCGCTCCAGGGAGTCCGCGGACGCAAGCCGGTCAACATGGCGGCCCTGGAGACCCTGTTAGTCCGCTTCAGTCAGCTCGTGCTCGAACAGCGATGGATTGCGGAAATTGACATCAATCCTCTGCTGGCTTCACCGGAGCGCCTGCTGGCCCTCGATGCCAGAATCGTGTTGCACGGGCCCGCCGTAACCCTCGACCAGTTGCCCAAGCCCGCAATCCGTCCCTATCCCTTACAGTATGTCTCGTCCTGGACAATGAAGGATGGAAATCAGGTTACTATCCGCCCAATCCGCCCCGAAGACGAACCGCTGATGGTTAAGTTTCACGAGACGCTTTCCGATCGCAGCGTTTATTTGCGCTACTTCTGCTCCCTCAGCCTGAGTAGGCGTGTGGCGCATGAGCGACTGTTGCGTATCTGTTTCGGCGATTACGACCGCGAAATAGCGCTGGTCGCCGAGCGCACCGATCCCGGCACGGGAGAGCGCCGGATCATGGCCGTTGGGCGTATGAACAAGCTTCACGCCAGGAATGAAGCGGAAGTCGCGGTGCTGGTTTCAGATCAGTATCAAAATCTGGGCTTGGGTAATGAATTACTCCGCCGTGTCGTCCAGATTGCTCGAGATGAAAAGTTAAGCCAGGTGTCCGCGGAAATGTTGCCTGACAACATAGCGATGCAGGCCATCATGAGGCACCTTGGCTTTCGTGTTCGCGCGGGTGAAGATCTAACTTCGCTCCAGGCCTTCTTGGACCTCTAAACGATTTAGGAGCTAGGGAATCTCTGATTAAGTTCNNGCCAACGAACACTTAATCAGACCTTCCTTAGGAGCTAGTAGCGTGACCGCGCGATGAATTCATACGGTGGAGGGACAGGCGGGGACGCCCGGCTCTCCACCAGCAAGCCTTCCCATTTTTTCCGTTTGTGATCCGGATCACACGTCCCTGTGAGCCGGGTTCCCGACAATATCACCTCGTTCCGTCATGCTTATATGACCGTTCCCTCAGAACGGTCCGGCGGAGTTACGGAGAAGTTCGGAAGGGGATGTCATGAAGCGTAAGTTCAAGACCATGGACGGCAACGAGGCAGTCGCAAATGTCGCGTACCGCCTCAACGAGGTCATCGCCATTTACCCCATCACGCCATCGTCGAACATGGGCGAATGGGCGGACCAATGGTCGTCTGAAGCGATAGCCAACATCTGGGGCACTGTGCCCCACGTGATCGAAATGCAAAGCGAAGGTGGCGCCGCCGGAGCGGTTCATGGCGCGCTACAGACCGGAGCCCTGGCCACGACCTTCACGGCGTCGCAAGGCCTGCTGCTGATGATCCCTAACATGAACAAGATCGCAGGCGAACTTACGCCCACGGCATTTCACGTCAGCGCGCGCACGGTGGCAACCCATGCACTCTCGATTTTCGGCGACCATTCCGATGTGATGTTTTGCAGAACAACGGGATTCGCGATGCTCTGCTCGAACTCTGTCCAGGAGGCAATGGACTTGGCGCTCATCGCGCATGCCGCCACTCTCGAAACCCGTATTCCTTTCTTGCATTTCTTTGACGGCTTCCGCACTTCGCATGAAGTTAACAAGATCGAGATGCTCACCGAAGACGACATGCGCGCCCTCATCAACATGGATCGCGTCTTCGAGCATCGGCAGCGCGCGCTTTCTCCGGACCATCCCGTGTTGCGCGGCACCGCACAAAATCCCGACGTCTTCTTTCAGGCGCGTGAAGCCTGCAATCCTTACTACGATGCCTGCCCGGATAAGGTCCAGGCGGTCATGGACAAGTTTTCCCAGGTCGTGGGGCGTTCGTATCGCCTGTTCGACTACGTGGGCGCGCCCGATGCCGAGCGCGTGATCGTCATGATGGGTTCCGGCGCAGAGACCGCCCACGAGACGGTGGAGCACCTGAACCGCAGCGGCCAGAAAGTTGGCTTGCTGAAAGTCAGGCTGTACCGCCCGTTCTCAGTCAAGCGATTCATTGAGGCTCTTCCGGCAACCGTGCGCAAGATTGCCGTCCTCGATCGCACCAAGGAAGCTGGCGCCGGGAGAGAGCCGCTCTATCTTGACGTCGTCAACGCGATTCAAGAAGGAATCAAACTGGGCCATGGAGCGCTGAAGATCGCGCCGGAAACAATCGGCGGACGGTACGGCCTCTCCTCAAAAGAATTCACGCCCGCGATGGTCAAAGCCGTTTATGACAACCTCGCGAAGCCCAGTCCCAAGATCAAAGACCACTTCACGATCGGCATTCAAGACGACGTGAGCCATACGAGTCTCGATTACGATTCCGATTTTTCCATCGAGCCCGAGAGCGTGGTGCGAGCTATGTTCTACGGCTTGGGCGCGGATGGTACGGTTGGCGCGAATAAGAACTCGATCAAGATCATCGGCGAAAACACCGCAAACTACGGGCAAGGGTACTTCGTCTACGACTCCAAGAAGTCTGGCGCGATGACCGTTTCGCACCTGCGTTTCGGGCCGCAGCCGATCCGATCCAGCTACCTGATTTCCAAGGCCAACTTCGTGGCCTGCCATCAATGGATTTTCCTCGAGCGCTACGACATGCTCAGCACCCTGGTTCCGGGCGGCGTTTTCCTGCTCAACAGTCCTTTTAATAAGGACGAAGTTTGGGACCATCTGCCGCGTGAAGTCCAGACCCAACTGATCGCCAAGAAGGCCCGCCTTTTCATCATCGACGCCTATCAGGTGGCTCGCGACACCGGCATGGGCTCCCGCATGAACACCATCTTGCAGACCTGCTTCTTCGCCATCTCCAAGGTTCTGCCTCGCGATGAGGCCATTGAAGCCATTCGCCAGTCCATCCGCGACACCTACGGCAAGAAAGGTGACGAGGTAGTACAGCAGAACCTGCGCGCCGTGGATGAAACACTGTCCCACCTTTTCGAAGTCAGCGTGCCCGAGAAGGTCACGAGCCAAACCGAAATGCCACCCGCGTTCTCTCCGCAAGCGCCCAAGTTTGAGCGCGATGTGCTCGGCGTAATCTACGCCGGCCACGGCGATGAGATCCCCGTGAGCGCTTTCCCAGCCGATGGAACCTTCCCTACCGGCACCGCGAAATGGGAAAAGCGCAACATTGCGCTCGAGATTCCTGCGTGGGATACGAAGATCTGCATTCAGTGCGGCAAGTGCGCTATGGTCTGCCCACACGCCGTGCTCCGCATCAAGGTCTACGACTCCAAGCAGTTGGAGGGTGCGCCCACGACCTTCAAGTCCACCGAGGTGCGCGACAAGGAATGGCAGGGTCTGAAGTACACCATTCAGGTTGCGCCAGAAGACTGCACCGGATGCGCCATCTGTGTCGATATCTGTCCCGTAAAGAACAAGAGCGAGACCCGCCTGAAGGCGATCAACATGGTTCCGCAGCCGCCACTGCGCGCGCCTGAGCGCGAGAACTGGGAATTCTTCCTCAAGATTCCAGAGCTTGATCGCCGAAAGATCAAAATCACGAATATCCGCCAGCAACAGGTGCAGGAGCCTTTGTTTGAGTTTTCCGGGGCTTGTTCCGGATGCGGCGAGACGCCATATCTGAAGCTGGTTTCTCAACTCTTTGGGGATCGTTCCGTGATCGCCAATGCGACCGGTTGCTCTTCGATCTACGGCGGGAACCTGCCGACTACTCCTTGGTCTAAGAATCTCGACGGCCGCGGACCGGCTTGGTCGAACTCGCTGTTTGAAGATAACGCCGAGTTTGGCTTGGGGTTCAGGCTATCCATTGACAAGCAGACCGAATTCGCCCGTGAGTTGGTGCATCGTCTATCTGGGGCAATCGGAGAAGAGCTCGTTACCGCTTTGCTGGCAGCACCGCAGAAAGACGAGGCAGACATCTTCGAGCAGCGGCAGCGAGTCGAGCTCCTGAAGGAAAAGCTAAAGGGTCTGAACTCCCCAGAAGCGAAACAACTGCTCGTTCTCGCCGACATGCTGGTGAAGAAGAGCGTTTGGATCGTCGGCGGCGACGGCTGGGCTTACGACATCGGTTACGGAGGTCTGGACCACGTGCTGGCCAGCGGACGCAATGTGAACCTGTTGGTGCTCGACACCGAGGTTTACTCCAACACCGGCGGCCAGGCCTCGAAATCCACGCCGCGGGGAGCAGTGGCCAAGTTTGCGGCAGGAGGCAAACCGGGGCCAAAGAAAGACCTGGGGATGATGGCCATGAGTTACGGCAATGTCTATGTGGCAAGCATTGCCATGGGCGCGAAGGACGAACACACGCTCAAAGCGTTCCTTGAAGCGGAAGCCTACGACGGCCCCAGCCTCATCATTGCCTACTCCCACTGCATCGCGCACGGCATCGACATGACAACGGCAATGTCGGACCAGAAAGTCGCGGTTGACTCGGGTCAGTGGCTGCTCTATCGGTATAACCCCGAGCGCACCCTCGCCGGTGAGAATCCACTAACACTCGATTCCCGCACCCCCACGCGCAAAGTCAAGGACTTCCTACAGCAGCAGACGCGCTTCAAAATGCTGGTCAAGAGCAACCCTGAGCACGCCAAACTTCTGTGGCAGGAGGCGCAGCAGGATGCGGAGACTCGCTATCGTCTGTACGAGTACTTGGCGCAGCGCAAACCAGAGCCGGCCGCGACTCCGGCCGGTCCCGTGGAAACGGAAAAGTAGTGAGTTGCTCTAACAGGCTGCGGAAAAACTCGATATTGCACTTGATTTTGGGTGGCGCAGCGCTTCAGCGCTGCGATAACCGGCTTGTTTTCAGCACCGGCTTTAGCCGCCGAGGGCACGCACTATACACCATCACGTGAACCGCTCGAAAGAGGAAACCTCATGGACCTAACCACGAAATATCTTGGCATGACGCTGCGCACGCCGCTGGTCGCCTCCGCATCCCCGCTTTCGCAGGAAATCGGCGGAATCCGTAGCCTCGAAGATGCCGGCGCCTCGGCCGTCGTGCTCTATTCCCTGTTCGAAGAACAACTCCATCAGGAGGCCCTCGATCTTGAACTCCATCTCAATGCCGGCACGGAGAGCTTTGCCGAGTCGCTTACTTACTTTCCCCAGTCCAGCGAATTCCACACCGGACCCGAGGCCTATCTGAATCACATTCGCAAAGCCAAGGACGCAGTGGACATCCCGATTATCGCCAGCCTCAACGGTGCGACCCTGGGCGGTTGGGCCAAGTATGCCAAGCAGGTCGAGCAAGCCGGAGCCGACGCCATCGAGTGCAATATTTACTTCATTCCGACAAACATGGAGATCTCTAGTTCCGAGGTAGAGAAAACCTATACTGACATTCTCCGGGAAGTAAAAATTTCGGTTCACATTCCGGTGGCCGCCAAGCTCAGTCCATTTTTCAGCAATTTGGCCAATATGGCAAAGCGGCTGGACCAGATGGGCACAGACGGCCTGGTGCTGTTCAACCGCTTCTACCAGCCCGACATTGACCTGGAAGAATTAGAAATTAAACCCAACGTGCTTCTCAGCGGCCCGCAGGCGTTACGGCTGCCCCTGACTTGGATCGGCATTCTCTATGGCCGCATCCGGGCCAGCATGGCTGCGACCAGTGGTGTGCATGGCCCAGAAGACGTAATCAAGCTGCTCATGGCCGGCGCCGATGTGACGATGATGTGCTCTGCTCTATTGCGCAATGGAATCGGGCATCTTCGTCATGTAGAACAAGGCGTTCGGGAGTGGATGGAAGGTCACGAATATGAATCCGTGCACCAGATGCAAGGCAGCATGAGCCAGCTCCGCTGCCCCGATCCGGGAGCGTTCGAGCGCGCCCAATACATGAGAGCGGTGAAGGGTATGCAGCACGTGCTCCAGGTGAACACCTGAACGGCGTCCGCTCAGCGAACGAGTTCTTGACTCGCATCAACCCTGATCCATACCCATGAACTCCCCAAGTATGCGGAGCCCTTAGAGCAGTTCTCGAGTTGCTGTAGAGGGAGCCGGGAATGGGAAGGGCACGGCTTCACAGGCTGCGGAAAAACTCGATGTTCATTTGATTTTGGGTGGCGCGGCGCTTCAG
>PKUV01000006.1 GCA_003131315.1 Acidobacteriaceae bacterium
TTATATAGATCAGGCGTTTACACTCAAAATCTCGGTCGCTGGGTTGATGAGTGTAATGGGGATTTTGCGACACTTACCTAACCAATTCAATTTGATGCTGTGACAATTTGACGCGGCTCGCTACTCATCACCGCACTTCATAACCGTGGAGGTTCGGATGATCCCAAGCCATGCTTTCCCTCATAGCGTACTCCTTCCCACGTTCGCAGCGAATCGAAGTGACCAGGGTAATGCGACGGAGGAACGCCATGGAAGTATGATCCCCGCAGACGGGTGTGCGCCATGAAGAAACTGCGGTTCCTGCTCTCGGTGACCAATGACGACAACGATTACCAGATCGAACAGGCCGCGGTGGCACGCGCGGCGGCTAAGAAAGCGGGAATCGATCTCGATATCGCCTCTGCGGAGGACAACGGTGTTGTGCAAAGCCAGCAGATCCTCGCGCGGGTCCAGTCGCCCTCCGGATCCCGCCCGGACGCCATCCTGTTTGAACCTGCTGGTTCCACGGCCTTGCCGCAGGTGGCCCGCGCCGCAGCTACGGCCGGCATCGGCTGGGCAGTGTTAAGTCGCGAGGCCGACTACATTGTCGAAATGCGCGCCGCCTATCGCGTCCCGGTGTTTACCGTCACCCCGAACCACAAGGAGATTGGGCGCATCCAGGGACAGCAGCTTGCTGCTCTGTTGCCCGAGGGCGGTCTGGTGCTCAACATTCAGGGTCCGAGCCAAAGCATGGCCGCCCAGCAACGGCACATGGGCCTCCTGGAAACCAAGCCGGAAAGCGTGGAGTTGCGCGTTATCAAGGGTCACTGGAGCGAATCGAGCGCGCATAAGGCCGTCAGTTCCTGGCTGCGTCTTTCGACCTCGCGCGACATGCAGATTGCCGCGGTTTGCGCTCAGGATGATTCCATGGCGATGGGCGCGCGCAAAGCTTTCGAGGAGTGCGCTCATGAAGGGCGCGAGCGCTGGCTGAAGGTTCCCTTCCTCGGGTGCGACGGACTTTCCAAGACCGGTCAGGAGTGGGTGCGCCGCAATCTGCTGGCCGCCACCGTGTTCAGCGCGCCAACTGCGGGGCTGGCGATTGAGATCATGATGCAATCCATCAAGAGCGGGACCCAGCCGACGCTCCGGACCTTCGTCGCCACCAAGTCCATCCCCGCCATCGAAGAACTCGCCTCGCAGGCGGTCCGGGCTCGGGCTACGTCGTCCCGTTAAGCAAGTAGCCGCCGTCCCCGGCGGTCTTCTGGACGCTGCAAGCCCGGAATCGCCGCCTTAGAACCGCAGCTTCACGGCTTCGGAAAGTGGTTGCGCGGTAACTGATGTTAACAGGCGTTAGCACAAGCTTGCGCCGTCTGTTCGCCCCCTCCGCGATTTTGAAGGAGGGATTTTGAGTGTAATCGGGATTTTTCGCCAACTACGAGCCAGGTTCCCAGTTTCCGAGTTGTCGACGATCCGCCCGGTGGTCCAGGTAAACGCTTCGGTGTCAGGGAGGATTGCCCCACAGGTCCACAGTATTGACGGTCTTCCCTTGAAGCTTCAAGTAGTAGAACAATTGACTCTTGTGTCGATCGAGGTGCTGGATCATCTGGAGGAGATGTCGGCCCAGGGACATTGATACATCCGGAGCCCATGGCGCACCTATTTCTTTGCTCGTTAGATCGTCCTCGCCAGCTTTGTCAATCATCTGCAGGGCAACGGCTTTGTCCTCTGCGAGTAGCCGCTTAGCCTCGTCGACACTCTCAACGGTAGGCAGCTTTTCGGCAGGTGGCAGGTTTTCCTCCGGCGACAGGTCTTCCAGCTTCTTGCCTGCCGGAAGACCCCAGTCGCCCGACACGAATCCCTTGCACCCGGCGCCACAAGCGTTCGTAATGTGCTTGATGAGTTGGCCGACCGTCATCCAATTGGAACCACTCGCCGGTTTCCAGCCGAGACTGTTCGCATCCACTTTGTCGAGCAGCCGAGCGGTCGTTCCGTAGATTGTTTCAATCTCGTTCTTCAAGAGCTCTGTCCAGTTCACGACCATGTTCCTTTCCCCAGCGACGTTGCTGCTGCTACGAGTGTAGGATTGCGGCCGATTCCACGCAATCGCCGAAGAGCATCGTTGACGAAACCAGGCGATTACACTAACTGAGAATTTGCTGGTAAAGGACTCATCTGAGCCTTACAGCTCACCGAGCATATCTCTTGTGCCGGCAGGCCACGCGGTCACACAGCCAGAAATCAGGTTCGTCAATTCCATAGCGTAGAAACATCTCGTTCCCACATTTCGGGCAGACTGGCTGCGGTCTCAGGTTCTCGTGCGCCTCCTCTTTCGTGAATACGCCGCCCGTGGAGCGACGGAGCCGATCTATGGCCTGCGTGACGATGCTTAGCTCAGGACCGTCCACATAAAGCTCCGGCCAGCAGAAATCGAAAAGCAGCTGGCCGATCTGGTGATCGCTCAATTCATTCAGCCGATCACCCAATGCGCCACCCAGAGCCACTGCTCTCAGTCGATCAATGGGGCGCGGAGACTCGCCCAGTTTCCGTTGACGCTCGATCAAGTAGCGGGTGCTCCTCGGTTCATCGTCGAACTCATCGTCTAATTCCACAGCCACACCCCACAAGCCCAGAATTTCACCTCTGTCGAAACGCCTCTCGGGTCGATAAGCCAGGAGCGGCACCTGCTCAGCGCCCCTCACCTTCTGAAATACGAGCGCGGCGCAAAGAATGGCTAGGATTTGGGCCAGTTACCATGCAAAAGCATGGGTTGCCTTCTTACCTGACTCTCTGCGCTGCTCCGTAGTATCGATAAGCTCAGCTGCCCGCCACTTTCGGAGGAATACTCATGCGCGTCGCTCTGTATGCCAGAGTTTCTACATGCAACGGGCAAAGCCCCGAAATGCAGTCAGCCGAACTGCGGGAGTACACTTCGCGGCGCGGGTGGGCTGTTTTCAGCGAATATGTGGACCTCGGCATCTCCGGCTCGAAGGAGTCACGCCCGGAACTCAATCGCCTCATGGCCGACGCTCACAGGCGGAACTTCGATGTAGTGCTTTGCTGGAAAGTTGATCGCTTCGGGCGCTCGCTGAAGCACCTCGTAAATGCGCTTGCCGACCTTGATGCTTACGGTGTGGCCTTTGTCAGCGTGCGGGACAATCTGGACCTTTCCACACCTTCGGGACGGCTCATGTTTCAGATCATCGGTGCGATGGCTGAGTTTGAACGCTCACTGATTCAAAAACGAGTCCGGGCGGGGCTGCGCAATGCGAAGCTCAAGGGGAAGACGCTGGGAAGGCCTCGGCGAATTGTCAATGGCGACGAGATGGCGCGGCTGCGAGAGCAAGGGGCGAGTTTTCGCGAGATTGCGGAGGCAGTTGGTGCGTCCCCCGGTACGGTCCGGACGCGGCTTCTGTGTGGATGATTCAACTGTCGTCGCTTGATTTGACGCGACGATCAAGTGCATTACTTCCGTGTAGCCCGTGATCCAGGATCTATCGTCAAGGTTGCGGAGACCCACGTCTCCGGCATCGCGACTGTTAGGCCGTGCGGCCTCTCACGTCCTCGAATTATGCGCGACCTGGTCCGCGTGAATGTCCCAAGCCCGCGCCCTCTCGAACCAGCGCCACTTGGAAAACCAGCGCCTGACATTGGCGCCCGAACAATGTAACCGGTCGGCTACAAGCTGTAGACAGCACGAAAGGAAGCTTCATGAACGTCCTTCTGCTCTCCATGCCGGATTATTTCGAGCACATGCCTCCGGTCGCGGTTCGTCCGCCCGGCATGCAGAACGTCCTCCCAACGCGTCCTCTGCGTTTAGAATCCAGCTCCGCGTTGCGAGGGTCAACTTCCGAGAGAGCAGCTTCTGGTCGGGGTGGAGAAAGCAGAGGCAAAAAGAGACCGGGAGCGCTGCGGTGGCGGTCCCCGGTCGTTCTTGGTTCAGTCGTGACTGGTTTAGTGGAAAAGATTCAGCGTGTTGGTGGCATCGTCCACATAGTAGACACTCTGCCCGACCGTAACCAAGCCGAACAGTGCGCCGGAACCCGGAGGACTGCCGCTGCTATCGAGCAGCGTCTTCGCCACCTGCAATCCATCGGGCGTAGTCTGGACCATGTACCCGTCATTTCCGTTCGTGGTGAGGATGTCACCGTTGGGCGCGACAGTCAGGCCTAACGGATCGTTCAGGCTCCCGCCCTTCGTGATCGTAATGCCGGTGCGGGCGGTCGTTTGGCGCGAGATGGGATAAGGGATCGCGGCAATACGGTTATTGAGGCTGTCGGCCACATACAGTGAGAAGCCGTCCGGGCTCAAGGCCACTCCGGTCGGGCCGATCACCAACGCTGCCGGGTCGGTGCGCTCGGCGAACCCGGAGCCAATTACGGTCATCGCTTCCACAAAGGGAGGGGCCGACTTCGAGAGGGTGAGATCGACTCGAACCACCGTGCCTTGATTCACGACGCTCCCGCCGGCTGCGAGGGTGCCGTTCAGCACGTTGGTGACGAATAGCGCCGCAGTCCCGCCGCCGTTGACGGTCGAATGGTCGAGCACGGCCATGTCCCAGGGTCCGTTGATCAGCGTGCCGTAGATTGTTTCAGACACGTTTCCCAAAGGATCCAGGACCAACAGACATCCGGCTTGGGCCGTTGCCGAGGTGCCATCAGAGGTGGGCAAACTGCCGACGATCACCCAGCCACCGCGCAACGCAACCAGCGCTGTTGTGAGCCCGACACCGCCCGTGCAAGTGCCGGGAAGACTGGAAGCGTCAATCTGGGCGAACTGGCTGACCGTGCCGCCCGGGGATATCTGCATAATCGTAGTTCCGGTTCCTTGCTGATTGGACACGGCGTTGAAGTTGCTAATGAGCAGATTCCCCTTCACGAGGTTTCCAACCGTGCGCGGAACGACGAAGATGCCATAAGGGTTTATATCGCCGTTTGCAGGGACAGTGGAAGCAACGACTGTAATGGTGTGCGGTGAGAGGGCCGCAGGCGACTCAGCGGCGGCGACGCCAGATGCGAGGCACGAGAGAGCGAGTACCATGCTCGCCACGCGGACCAGAGCCGGACTTCGAGGGTGACGTTGTAGGTGCATTTCTTCTCCTTAACTCCTGAGTTGGTAGCAAGCGGCATACGGCCTCCAGGGAGCGGTTGGCTGGATCAGCTATGAGAGACGGAAGCCGGGCGCCCTTGCTAGAGAAAGAAGCTTATCCGAGCGCAGAAGACAATATGTCACGGGATTGTCAACGGATTGTCACTTTGCTTGCAGGGAAACTGGCTCCCGGGACAATGTCAGCACTTCGTCGGCACTACGGGCGTGGACGCGGGATACCGTGCTCGTGCATGGAAATTGAAATTGTCACGGCGAGTCTGGACTGTCGGACTGCTGCTGCAAGGACGCGTGACCCCCTACCGTGTCAATTTTGAGATCAATAGTCTAAAACCCTTTCGCCACCTCGCCTTTCCGCACTTTCCGCTAGTCCAAAGCAGCTCGAAAAGACCTAGTTTTGATGGCGAGTTGATGGCAAGTTTTCGCACCTGCTCCGTCCTGCCAGGGGCGCCCATTCACGATCGAGTCCTTCGACAGCGCGCGAATTGCATTTCCCCCTGCTGTTTTTGCTCTAAGCGCTATACCATTTTCACATA
>PKUV01000162.1 GCA_003131315.1 Acidobacteriaceae bacterium
GGCCTTTCTCTTTGAGTATTCTATCACTGTATTATGCGAGACTCAATAGTCGTGGCGCTGCCAACGAGCGCAGGCAAAACTCGCATCGCCGAGATTGCGGCGCTGATGACGTTATCAACGAAGAAACGGGTGCTCATCGTCACGCCTCTGCGGGCGTTATCCGCGCCGACGGAACGATCATTCCGTAGAGCCTTCGCTCCGCTCGGGTTTACGGTGTCGTCGCTATATGGTGCCAGCGGCAATTCGGCGGGCGATGAAGACGCACTTCGATCCAACAATATTGTGATCGCAACGCCTGAAAAGCTCGACTTCGCCCTGCGCAACGACTCGTCTCTCATCGACGATGTCGGGCCAATCATGCCCCCAATGGTGAAACGCCGCCGTTATCAACGAGGCTGGGTTGAGACTGAAGGGGCGAAGGGCCGGAAGCAATATGTCGGCCGCTGGCGGGCTGACGATGGCAGCAAGCCAAAGATTGTGGTTGGCTACGTTTCCGAAATGTCCTTGTCGGAGGCCCGCACCCGCATCGAAGCCCACGTACGCGGGTTGGGCAGCCGCCCCACATCTGCTGACCACGTTACCTTCAGGGACTACTGGACTCTCAGCTTCAAACCGCGCCGCAGAGTGCGTTGGTCGGAACCGACTGAGGCTGGGTATGACCAGTACATGAACGCCTATTTGTTACCGACCTTCGGCGACGTGCGAATCCGAGACATTGAGGCGCAGCACGTCGCTGCGTTATTCGACAAGCTGCGTAGAGACCACACCCGCAGTGTGGTGCAAAAGGTGTGGACATTGCTTCGCGCCATCCTTGAAGACGCAGTCGACGACGACATCGTGGGGAAGAACCCGATGCGCCGTGTGCCCATGCCGAAGACCAAGCTCCCGAAAAAACCGGTACTCGAAACCAAGCTTGTACCGAAAATTCTCAAGGCTGTGGAGGGCGAGCCACGGAACAGCGCCATACTGCATATCGGAATCTTCTGCGCCATGCGGCCCAGTGAAGTCTTCGGTCTGCGCTGGAACTCGTTCTTCGGCGACCACTTCGTGATTAGAGACTCTGCGTGGTAGGGAAAGCTCCTGGAGGACCAAGCCAAGGTCGGCGAACGCCGTATGTTCATTCCGCCGGCCACGCGTGCAGCTATTCTTCGCTGGCGTGAGGCTTGCAAACACGCAAAACCTGGTGACCTGATGTTCGCGAGCAAGAAGGGGAACCCACTTCTTGCCGACAACTTCAGGAAACGTGTGCTCGCAAAGTTGCAGGAAGATCTAAAGCTCGATGTGCCCCTAACGTTTCAGGTGCTGCGGCGAAGCCACGCTATGCGGAACCAGAAGACTCCGAAGGATGTCCAGGCGCACTTGGGGCGCAAGACGCTGGCCATGGCGATTGGAACATACGCGCAAGCGATCCCTGAGAGCGTGCGAGAGCTGGTCGAGAGGGATGAGCGGGAAACGCTCGAGCAGCAGGATCCGGCTACGTCTGCGGAGCAGGCCAAGAGATAGCCTGCATGTCCTGCGGGCTGACTACAAGGTCTGACAGTCCCAGGTCCATCGCGGTGAAGCGCAATTCGAAAAGACGGCCAAGCAATTCTTGATCATCGAGCACATTGACCCCGGTGCGTTCCGGTCACTCGGTCAAAAGGCCGTCGGTAATCACCAGGTGTTTTTCTCGTCTTGAAACCACGTCGCCTTCCGGCCACGTGACCTCAAATCTTACCCAGTGCTGCAGTTGCTCTTGTTCTCCCTCCCGAACCTCGACTGGGAAATGGCCTAACAGCCTGGCTTGCGCCCAGCGGGTGCTGAACTCGACGGGAAATGCTTCGACGGCCGTGAATCCATCACTCCAGAGCAGCGTGTGCGGCTAGTTGCCCCCAAGATGCCCCCGAGTCGGTTTTGGGATTCCCGCCTAAAAACTGAAAAGAATGGCGGGGACGACGAGACTCGAACTCGCGACCTCTGCCGTGACAGATCATCAAACGGATGTACTTACAATGACTTGGAGGACGACGACGGTGCTGGAAGTCATTGAAGTACGTGAGCCGGATCGGTGCTGTGTATCGCGATACACAGTACCTCCCGGTGCCCAAGAGAAAATACGCGAAACACTAACACGGGAATATTTCATGTACGTTATATTTCGTTAAATTTCGTTCCCGCCATGTTCGCGGGCAGCAACAAACCAGCAAAACCCCGGCCCAGTTCCAGGAGGAGGTCGCGCAGATGGGCGAGCAACCCGCGCTCCAGCTCTCGCTCCTTGGCGCTGGCAGCCAGTGTCAGGAAATCGAACGGATAGGGATCCTTAAGAATCTGCTTGGCCAGATCGGAATCTTCCGCCGGAAGTGTACGGGAGAAATTCGTAATGGCCTTGCCTGCCGCTCATGCAGCCGGGCCGAAATCTGATGGACAAGGACGTTTTGACTCCATCCATTTTTGAGGGTTGCTTTCAGGTATCATTCCCGCGTACGCCGGTCCTTGATCCGGTCCAGAAGGCGCGTCTGGTGGTCCTACGGCAATTTTGCAATGAGCTGTTGCAAGATCTCGGGCAGTGGTCGGTCTCTTGTGCGCTTCGCTCGAGGGACAAGGAGTTGAGGCAACCTTCGATTCATTGAAATTGTCCGCAATCTAACGGGTCTCTGAAGTAATTCCAGGAGACCCGATCGCGCCATTACTTCCGGATTGCCGACTAGGACGAAGCCGCTGGCGCGGCGGACGCTACGCGTGAGATAATCCACCGCGTATGTGGTGGTATTTGCCTCTCTTCTCCGGTGCCGTGGAAGCGTCTGCGTCAACGATCACCCCGGAACAAAAAGCGAAAACAACCCATTCAAATTCCATAGCCTGCCGTATCCCCCGCGCCCACCGCAAACGCCAGCGGCTTCCTCCTAGTCTCCTTATCGAAAACGCCTCGGATCGAGATCCCCGCTCCGCCCCCAACAGTCTGCCCCGAGGCGTTTCCGATCAAGGCTAGCGACGATTCAGGAGTTAACCACCGCTTTGCGAATGCAAAGGTATTTCTCGGTGTCAAGATATGTGTCCCACGAGGAGAAAAGGCAAACGCAAATTTCGGGTTCCAGGCGGCGTCTGGAGCTCCGATGACGCAGACCTTTATGCCTCGTGTCGACACAACTTGTAAATTTCGCCTTGTTGCTCCAAATTGTCGGTCTAGGTGCAGCCGCTCTTCTCTTCGGCTTTAAAAAACTTCCCGTCACGCATGGAGATATTGGTACTCGAACCTGGGGACGAGAATTTCGACGTCGGCGATGCGTTCGAGCGTGGATCCGGAGGTCGAGACTAACGTGAATTTCAGCCTGAAGTGCGCCGGCGCTTCGACGGTCAGTTTGACAATTAACTCGTCGGCTGACAGTCACGGGCATCGGCCGCCGTCTGGACACGGCACGCGCGAGCAGCCGAGGTTGCCGATCGTTGAGAATGCAAGCTTCATTGATATGACTGTCCCCTATGCGGCAGGAGGGCTGTACTGTAAGCGTGGACCGACCACCGTCTTGACGGGTAGGTGAGTGATGAGGTCGTGTCCATTTCTTTTATTAATGGACACGACCGGCTGGAGTGGAGGTGTGTGCTATCGGGTGGCGCGTTCGGTGGCGGTGT
>PKUV01000038.1 GCA_003131315.1 Acidobacteriaceae bacterium
GAGCGCTGAAAATGGCTTTGGGGCAGCTTCGAGGTCCGTCTTGGGAGACGGGCACACCTCTTCACTGCCCCAATCAGATTCCTATTATCCCGCAAGGTGGGTTGGAAGTCTGTGACACGTGGCACGGATGTTGGTGATGAAAGAGGCGGGATTGTGTAGGGACGGACGCCCTCGCGAGCCTGCCCTGAGCTTGCCGAAGGGTCCAGCGGAGCGAAGCTCCGCAGCGATTGTGCTTTGACCCATCCTGAGGGCGGAGCGCTTTGGGGTGGAACAGGGCTTCCAGCCCTGCATTGACCTGCTTCTGTCCAACCGGCTTCAACCGCCGAGGTCAGACTGCCGCCCAGCAAAATGTCACGGTGCACACACCCGCCCCCAAAAACCGCAAGGAACGGGGCACCCCCAGTTCATTAGGAGAAATCTTTCGAGATATACTTCTCGGCCAAAGGCCGGGGAACCCGGCACCAACCATGTCCTGGTACTGGAATGAAATTGGCGACAAGGACTCGGCCAAATATGCCACGACGACGGCCGTGTGGATCAGTTACTTGATTGCCGCCGCGGACGCACTGATGGCCATCCTGAGCCTCGCCTACCACAGGCCCATCATAGGACTAAACGGTTGGGCTTTGCTGGATGCCGGTCTGTTTGCGGTCGTCGGCTGGCGGATCGGTCGCTTGTCTCGTGCTTGGGCTGTCGTCGGTCTTTCTCTCTACCTGCTGGAAGCATTGGCCTCAATTCGAACTCGCGGGTTTGCCGTTGGCAGTCTCGGTCCTGGCATGGTGGCCATCGTGTTCCTGATTGCTTACCTCAACGCCCTGCGCGGAACATTCGCCTATCACAAATACGTCAAACTCCATGCAGCCCAGCCCACGGAGTCCGTGCAAGCGGGATGAAGGACCAGCCGGGCACGATTCATGAGCCGATCGAGCGCTTCAGAGCCGTCGAGAGACCAGCCAGTTCGCCGTTACTAGGGAATGCGGCAACTTGGCTTTTGATTCTCTCACGATGCTGGGCAAAATAGTCGTTTGGTTCTCCTTGGAATGGGCCGGATGAAAACGAGTGGGCGTCTCCCACGAACGCTTCTATCACCTCTTGCTGATTTGCTCCGGACAGCTTTCCCAAAAGTGCTCTCGCAAAATCGGGCTGAGTGAAGGCAAGTCGTCTAGAAGAGCGTCTAATGAGCGTCGCGATTTGCTTTGTGCGTTGCGTGTTGCTGTCGTCGCAAGCAGTAACGAGCAGATTCAGGATCCCGTCGTCTGCGCCACTGATCATCCAAAAGAGCTTCGCGTAGCCTTCCGACTCTTCATCTAACGTGAAATAAACGTCAAGACATTTTTTTGCCAACCGGAGGCGATCCACGGCTTCCAAAGATGCGAACGATACATCTCCGTGTACGCTACCCAGAGATCGATAGTTCCACTTGCCCTGCTTCCGCGCTTTTTGCTCCATGGCGATGCGCTCAAGAAGAAGATCTAGCACCTGATCAGGAAACAGCATGAGTAGGCGACTGAGAAAACGCGGCAGTGTTCCCTGATCTGCGTCAAAATCCTCGACATTCGAAAACTGTTCCAATAAGCGTGAAGCATCGCGCGGAGTGAGCAAGGACAACGGAATCCCGTAGGGACCAAACGCATCAGCAAGGTGCGTCGCAACGTACGCGTCACCCGCGACATCTACTGACAACGCAGCGTCGAGAAGGTCGGACCGTAGATGCGCATTCTTCCCCATGTAAGCAATTGCCTGGAGAGCGAGGCCCTTAACCCAAGCGTCCGGATATGCGAGAAATGCTTTGATCTGTGCAATGTCTTCTACGGTGGCATTATCGGAATAGACTCGCACTGCCGCCGCGGCAGCCCGGACGCAGCCAACCGATTGGCCGCCAAGGATCATGCGTGCGCGGGGATGGAATTCTTGCGGCGCATGAGAATGTAAGGCATCAAGAACCCTGCTCAGCTGTGTCACGAGACTTTCCAACTGCTCATCCGCAAGAAGCTGGTCGGTGAGCGCGCTGAGAAATTCAGAGTCGCTGGCAAATGTGTGCACAAGTCTCTGAAAGCCACGAGGCTCAATCTGACAGGCAATCGCGGTCTTGATATCAGCGATTAGAAGAGCAGCTCGACTGGCTGGTGCAAGCGTGGCGGCTAACGCGTCGTGAGCCTCTTGCATAAGGTGACGAATCTGCAGGTCCCAAGAGTCTGCGTCGAAGTCCCTCGTCAGAATGGGAAGGCCTGTGTCTCCGGCGCATAACGCGTCGAATATGACAAGTTCGGGATCGCGCACCAGCTTGGCTAATGCCGCATAAGCGGCATCGCGGACGGGCTCTGGGCAGTTTATCCCGGTTCCTGATCGAATCGCGTTATACGCCCGGGCACGTACAGCTATGCTGGCCGGTTGTTGCAAGCGATGCCACAGGATATCTAACGCCTGTAACCGTTCCGCGTTCTGCCATGCGATTTCGCTTTCCGGTGACTCCCTAACCACGCGATTTAGATATTGATGAAGTAGCGATCCAAGTGATCGGGCTGCTTTGACCGCCAAAACGTCCCTCTTCGACGACAACGAAAATTCCAAGAAGTCTAACGCGTTCTGTCTAAGAGGACCTACAGCCGCTATGTTGAGTCCGAAGCCACCAAATCTTATAACGTTGTCGCTGTATTCAGTAAACTCCCCCTCATGTTCCAACAACATGTCGATCAACGCGATCGGGGTAAACTCCCGCTCGAAGGCATCCTCCCGTTGGCTCAGACGAATCGCTTGCAACAGCATCGCGAAGTTAAAGGCTGGCCAACCATGAAGATCGTATGACGCGAGACGCTTAAGCACGGCCTTGGCACCACCGGAATCAGAAGTGCCCCCTCTTTCCTGCTTGGAGATTTCCCACAGCAGGTCTACCGATCTTTCAAGATGGGTCAGATGGTGAGCTGTGGCTTCTAGCAGTCTAGGCATGGCTTCCACGACGTATGCCTGGCTAGCCCTGTGTCTAGTAGCCGCACTTTCTTCGGGCACAATCGGCTGCCTTAAGGCTAGATTTATAAGGCTCAGAATGTGGTCGGGTTGGTACACCGCGGCAGAGGACAGCTCATCGAAAATGTGGTGGCGACCATATTCGTCGCCGTTCAAGAAATCATTCTCTATCTGTTCCCAAATCCCCGACAGCAGATCTAGGCCATATCCATTTCGTTCAAGACGCCAGTCCAATTCGGAGAGGTTCCGCATGAGATTGCGAAAAAAGACCCCGCCGAACGAGGCGTAAACATGGTCGGCATATTGGGTGCTTCGTTTTGACTTCCCGACACAGCGATCTTCTAGAACAAAGTCCGACACTACGTCTGGCAAGACCCGGATTGGGTTCCCTCTTCGGGTCACAATTCCGGTCGCTCCCAGCGCGTCGAGCGTAGACAGGATCTCATCACGGCGTCTGTTCAAAAACCCTTCTGCTCCAGCTAGGAAAGCCTCGCTATCCACATCAACTGGGCCAAGCGCCGCAATCAGCTCCAAAAGAGGTCGCGTCGGGCTGATTGCAAATGTCGGGCCCTCCAACCGCAACTCGTCCAAAAACCGAGTGAAGACGGTGCTTCGGAAGTCCTCGATGTTACTGAGTTCTGCGGGAACGACGCGTCGCGAGGCGATCAGCCTTCCTCCTGCGACAATCACAAGCGGAGTGTTACCTGCAACCTCGACCAGGGACTCGGCGTAGATATCAAAGGCTTTGCCGAGAACTTCCCTAGCGAGGGCTAAGGCCTGCTCTTTGGTGAGCTCCTGCAATTCCGGCACGATTGCAATTTCAGACGGATCCAGATCCCTGTATAGGGGCTGCGTCAACATTGCGACTGCACCCGGGCGCGTGGATAGAACCAATTTCATGGGGCGACGCCGGCGGAAATCCTTGAACAGCTGAGCAACACGCCCCATACTCTCGGAACGGTGCGCGTCGTCAACAATCAGCACGACTGAACCCGTTGGAACTTCCTTATCAGAGTCTGCGTGCCATAGAGGCTCGTCTTTCAGGAACACAACTTGCCTTTCCCGAATTGTCCCCGTCCAGTCGTGCAGGAGTTTGCTCTTGCCTATACCACCCCGACCACTGACGACACATATCGACTGCGAATCGCTCACCAGAAACGAGTTCAGGGCTTGAAGTTCCTGTTCGCGTCCAAACAATGAAGTTGTGAAGTCGAGTATAGGGGTCGCACTTTGGGGAGCTTTCGACGCAAAGAACTCTGCCGCAGACGAAAACGTCTTCCGTGCACCGGGTCGGCCTTGGTTCTCCCACTTTTCCAAAGACTGGATGACAGCTAATGCGAGCTCGTCAGAAGTGGTAAAAGGTTCCCAAGTGCATCTAGCGCCTACCTCAGCTCGAAAATTCGCAAGCGTCTTGGCCTTGATTGGTGATCGTTCATCATTCAACCATTCCTTGCGGCTGCTCCAAGGCCACCTTTTCGCTTGTTTCACAAAAGCCAGAACATGCCTACCGAGCGTGACAGCCTCGGAGTATTCGGCGGATGTGTATGTCATCCCTGAATTATTGGGAAGCAACGAGCCCGCTTTGAAGCCAATCACTAAGATCATTACGTCAGAATCGCGAAGATGCTGCAGAGCCGTGTCGAGGGGCGTGGAGGGTGTCGCGAGAAAGTCCTCCATTGCGAGAACGGACTGGCGCTTTCGTCGCAGGGCTTTCAGCACGGCTTCCCGCTCCGCGACTAGGTCCGTAAAGGTTGAACTGAGAAAGACTTTCATTGCTGGCCTACCTCTTCATGGGTGGGGCGTGGCCCGAGCTTCATCCCATCCTAAACTCCGAAGGCTGCCCTGCCTGAGCCCCGTTTGGTGCAGGGATGTTCGTGGTTGTACTAACCACTAATCACTGCCTCAAAACAAAAGGCCCCGCCTCGCGGCGGGACCGCGGGACTCTCTGATTTTCACGAGCAGCAACTAGGCACTGCCGGGCACCTTTCCCTTCAGCATCCTCACCACCCGATCAAAATCCTCCAGCGTCCCGTACTCGATCGTGATCTTCCCTTTTCCCTTCCGGTCCCGGATCCGCACCCTCATTCCCAGCACTGTCTCCAGCGTTCGCTGCGCCGCCCGCACATTCGGATCCACCCACCGCGCTCCGCTCTGCTTCCGCTCTTCGGGCACGCCCATCGGGACGTTGATGTCCAGCACCATCTCTTCCAGGAGCACCACCGACATCTTCTTCGTGATCGCCACCTTCGCCACTTTCGAGATCTGGCTGTCGTCATGCAACGAGAGCAACACCCGCGCGTGGCTGTACGTCAGGTCTCCCTTTCGCAGCGCCGTGAGCACGTCGATCGGCAGCTTCAGCAACCGCAGGTAATTCGATACCTGCTCCCGCGACACGCCCACCCGCTTCCCAATCTCTTCCTGCGTCAGTTTGAATTCCGTGCTCAGGTTTGCGAAGGCCGCCGCCTGGTCCAGGCAGTCCAGGTCCTCGCGCTGCAGGTTCTCCACCAGCGTCATCTCCGCCGCCTGCTGCTCCGAAACCCGCTTCACGATTACCGGGATCGTCGTCTTCCCCGCCAGCTTCGAGGCGCGCAACCGCCGCTCGCCCAAAATCAGGATGAACCGCCCCTCGCTCCCCGGACGCACCATGATCGGCTGCAACACTCCCTGCACCTGGATCGAATTTGCCAGTTCCTCGAGTAACTCCGGTTCGAACTCCTTTCGCGTCTGGTGCGGATTGTGGTCGATCTGATCCATCGCCAGCCGAAACACCTGCTCCCCATCCGCAGTCCGCCCCGCAGCCACCGCCTGCAACTCGTCCAAGGTCCCAGACACCGCCGAGCCCTCCACAGCGTCTGGCGCTGACGGGGGACGGGCGGGGGCGCCCGTCGCTCCACTAGACGGAGAGGCAAACGCCGCGTCTGGTGCGGGCGCCCCGTCCTTCCGCGCACTTTGCGGAAGGGTGGGAACTGTCGGCACCGTCACCACCCGTGGCCCCGGCAGCAGAGACTCCAGCCCTCGCCCCAAAGCCCGTCGCTTCTCAGCCAGCTTCTCGCTAACCTTTTCCGGCCCAGTCTTCTCCGCCGTCTTATCGACCGCCGCCGCATTCGATGTAGTCATCAAGCAATCTCCCTGGTCTAACTTGTTTTCTGAGAACTGAGAACTGAGAACTGAGAACTGAGAACTGAGAACCTGCCAATCCGCAAACATATCGACGTATATAAATATTTACGTCCATAAATCTAAGCCGCTTCCCCCGGCCCGCTCACCACCCCCGCCTGCCGGTCCAGGATCTCCTTCGCCAGCCGTATGTAGCTCTCCGCCCCCCGCGACCGCACGTCATACACCAGCGCCGGCAGCCCGTGGCTCGGAGCCTCCGCCAGCCGTATGTTCCGCGGGATCGTCGTCGTGCACAGCTTCTCTCCGAAGTATTTCTTCAGCTCCTCCGCCACCTGCTGCGCCAGGTTCGTCCGCTCATCGAACATCGTAAGCACCACGCCCTCAACCGCCAGCGTAGGATTCAGCTCCACCCGTATCCTCTCGATGGTGTCGAGCAACTCCGACACACCCTCGAGCGCGAAGTACTCCGCTTGCATCGGGATCAGCACCCCGTCCGCGGCGACGAGCGCGTTCAACGTAAGCAGATCGAGCGCCGGCGGACAGTCCAGCACGATGAACTGAAAGCGATCGCGCAAGCTTGCGAGCGCATCGCGCAGACGATACTCGCGCCGCTCCGCCCCCACCAGCTCGATGTTGGCACCGATCAAATTCTTGTGCGATGGAATCAGCCAGAGCTGTTCGAGCTCAGTGAGCTGCAACGCCTCCTCAGCGGAGGCCACGCCCATGATCACGTCGTAGATGCTGATGCGCTCCGGATTTTTCACCAGGCCCAGACCGCTGGTTGAGTTGGACTGCGGATCGCAGTCAACCAGCAGCGTGTTGACCTCGGCAGCGGCGAGTGAGGCGGCAAGGTTGATGGCAGTCGTAGTCTTGCCGACGCCACCCTTCTGGTTGGTAATTGCGATGACACGTCCCATGATTTTATTTTCTGTGTGTTGCGCGTCAGAATATGCGAACGCATCCGCGAAATCAATGCCAGATTTTTGTGCAACCACGACGAGTGTTTCACGTGAAACACTCGGCTCGTTTCGAACTACATCGTGCGATGTGTTTCACGTGAAACACATCGTGACTTGGGATGGTTCGAGGTTGCAATATGGAGAAGTGTTTCACGTGAAACACTCTTACTGGCATCGTCTCATAATGAGACTACACAATAACTTACCACTTGCCCCATACAATTCGGCTCTAACTTGGAATTAAATTCCACTACAAGCTTCGCAAAGCAAGCTATTTACCACTTCACTCACGTACACCAATCGACAACACTCTTGTATGTGACTGGGGGACTGGTATTGGTGAGTGCCATTTCAGGGTGGTTAGGGTTGTTAGGTGGGGGATCTGGGCGGCTCCTATTAGCAGGGCTAGGGTTGCGCTGGGAGCCAGAAAAGTTACGGCTTGGGGGAGGATGGTGTCGAAGCGCTCTACGGCTCGGAGGGTTACGATGTCGGGGCGGGGGAAGCCGGGGAGGGCGGCGAGGACTTCGGCTCGGTCGGTGATTACATTGATGTTGGTCAATGTAAGTGCGCGGGCCACTTCGCGGAGGAAGGCGGCCTTCTTGTGATTCGATTCGACCAGCGTCAGGTGGATGTGCGGGGCCCAGAGCTTCAGGGGAAGGGCGGGGAATCCGGCGCCGGAGCCGATGTCGAGGACGCGTGGAGTGCCGTGGGCGGTGGGCAGTGGGCAGTGGGCAGTAGAACCACTCACACCTCCTGGCCTCGACGCGAGGCAAAAAGCAGGTCCTTCGCTTCGCTCAGGATGACAGGGTTTTGGGAAGAGGTGGCGGGCGAGGAAGAAGGACTCGCCGAAGTGGCGGGTTACGATTTCTTCTGGATGGCGGATGGCGGTCAGGTTGATGCGGGCGTTCCAGCGGAGTAATAGATCGATGTATATCGATATTTGATCGAGCTGGGATTCGGGAAGCGATGGTTCGAGGAAAGGTTCGAGGAGAGCGGCGATGCGGGCGGTGTCCATGGAGAACCTGGAGAGATTCTAGCGGGAGCGATTGCGGAAGTGCAGTTTCTCAGTCCTGTTTCGCCGTTCCCGGTTCTCGGTTCTCAGTCGGGCTGCGGCATTTACGCCAGATCCCCTCTTGTTGAACCGGGTGAAGCGATCCCTGCCTGCCTTTCGGGCGCATTCCCGCCCGCCCTCCAGCTACTCACTTCGGGCGCGCAGGTGCGTTAAGGAAACTCACCAGATCGCCGATGTCGGTGGCCTTCAGGGTCGGCCAGGGTATGCCCAATTGCTCAGCGCGATCAATCATGCGGGGGCCATGCCGCCAGAGAGCGGCGGTGAACGAAATCGTGGTGAAAGCTTCGGCGCCCGACCTAAGCCCGGGCCCAATCTGTGTGCCTTCCGCCATATGGCCATGGCAAGCTGCGCAGCCGCGCTCGGAAAAGACGCGCTCGCCCACCAGGGGAGATCCAGTGGGCTCGAAGTACCGCAGGCTCGCAAGGAACGTCCGCAAGTCCGCCATCTCGTTGCCCTGAAGAACCGGAGGAGGAATCCCGTTTTCACGGGCCTGACTGAGCATCGCTGGTGCGTGGTTCCACAGAACGCTGGCAAACTGCCCCGTCGTGAGTGGAAGATCACGCTCTGGCCCCAGCTCCGGACCCACGCTGCCACCCTGCCCGCGCACGGAATGGCACTGTATGCATCTGCGCTGGAACACACCCCACCCCCGCTCTGCATTGCCGGGTATTTCCCGTGCGCTCGTCGCTGGCTGGGGAGCGGTGAGACGCACATACGCGATCAGATCATTCATCTCATTACCGGTGAACTGGGGCCACTGTCCCAGGGTGCTGGTAATAGGAGCAATCATCGATCCGGCGTGGTTAAGCATGGCGCGTGTCCAGGCGTTCGAGTCAGGGCCGGCAGCGATCTTGGATAACTCGGGCGCCGCCTGGCCGCCCGTTCCGCCCACCGAATGGCAGCGGACACAGCCCTTCTCGTTGAATACCCGCTGGCCGGCGCTAGGGTTCCCGGCGCGGTCAATGCTGCTCGCCTGGTACAAGAACGCAAAAATGTCTGCCATTTCTTGCGAGTTCAGCTGGGGATAAGGTTCGTTCTTTCGGCGGATCTGCCGCCACATGCCGGGTCCATGGTTCCACAATACCGTCACAAGCCACCCCATTGCGGGAGTACCGGGGCGTTTTCCGGAGAGATCCGGGGCAACGCGCCCCCCTGATCCATTGATGGAATGGCAAATGCCGCATTGCTTGTCACCAAAAAACAGCGCGGCGCCTTTCTCGGGTTCACCGATAATGTAAAGTGCGCGGCGCGCAGCGGTCGGCCGGCGCGCCTGTATGAACAACCCCACCATTAAGGCTACGGCAATCAGTGCTGCAGGGATGATCCAAATGAGAAGCTGTTTGCGTCCATTCCGCATGGTCATACACAACACTCCTCTCTCACGCCCGGCCGGTGAGACTGGGAACGCATCGCGTTCCGCCCGACCCACAGGGCGGTCGAGGACTGATGAATCGCAGGGCGAAGCGCCTCACTTCTGTTCCAAGTTCCCGATATAGAGCCCCAGCCCCACGAGTGTGAGGGCGATCGTAACCAGCGATAGCCCGAGCCCGACACGCCGGAAGCTCCATTCCTGGATCGCCTTCTCCCCAGCAGCGTACGTCTGACACAAATCGTTTGCCAAAAAAAATGCATCCGTGGGTCTAACTCTCTATCTTCTTGACGTACAGCCAAAGCCCAGCCAACACGATCCCGATCGCGATGAGGGACATTCCCAGCCCGACACGGCGATAGTTGCGCTCAACCATGGCTTTCTTCCCAGCTTGCAGGTTGTTGGCGGCAATTTTCAGGCCGGCTTGAATATCCTGATCCACCAAGTCCGTCCGGAAGCTATGGATCGTGACTCGAGCCTTGGTCAGCGAATCCCGTGCCTGATCCTGTCCCAGCCGAGCCTCGCTCACCTCCATGCCAGAAGACTCGGCGACACGGAGAACCTGGTCCGCGCTTTTGATGGCCTCGTCCAATCGACTCAAGCTACTCTGTAATCCTGCCCTTGCTTGATCACAGGCGTCACCTGGGGTATGACACTGCATGCAGACGCCGTCAGGACCAGTGCCAAGCTTCGCGTCCGTTGGATGGATGATGGCATGATTGTTATGACACACGACGCATCCTGGAAGAGAAGCCGCTTCAAAGGCCTTTTTGTGCGAACTTTTTTCGTACATCTGGGCTTGGAAAGCGTGACAGTTCGAGCACACATTCTGAACCTTGTCTACTCCGGGCGGCGCCGCTCCATGGTTTCCATGACACGTTGTACAGGTTGGCGCACTCAGATCGCCTCGCACCGCTAGCGCCTGGTGGTGCACGCTCGTGCTGTACTTTGCGAACTGATCCGTGGGAATGGAATATCCCTTCATGTAACTCGCGTCAGCATGGCAGCGAGCGCAGGTGTTGGCCACGTTGACCGGGTTCACCGTGGAGCGGGGATCGCTGGGCGCCCTTAGATCGTGGACACTATGACAATCCGTGCACACTGCAACCTTCGTGTCTCCAGCCGCGAGGCGCTTGCCGTGCACACTGGTGCGGTACTGGCCCAACTGGTCGGTGCGCAAGCTGGGGTTGAACTGCCGAATATAGGCGGGATCCGAATGGCAAGTTCCGCACAACTGCGGGATCTGCTTGCGATCAATCTTGCCTTTCCACCCCGCCTTTCGGCTCATGGCTTTGTCTGGATCGTCGCTGGTTGGGTCGCCGCCGTGGCAGCTGGCGCAAGTCAAACCCTTTTGTGCGTGTATGTCCTGGCTGAACTTCTCCTGGCTCACTCCCAGGGGATCAGGCAAGGCGGAGTGACAATCCAGGCAGGAGTTCGTGGTTTGCCCATAACCCAGGCACGCTGCGAGCACGACGAAGCCGGCCAGCCCGACATAACGGGCTGGGCTGAACGGTCGGAGCTTATTTCGCAAGAAGGCCATAAACACTCATACCTGCCATGTACGCAAGAGCAAAGACTGCGAGCCCAGTGATCCACCGTTTCGTGCGTGAGGGTTGGTCACTCTCAAAAAAAGGCAGCAGAATCCACAACAAGCCGACTAGGCCAAAAGCAAGCACCCCCAGAACGTCCCCGTCGATGAACCACACTTTGGGCGGGATGAGCTTGAGCGTCTGGAACATGAAGAGGAAGTACCATTCGGGCTTGATTCCCGCTGGCGCGGACACAAAAGGATCCGCCTTGACGCCGAGGTTCCACGGGAAGACTGCCGCCAACGCGCCCAGCACTCCCAGGGCCACGTACCAAGCCATCATTTCCCGCAGCATGAAGTTGGGGAAGAATTTCATTTCCCGTTTGGCAGACGGGTTCGCGGTCCACTGCACTTCCAGTTTCGGAGGAATGCTGATGCCCAGGCGCTGCACCAGCAACAGGTGCAGCAGGACCAGCAAGGTTGCCAATCCGGGTAGAACGGCGACGTGGAACCCAAAAAACCGGGTCAGCGTGGCTCCCGTCACATCTTCACCGCCGCGGAGAAAGATCATCATGGGCTTGCCGACAATCGGAACCTGCCCCGTAATTTCGGTGCCAACCTTGGTGGCGAAGAAGGCCAGCGTGTTCCAGGGCAGCAGATACCCGCTGAAGCCAAATCCCATGACAAGAAATAGAAGAAGCACGCCGCTGATCCACGTCAGCTCTCTGGGTTTGCGGTAGGCCTTCAGAAACAGCACGCTGAACATGTGCGCAAAGGCAGTGAAAATCATGAGATTGGCCGACCATGAGTGGATGGAACGAACCAGCCAGCCAAACCGCACCTGGGTCATGATGTACTGGACGCTCTCGAAGGCTTCGTTCGCTCCGGGCCGGTAGTACAGAAGCAGCAGGATGCCGGTCAGCACCTGGATGACGAACAAGAAGAGAGTGATACCCCCGAGGAAGTACCAATAAGAGAGCCGGTGGAGAGGAACAGTCTTCTTCCGCAACGGGGCGACCAGGTCGTCCCAGCCGAACCGGTCGTCCAACCAGCTGCGCACGTTGCGTAAGGGACTCATCTCAAGCCTCCCGCCGACGCCGCACGAATATCTCTTCCCCTCGCACCTGCACCTCAAAGCCTTCCAGCGGGCGCGGCGGAGGACCCGAAATATTTCGGCCGTTGAGGTCGTACTTGCCGTTGTGGCAGGCGCACCAGACTTGGCGCAGATCGTCGCGGTACTGCACGGTGCAGGATAGATGAGTACAGGTCGCCGACATTGCGCGATACTCTCCGGTGGCAGTGCGAATCAGCAGACCAGGGCGATTACCAAACCGGAAAATCTTTCCACTGTTCGGCTTCAGCTCTCCGACACGCCCGGCGACGACGGAATCGCTTCCGAGGTCGGAAGCTTTCGGTGGGACCAGGTAGCGCAAGACGGGATAGACGAATGCAGCAGCCGTTGCCAGAAACCCGCCACCCAGTAGCACTTCGACAAACCGTCGACGAGGAACAGCGGCCGATAGCCGGTCGTTAGGGTTTGTCATTCCCGGGTCACTTGTTGCCATAGCCGCCTCTCCAGTGGACTATTTCTTGTCTGGCCCTTGTCCGAAATCGCTAACCATGTTTAGTGATTGAGCGCGTCATTGTATGTGACAGAAATCACATTGCGGGAGACCTGGTGGACAGGATTCTCTCTAGAACTTGTTTCATAAACCGGTTTCAGAGGGGAACGGTGGTTCCCTCAGGGGCTAAAGCCCAGTGTTTATGCGGCTCGTAGCGGCCCGGCTGAAGCCGGGCCCTTTCAAAGACCATTTATGAAACACATACTAGACCGCCGGACGTTGCAGGTTCAGTCCGCGAAGCAACTGTGCGTTCGCGGGCGGGTGTCCCTACGCGAGCAACTTGGCCACATGCACGCGTTCGCGGGCGCCCCGCGTCCACACGGGCTGGGGATTGGTAGTAGCCACCCAATTCATGAATGGAGTCTCCAGGCGGGAATCAGGGAGTCATAGTGAAGGAATGCGCTGAGAAATATGTGGATGACGATGTAGATTGCCCAGATCAACACGTAAGCCATCGCCATTTTTCGTGGCTTTCTTAAGACATACCAGAGAAGCAGAATATCCAAGGGAACCGGGGCGGCCACTACCGCCCAGGCGGGCGCGCCCAGGCTCTCGACACTGTAGCCGAACAGGCAAACAAAGCAACCAACTGCGAGCGAAGCAAAGATGTACACCCGCTTGTCTACCAGGTAAAGACCGAGTCCCCACGATAGCGCGGTGAAGAGGATCGCGATGTCCAGCAGAATGGGTGCGGGTAGGGCGTTGAGCATAGTGTTCCCTCTGTGCGCGTCTTTGTGAAGGACGGTGTGATGGAAAACAAGGCAAAGCTTTCCAACAATAGGCTGGTGGTTTGTCACGTTAGCCTGGGTTCCGTCCTGTGCCGACACGAACAGGTCGGTGCGCTATGCTTCCCGCCTATGTAGGCCATCCGACCGAGAGCAGCTCGGTGGCCCGAAACCCAGACTGGGCGCGGGAAGACGGCTGTCGGCTGCCTTCTTCCGGTCACGAAGAACGGTGACGAAAGTCACCGCTTTTTGCTGCCCAGGAGATTAAGCTGTTGGCAGTCGAACCTCCCCTCGACTGCTAGGTTCTAGAGTCTCTTGCACTCTGCACTGTAAGAGTGCGTGGCATTAGCAATCCAACCTTGGTGATCCGGGAGACCCGCCCCCCAGAGGGTTGTCCGAAAGGGTTGCTTTAGTTCTCGTTAGTTCTGTGGAGGAAACCATGAGGCGAGTTGCAGTAATGTTTGGTCTATTAGCGCTGCTGTTACCAATGGCAGCTTGGGCAGACGGGATTGATCTTACTAACCAGTTTGGCACGGTAACCATCACCAACGCGGGAATCGTATCCAGGGGGTCCGAGCTTATGAGCTTCAACGGGATTAAAGCGCCTCGCGGAAGATCCCTGGGCTCGGTCAACTTTTCAACCGGCGCTCTGGCGAGCGGCAGCATCTGGAGCGGGGGAACGTTTTCCAGCGCGGGCTCCAGCTTTATCGTGACTGGCGTCGGCGGCTACGGCCAACCGAAGGGAGTCATTTTTAGCGGCGCCTTCGTCGGGCCAATTTCCTGGACGGTGGTCAGCCAAACCGGCAGGAACAACTATGTCTTTGCGCTCTCGGGCAAGATCCAGGGGCAGCTCTGGACCGGGCGGACGGTGAGCGGAACCACGACGCAGACCATATATGCGTACAAGAATCAATGGGTCCATGATAACAAGGGGGGGATCCATCTCGGCAGTACGCACCTCGTTCCTGAACCCGGCACACTGGGATTGTTAGGCACGGGCTTGATCGTCGTCGCCGGAACCATGCGCCGGAAGCTGTTTGGATCGTAACCGTTTTTCTTTCTTGGGAACTGGACCGCCGTGTGGCGCGGGCACCCCTGTCCGCGCCCACACGGGTTCCACCACATTCTTGCCCCACATTTGATCAGCGGCGCGGGTGGCATGCGATACTGAAATTTATGGCGCTGCCTGATTTTTCGCCACGGGTGGGGAACGATCCCAAGTCGGTGTTGATTCATTTGACGACGGGGACGGGGATGGAGATTGAGTGGAAGGATGGGCACCGGTCCGTCTATACGTTTGCGTTTTTGCGGGATGCTTGTCCTTGCGCGCTGTGCGAGGATGAGCGGGGGAAGTCGGGACGAAAGGCGGGCGAGGCGGCGAAGCTCGCGCCGGGGGCTTTGCCGATGTTCAAGGCGGCGGTGAAAGCGCTGTCGGCGGAGGCAGTGGGCAAGTATGCGCTGAAGTTTTCGTGGAACGATAACCACGATTTGGGAATTTATTCGTGGTTCTATCTGCGGGAAGTTTGTCCTTGCGCGGAGTGCGCGGCGACGCGGAAGTGACGGTGGGGGTTGCCCGGCGAGCCTGGGTTCTTGGGTTATCTTTTTAACAAATTCCAGCGGTTGACTTGTGCGTGAGAACTGGGCCGTCCCTCCGGGACTTGAATCATTTCTTTCATTTTTCCCCAGCGCTGAAGCGCTGGGCTAAGCTGGTTCGCCCCTACCGGGGCTGGATTTTCCTGTGTTTCATTCCACCGAGTTGCCCGAAAACGAGTTCTCACGCACACACTAAAGCCCCGTCTTTCATGGCGCGGATTGCGGCGCGGATTGAAGCCGCGCCCCTTCAAAGCATTTCTATTTATGCCGCGAATTTATGGGACACAACAGTCAGGTGGCGATGGCGCCGAGATATCGGATCAGGAGTTGTTCTCCCTGACCTTCGAATTCCACGAACATGATGCCGTTGCCGAATTGGGGATGGCGGGTGACGACGAGTCCTCGGATGACGATGGGGCAGCCGTCGAGCCAGAGGGTGGCTCGAACGCGGACGCCGAGTGAGAACTGCATGAGTAGCTGGATGTAGCAGCCGCCGCGACTGAGGTCGGTGGTTACGAGCCGCATGGGGACGTCGCTGCCTTCCTGGCGGATTTCGATTTGGACCTGGACAGTGTAGCGAGCATGGAGGCGGCGATCGCGTTCGGCGAGAGCGGCGGTAGAGGGCTGGGCGTCGGGCGAATTCATGGATCGGCTCCGGGGCTCGGCGGGAGTTGGTTCTTGCAGGGCCCCTTAGCTGATCATCGGCGTTGAGATTGGGCGAGTCTAGGGCAGGCGTCACAGAGAAGCGGTTACGGAGGGGGGCGTCCCCGGGGGGCGGAGGATGGGTAGGGATCCCTCGGCTTCACGCAGGATAACAATTCATAAATCTCATCACGTCCGCGTGAGAGCTGTTTCACGCGGACGGATAAGAGAACAAATGATGGACTGTACTCCCACTCGAACCCGCAGCCGTCGGCTGAATGACAAACAACGGTAGATCGAGTCGAGAAGTGGAACGAGAAAGCCTGTTGAGCCTCTACTCACCCGGAGGCTTCTGCTGTTCCTGCTGCCGCTTTTTCTCCTCGGGTGTTTGCGGCTTCTGCTGCTGGCGCTGGGGCGCCGGTTTCGTCTCCGCAGGGGGCGTGCGTGGTTGCGCGCTCGGCTGAGGAGTTTGCGGTCGCGGAGCGGGTTGATTCCGGCTCGGCTCGGGTCGATTGTTCGGCGCCGGCTGATTCGGCTGCGCTGAAGGTGGGCGATTGTTCCGCACCGGCGGCTCAGTTGGACGGTTCGGCTCGGGTCGATTGCTCGGCTGTGTCGGCGTCGGCCGATTCGGTTGAGCGGGATTGGTCGCGCCCGGACGCTCGTTCGGAGCAGGCTGGTTGCTCGGGCGGTTCGCCGGCGGCGCATTGGCGGGTTGGCTTGGTCTGGCAGCATTCGGTTGATTCGCAGGCGGCGTATTGGCGGGTTGGCTTGGCCTGGCAGTATTCGGCTGATTGGCAGGCGGCGCACTACCGGGTCGATCCGGTCTGGCAGTATTCGGTTGGTTCGCGGGCGGCGTATTGGCGGGTTGGCTTGGTCTGGCAGCATTCGGCTGATTGGCAGGCGGCGCACTACCGGGTCGATCCGGTCTCGCAGCACCCGGTTGGTTCCCAGGTTGGTTCGGCTGGTTCCCCGGACGGCCCGTGTTCGGTGTCGCCGGTTTTCCTGGAGGCGCCTGCCTCACCATCGGTTGCGTCGCAGTCACATTGGCCGGACGCAAGCTTCGCACTTCGCTCCTCGCCAACGGTTGGCCGGGATGCGCTGCTAGAGCTTGCTGCTGTTTTGCAAACGGTACCGGCGGAGGTGGTGGCGTCGTCTTCGCGATCACCTGCCGGTTCATCACTGCCGCCGGCGGAGCGGTCACATGATTGGCGGTCGCAGCCTTCGCTCCAAGTACGCTCTCCCGTGTGGGGGCGACCGCTACCCTCGCATTCACAGACGCAGCGGCGATCTGCTGCGCGTTCACGGCAACCGCTGCTCGGCCCACGGGCTGCGCACTCGCGAAGGCGCGTTGCGGAACCGCCGTCACCGCACCCTGTACATTCCTGTTCGCGTAAGTCACATTCGTGATGTTCGTGGTTTTGTTGATGATGGTGGTGTTGTACACGTTCGTGATCTGGGTGTTATTGACGGTCGTATTGCTGATGTTCACCCGGTTCACGTACTCCCGGCTGACGTGGTACGACGGCACATAAACTTCCCGCGGACCCAGCGGAAACCATCCCACATTGCCGCCGAAGCCAACTCCTCCACCGCCAATAAAGACCACCAGCGCGGGCGCATATACCGCCCGCACCGCGACAGGCCCGGCCACCCAACCCCAGCGTCCGCCGACCGTCACCCAGCGTCCGTAGTGGAATGGCGCGTAGCCCCACGAAGCGTCATCGACCCACGTATATCCCCAAGGGGCAATCCAGTCCCAATGGCCATCGTGATAAGGCGCCCAACCTGCGGCAACCTGGTTGGGGAACCAGACGTGGCCATAGTTCGAATCGTCGCGCCAGTCGCCTTTGTCATCCAGATCCTCATAGCCGACAACATCGTGGGACAAATACTGCGCCGAGCGCGAGTTGTCGTAACGGCGATCGCGGTTGTACGCCCAGTTATCAAATTGGTCGGGTCCGCCGATGTCAATTACCTCGGCGTTCAGCGAGTCCGTCCCGCTGAAAGTGCCTCTTTGTCCGGCGTGCAGCGTATAGGTCTGGCCGTTGCCGGTCGACTCGCCTCCGCCCTCGCGTATGCTGACGACCGAGTAGGTGCCGTCTTCACTAGCCTCTAAACGATAGCTTCCCGGCTGGGAAACCGAAAACGCCAGGTTGGGGGTATCGATCTCGAAGACATCGTTCTGGTCCAGCCGGCGCACACGAATGTTAAGCGCGCCTGAGGTCAACTGAATCTGCACCGTGCGGTCGTCCAGGTTTAGAAAAGAGAAGCCGGTATTGGCCGCCAGGCGAATCACGGCCGATCCCAGTTGCAGCTCGGCGCGCGAGTCCTTGTCCGCCCAGAGCTTATCTCCGGTCGTCATGGGCCGGTTGGCAACCGCCTGCACCCACTCCGATTCACCGGCCGGCTGGAATGAAACCGAACCCTCCATGTAGCCGAGTCGAGCCACCCGGCTCGGCGGATCGTCTTGTTGATCCTGAGCGGCTGCTTGTTGCGGTAGGGCCACAGTCGTGAGCGCAACCAGCAGCACCGCGCTCAACCAGCCCAGCTTCTTGTTCAGTGTCATATTCATAACCAGATGCCCTCAAACTTTCTGTTCGCGAACCCAGTTTATCGGAATTTGCGTCAAACTTTAATGCCGGATATGGTCGCCTGGGCTAGGATTTCTTGCAGCGTGTCTGGCAGCGACCTGGCGACGAGAGCCGCGAACACACGCTGGCGCTCGGTTGACACACTCACCAGGGTGAAGAATGACAGATGGGCAGTGGCAAATCTGAGCAAGATA
This sequence comes from Acidobacteriaceae bacterium, assembly GCA_003131315.1. Taxonomy (GTDB): domain Bacteria; phylum Acidobacteriota; class Terriglobia; order Terriglobales; family Acidobacteriaceae; genus Acidiflorens. The sequence continues at coordinate 18,377 of PKUV01000038.1, forward strand.
GCTCACATGCTGAGATTAGGGCTTGGGTGGTTGGACGTTGGATGGTGACTGCTGCTACCAGAGGATGGAGGCGAGAAGGATCGGAAGGATAAGGATAAGGATGATGACATCACGCAGCGGAGATTTTGCGGTGTTCATGGCGATCGTTTCGCGGAACGGGGCATTAACCACGAAGGACACAAAGGAAACCCTCAGCGGATTCAAACCTTTGTCCGACTTTGTGGTTGATGAATTTGGGACCCCCCCCGGGTTCCATTCGCAACCAAGATCCTCGCAAGCAAGCTCGTAGGAACGTGCGCTGCAGTATAATCTTCGCCTTGAACGAAACAGCATGACTGACACGAACCAGACTACTGAAGCGGCGGCGACTGAAGCGGCGGCGCCGGCGAAAACCGGGATGGATATTGGCGACATTTTCAAGATCCTGCCCCATCGCTATCCATTTCTATTGATCGACCGGGTTATCGAACTGGTGCGGATGAAGAGCATTGTCGCATTGAAAAACGTGACCATCACCGAGCCCTTTTTTCAGGGACACTTTCCGGATAAGCCGATCATGCCGGGCGTGTTGATTGTGGAGGCCATCGCGCAGGCGGGCGGGCTGCTGCTGTTGACGGAGATTCCGAACCGGGACGAGATGCTGATGGTGTTTACGGGGATCGAGAAGGCGCGATTCCGGCGTCCGGTGGTGCCGGGAGATCAGCTGCGGATTGAAGTGGTGGTGAAGGCCTGGCGAATGACGGCGGCTCGTCTGGAAGGCAAGGCGTATGTGGACGGCAAAGTGGCTTGCGAGGCTACGGTGACTTGCCGGCTGGTGCCGCGGAATGTGGGCGCGGGAGCGGCGGACGCGCCGGGCGAGGAAGCGTAAGAGAATTTGTAATTTCAAATTTGTAATTTGTGATTACAGCTCGCCAACCCAAATTACAAATTACAAATTACCAGATTACAAATGACCCTTCATCCTACGGCGATCGTCGATCCGAAAAGCAAGATACATCCATCGTGCAAGATTGGGCCTTATTGCGTGGTTGGGCCCGAGGTCGAGATCGGCGAGAGCTGCCATCTGGTTTCGCACGTCGCGATCGAAGGGCCCACGAAAATTGGCGCGGGCAATCGCTTCTCCCCTTTCACTTCGATTGGCATGGCGCCGCAGGATATTACCTATGCAGGCGAACCGACGCGGCTGGAGATCGGCGACCATAACAAAATCCGCGAGTTTGTCACCATCAACCGCGGCACGGTGAAGGGTGGGGGATGCACCCGAGTCGGCGACCACAACCTGATCATGGCGTATACGCATATTGCGCATGATTGTCAGGTTGGGAGTCACATCATCATGGCGAACGCGGCTACGCTGGGCGGACACGTCACCGTGGGAGACTGGGCAACGGTCGGGGCGCTGTGCCCGGTGCATCACTTCGTGCGGATTGGGACGCATGCCTTTATCGGAGGCGGCACTACCGTTACGCGAGATGTGCTGCCATTTTCGAAGACGTCCGCCGAGCGCGGGACGCGGGCGTATGGATTGAATGCCGTGGGTTTGGAGCGGCGGGGATTCACCAAAGAACGGATTGGGAAGATTCATCATGCGTACCGTCTATTGCTGGCGTCGAAGCTGAACACGTCGCAGGCGATCGAGAAGCTGAAAGCGGAAACAGACATCGGTGAGGACGTCGAGATGCTGATCCGCTTCATTGAAGCGTCGGAACGCGGAGTGATTAAGTAGTGGGCAGGGGAGAGAAACTCGGGCTCATCGCCGGCAATGGGACGTTCCCTTTCTTGGTACTGGACGCTGCGCGGGCGCAGGGGTACGACGTGGTCGTCGCTGCTATCAAAGAAGAGGCCTTTCCCGAGATCGAATCGAAGGGCGCCGCTTCCGTTCACTGGCTTTCTCTGGGCGAGCTGTCGAAGCTCATCGACACTTTCAAAGCCGCGGGCGTTACGCGCGCCGTCATGGCGGGGCAGGTCAAGCACAAGCAGATTTTTTCGGCCATCAAGCCGGACTGGCGGCTGGCGAAGCTGCTGCTCTCGCTTGGCACGCGCAATACGGACTCGCTGCTGGGCGCGGTGGCGAAGGTTCTGGCGGATGAGGGCATCATGCTCGAGAACTCGACCGCGCTGCTGGAACCGCTGCTGGCGAAAACGGGCGTGCTCAGCAAGCGGGCTCCGAGTGGGCAGGAGCGTAAGAACATCGAATATGGACGCGCGGTGGGGCGGCAGCTGGCAGAGTACGACATTGGACAGACGGTGGTGATTGCGGAAGCGGCGTGCGTGGCGGTGGAGGCGATGGAGGGCACGGATGCGACGATCGAGCGCGCGGGGCAGCTGATGCGGTCGTTGGAATTGGAGGGCGAGGCTTCGACGCTGAGCCGCGCGCTGACGGTGGTGAAGATCGCGAAGCCGAAGCAGGACATGCGATTCGACGTGCCGGTGATTGGGGTGAAGACGATCGAGACGATGGCGCGCGCCGGGGCGAGTTGTCTGGCGGTGGACGCGGGGCGATGTCTGTTGCTGGATGGCGATGCGACGACGCGGGCAGCGGATGATGCGGGGATCGCGGTGTGCGCGGAGTAAGCTGCGTTGATCAGTCCGCGCCTTGGGCGCGACGGCGGGCTTTTGGGGGCGTCTTGATTCGGGTGATTTCGCCGGGGCGTTTGCGCATGTCTTTGCGCATTTCCTGGCGCGCGCGCGAGATCATGCGCGGTTTGAAGGTTCATCCAGAACTCGGGAGAATTCCTGAAGTACTCCGAAAGCAAAAGGGCGGACTCGGGTGTGATGCCGCGCTTGCCGCGAACCAGTTCGTTGACGCGGTTGAGAGGGATACTCAGAGCGCGGGCAAGTTCGGCCTGAGTCAGCCGCAGCGGTTCGAGAAACTCCGCGAGCAGGATTTGACCGGGATGAGTTGCGGTGCGAAATTCTGGCAGCATGGACGAGACTCCGCAATTTTATAGCGAATCCAGAGTTGCTGTGAGCGCAGGCAACTGCCGAGCTGCGCTCGGCTTGGACGGGCGAGGGCGCCCGTCCCTACAGGAGCAGGGTACAGCAATGCTGGATCCGCTTTAGTCCGCCCAGCGAATGGAGGAATTTCAATGTCTGAAGCGGCTCGCATTGCCGGCCAGCTTCGCCGCGCTTTCAGTGGTGAGGCTTGGCATGGGGATTCTGTGTTTGAAACTCTGGAGGGCGTTACGGCGGCGCAGGCGGCGGCGCGTCCGATTGCGCGTGCCCACACGATCTGGGAATTGGTGCTGCATATTGCGGCCTGGGATGGCGCGGTGCTGCTGCGGCTGGGCGGAGACGCGGTGAGTCTCTCCGATGCGGAGAATTTTCCGCCGGTCAGGGACGCGAGCGAGGCGGCTTGGCGCACGGCGCTGGCCGAGGTGCGGCGCGTGCACGAGGAACTGGTCGAGGCCGTTGCTGTCTTCCCGGACTCGCGGCTTGACGAGATCGTTCCGGGCAAGGAGGGAGCGCACTACACCTACTACTACATGCTTCATGGCGTGGTGCAGCACGAGCTGTATCATGCGGGGCAGATTGCGCTGCTGAAGAAGATATGAAGGCTGGACAGCTCAAGACTGAGTCCATGCCCCAGGGTCTGAAAGAGTGTGCGTAAGAGTGGGTCGTCTCTCCGGGACTTCACTGATGTTTTCTATCCTACCCCGCGCTGAAGCGCGGGGCTAAGCTGGCTCGCCCCTACCGGGGCTGGGTTCTCCAGCGTTTCGTCCCACCGGGTTGCCCGAAGACGAGTTCTCACGCACACAGTGAAAGCCCATCTGATAACAACCCGCTGGACGGGCGGGGGCGGCTGTCCCTACGTGGTTCGTGGTTTTGCGTTGTGGTTTTGCGCTTTCCTATCGGGGTATGGAACTGCGACAATAGCGCGTTATTTCTTCGTTCCGGAGCACTCATCTGAGCCAGGAATTTCCGATCAATGTTGCGGTCATTGGCGTGGGCGCCTTCGGGCGCAATCACGCGCGCGTCTATCAGCAACTGCAGCAGGCGGGCAGCGTGCGGCTGGTGGGGGTGGTCGATCCGGATACGGCGCGTGCCGACGCGATTGCGCGCGAGTTCGGCTGCAAATCGTTCGGGTCGGTCGAGCAGATGCTGACGACGCACAGCGAGGTGCAGGCGGCGTCGGTCGCGGTGCCGACCGTTCTCCATCGGGAGGTGGCGCGCGCGCTGATGGAAGCTGGGGTTGACGTGCTGATCGAAAAGCCGGTGGCCGCGACGCTCGGCGAGGCCGACGAACTGCTTCGCGTGGCGCTGGAGCACAAGCGGGTGGCGCAGGTGGGGCATCTGGAGCGCTTCAATCCGGCGGTGCGGGCTACGTTGCCGCTGATCAACCGGCCGATGTTTTTTGAAGTGCACCGGCTGAGCGTGTTCTCTCCGCGGGCGCTTGATGTGGACGTGGTGCTGGATCTGATGATCCACGACCTCGACGTGGTGCTGACATTCGTGAAGTCGGAGGTGAAGGAAATCCGGGCGGTGGGGCTGCCGATTCTTTCGGGCAAGGTGGATATTGCGAATGTGCGCATCGAGTTTGAATCGGGCTGCGTGGCAAACTTTACGGCCAGCCGGGTTTCGACGGAGCGCGTGCGCAAGCTGCGTTTCTTCCAGGCGGGGCAGTATATTTCGGTCGATTATGCACGGCAGGATGTGCTGGTGTGCTCGGTCGGAAGTGCGGTCGGAGCCGCCCACTCATTCGCAACAGACGCGAATGAGTGGGGCACCCGGCCGAGCGTGAATCCGCAGATCCAGATGGCGAAGCCGCCGATCACGGCGGAGGAGCCGCTGCTGGCGGAGATCAAGGCATTCCTGCGGTCGGTGCGGGACCGGTCGCGTCCGGCGGTTTCGCTGGAGGATGGGCGGAAAGCGCTGGAGCTTGGGCTGGCGATTCTGGCGGAGATTGGGCGGCACGCGGGACGGATCGCGGTGGGGAAAGGTTAGAGGTCAGAGCTCAGATTGCAGAGGTTTGTTCGCGCCACGGACAAAATTCTTTAGCGCAGAGGACACGGAGTTCACAGAAGACCCGTAGGGCGGTTGGGTTCACCTCTGCAATCTGACCTCTGACCTCTGCAATTGCCGTTACCCAGGTACTCACTCGGTTCGCGCAAAAAATGCGACAATAGATTTGGCGGTCGCAACTCCATACTTTACGTAACTTTACGCAGGAACTTTACTCGTAATCTTACGCAACCCAGGAGGCTGCCCGTGGCTCTAAGCTTTATAGCCTCTGCCTGATGCCGGTCACCCAAATTCCGTCTCGCGATCCGTTGACTCCGCCTGCCGAGCAGCCGGAGCAGCGCGACTTGTTCGAAGCGCAGCATTGGGAGACGGCTTACCGCAGCTTCAATCCTGACGATGTTCCGCATCTTCTCATCCAGTTGCAGGACGATCTCTCGCGGGCGCGCAAGCGCGAAGCGCTGTGGCTGTCGGTCATCCTGCACTTGTTTGTGATCATTCTGTTGTGGAACAGCGAGAAGTTGATGATGATGATGCAGCACCGGACGGTGGCTCTGGCGATTCGGACGGATGCGGACCGGTCGAAAGACGCGACGTTTTTGGAGTTGCCGCCCGACGCGCAGAAGCTGGCGCGGCGTCCCGATGCGAAGGTGATTTCGGACAAGGACCGCATCGCGACCAGCAAAGCGCCGCAGATCAATCGCGAAGAGTTGAAGAAGATACTGGAAAGCGCGCGTCCGGGACGGCCGGGCGAGAACGTGCCGCAGCCACCGGCGGAGGGCCAGGCAGCGCAGAATCAGCAGCCGCCAGCGCCGCAGGAGAATTCGGGATTCGCGCCGCCGCCGCCGAGCGATCAGACGGCGCAGTTGCGGACGCCTCCCCAGAACAGACCGCAGCCGAATTTCAATGCTCACGCAACGGCAGGCTCGGCGATCGAACAAGCGACGCGGGCCGCAGCCGCCAACCGCGGGGGCTACGGTAGTGGACAAGCGGGCGATTCCGGGTTGAGCCAGGGCCGGGGCGGGGCGAAAGCGCTGGATCAGGCGGAAATTCTGACCGACACGATGGGCGTGGATTTTGGGCCGTATCTGACGCGGATCGTGCAAATCGTGCGCCAGAACTGGTATAGCCTGATGCCGCCGTCGGTGTATCCGCCGATCTTAAAACAGGGCAAGCTTCAGATTGAATTCGTCATCCTGAAGGATGGCAAAGTGAGCGGCATGACGGTGCATACCTCGTCCGGCGACGTGGCGCTTGACCGGGCCGCGTGGGGGAGCATCACCGCATCCACCCCGTTCCCACCGCTGCCGAAAGAATTTCCCGGCCAAATCCTCGGTCTGCGTTTCTATTATTTTTACAACCTCGAAGTCAGAGACGTGAAGTAAGCTCGCGGAATCTGCCCGCGCAGTGTGCGAGGGGCAAAAGAAGCGATACGGGCCCAGCAGGACGTGAACATGAGAAAGCCTGAAGCGACGGCCTCCGGCTCTGTGATCGTGTGGGCTTCAGGTGCGCGAACGGGCTGAATTCGCTACCATAGGGATATTCTCAGTTCGATGTGCATCCAAATAAAACTATGAAGATTCAACGACTGCCGCTCTTAGTTCTGCCGTCCCTTGTTCTGGCGTGTCTGGTTCTACTCCGCCCGCCGGTTTTCGCGCAGGATGCGCCGGAGGCTCTCCGTCCGCCGAAGGGTGCGCAGGTTGCACTGGTCGTTTTCGAAGACCTGCAATGTCCCCAATGTAGTCGAACCGCGCCGCTGCTGGCTCAGGCCGGACGGACCTATAAAATTCCGGTTGTCCGCCACGATTTCCCGCTGCCGGCGCACAACTGGTCGTTCGACGCTGCCGTGCTGGCGCGCTACTTCGACACGCATTCCAAGGAGACCGGGAACGCCTTCCGGGACTCTGTGTTCGAGCACCAACTGGAGATCAACCCGCAGAATTTGCGGGGCTTTGCGGAAAAGTTTGCCGCCGATCACAAGATTGGTTTGCCGTTCGTGGTGGATCCGACGGGCAAGCTGGCGGGGCTGGTGAGGGCGGACAAAGAGTTGGGCATGAGTCTGCACCTCGAGCACACGCCGACCATCTGGGTGGTCAGCAACAAGCGTAACGGCAAGCCCTACGTGGAGGTGACGGACACTAACCAGCTCTATGTGTTGATCGACGCCATGAAGAAAGATTGAAGAGGTTAGAGGTCAGAGGTTAGAGGTCAGATTGCAGAGGTAAAAACCTCACATTCTCGATGTGAGGATCATCACGTTCAAGATTGAAAATCAAAGAATAGAATCGCCTCACGAGGCGTGGCATGAAGCGGGACTCCGAGGCTCTGAAGATCCGCACCAAGGATTTTGCGTTGCGAGTCCTAAGGCTTTATCGCTCCCTGCCGCGAACTAAAGAAGCTCGAATCTTGGGTACCCAGCTGCTTCGCTCCAGCACATCGATCGGCGCAAACTACCGAGCGGCGTGCCGCGGAAGATCTCGGGCTGAATTCGTAGCCAAACTGGGAATCGTCTTGGAAGAGGCAGACGAGACAGTTTTCTGGCTAGAACTCTTTCAGGAAGGAAATATTTTTCCGGCGGACAAATTGCGCGATCTTGTCCAAGAGGCGAACGAATTAGTCTCAATTTTTGTCAGTTCCGTGCGGACCGCGAGAGGTTTACCTCTGCAATCCGACCTCTAACCTCTGACCTTCTTAGTTCTTATTCCGACCATCTGCGGAACAGCAGGGCGCCATTGGTGCCGCCGAAGCCGAATGAATTCGACATGGCGTATTCAAATTCCGTTTTGCGGGCGTGGTTGGGAACGAAATCCATGCCCTCGGTTTCAGGGTCCTGACTCTCGAGGTTAATGGTGGGTGGCAGAATCTGATCGCGCAGCGCAAGCACGGTCACTCCAGCCTCTAATCCGCCCGCCCCGCCCAGAAGATGGCCGGTCATGGACTTGGTGGAACTGACCGGGACTTTCTTTCCAAATAAATTTCGAATGGCGTGCGCTTCGAGCGTGTCGCCGATGGGTGTCGAGGTGCCGTGGGCGTTGACGTAGCCGACGACGCTGGCATCGAGTTTCGCATCGCGCAGCGCGTTGCGCATGACGCGGAAACCGCCTTCGTGCTCAGGGGCGGGTTGAGTCATGTGATACGCGTCCGCGCTCATGCCGTAGCCGACGATTTCCGCCAGGATGGGAGCGCCCCGGCGGCGGGCATGCTCGAGTTCTTCGAGGACCATGATGCCGGCGCCTTCGCCCATCACGAAGCCGTCGCGGTCCTTGTCCCAGGGACGGCTGGCGCGAGCGGGGTCGTCATTGCGGGTGGAAAGCGCGCGCATGGCGGCGAATCCGCCGACGCCCATGGGAGTAATGGCGGCCTCGGCGCCTCCAGCAATCATTACGTCGGCATCCTGGTGCTGGATGATGCGGAAGGAGTCGCCGATGGAGTGGGCGCTGGTGGTGCAGGCCGTGGCCGTCGCTTCATTCGGGCCCTTGGCGCCGAACCGCATGGAAACGTGGCCGGCGGCGAGGTTGACGATGGCGGCAGGAATGAAGAAAGGCGAGATCTTGCGCGGACCGCCTTCGAGGAGCGCGTTATGCTCGCGCTCGATCACGTCGAATCCGCCGATGCCCGAGCCGATATGCACGCCGACGTTCTCGGCGATTTCGGGCGTGACCTTGAGCTGCGACATCTTCATCGCTTCATCCGAGGCGGCGATCGCGAAGTGGATGAAGCGGCCCATCTTCTTCACTTCTTTTTTCTCGATGAAATCGAAGGGATCGAAGTTGCGGACCTCGGCTGCGATCTGGCAGGCAAATGCGGAGGCGTCGAACCGGGTAATGCGGTCGACGCCGCTCTTGCCCGCGAGCAGGGCCTGCCACACCGCGCCGGTGGTATTGCCCACGGAGCAGATCAGGCCGATGCCGGTAATGACGACCCGTCGTGCCAAATTACTTGCCCGCCTTCGCGTGCTTGCCGATGTAGTCGACGGCATCCGACACGGTGCGAATCTTCTCCGCATCCTCGTCGGGGATTTCGATATCGAAGGCCTCTTCGAAGGCCATCACGAGCTCGACGGTATCGAGCGAATCGGCGCCCAGGTCATCCACGAACGAAGCGCTGGGCGTGACCTCGCCCTCGTCCACACCCAACTGCTCGACGATAATCTGTTTCACTTTTTCATCAACGGCTGCCATGTTTCTCCTCGTTTCTAAATCTGGGGATCGCGGGCCCGGGTTCCGGGCCGGCGTTTGCTGATTTACGACTGCATGTTGCTCAATGGATCGAATGAAGTCGAAACCAGTAGTCTAAAAGGGATCGGAAAAGTATGCAAAGGAAGCAACGGAAGAAAACTGGTATGTGTGGAGATCACTACCGAATCCTAACTGGCGGCGGGGACGGCGGTCAAACCTCGCCCGTCCAGCCGGGCGGGGACGCCCGGCTCTCCACCGGCAAACTCGCATCGAGAAGCACGAAGGAAACCCCGCAGGTCTTCACTTCGAATACTCGTCCCTCAGGCGGACCTGCCGGTCGGTCATCGGGACTTCGCGTCCGGCGATGAAGACCTGCTTGACATCGGTTTTCACGTCCAGCGGATCGCCGTTCGCGACGACGACGTTGGCGGTCTTGCCGACATCGAGGGAGCCGAGCTGGTCGGCGACGCCCCAGATTTCGGCGGCGTTGATGGTGATTGCCTTGAGCGCTTCGTCATAGGGAAGGCCGAAGGCGGTGGCGAATCCTGCCTGGTCGGGCAGGTTGCGCACGTTGTGCGCCGAGTAGGAGGCAAAAACTATTTTGACGCCGCGCTTGTAGAGTTGCGCCGGAAGGCTGTAGACCGCGTCGTAACGCTCGTCTTCTTTCGGAGCTTCGTAGATGGGCCCGACGATCACCGGCACCTTGAGGCTGGCCACGTAGTCGAGGACTGGCTGGGAGTGGCTGATGTGGTTCAGCACGAACTTCAGCTTGAACTCGTTTGCCAGATTGACAGCAGTTTCAAGATCGCTCGGGCTTTCGGCCGCAAGCACGATGGTTTTTTTGCCTTCGAGATAAGGGAGCAGCGCTTCCGACTTGAGATCGCGTTTGGGAGCGAGCGGCTCGAACTTCTTATTCTGGGCAGCGTCGGCTTTCTTGCGATCATAGTCGGCCCACTTCGCTTTGTAGTCTTGGGCATCGATGAAGGCCTGGCGTATTTGCGCCGCCAGACCCATGCGCGTCGAGGGGAACTTGCGCTTTTCGAAACCGCCCTTGTTACGGCGCTCATCACCGGTGAAGTTCAGAGGCATGGCGTTGTCGCGGATCAGCAGCATCTCGCTGGCATTGGCTCCGGCGAGTTGGATGAAAGAATCCTGGCCGGGCAACGTGTCCGCGCCTTCCGGCGCAACGACGGCATTGGTGATACCGTTCATGCGGGCCACCGGGATCAAGGCCGACTCCGCATGGAACGCCTCGGCGGTGTGCATGTGCGGCATGATCTCGTCGCTCAGTTCGACCAGATCGTTGGTCATGGTTTCGGCGGAAATCTCCGTGAGACCAAGGCTGGTTTCTGAATCGATCAGGCCCGGATAGATGGTCATGCCGGTCACGTCGATGACCTGCGCGGCGCTCGGGACATTGACGGAACTTGCCGCACCGACGGCAGTGATCTTTCCGCCTTGCATTACGATTACACCGTTCTCAATTACACCGTGGGTGACGGTTAAGAGCTTGCCGCCCTTGAGAACGACGGGCGTGTCCTGGGTCAAGGCTAGGGTTGAGACGATGGCGACAAAGATCAAGACCAAGATCAAAGACCGCGGACAAGAGTGTCCGCGCCACACGGGCTTGCTTGCTGAAAGCTGATAACTGATGGCTGACGGCTGCATCACTCTCCCTCCTTGTAATGCGTGGTTCCGAGGCCCGGTTGCGAGCGGTCGAAGTAAACTTCGCCATCGATCAGAACTTTTTCGGGCACACCATAACTTGACAGCGGATATCCGTCCCAGATGACCAGGTCGGCATCCTTACCGACTTCGATGGAACCGACGCGATCGTCCACGCCGACGATCCATGCGGCATTCAGCGTGATCATCTTCAAGGCTTCTTCTTCGGTGGCGCCGCCGTAGCGCATGGTCTTGGCGGCTTCCTGATTGAGGCGGCGGGTGTAATCCTCGGAGTCGCTCTTGATCGCCACGCGCACGCCTTTGTGCATGGACAGCGTGGCGTTCCAAGGGATCGCGTCCCAAGCCTCCTGCTTATAGCCCCACCAATCGGAGAATGTGGCGATGGCGATGTTGTTGGCAGCGAGCTGGGCGGCGACTTTGTAGGCTTCGAGGGCGTGGTGGAAGGCGCGAATCTTGTAGCCGAATTCCTTGGCCATTGCGATTTCGGTCAGCATTTCGTCGGCGCGATAGATGTGGATCTGGACCATGAGTTTGCCGCGCAGCACGTCGGCGAGGGCTTCGAGCTTCAGGTCGTGCTTGGGCAGTGTGGCATCCTTATCGCCGCGCTTGACCTTGTCGTTGTAGTTGTCCCACTCACGCATGTAGTCCTGAGCCTGGACGAGGGCTTCGCGCTGCACGGCAAAATTGCCCATGCGGGTCGAAGGCGATTGCTCGCGGCTGCCATAGACGCGCTTGGGATTTTCGCCGCTTGCGAACTTGATCGACCGGGGCGCATTCGGGAAAAGCATTTCATCGCGCGAGGCGCCGAACTTGTGCTTGATGACGACAGCCTGTCCGCCGATCATGTTGGCCGATCCGTGCAGGAGCAGCGACGTGGTCACGCCGCCGGCCAGCGCGCGGTAGATCGCTTTGTCCTGGTAGTCGAAGGCATCTTTCATCATCATCTGGGGCGTGATGGGGCTGGTGGCTTCGTTGACGTCGTCATTCAGAGCAATGTGCGAGTGCGAATCGACGATTCCCGGGGTCAGGTACTTTCCTCCGGCATCGATAACGGTGGCGCTGGCGGGCGCGTTCACGTTTTCGCCGACCGCGGCGATCTTGCCGTCCTTGATATAGATCGAGCCGTTCGTGATGTTGCCGTGAGTTACGGTCATCACGGTGGCATTCTTGATCACAACGTCGTGATGGGCGGCGCTGGCGGATTGGGCGAAGGCTGAGGCCAGCATCATTGCCAGGCAGACGCAGTGGAGCGCAAAGTTTCTTGTCGACGTTAGTTGCATGTACGGAACCCCGGAAAATAAGTTCGCTTGCAGGGAAATCTGGATTGTAGGAGTCGCAGCGTAGAGGGTCAAACGCGAAATAAGTTAATGCCCGGCACGTAAAAAGTGTCGATGAGAACTCGGCCGTCCCTCCGGGACTTGACTCACTTCTTGCACTTTTCCCAGCGCTGAAGCGCTGGGCTAAGCTCGTTCGCCCCTCCGGGGCTGGGGACCCCGGTGCTGGGCCAAGTTAGGTTACCTCTCCGGCGCTGGGTTCTCCGTTGTGATGGGCTGTTATGTTTCGTCCTCTCGTGCTTGCTCGTTTCGGCGAACTCATGTCACGATTTGGACGTGAAAATCCTAACCCTGCTTGCTATTCCACTGGCGCTCGCGCTTTCCGCATTTGCCGCCGATTGCCCTAAGAATCAGCCGAAGACCGAGGCCGCGCTCATCGAACTCGAACAGAACTGGGCTGCGGCCCTCAGCCGCAAGGACGCTGACGCCGTCGCCTGCATGGTAGCTGACGAATTCGAAGACGCCGACGTCGATGGCTCGCTGCATACCCGTAGCCAGATGCTGGAGCACATCCCGCAGCGGAAGCCGGGCACGAACCACCTCTCGGAAATGCGCGCGCACGTCGAGGGCAACTCCGGATTTACGCGCGGACTCGCCACTCTGGTGGACGCTTCCGGCAAGGTCGTGGCCCGCGTCCGCTTCACCGACGTTTTCACCTACCGCGACGGCCGCTGGCAGGCGCTCGCCGGACACGAGACGCTTCTCGGCGAGGCTAGCCGCTAAATGCGCGCCGTCGTGCAACGCGTGAGCCGCGCCCGAGTTACGGTCACTGGCGAGATCACCGGCGAGATCGGCCTCGGCTTGCTGGTGCTGCTCGGGGTGGGCGCGGGAGATACGCGCGCTGAGGCGGATTACCTTGCCGAGAAGACGATTGGCCTGCGCATTTTTGAAGATGCTGGCGGCAAGATGAATTTGTCGGTCGCGGAGGTTGGCGGCGCGCTGCTGGTGGTCTCGCAGTTCACCCTCTACGGAGACGCGCGCCGCGGCAAGCGTCCATCGTTCGACGCGGCCGCTCCGCCCGAGCAGGCGCGCGAACTCTACGAATATTTTGTGGAGAAAGTCCGCGCCGCCGGCCTGCGTTGCGAAACCGGACGCTTCCAGGAAACAATGCAGGTGGAACTGATCAACGAAGGGCCGGTCACGATTCTGCTGGATTCGGCGAAGGGGTTTTGAAACTGGAGGAACCAGGTGAGAGACGAGATGCCCGGAGTTGAATGGGGGCCATGCTGTTTTTGTGGATTTGACATTGAGTCCTCCGACATCGACCCATGCCGAGTTACCGTCTCGACGGCAAGCGGGAAGTGGCAAACGTGGTTTTGTCATGCAGCCTGCTTCAAACAACGAATCGCCAACCTCCCGGACATACCCGGCTTCCTCGATCCGGCACATTTTTAGGTGGTTCGTCACAAGCATAATTCCACGTCTTCCGTTTGACCGATTTCCACAGCGCACGATAGACTAGATGAGTTTGCCTGTACTTGCGGACCCGTTCTGGGGCCGCGCCGCGTTTCCGGTCAGAAGCCGCAGCGGGAAAACAGCAAGCACATGAAAGTGCAAGCGGAGCTTCTTTCCGCCGGGTGGACGCAATCGTCCGGCCCTGTCAGAGTTCGTCGAGGAGAGCTTATGTACGCGGTGATCCGCGCAGGTGGAAAGCAGTATCGTGTCGCCCCGGGCGACGTGATCCGGGTGGAAACACAAGACGACAAGGACGGAAAGGTCGAGTTCGGCGACGTGCTGGCGGTTTCGGCCGAGGCGGGCAGCGTATTGCCTCCGGGGTCGGGAGCGCTCGTAACCGGCGAGGTCGTCGAGCAGGGACGCGGCAACAAGATCCTGGTCTTCCACTACAAGCGCAAGAAGCAATACAAGAAACTGCGTGGACACCGGCAGGACTATACCGCGGTCCGCATCACCGAGATTGCTTTTGATGGTCAGTCGTTCAAAGCGCCCGAGCTTCCGAAAAAGAAGGTGAAGCAGGCGCGCGAGGGCGGCGAAGAAGTGAAGTCTTCGAAACGGCCGGGGAAAACTGCGAAGAAGCATGTGGCTCACAAAAAGCCGGCGGCGAAGAAAGCAGCGGCGAAGAAGAAGAAAAAGTAGCATGTCCTTCGCTTCGCTCAGGATGACAAATTAGTTTGTTGTGACGAAAAATTGGGATTGGAATTACTGGCAACTGGCCACTGGAAACCGGAAACTGATTTATGGCGCATAAAAAAGGACAAGGCACCTCACGAAACGGGCGCGACTCGAACGCGCAGCGGCTTGGCTTTAAGGCTTTCGGCGGACAACTGGTGCCCGGCGGCACGATCATCGTCCGCCAGCGCGGCACGCGGGTGAAGCCCGGATTGAACGTTGGGCGCGGCAAGGACGACACTCTGTTCGCCAAGATCACGGGGCGGATCAAATTCCTCGACAAGGGATCGATGGGGAAGTTTGTGATGGTCGAGCCCGAGGCTATAGAAGCGAAGTAGGTTGCAAACTTTAGCAGGCTGCGATTTCGATGCCCGGGCCCCTAAAGGGGCGTCTGATTTGGAACAACTTACGGCATCGCTAAAGCGATACCCTGATACGAAACCTGAGCCGGCGAGACGCCGACGCTACTGGCCTCGGCTTCGGTCGATGCTTTGTTATCTGGGTGAGCGGCTGAAGTTCGTGGCAGCACCACAAATCGGCGCGGGCGGGCTGAGGACTGTGGGATAATGAGCGCAGTAGGTGGCCGGCGGGGGTGTCGCCAATGCCAAGAGCGAAGTTCAGCAAGTCAGAGTGGCCCGATCTTCCCGGGGAACCCGAGGGTTGGCGTGAGCTTCAGGAACGGGCCCAGAGCGAACGGGACCCCAGGAAGCTGGAAGCGGTTATCGAAGAGATGAACCGGCTCCTCACTGAGTGCGAAAAAAGAGCCGTTGCCGGCGAAGGGCTGCGTCGTACCTCCCGGCGTGGAAGCTCGAAGCAGACATCAAGAGCCGAATAGCGTTCCGCTATGCTGCGTTGGCGAGCCGGTGTAGTTCGGAACGCAGTTCCGTAATTCGGGATTTCCGCTTCCGATAGGCATCCGATTCTTCCGGCGTGAAATCCGACAACTTGCGACCCATGATCGAATCGAGTTGCAGCTGGAGCAGATCGCACACCTCGAGAGCAATTTGAGCGATTCCGCTGGAGTCCATGCCATGATTGAAGAGCGGGACCGCGCGACGCGCGGTGACGGCGGATTGCCTTAGCTGTGTCGTCCGTTACAGGTCGTTGTGACAGCAGCGAGTGACCATGTTTATAGATGAAGCCAAAATTCGGGTTAAGGCTGGGGACGGCGGCAACGGCTGCATGGCGTTCCGGCGGGAGAAGTACATTCCGCGCGGCGGGCCTTCGGGCGGCGATGGCGGCAAGGGCGGCGACATCTGGATGGAATCGAGCGAGCGCCACAATACGCTGGTGCATTTCCGTTTCAATCCTGAATACAAGGCGGAGCGCGGACGGCACGGCGAGGGCGCCAAGAAAACTGGCCGCGACGGCGAAGGGATTGTCCTGAAAGTGCCGGTGGGCACGATCGTTTTCGACGAAGACACGGGCGAGAAAGTTCACGATTTTTCGCGCGCCGATGAACGCGTCGTGATCGCGCGCGGCGGACGCGGCGGACGCGGCAACGCGCAGTTTGCCACTTCCACACACCAGGCGCCGCGCGAGCACGAAGATGGACGCCCGGGTGAAGAACGCAACTTCCGCCTGGAGTTGAAGCTGCTCGCCGACGTTGGGCTGGTGGGATATCCGAATGTGGGCAAGTCGACGTTGATTTCGCGCATCTCGGCGGCGCGCCCGAAGGTGGCGGATTATCCTTTTACGACGCTCGAACCGAACCTGGGCGTGGTGCTGGCGGGTGATAAGGGAAAAGAAGAGAGTTTCGTGGTCGCCGACATTCCGGGCCTGATCGAAGGCGCGCACGCTGGATCGGGCCTCGGCACACAATTCCTGCGGCACATCGAGCGCACGCGTTTGCTGGTGCATATGGTGGATGTCTCCGACAGCAGCGGCCGGGGCGACGTGGTGAAAGACGTTGAGGTGATCCGGGGCGAGCTGGCGAATTTCGGAGCGAGCTTAGAGAAGAAGCCGACACTGATGGTCGCATCCAAAATCGACGTGGCGAACCCGGAGAAGCTCAAGAAGCTGAAGCAGTGGGCGACGCGCAAGAAGCTGAAGCTCTATTCGATTTCCGCGGTTACCGGCGAGGGGATTGAGAAGCTGAAGTACGCGATGGCGGAGGGTGTGGATAAGGTGCGAAAAGCGCTGGCAGCCTCTGATGAGCCGCGCATTTCGAAATCGAGCGCCTGACCAGATTGCGAAAAAGCTCGGGTTTCGTACCAGCGCATCGCTTCACCGATCCCGTAAGAAGCCTGGGTCGTCCCTCCGGGACTTGAATCATTTCTACCACTTTTCCCAGCGTTGAAGCGCTGGGCTAAGCTGGTTTGCCCCTCCGGGGCTGGATTCTCCCTTGCTTCATTCCACCGGGTCGCCCGAAAACGAGTTCTCACGCACGCTCTTTAGGGGCTGGGTGTCCCCACACCGTGCTAGAATTTCCACAGCTTCTCCTTATCCTGGACCCTGTTTTGATCGAACTTGCACCCTCGATACTCGCGGCGAATTTCGCCCACTTGGCGGACCAGGTGGAGCGGGCGGCGGCGGGCGGCGGCAGCGTGATCCATGTGGACATCATGGACGGGCATTTTGTGCCGAACCTGACGATTGGGCCTCCAGTGGTGAAATCTTTGCGCCAGGCAACCCGGCTTCCGCTGGATTGCCATCTGATGATAGAGAACCCGGACCAGTACATTGCGGAATTTGCGGAAGCGGGAGCGGACTGGATTTCGGTGCATCAGGAAGCGTGCCGGCATTTGAATCGGACGCTGAACCTGATTAAGCAGCATGAATGCCGGGCGGGGGTTGTGATTAATCCCGCGACGCCGGTGGAGACGCTCAGTGAAGTGCTCGACATCGTCGATTATGTGCTGGTGATGAGCGTGAATCCGGGGTTTGGCGGGCAGAAGTTTATCCCGGCAACGCTGCATAAAATGAGGAAGCTGGCGGAGATTCGCGCGGCGCGGGGATACCAGTTCCGCATCGAAGTAGATGGCGGTGTGGGGATGGACACGGTGGCGGAAGTGGTGCGCGCCGGGGCGGAGATTCTGGTGGCGGGGAATGCGGTGTTCGGCAAGGGCGATGCCAAGGTGAATGCGCAGGCGCTGCTGGAAGCGGCGCGGAGCGCAAGTTTGCAGCGGGTGTAGGGTAATTTGTAATTGGTAATTTGTAATTGGTAATTTAAAAGCCAATCCGGGCCACCGAGGATTAGGATTGGTCTGCCAAATTACCAATTACAAATTACCAATTACAAATTGACTTTGAGGTCTTCTATGCGTCGGAATTCTAGTTTTGTATTTCTCGCGTTGCTGCTGACGTTGACGGTGGCGTGCACGAACAAGAAATCGGTGAATCCGCTGGCGAACGTCGGGTCGAAACAGCCCGACAAGGTGCTGTTTGACCGGGCCATGGATGCGATGAAGCACAACCGCTTCGACGTGTCGCGGATGACACTGCAGACGCTGATCAACACGTATCCGGATTCGGAGTTTATCGCGCGGGCGAAGCTGGCGGTGGCGGATTCGTGGTACGCCGAGGGCGGCACGACGGCGATGCAGCAGGCCGAGATTGAATACAAGGATTTCCGCACCTTCTTTCCCAACATGCCGGAGGCGGCCGAGGCGCAGTTGAAGGTGGCGAACATCCATTATCAGGAGATGGAAAAGGCGGACCGCGACTTCACGCACGCGATGCGGGCGGAGGAGGAGTACCGGTCGCTGATTCTGGAGTACCCGGACAGCAAGCTGGTGCCGGAGGCGAAGCAGCGGTTGCGGGAAGTGCAGGAAGTGCTGGCGCAACGGGAGTTCAACATTGGGCGGTTCTATTATCTGCGGCTGGCGTATCCGGCGGCGATTGCGCGCCTGAAAACGCTGGTGGACCGGTATCCGCTATACAGCGGCGCGGACGAAGCGCTGTATCTGCTGGGGCAATCGTACGAAGGCGAGATCGATGTGATCCGGAAGAACGGGCGCATGAATGAAGTGGCCAAGGGCAAAATGATCGAGCAACTAACGAAGGAGGCGTCGGAGGCGTACGGGAAGATCATCAAGCGGTATCCGGCGATGGACCGGGCGCTGGATGCGAAGGCGCGGCTGGAGGGGTTGCATCAGCAGGTGCCGCGGCCGACGCGGGCGGCGCTCGAACTGAATAAGAAGGAAGTGGCGAGCCGGCATGAAGCGGGCATAGTCTCGAGCATGCTGGGGAATTTCGAGAAGCATCCGGACGTGGAGAAAGCGACCCGGGTGGGCGAGCCGACGATGGTGGATCCGGCGCCGACCAATCCGAACGATGTGGTGCGGAAGGTGGCGAGCGCGGCGGGAATGGCGGGCGGTGACAATAAGGTCAGTGTGGAAACGGTCAATGGCAATGGGACGGTAGCGCCGAACCAGGAGGCGCCGCGTTCGGATGCTCCAGCAGCGGCAGACCCGGCGGCGGCAACAGCTCCGGAACAGCCTGCGGCGACCGAGTTGAAGCCGAGTGTGGCGGATCCGAATGAACTGAAGCCGAACGTTGAGGCCGATCCGAACGCGCTTCCCCCGTTGCAGCAGAGCAATCAACTGGAGAACAGTGGTGGGTCGCCGAGCGGTGTCTCTTCGAGTGCGTCGGCGAAAACCGAGGAGCTGGCGGATATTTCTTCGAGCAAGAAGAAAAAGAAAAAGGGTTTGGGGAAGCTGAACCCGTTCTAGGGATGGCAGAGGTTAGAGGTCAGATTACAGAAATGGTTTAGGCTGCGAGTGCTGCCAGGCACCCGTAGGTCAATCGCCCGGTAGCTCGACAGCTTGAGGTTACCAATGGCATGACGACCCAGAAACGGAACACTCCCCAACAGACTAGGAACGGTCGTAACCTGTTACCTCTGCGGGAATCGTTGACTTAGGTTGAGGGACAAGGTAGTTTCGCGTTATCTCTCCTTTTTTTGCCGAAGGATGACGCTTGGCGCGGAAAATACTGCTCGCCGATGACAGTGTGACGGCCCAGAACATGGGGCGAAAGATCCTGGCCGATGCCGGGTATGACGTCGTCACGGTCAACAACGGATCTGCCGCCCTGAAGCGGATCACCGAACTCAAACCGGATCTGATCGTGCTGGACGTGTACATGCCCGGCTACAGCGGGCTGGAAGTCTGCCAGCGGCTGAAGGATTCGGCCGAGACGGCGCACATTCCCGTACTGCTGACGGTGGGCAAGCTGGAACCTTTCAAGGCGGAAGAAGCGCGCCGGGTCAAGGCCGACGCACACATCGTGAAGCCGTTTGAAGCCAGCGAGTTGCTGACTGCGATCACGCGACTCGAAGACCGCATGGTTCCGCAGCAATCCGAGGGCTCTCGCTTCAGTACGTCGGTTTCGGGCGTGGAGCGGTTCGGCGGCGAGGGAAGCGGCAGGAAAACGGAAAGTAACGCGGAAGCCGATACCGGATGGAAGAGCCGGCTGCGTTTTCCGTTGAAGAAAAAGAAAGAAGAACCGGAACCAGAAGATGTCGCGGCCGGAGCGACCTTCCGGGATTTCCGGAAGGCGAAGGGCAAGACTGGCGCGAGCGTAGCGTTCACGGTGAAGGCGCCGCCGCCGCTGGGACAGGAGCCTGGCCTCGTTCCGGATATTCCGCGCGACATCACGCCGGAAGAGTTGGACGCACTCAGTGCGTTAGTCGCAAAACTCGATGGACCGATTCCGGCGGCTGAGAATATTGCGCCGCTGGCGGAACAGATGGGCCCGGTTGAGGCTCCGGCGGCAGAGTCCGTGGCAAAGTTTGCGGCGGCAAAGACTGAAGTGGAAGTTCCTGCTGCCGCGGCGGAAGCGAAGAAAGAACTTGAAACCCCGGCGCCGGCCGTTGAGCCCGCCGCGGCAGCCGTTGAAGCCCCGGCGTTAGCCGTCGAAGCCAAGAGCGAAGGCGAAATCCCGGTCGAGCGCGTGGAGCCGGCGGCCGAAGGTGCTGCGGCGGTAGTTGCCGAGCCGGTTGCGGTCGAAATACATCGGCACGAGACCGAGCGTCCAGAAACCCAGCATCCCGAAACGCCGGCTGCGGTCGTCGCAGTCGCGGTGAATACTGCCCTCCTTCCGCAGGAGCCCGCGCCCGTGGACAGGAACGATGAGCCGATGTTCGCTTCGGCTGCGAGCGCAGTTGAGCAGGCGGCGGAAGACAAGGCCGGAGAAAAGATTGAAGGGAAGCCGGCCAAAGCCGTCGCCAAGAGCGAGACGAGCGAGGCGAGCGCGCCAGCGGAAGCAGTTGCTGCGAAGGACCTGGAATCCAAGTCCGAAGAATCGAAGGCCGAAGAATCACGGGCGGAAGAGTTGAAGGCGGAGAAGACTGCACAACCGGTCCCGGTTGCGGCGAGCATGCAAGAGACGGCGGAGGCGGAAGAGCCAGCGCCGAGCGACGCGGAGCTGGCCGAAGCGTTGCGCTTGCTGACACCCGCTACCGGGCACGCGGATGTCTTCACAGTTCCGTCGCACGGAACCCTGGTGGCGGCCGGCCAGTTGCTGGCGGAAGAAGCGGCACGCAATGCGGCAGCCGGTCCGCGGTGGGTAGCGGAGCCGGTGGCGTTGAGTCCGGAGGAAGCGGCGATTTCGCTGGAAGCGGAAATGTTCCGCACGTTTGCGGCAACATTCGCAGCAGCGCCCGCGGCAGCGTCCGGCGGCGAAATTGAACCGAGACGGATCACCGGAGTTTCAGCGATTGCGTCCACGGTTGAGAACAGACTGGCAGAAGCAGAATTGGCGGCCAGTGCGAAAGCTTTGGCAGAGCAAGGGGCTGAGCGTTGTTCAGAGATCACGGCTGCAGAAGCGTCGGCCGTGGAGGCGCCTGCGGAAGTGATGGCGGCGGTTTCGAACGCAGCGAGTCCGGTGGTGGACGAGGTCGCACCAGACAAGATCGAACCAGAGAAACTCGAACCAGAGAAGCTCGAAGTGGAGCAGAAAGATTCCCCGGCGAAAGTCGCGGAGAAAGTGCCTGCGAAAGAGGTCGCGGCAGCGACCTTCGCGGATGCGGTGGGTAAGGACGAGATCGAGGTACCAGCGAAACAGAACGGAGAGCCCGTCAGCGGTACGACGGCTGCGGTGACGACGGCTGTGACGACGGCTGTGACGGCAGAAGAGAATCAGGGGTCGAGTTCAGATGTTGGGGGTCAGGAATCCATGGGCGACGTGAAAGCGAAGTCGGGGAAATCGAACTGGCATCAGATCCACACGGCGCCGGGCAGCGCTGCCGCTAAGAGTGATGTAGTGGAAGCGGCGAAACAGGCTGAACACGCAGCCGAGGAGGCTCCGAAGGCCATGGCAGCGGCGGCGGCAGAGGGTTCAGCGTCGGCGTCTGCAACGGACGCCAGCACGATTGCCAGCATCGTGGACAGCGTAATGGCCGATCTTCGCCCGAAGATCGTGGAAGAAATTGCGAAGAGGCTGGCGGGGAAGTAAGGCAGCTTTCAGCCGTCAGCATTCAGCTCTTAGCCCTTAGCTTTTGGCCCTTAGCCTTTAGGTGTTCCTGCCGGGACGACCGACTGCTATGTTACAAAAACCACTCTGCTGGCAAAATCGCCGACTGCCAAACCTGCTCCTAGTGCCGCGACCGCGTAATTGCTACTGCTGTCGATCCAAGCTTGCTGGTGGAGAGGCGGCCGTCCCCGCCCGTCCCTCCACCGTATGACTCATCACGCGGTCACGGTACTAGTTTGACCCCTGTTTTCTCGCGCCTGTAAGATCAATGTTTCACCCTCTTGCTGCCGACGTTTGTCTCTCCGCAAGGAGTTGCCGAGCTTTGCTCGGCTGGACGGCCGGGGGCGGCCGTCCCTACACGATCAGGATAAAGATGCCGCACGAATTGCCGAAAGCTTACGAACCGGGCGCGATTGAAGCGCGCTGGGCCGAGTATTGGGTCCAGGAAAAACTGTTTCATGTGGAGACGCCGGCGCCGGGAGATGCGCGTCCGGTGTTCACGCTCCTGTTGCCGCCGCCGAATGTGACGGGGCGGCTGCACATGGGGCACATGCTGAACCAGACGCAGATGGACATCGTCGCGCGCTGGCACCGCATGCGCGGCCATGTGGCGCTCTGGCTGCCGGGCACCGACCATGCCGGCATTGCCACGCAGATGATGGTGGAGCGCCAGTTGGCGAAAGAAGGCAAGAAGCGGCGCGAACTGGGACGCGAGAAGTTTATCGAGCGCGTCTGGGAATGGCGGCGCGAGTATGGCGGCGCGATCCTCGACCAGATGAAGCGGCTGGGCGCGTCGGTCGATTGGGGCCGCGAATACTTCACCATGGACGACAACCTGTCGCACGCGGTGAAGGAAGTGTTCGTGCGGCTGTATGAAGATGGGCTGATTTATCGCGGGAAGTACATCGTGAACTGGTGCTCCGACTGCGGGACCGCGATCTCGGACCTCGAAGTGAAGCACGAGGACGTGGCGGGCAAGCTGTACGAGATCCGGTACCCGGTGGTGGGCAGCGACGAGTTCATCACCGTCGCGACGACGCGTCCGGAGACGATGCTGGGCGACACGGCCGTCGCGGTGAATCCGAAGGACGAGCGCTACACGCATCTGCACGGCAAGCATGTGATGCTGCCGCTGATGAATCGGGAGATTCCGATCATCGCGGACGAACTGGCGCAGCCTGAGTTCGGCACCGGCGCGGTGAAGGTGACGCCGGCGCACGATCCCAACGACTTCGAGGCCGGACTGCGGCACAACCTGCCGCAGATCGAAGTGATTGATGAGCACGCAAAGATGAATGCGAATGCCGGTCCCTACGCGGGATTGGATCGCTTTGCCGCGCGCGAGCATGTGGTGGAGGACCTCTCCGAGCAAGGCTTCCTGGTGGGCACAAAGGATTACACGATTGCGCTCGGCAAGTGCGACCGCTCGGGCACGATTGTCGAGCCGCGGCTCTCGACACAGTGGTTCATCAAGATTGCGCCGCTGGCCAAGCGCGCCATTGAGGTGGTGGAGAAGGGATACATACGGTTCACGCCGGAGAATTACGGGCAGATTTATTTGAACTGGATGCACAACATCCACGACTGGTGCATCTCGCGGCAGTTATGGTGGGGACACCGGATTCCGGCGTGGTATTGCGGCGCGTGCAAGGAAGTGGTGGTGGCGCGCGAGGCTCCGTCGGCGTGCAAATGCGGCTGCACGAAACTGGAGCAGGATACGGACGTGCTGGATACGTGGTTCTCGTCGGGGCTGCTGCCGTTCACGACGCTGGGCTGGCCGGAGGCGACGCGCGACGAGGAAGTGTTCTATCCCAATTCGCTGATGATTACCGGCTTCGACATCCTGTTTTTCTGGGTGGCGCGCATGATCATGCTCGGGTGCTGGTTTAAGGGGCCTCCGGAGGACAGCCGTCCTATGCTGGGTTCCCGCAGTTTTGCCTCTGGCGAACTAGACCGTGAACAAAAGAGATTCGACGACGCTCTCCGCGCGAGCGTTCCCTTTCGCGAGGTTTACATCCATGCGCTGGTGCGCGATGCCGACCGGCAGAAGATGTCGAAGACGAAGGGGAACGTGCTCGATCCGATTGAGGTGATCGGGAAGTACGGAACGGATGCGACGCGCTTCACCCTGGCGGCGATGGCGGCGCCGGGGACCGATATCGCATTCAGCGAGAGCCGCACGGCGGGGTATCGGAATTTTGCCAACAAGATATGGAATGCGGCGCGCTTCATGTTCATGAACGTGGACCGGGCGGAACAAGCCAAGTTATGGTCACTGGAGGAGTTTCAAAAGAAGCCCCTGAGCGGCCGGGCAGGGCTTTCGGACTTTGCAACGGACACGGTCGAGGATCGCTGGATTGTCTCTCGTTTCAATCTCACTGCGACAGAAGTTAATCTAGCGCTTGGGGACTACAGATTCGACGATGCTGCCCACAAAATTTACAGCTTTTTTTGGGGTGACATGTGTGATTGGTACCTCGAACTGATCAAGCCGCGGCTGACCTCGAATGATCGAGGTGAGGTGCGTGCAGCCTGCTCAAATCTAGTTACTCTTTTTGAGGCGTCGCTAAGATTGTTGCATCCAATGATGCCCTTTATTACCGAGGAGATTTGGCAGGCAATCTACGACGGCCACCCTCCAAAGCAGTCGATTGCTCTCGTCCCCTTTCCACAAGGCGAGTGGCTCGAACAGGTTGACTATAAGCTGCTCAGCGAATTGGATGTCCTCCGAATACTAGAGAAGAGGGCAGAAGCTGACCCCAAGGCTTTGGAGCAGATGACCATCCTGCAAGATTTCATCGTCAGCGTGCGCAATTTGCGGGCGGAATTGAAAGTCGAGCCTAAGGTCAAAGTACCGATCGAGGTGTTTGCACACGAGTCAGAGATACGCGCGATGCTCGAACAGAATCTGGCGGCGATCGAGCGGCTGGCGAGTGTGGGAAAAATCACGTTCGTCGAGGCTTCGCTCGAGAAAGTGGCGGGCGCGCGCAGCACGTCGCGGTTTGATGTGCATGCGGTATATGAAAAAAAGATTGACGTTGCGGCCGAGCGCGAGCGTCTAACGAAAGACCTGGAGAAGATTGAGAAAGAGCAGGCCAACGGGCAGCGGCAGCTTTCCAACGAGCAGTTTCTGGCGAAGGCTCCGGCGAAGGTGGTGGAGGGGCTGAAGACGCGAGCGGAAGAACTGAGAGTGCTACGGGAGAAGACGTTGGCGAAGTTGAAGGAAATCAGTGGATAGTGGCCAGTGGTTGGTGAATCGTATTCGGACCACTTGCGACTGACCACTGACCACTGACCACTGGTTCTTATGGACTGGAATTCACGACGCATTACCGCGATTCTTGAGAACGCGCTGAACGAAGATCGGGCGACGCGCGATGCGACCAGCTACGCCTGTATCGATCCCAACCAGCGCGCTTCGGCGACGATTATCGCCAAGCAGGAGTGCATTCTGGCTGGCCTCGGATGTGTGCCGCGGATTCTCGACGTCTACGCGGCGTTGGACGGAGCGGTCACTTCGCATTACGAGGTGACGAGCCATCCTTCGATTTTTGATGGGATCCGCGTGAACCCGGGGCAGCAGATCGCGGTGATCAGGCATAACGCGCGGGTGATTCTGTCGTGCGAGCGGGTGATCCTGAATTTTCTGCAGCGGATGGCAGGAATCGCGACCACAACCCGCAAGTTTGTGGATGCCGTGGAAGGCACGCGCGTGCGGATTCTCGATACCCGCAAGACGGCGCCGGGCCTGCGCGTGATTGACAAGTACGCGGTGCGCCGCGGTGGGGGGCAGAATCACCGGCTGGATCTTTCCGACGGCGTGTTGATTAAGAGCAATCACATTGCGCTGGCTGGCGGCGCGATTCCGGCGCTGGAGCGCGCGATCCGCAACCGGCGGGGCCGGCAGCCGATCGAGATTGAAGTGCGGTCGCTGGAAGAACTGCAGCAGGCGCTGGAGCACGGGGCGGAGGCGATCCTACTCGACAATGTGAGCGTTGAGGATGTGCGCAAGGCGGTCGAGATTTGTTCGCGGCAGCCGCGGCGGATTCCGCTTGAGTGCGCGGGCGGAATCAATCTGGAGAACGTGCGGTCGTACGCCGAGACGGGCGTGGATTTCATCTCGGTGGGGGCGCTGACGCATTCATCGACGGCGGTGGATATGAGTTTGCGGGTTACTCCGGCTTAGGGTTGGGTCGCTGGCTATTCGCTATTCGTCGTTCGCTGTTCGCTAAAACCAAGGCCGTCGGCGAATAGCGAACGACGAATAGCGAACAGCGAACGACGTGACTGTTTATAATTCCCTCCATCTCCGCTTCCACGAAAACTCGCAGCTTACCGTCCGTGCACAAGGCGACAGATGTTCGCTTGGGCCGCATCGTCCGCCTGCTCATGAGCCACGCTATCGTTGTCGTCAGCGGTACGAAGATTGCCGAAGAGATCGGCACGAGCCGGTCGGAAGTTTGGCGGCTGATTCAGCAACTGCGCGGGTTGGGCGTGGATGTCGCTGGACATCTGGCGACCGGCTATCAGCTGCGCGCGGTTCCAGACTTGCTGCTGCCGGAGATGTTGGCGCCGTCGCTGAAGGGGACGATCTTCGGCGGCGCCAAGCAGATCCATCACTATTACAAGATCGGCTCGACCAATTCGGAGGCAATGCGATCCGCCGCGGAGGGCGCGCCAGAGGGCAGCGTATTTCTCGCCGAAGAACAGCTGGCCGGGCGCGGACGTGGCGCGCATACCTGGCATTCGGCGCGGTCGGCGGGGATCTACTGCTCGGTGATCCTGCGTCCGGCAATGCCGCCTTCGGATGCGCTGATTTTTTCGCTGGCTGCGGGACTGGCGGTGCGCGCGGCGGTGGCGGAGATTGCGCCGCAGCTTCTGGCTGATCTGAAATGGCCGAACGACCTGCTGCTGGGCGGCAAGAAGTTCTGCGGCATTCTCACGGAAATGAATGCCGAGGCAACGCGGGTGCGCCATCTGGTCGTGGGAGTGGGGATCAACGTGAATCAGGTGAAGTTTCCGGCTGAGCTGCGCGAAATTGCGACTTCGTTGCGGATCGAGACCGGCACGGAGTGGTCGCGCGTGGAGCTCTGCGCTGCTTTGCTAAAATCGCTCGACCGGGAGTATCGCAGTTTGATTGAGGATGCGGGCGCGCGAGATGCGATCCTGCGCCGGTTCGAGGAGAGTTCGTCGTCGGTGCGCGGAACAAAAGTGAGTATCGGGGAGAACGGCGGGCTGGCGGGCGTTACCGAGGGATTGGACGATCGCGGGTTCTTGCGGGTGAGAACGGCGGAGGGGTTGCGGACGGTGGTGAGTGGAACGGTGAGAATCATTGGTAATTTGTAATTTGTAATTGGTAATTTAAGGGCAGCCGCTTTTTCCAATTACAAATTACAAATCACCAATTACAAATTCTTATGCTTCTCGTCATCGATGTCGGAAACACGAATACGGTGCTGGGCGTTTTTGCGCGGGTGGCGCACCGTCCGGGCGAGGATGTGACCACGGAAGCTGCTCGTTACGAGCGGCTGGTTGCGAACTGGCGCGTCGGCTCGCATCTGAACCGTACGGTCGACGAATACGGAGTAATCTTCCGCAACCTTTTCTCGATGGAGAACCTGGAAGTTTCGGACGTGCGTGGGATCGTGATTTCATCGGTGGTGCCGCCGCTCGATTCGGTGCTGCGGCAAGTGTGCGAGCGCTATTTCAACACCAAGCCGCTGTTCATCGAGCCGGGCGTGAAGACGGGCATGCAGGTTCTGTACGACAATCCCGCGGAAGTGGGCGCGGACCGGATCGTGAACGCGGTGGCGGCGTTTGAGAAATATGGCGGGCCCTGCGTGATTGTGGACTTTGGCACGGCGACGACCTTCGACTGCATTTCGAAGAAGGGCGAGTACATGGGCGGAGTGATTTGTCCGGGGATTGGGATTTCGGCGGACGCGCTGTTTCAGCGTGCGGCGCGGCTGCCGCGGGTGGAGATACGCAAGCCGGCGCGAGTGATTGGATCGAATACGGTCGGGAGTGTGCAGTCGGGGCTTTACTACGGGTATCTCGGCCTGGTCGACGGCATCCTGGAGCGGCTGGTGGATGAGCTGGGCGTGGAAACTCACGTGATTGCGACGGGCGGCCTGGGATCGCTGATTGGCACTGCTTCACACTTCATCAAAGATGTGGACGAGTTTCTAACCCTCGAGGGGCTGCGCATCATATGGGATCGGAACCAGTCCTTCCGCCGCGAAGCCGCGCCGAAAGCAACAAAGACGCCGGCGCCGGCCAAGCCCTTGGATGCCGATGCGAAACCGTGGCCCTCGCCGAAGTCTCCTAAATCGCGCTGAGCCATCGTGGAAAATTACTTCAATTACTTCACGGAAATCGAAGAGCACTATCTGAGACGGCGTGGGACTCATCTGCTGCTCTCAACTCTCGATTGGGCTTTGATTGAGACTTGGAAAAGTGCAGGCGTGCCGCTGGAGGCCGTGCTCCGTGGCGTGGATGATGCGTTTGACAAGTATGATCGGCGTCCCTCGAAATCGAAAAAAGTGAATAGCCTGGCATACTGCTCGCAGGCCGTGCTGGCTGCGGCGGAAGATATGAAAGAAGCGGCAGTAGGTGCGACCGGCGAAGAAAAAGCTCGGCCAGAGCCCGGATTTGAAGCGGCGCAGATTGCGGCGTTCTTGCGGGGAAACGCCGAGAAGCTTGAAAGAGCGAAGCTGCCGGAGCGCGCGGGATTCGCGATTGGAGAGCTGGCACGGGAAGAAGCAGGTTCGTTACGTGAGATGGCGGAGGCAATCGAGCGCAGCGGGAAGCTTCCGCGGCTGGAAGATTTAGAGCGGCGACTGACGGTGCTGGAGGAAAAGCTGTTCGCGGTGTTGATGGCGGCTACTCCGGATGAAGATCTGGTGAATGTTCGCGCGGAAGCGGATCGGGATATTGCTCCCTACCGGCGGAACATGACGGCGTCGCAGATTGAACAGCTACACAAGCAGTATGTGCACAAGCGGCTGCTGGAGCAGTGCGGCGTGCCGCGGCTGAGTTTGTTCTATATGCATTAGCGGTGTGTCCGAAGAGTTCGAACATTATCAATGTTGTCATCCTGAGCGAAGCGAAGGACCTGCTGTTCGCCACTAGAAGCAGGTCCTTCGCTTCGCTCAGGATGACAATCTACTTCGGTGGTGCGGAATTGCAGGAGTGCCCGCGCTACACTTACGACTTGCTTCTTTCCATCGAAAAACTGATTTACGGCGGCGACGGGCTGGCTCGGACTCCGGCCGGCGCCGACGGGCGCAGCATGGCGGTGTTTGTGCCATTTGTGCTGCCGGGGGAGCGGGTTGAGGCCGAGATCCGGCAAGAGAAGCCTGGGTTCGCGCGCGGCTCGGTTGCGCAGTTGATCGAAGCGTCGCCCGATCGCGTCGAAGCGCGCTGCCCGTACTTCCGGCAATGCGGCGGATGCCACTACCAGCACATTCCCTACGAGCGGCAGCTGGAGTTCAAGGCTGGAATTCTGCGCGAGACGCTGCAGCGGATTGCAAAAATAAAGATCGAGCTGAAGTCCGAGATTCGCCTGCATGCTTCTCCTCCCTGGAACTACCGCAACCGGACGCGGCTGCAGGTGCGGACTGCGCCGGAGTTCGCGCTGGGGTACTTCCGGTTCGGATCGCACGAATTTCTTCCGGTGCGCGAATGTCCGATCAGCTCGCCGCTGCTCAATCGGGTGATGGCGCGGCTGGTTGAGCTGCGCGGGTTGAACTGCCCGGCGGCAGTGGAAGAGATTGAGCTGTTCGCAGACGCGGCGGATGAGCGTTTGCTGGCCTGGGCATTCTGTGGACGCGACGCCGACAAGAAAGACCTGTTGCGCTGGGCGGAGGCGATCAAGCGCGAGTTGCCGGAGATCGGCGGCGTGACTTTTTTCTCTTCGCGGCGGCGATCTTCGAATGGACGATCTTCACAACAACGCATAGAAGAAGATGACGCCCCGATGGACCTGAAATCGCTGGCGCAATCGGGCGCGAAGGCAATTCGCTATCGAACCAAGGACCACGAGTATCAGGTCAGCGCCGGCTCCTTCTTCCAGGTGAACCGTTATCTGGTGGACGAGCTGGTTTCGGTTGTGACCGGCAATGCCAGCGGGGACGTCGCACTCGACCTCTATGCCGGAGTGGGACTGTTTTCGGCGGCTTTGGCGCGAAACTTTCATCACATATTTGGTGTAGAGGCGTCACTGACATCGCATGGGGACTTTGTGCAGAATGTTCCTGCGAACGTGAAAGCGGCCGGCGCGCGAACCGAGGACTACCTGAGAAGCTGGCCGGTGCGAAAAAGGCCTGACCTGGTCGTCCTGGACCCTCCCCGCACCGGTGCCGGCAAGGTGGTGATCCGCTCTCTGGTGGAACTCGGAGCGCCCCGCGTCAGATATGTTTCGTGCGATCCGGCGACGCTGGCGAGGGATCTCGCTCCCCTACTGGCGGACGGATACCGCATCGAGGAAGCACACTTGTTCGATCTCTTTCCTGAGACGTTTCACATCGAATCGGTGATGCTGCTGGCGCACTGACCGCTTTCGCGTTCGTCCAAGTTCCTCCTGGAAGACGGGTGGGTTGGCCGAGGGCCCTGGCACAAGCAACGCATGCGCTAGGGCCCCGCTCGTCCGACCGTTTGTTCCGAGCCTGGCCGAGATGCGCCCCGCCGCTCGGCGAGGCTGCTGACTGCCTCCTTCTAGCGCAGGCGATGGACGGTCGAGGCCCCATTTCTCCATCGGAGATCAAAGCCCGGAGATCAATGCAATGACGCACGACCGGAAGCCGCCACGGCAGCCGTTGTTCTGGGCGGCGCTGGCATTTTCGCTCGGTCTGTGGACGGGCGTGCGAGCTTGGCGGCCGCCGTCGTGGTGGGTGATCGCAGTAGTGGCCTTCGTTTTCGCGGCATCATGGTTTCTTCCGAAGCGAGCCTGGCTGGCCAAGGGGCTCTCTTTAGGCGCGTGGTTTCTTCTCGGCGCATTTCTGATTCAGATTCGCGGTCAACACCCCGGCGATCCTCACATTCTTAACCTGGCGGATGGCCGTGCAGTCACCCTCACGGCGCGTGTGATGCGGGAGGGATACGCACGCGCCGCGGGGCCGCGGTCGATTCGTGAATCCATTGATGTGGAGACGGAAGAGATCGCGAGCCAGGGCGAACCCTGGCCGGTGCGGGCTGGGGTGCGGCTGACGATTTACGAGAAAGTAGAGAATTCCGAGGCGGTGGAGCGCCGGGAAGATCGGGTCATCGGATCATCGGGTCATCGGGTGATTTTTGATGACCCGATGGCCCGATCACCCGATGACCCGATCCTTCCCGTCTCTCCACCTGCATTAACCTACGGGACGCGCGTTCAGATTCGCGCGAAGCTGCATCCGGCGCGCAATTACCGCAATCCGGGAGCCTTCGATTATGAAGGCTATCTGCGCAACAACGGCATCAGCGTGCTGGGGTCGGCGGAGGCAAAGGACATTGAGCGGCTTCCCGGGTTTTCTGGCAGCCGGATTCAACTCTGGCGGACGCGCGTTCATGCCAGCATCGTGGCCAAAATTCACGAACTATACCCCGCGTCGCAGGCCTCGCTCATGGACGCCATGGTTCTCGGCGAAGAAACATTCCTGCGCAACGCAACGCGCACCGAGTACCAGCGCTCGGGCACTTATCACGTGCTGGTTGTTTCCGGAATGAACCTAAGCATCCTGGCGTTCGCCATTTTTTGGACGCTGCGCCAGTTTCGCGTGGATCCCGCGCTGGCGGCCATCACCACGGTCGTGGTCTCGTTCGCATATGCGTTTGTAGTGGGGGTCGGTCCACCGGTGTGGCGCGCGGCGCTGATGCTGGCGACATATTTAGGCGCGCGTCTGCTGTATCGCGAACGCAACATGATGAACGCAATTGGAGCGGCGGCGCTGGGAGTTCTGATCGCCGATCCGCACGCCCTGTTTGGCGCCAGTTTTCAGCTGACGTTTCTTGCGGTCTTCATCATCGCGGGCATCGGCTCGCCGATTCTGGAACGGACAACGTTGCCCTACGCCCGTGGTTTACGGCTGTTGCGAGCTGCAAGCTACGATTTGCACGTCGCTCCCGAGGTGGCGCAATTTCGGATCGACCTGCGGTTGATCGCGGGGCGGCTGACGAGGTTCATCGGCGACCGCCTTAGCCTGGCACTGCCCGCGATCCTCATGCGGGTGGCAATTGGCCTGGGCGAATTGATCTTCATCTCGGCGCTGATGCAGGCGGGACTGGCGCTGCTCATGGCGTACCACTTTCATCGCGCCACCACCATGGGAATGCCGGCAAATTTGGCGGTGATTCCGCTCACCCAGGTGCTGATGCCCACCGCCGCGGCCGCCGTCGGCTTGGGATACATGTCGAGCGCGCTGGCCAAGCCGGCGGTTTGGATTTCTGGCCTCGCGCTCGAGGGAATCGCTGGCACGGTGCACTGGCTGGGCGGCGCCCAGGTCATCGGAACATCAATCGCCGACCTGCGGGTGGCCATGCCCTCGCTCACGATGGTACTGGCCTCGATCGCCGCGCTGACGCTCGCCATGCTCGCGGCGCAGATCCGTCGCACGCGCCTGGCCGCTTTCGCTTCTGTGGTGTTGCTGTTCGTCGTTGCGAGCTGGATTGCGTTTGTCCCCTCGCGCCCTCACCTTCGCGCCGGCGTGATGGAGATGACTACCATTGACGTCGGACAAGGCGACTCCATTCTGCTGGTCACGCCCGAGGGCCGCGCCCTGCTCATTGATGCCGGAGGCCTGCCGCAGTGGATGCATTCGGACTTTGATCTCGGCGAACAGGTTGTCTCTTCTTATCTTTGGAATCGAGGCATCGATCGTCTGGACGTGGTCGCGATCACGCATCCTCATGCCGACCACCTGGGTGGGATGCCCGCGGTAATTGCAAATTTCCACCCGCGAGAACTCTGGCTGAGTATCGACAAGCCGGTGGGCGAATTGCTGCCGATCGTTGCGCAAGCCGAGACAGCGGGGATGAAAGTTTCGGTGAAAAAAGAAGGCGATCAATTCGATTACGGTGGAGCGCATTTCCACATGCTCGCTCCCGGGCGCGACCAAATCACCGGCTTGATGCGGCCGAACGACGATTGCCTGGTGTTTACGGCCACTTTTGGCGGGACCACCGCTTTGCTCGAGGGAGACGCGGACCGTCCGGTGGAACGACGCGTCGTGGAAGAGCATCCGGAGGCGATGCTGCTGAAGGTCGCGCATCACGGAAGCGCGAGCGGAACTTCTGCCGATCTGCTCTCGACCATTCATCCGCGCTACGCGGTCATTTCCGTCGGTGTGCGAAATGTGTACGGACATCCCCGGCGCGAAGTGCTGGAGCGGCTACAGCAGGCTGGGGTGAAAACCTACCGCACCGACGAGGAGGGCGCGGTCAGTTTTTACCTGGACGGCAAGTCCGTGACTCCGGACGTCGCACTCCTTCACTGATTCTCACCTGGCAAGCTGCGGAAAAACTCAAGTTTCGTATCAGGGTATCGCTTTAGCGATGCCGTAACTTCTTCGAAATCGGACGCCCCTTTAGGAGCTGGGCATCAAGTAGCGACTTTTTCCGCAGCCTGCTAGTGATTCTCGCCCACGGACACTCTCACCCACTGATATCGGCGGTCTCGTCATCGAGGGGCGGCAATTTACGGTACGCCTCGATAATCTTTTCAGCTTCGGGCGCGTCTTCTTCGCGCACAAGAATGACCGTCCCACCGACGCCGGGAAACGCGTCCTGGACCGCGTCAATGGATTTCAAGTCCGAGTCGATGCCGGCAGATTCGAGCAAGCCCTGCACGACGATGGCTTCGTTTTCCTGCTCAGCGTCGAAAATCTTGACGAGTTTCTCGTTGGGCTCGGGTTGAGGCGAGGGGCTAGTCGGCTCTGGCATGCGTCCTCCGTAAAAGTGTCTGTCAACAGATTACGGCAGTCACCATACCTCTGTCTTGCGGGTCACAAAAGTGTACGGCCAAGGGAAGCTTGATTCGCGGGCGGAAGCTGGCACAATGGCGACTGGGGCGCAACGCGGGGGACGCGGGCAACATCCAATAAGCACGGGGGCAGCATGGAAGTTCAACGGGCCGAACAACCGGGCGGAGAGCACAATGAGCGCATGCAGGAGGCCCGAAGACTGCGGCGCCTGCAGGTGATGATGAGCATGGTGATGTCGGTGATCGGCCAGGATCCCGATCTGACGCTGGAAGAAGCGGCGGAGATGGCCGCGAATGCCCGCCGGGCCGCTCTGAGCATGTTTCCCGACAAAGAACTTGCCTACGATCTTATCTACCGGCCGCGACTGCAGCGGCTGATGAATGAGCGCTTTCGGCTGCAGTAGAAATTACAGTTGCCCTCTTACCAGTTTGGTCCGAACCTTCGTTTCTATCATTGACAGTTGCTTGGGGCGGCTTAAGCTTGAGGACAGCTTAAAAGCAGAAGCCCCGAGGTCTTTTCATGAGGAAATATGGCAGGCCGTTCTGCGCCGCGTTGTTGGTCTCGTTTTTCTTTTCCGTGGCGCTCGCGCAAGATCCCACCAAGGTCGAGCCAACGCACTACAAGCTGGCTTTTGAGAACGAGTACGTGCAGGTGGTAAACGTCCACTATGGACCTCATGAGAAGTCGAGCCTGCACGCGCATATGGGAGGCGTGGTCGTCGTTCTCACCTCCGGGCACCTCAAGTTCACGGATGAAAATGGCAAGACACAAGAGGTGTTTGCCAAGCCGGGCGATCCCCGGTGGTTCCCGCCCTTCAAGCACAAAGTGGAAAACCTCGGGGAGACTTCATACAACGCCGTCTATATTGGGATCAAGTCCAAGCATTTAGCCAACGAGGCCAGCCTGAAAGCTGGGCCATCGGAGATGGATGAGCAGACGAGGAAGCTCGTGGCAGACGCCCTTCTGGCCGCGATGAAGTGAGGATTTACTTCTCGATCCTCTGCAGGCGGAACAGCAGCGTGCCCCATCCCAGCTTGGCGCGCATTTGCACCGGCGTGTGACTGGGATCCTCCGAATACCACACCCATACTTTGCCCTTGGACTGCAGCGGGCCCGAGGTGGCTTCGGCTGTAACCAGCACGGCGGGGAATGTTCCGGCTGGCACTTTGATCTGCTCGCGCTTGTCCACGGTGGCGTGGACGATGGTCGTCTTCCCGTCGCTGATCGGGAACTCGTAGCTGGCGCCGAGTTGCAGCGGCAGCGACTGCAGGTAGTAGAAGCCGGTGATGACGTCGGTGGCGCAGCCGGCAAGATCGTTTTCAACGTGCTTGGTCTCCCCGGTCTTCAGGTTCTTTTCATCGAGCGCGCTTTTCTTGCGCGCGTAATCGAAGTGGATCGAAGTCTCGCGTTTGTGCGCGCCTTCCTCGCTATGCTTGAAGATCGAGAGCGAGCAGAACGTCCGGGGATCGAAGCG
This sequence comes from Acidobacteriaceae bacterium, assembly GCA_003131315.1. Taxonomy (GTDB): domain Bacteria; phylum Acidobacteriota; class Terriglobia; order Terriglobales; family Acidobacteriaceae; genus Acidiflorens. The sequence goes on from PKUV01000038.1 coordinate 53,508, forward strand.
CGATTCGAAGCGGTCGTGCACTGGAAAGATGACGTTGACGGCTCCTGAAGATTCGGCGGACGCGGTGACTTTGCGGTCCTTCCCGGCAGCGTCCATTTTCACGACCGCGGTCCCGGCGGTGATCAAATGCCACTCCGCCGAATAAACGTAGCTCCGTCCATCGGGGAAAGGATAGTTGGGACGTGGAGGCGCGATCTGCACGGGAGCGGGGCCGATCGATGCTGTGGGCGGGGCTTGCTGTGCCCACAACCTAGCCGCGATCGGGAAGATCAGGCAGCAGAGCAGCCCACCAAGCGCCAGCAGGGCGCCGAAAAAGTTCCGTTTCGCATCGGGGCATCGCTTCAGCGATGCCATAAGCTGCTGAAAAACTCCGATACACGCAGGTTTTTGGGAAGGGCACGACTTCAGTCGTGCCGTAAATGCCGCTAAATAGACGGGCTTTAGCCCCTGAGGTAAACGGCTCATGCTCCACGGCAGACTACCACACCAGCTTGACGACGAGGACGGCCAGCACGACCACGCAGCCAATACTTGCCTCGTATTCGCGGTGCTTCCAGTAGCGCGCGGAAGAGCACGCGCTCTGCTGGCTGCCATAGGGCAAAAGCCGCGGCAACATGCGCGGCACGTGGCGGGCATAGTCGTCGTAGTCGGGGAACGTCTGACGCAGGTAACGCTCTTCGCCGGCGATGACCGGGATATAAATCACGGCGAACATCAGGAGCATGACCGCGACGATCCACCAACTGCGCGCCGCGATGGCGAAGCCGGCGGCCAGCAGCAGCGAGCCGAGGTACAGAGGGTTGCGAGTGTAGGCATAGGGGCCGCTGGTGGTGAGCTGCTTGTCTTTTTGCACGTGGCCGGACGCCAGTCCGCGCAAGACGAGGCCGGGAAGCAGCACCAATGCGCCAGCGATGAGCGAAATTTTTGTGGGCCGCGCCAGCCAGACGTAAACAAGCGCAAAAATAAATCCCAGGGGCACGCGGATGCGGCGAGCCACGCGCGACCATTTGTCGCCGGTGGTCTCGGAGGGTTGCGATCCGGATTGTGAAACCTCACTCACTTTGATTGTGCAGTATGCTGCAACAGCTTCCGGGTTGCGGCGACAACCTCGCCGACAGTGATTTCGAGCAAACCTTGCTCTGGCTCGCGGCGGCGGGTGTGATCGGTCATACTGCTCGCGCTTCGCAGCACAATCGATCGCGTCCCGAATGGGCCGTTGCGTGCCGGATTTGTCGGACCAAAAATCGCCACCACCGGAATTTTCAAAGCGGCCGCCAGGTGCATCGGCCCGGTATCGCCGCCGATGAACAGGCGAGCCCGGCGCGTGAGCGCGATCAATTCAGAAACCGAGCAGGAGACTTTTCGCGCCGCTCCTTCGCTCGCGGCTTTGACGGCCACGGCCAGCTCTTCTTCTCCCGGTCCGTAGTTTACGAGCGAACATAATCCATCTTTTGCGAGTTCCTTCGCAACCTGTCCGTAACGCTCGGCCGGCCACCGCTTCGCTCCCCAGCCCGCGCCGGGATTGAGAATCGCGAAGTTCTGCGCATCCGCGGTGAGAGCGGCAATCTTGTTTTCCGCATCCGGGTCCACGGGAAACTCTACCTGAGCTTCCGCCATCGGTGTTGGAACGATCGGCGTTGGAATGATCGCTTCAGCCAGCGCAACCGCCTGTTCGACGACATGAGTGCCGTTCGTCTTCAGAAGTACCTTTCGTGTGTAAAACATGCTGGCGGCATTCTCGCGCGGTTGTGCGCTCCCATACACAATGGGCGCGCCCGACCAGCGTGCCAGCAATGCCGAACGAACCGCACCCTGAAAATCAATCACCGCGTCGTATTGAATTCCGCGTAACTGACTCAAGCCCACGGCCATCTGTTGCCAGGTGTTGAACGAGAACGGCGCGCGACGCCATTCCGCCGTGTTGACGGAGTGGACGCGGTCGACCAGAGGGCGCTGCGGAGAGAGCCGTCCCGATCGCGGATAGCGCAGCGTGCACAGCAGTTCTGCCCAGCGCTCTTCGACGAGCCATCCCAAAGTGGCGTGAGGAAACGCCTGGCGCAGCGCGGCTGCCGCGGGCAGAGTGTGAATGATGTCTCCCATGGCGCTGAGGCGCACGACGAGCAGGCTGTCGAATCGCGGAGTGCCGGCTGTGAGAGAAAAAAAGTCGGTCATTCCCATTGCCATCCGCGCTGCCATCCGCACCGCCTCACGATTTTCGCAGCCCCAGCCGCGAGCGCGAACGAATGATCTCGGTGGCCGAGTGATTCTTGGGATCGCCCACGATGACAACTCGGCCTCCACAGGCTTCGACCTCGTCGCGCTCGGGGACGCTCTCCGCCGTGTAGTCGGTGCCCTTGGCATGAAAATCGGGACGGATTTCGCGAATGATCGCGCGCACATCCTTTTCTGAAAAGACTACGACGGCGTCCACATCCGCCAGCGACGCCAAAATTTCAGCGCGTTCTTCGGCCGGCATCGCTGGCCGCCCTTCACCCTTCAACGCGCGCACGGATGCATCGGCGTTCACCGCGACAATCAGTTTGCCGCCGAGTTCCCGCGCGGCATGCAGGTAGCGTACATGGCCGACATGCAGCAGATCGAAACATCCGTTGGCCAGCGTGACGCGATCGCCGGCGCGCCGCCAATCCGCCACACGTTGCTGAAGTTCGCCGCGCGAAACAATCTTCCGATGGAGTGATGTGCTCAATGATGATGTGCTCAATGATCTCAAGCTATCAGGCTGCCGAAAAACTCATGTTTCGTATCAGGGCATCGCTTTAGCGATGCCGCTCGTTCTTCGGAATCAGATGCCCCTTTAGGGGCTGGGCATCAAAAATCAATCTTCCGCAGCCTATTTAACAGCCGGTGGTGAAACTCTAATCTCCGGCCTCAGCGCCTGAAGGCGCTTTCATAACTCGGCACTTACGGCACGCCTGAAGGCGTGCCCTGATACGAACCGTTGCTGCGCCACCGCTAATGCTCTCGAGCAACCGGCGGCGTCTTTTCCAGCGCCTCCAGTAATTCCTGCTGGCTGACGGTGGCGGTGCCGCGCTTCATGACCACGATGCCGCCCGCGTAGTTCGCCAGGTGGGCGGCCTCTTCGGCGGTTGCGCCCGCAGCCAGGGCAGCGGTAAAAGTCGCGATGACGGTATCGCCGGCGCCGGTTACGTCGGTGACTTCATCGCTGCCGTAGATCGGAATATCCACCGGCTTGTGGCGGCGCGGGAAAACCACCATGCCATCCTTGCCGCGCGTGATCAGCAGCGATTCCAGATTCATCTCGCCAGCGATCTGGTCCCCGGCGGCCAGAAGGCGCTCCCAGTCGTTGCCGATGCGGATGCCGAGAACTTCTTCCACCTCAGACTCATTCGGCGTTGCGGCCGTGACACCGGAAAATTCGAGCATGCGATGACGCGAGTCGAGCGTCACGGGAACTTTGTCAAGCCCGCGCTTTTCCCGAATCACATTCAACAGGGTTGGCGTTGCAGCGCCGTATCCATAGTCGGAAACCAGCAGCGCATCGGAGGCCCGGGTGTATTCGTGGGCGGCAAGTACGAGTTCGCGGCGCAAATGCGAATTGGGGCCTTCGGTGGGCTCACGGTCAAGGCGCACGACTTGTTGTCCGGCGGTGTGCGCGAATCCGGCCAGGATGCGCGTTTTGGTCACGGTGGTGTAGCTCTTGTCTTTCAAAACTCCGTTGACCGGGATACGTTTGTGGCGGAAAGCGCGCAGCAGCAGCTTTCCTGGCTCGTCGTCGCCCACGACCCCAACCGGCAAGACGTTCACTCCGAGGTCGGCAAGGTTGTAGATGGCATTCGCGCCGCCGCCAGGAACCACCTTGCGATCGCGGTGCTTCAAAATCAGCACGGGCGCTTCGCGCGAGACGCGAGAAATCTCGCCGAACACAAACTCGTCGGCAACCAGATCTGCGAGGACGGTTACCGTGAGCTTGGGAAAAGATTCGACGATCTTCCGCAGGCGGTCGTTTTCCTTAATATGTTTTGTCATCAATATGCTGGGTCACAATATTCTGGTTCATCGGGTGTAACCCAAGATTTTCTCACGAGCGGGGCTTCCGTTCCCTGATTCTTGCGAAAATGGTTCTCGCCAAAATGGTATCCACAACGTCAGTGGGATGGTCGAGCGTAAGGCTGAGCGCGGCAACCGCGAACGGCTTGAGATCCTCCTGCCATGACCCCAGATTGACCGCATCTTTTTCCGTGGTCAGGAAGCCGCCGGCGCCGAGCTTGCCGCGCATGGCAAGCAAGCGCTCGATGTCACTTCTGTCATAGGCATGGTGGTCGCGAAACTCGACTTCTGCCGCAGGCGTGATTCCGGCGGCGCGTACCTGGGCGAAAAACTGCTGCGGCCTCGCGATAGCGCAGAACACAATCGGCGCGACGGGCGCAGCGGGCACGACGATTTCTCGCTGCATTCGCCAGATAAATTTCCCTTGCCGAGCGAAACTCTCGATCGCCAGGTCGTGCATAGAAAGGTTCTGCCCAGAAAAGTCCCACGGTAACACGATCGCATCGGCACGTTGCAGCGAGGAGAGCGGCTCGCGCAGCCGCCCCGAGGGCAGCAGCCTGTCGTCGAAGTCGCACTCCGTCATCAATACGATGTCGAAGTCGCGAACCAGAGAACGGTGCTGAAAGCCGTCGTCGAGGATGTGCAATTGCGGCTGGAACTTCTGCTCGGCGACTCGGCCCGCGGCATAGCGGCTTTCACCGACGATGACCGGAACGCCCAGCCGCCGGGCGATCAGCAGCGGCTCATCGCCGAAGTCGGCAGCGTTGCCATCGGTCTCAACCACCAGAACGCCGCGAGTCTTGCGGCGATATCCGCGTGTGAGCACGTCGAAGCGAATGCCGCGAGCCTTCAGCAGCTCACCGAGCGCAATCACGAATGGGGTCTTGCCCGAACCACCCGCCGACAGATTCCCGACGCTGACCACGGGTTGCTCCAGCCTCCGCGAAGACAGCACGCCGCGATCGAACAGCGTGTTTCGCAGAGCGGTAGCGGCACCGTAAAGTCCGGTGAGCGGATTCATGATGAAACACTCATCAGTTGAAGCAGCGCCGAAACCGTCCTGTCTGTGGCGCCGCGTTGCGATTCGAGCGCCGCCAGTGCGTTCCGGCCGAGCGTCGCTCGTTCGTCGCCGTTTTCGATCAGCTCCATGAAGACCAGGGGCATCTCCGCCAGTCCAACGATGCGGACCGCATTGCGACTGGCAAAAAAATTGACGACGTCGCGAAAATTTTCGTAGTGGTTGCCGGTGACGATGGGAACGCCATAGAGTGCGGGCTCAAGAATATTGTGTCCGCCGCGCGGCACCAGGCTGCCGCCGACGAACGCGACGGTGGCCAGCGAATAGAGCGCAGCCAACTCCCCGATACTATCGACCAGAAACACGCCGCCAGCGAGCGCTTCGCCGCTCCACAGAGAACGCCGCCACATCCGGAAGCCGAGTTTCTCGACGAGCTCGGCAACCTCCGCGAAACGCTCCGGATGACGTGGCGCAAGGATCATCACCGCCTTTGGATGATTGGCCAGAATGTTGCGAAACGCCGAGAGCAGCGAGCCTTCTTCGTCCTCAAGCGTGCTGCCACACACCAGAATCGGCCCCGTTCCGGAGTGGCGGAAGCTCTCGCGAAGACTCGCAACGATAGCCGGGGATGGCGGTGGCGCCACATCGAATTTCAGGTTGCCGGCCACTGTGACCCGCGATTCGGCCGCGCCAATTTCTATGAGCCGCTGCCGGTCTTCTTCTGTCTGGGCCAAAAAAACATCGACGTTCCCGAGCGTCTTCTCCAACAATCTCGGAAGCCAGAATCGGAACCGCTTGTAGCCTGGAAGCGAGCGGTCGGAAATCCGGCAGTTGATCACCGCAATGCGCGCCTCGCTGCGCTTGGCAAGCCGGAGAAAATTAGGCCAAAATTCAGTTTCAGCAACGACCACGAGTTGCGGCCGCAAAGCGTCGAGGTAGGGCCGGATGGCGAAGGCGAAGTCCAAGGGGAAATAGAACACGTTCTCCGCGCCGAACCTCTGCGCAGCGAGTTTCTGCCCCGTGCTGGTGGTCGTCGAAACCAGCACGCGATGGGACGGGAATTTCTGTTGCAGCGCCACGGCGACTGCGCTCGAAGCCACCACCTCGCCCACCGAAACCGCATGAACCCAGATTGCGGGCTTCTCGCCGCGACCAGCGAGAGCGGGCGGGACGGCGCCGAACCTCTGGCGTAAACCCGCCCGATACTTGCCATGCCGCATCATCTGCAGCAGCCAGTAGGGCAGCGTCAGCACCAGAAAAAAAGCGAGCAGCGCACTGTAGAGCGCGTACATGAAGGAAGTCCCATTCTAAATGGGAAGCCAAAATCTGATCTTCGATCGCGACGGGACGGCACGGCTTGCGCTGACGGCATCCTATAATTCACCTATGCATAATGCAGGTAAGCAAAAATCACTTCGCGCGCCGATGCCGCCAGCCCCGCGTTTTGCGGCAGTCTGTGCTTTTGTGCTGCTCGGCTGCCTGGGCGCGCTTGCGGCAAAAGAGTTTGTGATGCCCTCGGCGCAGCCCGCCCGCACCTACCCGGCACACGACGACCACCCCACGGAAAAAGTTGTGGTCGCCGTCGATCCGTATGACGTAGAGGGCAAAGCTTCGATCTTCAGCGTCAACTACCGCAACCACGATTACATGCCGGTCTTCTTTGTAATCACGAATGACGGCGATCAGCCAGTTTCTCTCGTCGGCATGAAGGCGCAGTTGAATACCAAAGATCGCAGCAAGCTGTTTCCCGCTACTACGGACGATCTGCTGCGCAGGCTCTCGCATCCTTCGCGGAATGACCGGCCGAATCCGTTGCCGATTCCGCTGCCCAAGAAAGAAGTCAAAGGCGGCGTGAGCCGCAAGACGTGGGACGAAATCGAGCAGGCTCAGTTTGGCGCCAAGGCGGTGGAACCGCACTCCACGGCGCGTGGTTTTCTGTTTTTCGATATCGCGGACATCCCGAATCCGCTGGCCGGAGCCAGCTTCTACCTGACGGGAGTGCGCGACGCGAAAGGCAATGAGCTGATGTATTTCGAAATCCCGATGGAGAAGTACTTGAGCGCGCCGGAAGCGAAGAGACCGTAACTGCCCGTCCGCGCCAGCTATAATCTCCCGATATGGCGACCACTCCAGCCGTTTCCGAGGATTTACTCGCGAAATACGAGCCGGTCATCGGACTCGAAGTCCACGTACAACTGCTGACCGCGTCGAAAATCTTTTGCTCATGTTCGACTCGTTTTGGCGATCCGCCGAACACGAATGTGTGCCCGGTGTGTCTGGGACTTCCAGGAGCCTTGCCGGTACTGAATCGGAAGGCCGTGGAATTCGCGGCTCTGGCGGCGATGGCTTTGGAGTGCCGCATCAACGAAGTTTCCATCTTTGCGCGGAAAAACTATTTTTACCCTGACCTGCCGAAGGGCTACCAGATTTCGCAGTATGACAAACCGTTGGCGGAGTTCGGATTTATCGAAATCGACCTGAACGGCAGCAAGAAGAAAATCGGCATCACCCGCCTGCACCTGGAAGAAGATGCGGGCAAGAGCCTGCATGAAGGCTTCCCCGATGCCGCCCATAAGACCGCGATCGATCTGAACCGGACTGGTGTTCCATTGGCGGAGATCGTCAGCGAACCGGACATGCGATCGCCAGAGGAAGCTTACGAATACCTCACTCGGCTCAAGGAAATCATCCTCTACACCGGCGTCAGCGACTGCAACATGGAAGAAGGTTCGCTGCGCTGCGACGCGAACATTAGCGTGCGGCCTCGCGGGCAGAAAGAATTCGGCACGAAAACCGAGATCAAGAACGTCAACTCGTTCCGCTTCGTCAAGCAGGCGTTGGAGTACGAGATCGAGCGCCACATCGAGGTCCTCGAATCCGGCGGCAAGATCACGCAAGAATCGCGCCTCTACAACGCGCACGAGGGCAAGACTTACGGCATGCGCTCGAAAGAGCAAGCGCACGACTACCGCTATTTTCCCGAGCCCGATTTGCTTCCCCTGGTGGTGGATGAGAAATGGCAAGCCGCAATACGCGCCGGCCTGCCCGAGCTTCCGGAAGCGCGCCGCCAGCGCATGATGAAGGACTACGGCATTACGGCAGGCGACGCGCACACGCTGACGCTGACGCGAGCGCTGGCGGATCAGTTCGAGTCCGCGGCTCGCACGGCAAAAAATCCGAAGCGCGTCGCCAACCTGGTGCAGAGCGAGTTACTCGGACGCCTGAAGGCGCAGGGCCTCGAACTCGAGCGGTCGCCAATTTCGATGGCTGGGGTTACGGCCTCGGCCGATCTGGTCGAGTCGGGCGCAATCTCGGGCAAAATGCTGAAGGATTTCTACGACCTCTGCTTCGAACGCAACCAGGACTTTCCTGCCGTTTACGAGGAACAGGGGCGTCCCGAGCAGTCGCGGGACACGTCGGCCCTGGAGAAACTCGCCGATGAGTTAATCGCAGCGAATCCCAAGCAGGTGGAGCAGTATCGCGCGGGTAAGAAAACCATGATCGGGTTCTTCGTGGGCCAGGTGATGAAGGCCTCGAAGGGGCAAGCCAATCCCCAGTTGGTGAACGAAGTTTTGACGAAGAAGCTGGAAGGCTAGTGTCGTCTAATTTCCCGTAGAGACGCGGCAAGCCCCGTCTCTACAAGCGGAGGAATTGTTTTAAACGCCGAGATCGCTCTATTTCGCCGCTCCCGCGTTCTTCAGCACTTCTTCCGCATAGTAATTCGTGACTTTGGCGTCGTCGCGGAGGCTTTCGTAGTAAGCCGCCTTCAATAACTGCTCGCGGCGATCGCGCAATTGCTGGCGGATGGCCTGCTGCACCCGCGGATCATTCAAGTCCCTCTGGCCCGCCGGCTCCTTCGAAATCAGTTTCACGATCATGTAAGCGTAGGGCTGATGATTGGTCGGATTGATCATGGGAATCACAGGCGTGTATTGCCCCGGTTTGAGCTGCATCACCGCCTCGCGGGTTGCCGGATCGGCGTTCTTTAGCGCGGATTCGGGAGCCATTCCCAAATCGCCGCCATTGTTGCTGGTCTCCGGGTCCTCGGAATAATTCATGGCCATCGTAGCGAAGTCGTCGCCACTATCGAGGCGGTTGGCGATCATCTGGATCTTCTTTCCCGCCTCGACAGCGTTCTGCGCCTTACTGTTCTGCAGGTTGTGCACCTGCGCGCTGACCACTCCAGAAACCATGATTTTGGCCAAATGGTACTGCGCTTCGATCAGGTTGAACTCGGCCTTGTGATCGTGGTAGTAGCCGGAAACGTCCTGGTCGGTGATGTTGATGCGCGAGGTGATTTCCTTGTTCAGCACCTTGTCGCGGGTAAGCGAGCGCCGCAGGTCGCGCTTGAAGTCATCGAGCGATATCTTTTTGTCCTGAAGGCGCTTGTTAAATTCCTCGGCGGTGTAGGGCGACTTGATTTCGTTCAGCTTGCGGTCCACTTCTTCGTCCGTCGCCAGCAGCCCAAGCTTCTCCGCGCGCTGCATCAGGATTTCCGTCTCGATCAGCTCATTCAGAATGCTCAGCCGAAGGCTAACCGCCTGCTCGCCCGTCGGCTGCTGATCGGAGCCCGCCGTCTGGTTGGCGTAATACTTGTCGACTTCGCTGCGATAAATCTTCCGCCCATTGACCGAAGCCATGACGTCGCCGCCGCTGCTGTTGCGGTTACAAGCCGATAGCCCAAGCAACAGAAACGCGCTGACCATGACCAGGCCCGCTCGCCCAAAGCAGTTACGATTTTTCAAGTTCTTCCCTCAAGGAATTTGTAATTGGCAATTTGTAATTGGCAATTTGAATCCACCATCGCCAGGTGTTCAATTACAAATTACAAATCGCGAATTACAAATTCGTTACTTGTGCTCCGGAGGCGCAACGCCGGCATCCTTCAACGCCTGGTCGAGCGCGAGTCGTACCTCATCCGGAGGCACGGCTCCATCCAGTTTCTGTCCATTTACAAACATCGTCGGAGTTGCGTCCACTCCGACTGTTTCTCCTTCGCGCATCGAGGCGCGCACGGCCTTTTCATCCTGGGCCTTGACGCATGCCTGCAACTTCGCAACGTCGAGATTATGCTTCTGAGCCTGCAGAGTGGCCAGCTTATCGAGTTCTGCATTCTGGCCGTCCCGGCCTTTTTCGCCGCCGATCGCGTGCTGATTGCCGTGCAGGTAATCGGCATAATCCCAGTAGGCGTCGCTGTTTTGCGCGCCCAGGCAATTGGCGTTCACCGCCGCGTGCACCGCCCAGGGGTGAATTTCCTCGAGCGGGTAATCCTTGTAGATGAAAAGGACGCGATCGCCGTATTCCTTGAAAAGCCCGGGAAAAAGTGTCGAGTGCATGCGCGAACAGAACGGACACTCGAAGTCGTCATAATTGACGACCGTCACCTTGGCATCTTTGTTGCCGCGTGTCGGACGCCCGTTGACGTCGATCTTTTTCATGATCTCAGCGTACGGATCGCTGGTCAGATCCAGCTTCGTCACGCGCACCAGCGTCTTGTGATCGTGGGACAGCAGGAACTCGAAGTCCTGTTTTTTACTGGGACTGGCAAACGTTATCGTCAGCGCGTCATAGTTCGCAAACTCACTCGACCGGAGCGTCCCCACAATCACTTTTACGTCGGGGGGAAGGGAATACTGTGCTCGCACATGCCGCTCGACCACGCGCACGATGTCCGAAGGAGGCGAAGGAGGCGACTGGGCCGAGCAACCCAGGCAGATCAGCAGGAGAACCACAAACGCGCGCCGCAGAATCATTAATAGAAACCACCTGATCATGAGCAAACCGCTTGATTATCTCATGGCAGCAAGACTCTCGTAGCCACAGCCGCCAGCAGCGCGGTACCCCTGCGTGGTTTCTCCGCATGCCGCATGCTGTTTTAGCAGGCTGCGGAACAACTCCGGTTTCGTTTCAAAGCATCGCGCTGGCGACTCCGGTTTCGTATCAGGGCATCGCTTTAGCGATGCCGAAAGTCCCTCAAAATCAGACGCCCCTTTAGGGGCTGAGCATCGATACGCGACTTTTTCCGCAGCCTTTCAGACGCGTCCCCGCAACAGCTCTTCTGCACTCAGCAGTTGGTTCATCGACCCGGAGCGGAATCCGTCCAGGTCAAGAGTGACAAACTTGAATCCTAGTCCTTTGAACACGGCGGTGAACTCGCGGGCCATCTCGGCGGTCAAAGCGCGGGGAAGTTCTTCGCGCGCAATCTCAATGCGCACGATTTCCCCGTGATGGCGCACGCGGAATTGCCGGAACCCCATGGCCCGCAGTGCGTCTTCTCCGCGCTCGATAACACTCAGCGCTTCGGGCGTAACCGCGCGTCCATATTCCAGGCGCGAGGAAAGACAGGCGGAGGCCGGCTTGTCCCACACCCGCAAGTCTGCCTGCCGCGCCAGTTCCCGGATTTCAGCTTTGTTCAGACCCGCTTCGAGCAGAGGGGCCAGAACATGATGCTGGCGCGCGGCCTGCTGTCCGGGGCGAAAGTCGCCCTCGTCGTCGGCGTTGACTCCGTAGGCGATGGCGTCGAATCCGCAGGCCTCGCGGTAGCGCTCGAGGACGGTGAACAATTCGTCCTTGCAGTGAAAACAGCGCATGGCATCGTTGCAGGTGTATGCGGGATTTTCCAGTTCCTTCGTTTCCACAACCTCGACCGGAATTTCGCGCTCGCGCGCAAAGGCGAGTGCGTCTTCGAGATGTGTCCGCGCCAGGCTGGCGGAATCGGCAATCACGGCGCGCATTTGGCCGCCAAGCACTTGATGCGCCATCCAGGCAAGAAAAGCGGAGTCCACGCCACCCGAGTAAGCGACGATCAGGCGAACACGGCCGGCGAGGATCTGGCGCAGGCGTTCAGCTTTCTGATCGAGCATGGCCGCAGTGTTCACGATCCTCAATCCACAAAAAAAGAGTTCTCAGTTCCCAGTTCTCAGAAACATTCCGCGCCGCGCACTGAGAACCGGGAACTGAGAACTGAGAACTTAAGTATGCTATGACCTGCATTCTATTGAAATGCCGAGCGCCTTGCATGAGCCAGTCAGTACAGCCGCTCCTGCCGTCTGAGGTTGCCGAACGCTCCCACGTTCGACAGCGTAAACGAGAAACGATATTGATTCTCGTTGCGCACCGATCCCAGCGCAAAGCGCCGGTATTCCAGGCTCAGGCCGCAACAGTCCCAGTTATAACTTGTCTGCGCCGTCGCATACTGCAGCGACCCATTGCTCGCGTCAAAACCGAAGCTGCTGGCGGCGCTCAAGCCGCGTTTATTGAGTTGACCGTAGCCAAACAGCAGCCGGAACTGGTGGAACTCGCTGGCGGGCGTCGTGTCGATCACGCGCAGGAAGGCATCGCCTCCGCCAATGGTAAATGGGCCGTAGTGGTAGTTGACCAGCGCCATACTGGAATTGATGCGGCCGGCCTTGAAGTCGTAGTCCAAGTCCCACTCGGTGTTGGTGCGCGGGCTGGTTTCGATGCGCAAGCGGGAAATGATGGGAGCGAAGCGCCGCGCTTCATCCAGAAAGGCGATGCCGGTGAAATCCGCGGTCGTCGTAAATACGTTTCGCTGCTCCGCCACCACCACATTGCCAAAGGTGGGATCGAAAAAATACTTCTGTCCGATCTCCCAGCTCAGGACCTCCCGCGGACCAGAGGCACAGGGTTGAGCGTCCGGGCCCGGAGGCAGTTCCCACGGCACCGCGCCGACTTGCGGGACGCCGCCGATGGTGAGCGTTCTCATGCCCTGCAGATCGCAATCCTTGACGTTGGGATCCACATGTTTGGCGTAAATGCGATTCACCAGCGAGTACTCGACTTCATTGGTGTTCGTCAGCACGTCAGTGGCATCGAAACGCAGAATGTCGGCGAAATTATTTACGCCGGTTACGTAGTCGTACCGCATGCGCGGCTCGATCACGTGCTTCCATTTGCGTCCGAGCCACGGACGATCGAAGACCCGCGACAATGCCGGCGGGCGCAACTCGAACGAAGCTTCCAACGATTTGCGATTAAGAGTGTCGTCAGCAGCTCTTTCCGTCGCCGCGGCCAATCCCGTGTTGAATTGCTGCGTGTAGAACGTATCCCGCAACGTAAGCTCGGGACGGAACGACCATCCCCGCCATTGCACAGGCATCGCCAGCGAGGGCGCCAGATCGAACCTGCCCACCAGGGGAGCGGTGCGGAACGCAATCTCGCGCCGCTGCACACCCTCGGCCGCGCTCTCGAACGACCAGTACAACGGCGTATTTCCCAACTGCCGCTCCTCGCCCGAGATGAAGAAACTTGGCGTATGCAGGACCCGGATCAGCTGCGTAAGCGTGGTGCAGCCCGCGCCCGCGCCAGGTGCCGGATTGCAGACTTCGAAGTTCTGGTAGCGCTCCGCCAGGGCATTGAAGTGAAATCCGTTGGTCGTATTGGAGAGAAAGATCTGCGACCTCACTTCCGAATCGACCGCCTGGCTGTATACGTCGGTGAAAGCGATGCGGAAAACGAACGAACTCAAATAATCGACATTCGCGACGCCGCGGAAGTTCCCGAAGGTATGCGCGGCAAGAAAACGTGCGTCCTCGCCGCCTTGATCCTGCCGTGAATTGCCGATGCCACGATCCACCATTCCCACGTAGTTGAAGTACAGGTAAGAGCTGTCGCTCGGACGCGCGCGGAATTCTCCGCGTTGAAACCAGCCGCGTTTCGAATAGTATTCGGCGCCCACCGTGGCGTCCATGCTGCGATTGAAGACCCAGTACACGGATTCGCCGGCAATCTTTCCTTTGGTGGATGAGTTGCCGAAACTCGGGATCAACAGCCCGCTCTGGCGCTTCTGTTTCTGAACTGGATGCGTCACAAACGGAAAATAGAACACCGGTATGCCCATCAGCCGGAAGTCGCTGTTGTAGATTTTTGCCGTGCTGTCCACGTCCACTGAAATGCGCTTCGCGTTGAATTGCCACTTCGGTCGCGGCAGCTCGCAGGTGGTGACCGAGCCCTGCCGCACCAGATAGTGGTCGGGCCCGTGTTTCTCGACAATTTTTCCGGTAAAGGCGAAGGGATTGGAGGTGGGAAGCAAGTAGCGAGACCGCCGCAGCTGCAATCCCACCGTTCCGATCACGCTATAGAACGTTCCGATTTCCGTGCGGATATTGTAAGTGCCGTGACTGGCCTCGACATGCTCGTCGTAAGGACCGCCGTCCAGCGCGACGTGGCCCTCCAGTTCGCTGTCTCCCGTGTCCGCGTTGTAGGTGACTTGATCCGCGTGCAGGATGTAATTGCGATAGTCAATTTCCACCTCGCCGCGCAGGTGGTAGATGAACCCATCCTTCTCCTGTTGTACCGCCCGGATCGTAACCTCTTCTTCCATCTGGCTGGCAGGGGCTGTCGCTGGAGCCGTCGCCGGGGCCGTCTCAGGAGCAGAGACCGTCGCGGCGGCAGGGGGCAGCGTCTGGCTGGTTACTATCCCCGGAGCGAGAAGCAGATGACAGACCAATGCGGTCGTGATAAAGATTCGAGAGCGGGTGATCATTGCAAGCGCGCGTGCGCTCCGCCAGCCGGTCTGCCAACGGGAACCAACTGACCTTAGCACGCGAGCGGCAGGCGAAGCAAAGCTGCGCATTTTTGTGGTCTCCGGCATTTGTGCCCGGCCTGGCTCTGGCTGCTGGCATTCTTCGACGACTTGATTCACGACCACCGGATTGATGCCGGACTGATGACGACTGGACTAATGACGACCGGAGTGACGAACTGTCCGACCGGCGGCGATCCCGCTGTCCAAAGCCACCTCTGCGCCACCGATGCCGTCGAGCCGGCGCGCAGCACCGCCGCCGCTGAAACTGCGGCCTCGGAACCGAACGTTTATCCAAATGCCGATTCCTGGCGCGTCGAGGTTGCCGCTCGCCTCGAACGCTATCGCACGCGGCGCAAGCCCCGGACTCCGCACTATCCCTCACTGCTCCTGCCTTTTGATGCGCCCGAGTGCTGGTCCCGTCCTGCGCCGCCAACTGGATCGGCGGCAGTTGCGACTGCGCCAGCGCGAGCCGAGCAAGACTTCACGTTCCATACAAAAGAAGAACCGACGGCACTCGAGGCGCTCGGCCTCACCGAACCTCGCCACGCATCGCAGCAATCTCCGGAGCAAGCCGCCAAGGTACTCGAGTTCCCGCGTTCCGCCGCAATTCCGGTTTTTCGCGCCAGCGAACTTGCCGATCCCGTTTTCGACCGTCCGCGCATAGTGGAAGCCCCGGAAATTCTGCCGCCGCCGCCCGCATTGGGTGGAATGCTGATGGAACCCGCCCAGCAAGAGTCGGCCGACAGGCGAGTCGGCACCGACTTCCCCTCCGCATCCCCATCAGCATCCATTGTCCGGCGCGCGCTGGCTGCCCTCGTGGATGGCGTTGTCTTGGCAACGGCACTGGCGGCCTTTGCCGCAATTTTTCTGCGCCTCAACCCCGTTCGCGGACCGCTCCCGATGCTCGCCGGTGCGCTCGGCGTGGTCGCAATCCTGCTCTGGGCGGTTTACGAATTCTTGTTTGTGGTGTACACCGGCTCGACTCCCGGACTGCGCGCCGCCCGGCTGCGGCTGGCAGGATTTGACGGCTCTCCGCTCAACCGTCGCTTGCGCCGCTGGCGGGTGCTGGCGTCGTTTCTCTCCGCGTTTTCCGCTGGCCTCGGCTATCTCTGGTGTGTTCTTGACCAGGACGGATTGTGCTGGCACGACCGCATCACGCGCACCCACGTCCAATCCGCGGCGCAAGCAGAATAGAACTGGTTTCTGAGCGCCACATTTTTTCTTGCCGCCGCTGGGTCAAACCAGATTCTCCAGCGCCGCCCGCAACTCGCGAAAACGGAACTCATACCCGCTGCTCCTGAGTTTTCCAGGCTCAACCCGCTGGCTGACGAGGAACAATTCCTCCGCAGTCATCGAGCCGAAAGCCAGTCGAAGCGCAAACTCCGGCACCGGGAAAAATGCAGGACGTCCCAGAACCGACGCCAACACTTTTGTAAACTCAGCATTGCGCACCGGATTCGGCGCCACCAGATTCACCGGCCCAGAGAGCGATTCCGTGCGGATCGCGTGATGAATTCCCCCCACGATGTCGTCCACATGAATCCAGCTCCACCACTGCTGCCCCGATCCAATCCGGCCGCCCAGCCCCAGTTTGAACGGCTTCAGCATATTCCCGAGCGCCCCGCCCTTCGCGGTCAGCACTAGCCCAATCCGGATGCTCACCGTGCGGATGCCTGCCTCGGCTGCAATCCGGCTGGCGTCCTCCCACTCGCGGCAAACCTCGGGCAGAAATCCCTGCCCAGCCGGACTCTCTTCGCGTAGAACTTCGTCGCCCCGATTCCCGTAGAACCCGACCGCCGATGCACACACCAACACGCGCGGCCTGGCTTCACTCTGCGCCAACGCCGCAGCCAGGTTCCGGGTTCCCTGTATGCGACTCTCGCGGATCGCCTTTTTCTTTTCTTCGGTCCAGCGTCCCACCACGCTCTCCCCAGCCAGGTGGACCACCGCATCGAACCCCGACACCGTCGCCGACAACAGCGGAGCCAGAGGATCCCACGAAACCTGCGCCGCATTCTCAGCGCGTCCCCGCACCAGGCGCACAATCTGCGTCCCCTGAGGTTCAAACGAAGCCAGCAGCGCCGTCCCAATCGGCCCCGAAACCCCAGTCACCAATATCCTATTCAAGCCGGGCCTCCCTGAAGCTCGTGTGGCGCGGGCACTCCTGCCCGCGTGCCCTTTGCCGGACAGATTAGTACCCGGCCAAGTAGCTCCGTCCCCCGTACTTTACCAGCCCAATGATCCCCTCTGCGAACTCAGCGTCCTCAGCGGTTAATGATCTTCCAAAGCGCGTAAACTAAAGTCAAGTGCGCGCCTCGCGGCATGTCCCCTCCCCGCTTCCGCTGGGTTAAAATCCATCATGGCGACGTTGCGTCAACAGATCGCGACCAACGTGCTCACGGTGACCCGCTTCCGCGAGCTGATGCGGAAGCTGCGCGAGAACCGTCCCAACGACGACCTCGACCTCGTCAAAAAAGCCTACGAATTTTCCCAGAAGCATCACGCCGGACAATCCCGCGCCTCCGGCGAGCCCTACCTCGTGCATCCGCTCGAAGTCGGCAACGTTCTCGCCGACATGAAAATGGATTCCGTTTCCATCGCCGCCGGCCTCCTCCACGACTCCGTCGAAGACACCTCGGTCACCACCGTTGAAATCCGCCAGGAATTCGGCGAACAGGTTGCCCACATCGTCGAAGGCGTCACCAAGATCAGCAAAATCGATTTCTCTTCCAACGAAGAAGCGCAAGCCGAGAACCTCCGCAAAATGATGCTCGCCATGGTCGACGACATCCGCGTCGTTCTCATCAAGCTCGCCGACCGCCTGCACAACATGCGCACCCTCGAACATCTCGATCCCGAACGCCAGCAGAAAATCGCCCGCGAGACGCTCGAAATCTACGCTCCCATCGCGCACCGTCTCGGCATGGGCAAGATTCGCGGCGAACTGGAAGACCTCGGTTTCAAATACGTCGATCCCATCGGACACGAGCAGGTCCGCGCCGCCGTCGAGTCGCGTCGCAAAGCCGGCGAAGCTTTCATGACGCGGGTCGAAGGCGTGCTGCGCGACGGCCTCAAAGAAGCCGGCATCACCGGCCGGGTCGAGAGCCGCATCAAGCGCCTCTACAGCATCCACAGAAAATTGCTGCGCCAGCGCATCAGCGTCGACCAGGTCTACGACCTCTACGCCATGCGCGTCATCACCAACTCCGTGCAGGACTGCTACGCCGTTCTCGGCATCATCCACAACCTCTGGCGCCCCGTGCCCGGCCGTATCAAGGACTTCATCGCCATGCCGCGGCCCAACCTCTACCAGTCGCTGCACACCTCCGTCATCACCGAGACTGGCGAGACCTTCGAAATCCAGATCCGCACCGAAGAAATGCACAAGATGTGCGAGGAAGGCATCGCCGCTCACTGGAAATACAAAGACGGCCCCGTCTCCGCCGAGGACGAGCAGCGCCTCGCATGGCTCCGCCAGGTTGTCGAGTGGCAGCGCGATGTCTCCGATCCCAACGAATTCCTCTCTACCCTGAAAGTCGACCTCTACCCCGAAGAGGTTTACACCTTCACGCCCAGGGGCAAGGTCTTGGTCCTGCCGCGCGAGTCCACGCCCATCGACTTCGCCTACTCCATCCACACCGAAGTCGGCCACAGTTGCACCGGCGCCAAGGTCAACGGACGCATGGTCCCCCTGCGCCACAAGCTCCATTCCGGCGACATCGTCGAAGTCATCACCCAGCCCGGACACAAGCCCAGCCGCGACTGGCTCGCCATCGTCAAGTCTTCCCGCGCCCGCAACAAGATCAAGCACTGGCTCAACGTCCACCAGCGCGAGCGCGCCATTGAAATCGGACGCAAGCTGATCGAAAAAGAAGCGCGCAAATACCGCATCTCGCTGAAGGAAATCAAGGAAGCCGACCTGCAAAGAGCGGCCAGCGAATACGGACTTGGCCGTCCCGACGATCTGATGGCCGGCATCGGCTACGGCAAATACTCGGCCCGCCAGGTGCTCGCGAAATTCGCGCCCGCCGCCGCCCAGCCCATGTCTGAAAGCGAAGAGCAGGCTGCGTCCCACGGCTTCACCAGCGGCATATCGAGCGTTGTCCGCCGCGTCTTTGGCGGAGACACGAACGCCATCGTCGTCCGCGGACACGGCGACCTGCTCGTCTATCGTGCCCGCTGTTGCAACCCCATTCGCGGCGAGGCCATCGTCGGCTACGTCACCCGCGGCAAAGGCGTTGCCGTCCACTCCATCAACTGCCCCAACGTCACCAATCTTCTCTACGAACCCGAGCGCCGCATCGACGTGTTGTGGGCTGGCGACAAAGACGGCCAGCCGGTTTCCTATCCCGTCAAAATCACGCTTCTCTGCGACGACCGCTTCGGCATGCTCAAACAAATCACCGCCCTCATCAGCGACACCCACACCAACATCCGCAACATCGAAGCCCGCAGCTCAAACGGCCAAGCCAGCGTAGACGTAGTCCTCGAAATCGCCGACCTGAAACACCTCCAGAAAATCATCGACGGAGTCCGCCAGATTCCCGGCGTCCACGACGTGCAAAGATTGCAGAAGATCTAGACGACATCATGCGATTGGGACTTGGGAGTTGAACGGAGACGCTCCAGCCGCGTAGCGGCAGAAAAGAAATCAACCGTCCGACAGTTAAGCCGCGTAGCGGCAGAACAGGAAAGCCCGGCACGTCAGTGCCGGGAAACGTGCGATCAGGACGGGAATTCCGTAGGAATGGCACCTACCCGAACACAAACTTGGGGTCGTAACTCACGCCCGATTTCTCCAACAACGCCACGAATTCGTCCTCGAACGAACGCTTCCGATGATGGTCGGCCTGGTGCTCGATGTATTCGAGGACCGCATCCCGATTCGAGGCGCTCACACTGAAAGCTGCGTAACCGTGCTGCCAGGCAAAATCGATTCCGTGCTCACCGATCCAGCGCGATGAATTTGCCTTGAAGGTCTGCATTGCCTTCGCCAGTGTGATGCTTGCAGGAAGAGCGATCAACAGATGAACGTGGTTGTCAGTCCCCCCGGCGGCGATGATCGGAACGTGGATGTTGGATCCGATGCCATTCAGATATTTAAAAAGCCCGGGAACGAGAGTTTCGGGAATCGCCGATCGGCGCTCTTTGGTGCTGAAGACGCAGTGAATCAGGACATTCGGATAGGTGTGCGCCATAGTGCCGTCCCTTCGGGACTCGCTCGTTGTTGCCTGCCTACCCGGGGCTTACGCCCCGGGCTTTCCTGTACCGCCCCTTCGGGGCTGGGCTCGCGGTGTCCTCGGGTTTCCTGTTCTGGCGTAGGCGTGCAAGGGTACGTCCCAATTAACTCTTGTCCCCAGGGCCGCCTGTAGTCTGTGCGCGGTGTCACAACGAAACTGTTCGGTTTCGTGAAGTTCACACCAGCGACTGTGTATTTGCCCGAAGTGGAAAGTCCAAGAAATCGACTTCCGACGATCAAGCCGCGTAGCGGCAGAACAGGAAAGCCCGGCACGTAAGTGCCGGGGAGCCTGCGATCAAGACTGAGTCCCGTAGGGACGACACGAATCCCGCGAGATCGCATTAGATACGGCGCCGGACGACCCTTCATCTCCAGCGCCCACTCCTGAAATTTCACACGCACCTGCTCGGACTTTCCGTAAAGGCCCTTTGGTCATCCCGTTAGAGTAAACACAGGAGTTCGAGCTTGACTGTGACCTCGATCTCAGTAAGATTGTGCCAACCCCACTCATTCCAAAAAGCGCGAAGGAGTGGCGCACCCGGCTCCAGCCGCGTAGCGGCAAAACAGGAAAGCCCGGCACGTAANNCGTTCTTTGCGAATGAGTGGGCGGCTTGTACCCTCCCCGTCACCAAACGTCTCGACCGGACGCCCCTTCATCTCCAGCGCCCACCCCTGAAATTTCACACCCACCTGCTCGGACTTTCCGTAAAGCCCCTTTTGGTCATCCCGTTAGAGTAACCACAGGAGTTCGAGCTTGACTGTGACCTCGATCTCAGTCAGATTGTGACAACCCCACTCATTCGCAAAAAGCGCGAATGGCTGGTGCCAATTCACAGGTTGGCTTTCTTCGTAAGCTGTATTGACATGCTCTGATTCGGAATGCCCGGTATCACCGCCGTCCCAGTGATCGCGTCGTCCTTGAACACTCCCGACACGCTGAGTTCATAGTCCGTCGCTTGACCCATGATGTTTAGGACAGCCGGGTCAAAGTTGTGAACAGCGACACGTGCTTTGACGATTCCATCCTTCTCCTGGTAGGTGCCGAGGTAGTAGAACCCGCTGTCGCCACCGAAAATCTTGCCATTGGTGAAGACGGCCACCCCGCCGGCACTTCCACCTTGTCCCTCAGCGTGCACTAGCCAGAATCCATCAATCATGCTGTGTCTCCGTAAGTGTGTGATACGATTGACCCAATTGTACTCTGAAATCTTATGTGGCCACATCTAATGCTGGATCAACAGCTGGTGGTATGGGGCATTGTCGCGATTGCGGTCAGTCCTCTTATCGCCCTTGAGGTTCAAAAGCGGCTGGACGATTACCGTGGTCGATACGAACGCAAGCTGGAGCTGTTCCGGCGTCTGATGACCACGCGAGCGACGGACATCGCCCCTGCCCACGTGGAAGCACTCAATTCAATCGAAGTGGAGTTCTATCCCGCCAGGCGATTCTTCGGTCTCGTGGAACCCAAGCGTTCAGAAAAGAAGGTGCTAGATGCTTGGCATATCTACGTCAACCACGTCAACACGAACATGGGCGAAGGCGATACGTTAAATCGTTGGGTGGAACGGCGCAAAGAACTACTTACAGACCTCATCTACGAGATGGGCCAGAGCCTCGACTACGACATTGACAAGGTGACCATCAAGACTCAAGCCTACTATCCCAGAGGGCATTGGGAAGTTGAAACGGAGCTTCATGCGCTGCGCAAGGCTCAGTTGAAAGTATTCTCAGGCCAAGCTCCAATCGTGAACACCATCATAGGTCCGGTCGAGGTTACGCCACCGCCACCACCCCCAGACAGCTTGGCACTCCCGCCAAAGAGTTAACTATGGACGGCCGTTACGTCATTCATGTTCCACCAGCGATGTTCACGAAGATTCGCCGCGTCGAGAGGAGTCTCGCCAAAGAGGGGATTCAATTTGGACGGGTGCGACGAAAGGCAGGTGGCCCTGACCCGTGGAACATTGCTGACCACGTGTGGTTGATGGTTCAGATAGGTTCGTTCGCCATCGGAGCATACCCGAGGATTCGGAAGTTCCTACAGGATCACGATTTCACGCAGCGCGAGATCATTAGGCTGGATCTGTTCAAGCACACCCACCCACCGAAGAAAAAGAAGAAGAGCATCAAGAAGTCTGTTTAGCCCCACTCAGTCCGTTCTTTGCGAATGAGTGGGGCGGCTCCGCTTGGGCGCGGCCGTTGACCTATTTCATCACAAACGTCCGGGCCATGCGTCACAGACTTACAACCCGCCCTGCGCGACAATAATGACCTGATTGGGGCAGTGAGAGGTGTGCCAGTCTCCCAAGACGGCCCTCGAAGCTGCCCCAAATCCATTTTCAGCGCTCTTTGACAACCTAAGTCCTTATTCCGGAATATTTTACCTATAAGTCCTTTGTACCCAAAGATTTGGCGGGATTTTCCGCCTAACTCTATGATTCCAATAGATAGGGGGGAGGGGGGGTACCCCCCAGTAGCAAACCAGTTACTAGCAGGTCTCGAACGAAAAGGTTCATGCTTCCAAGGCGAAGGCTCCCCATAAAAGTGCAGGTAGTTCGCGGGGTTCCGAACAGCGAATGACGAACAGCGAACAGCGACCGACGACACCAGAATCCGGTATCATAGAAAGAATTCCCGGAGGGGCAATGGCAGTTCCTGTATCCCAGATGTGGACAGTGGCCTCCTACGTCCTGCGCCAGAAGCTGGCCGGACGCAAGCGCTATCCGCTCGTGCTCATGCTCGAGCCGCTGTTCCGCTGCAACCTGGCTTGCGCCGGTTGCGGCAAGATCCAGTACCCGGCCCACATCCTGAAAACAGATCTCTCCCCGGAAGACTGCTTCAAAGCGGTCGATGAGTGCGGAGCGCCGATGGTTTCGCTCCCCGGCGGCGAGCCGCTGATGCATCCGCGGATCGCCGAAATTGTGGAGGGCCTGGTCGCGCGCAAGAAATATATCTATCTCTGCACCAACGCGCTGCTGCTGAAAGAAAAATTGCACCTGTTCAAGCCCAGCAAGTACTTGAGTTTCTCGGTTCACGTGGACGGACAGAAAGAGCACCACGATTTTTCCGTGTGCCGCGAAGGTGGATACGAACTCGCCCTCGACGGAATTCGCGCGGCCATCGAAGCCGGCTTCCGCGTGACCACCAACACGACCCTGTTCGATGGCGCCGATCCCAACAGCGTGCGCAACTTTTTCGACGAGATGATGGACGTCGGCGTCGAGAGCATGATGGTCTCGCCCGGATATTCCTACGACAAGGCGCCCGATCAGAAACACTTCATGGGACGCGCCCGCACCCGCCGCCTGTTCCGCACCATGCTTTCGAATCGCAAGAAGACCTGGCGCTTCAATCAGTCGCCGCTCTTCCTCGAGTACCTGATGGGCAAGCGCAACTACAAGTGCACGCCCTGGGGCATGCCGACCTATAACATCTTTGGATGGCAGAAACCCTGCTACCTGCTGCAGGACGGCTACGCCGAGTCCTACAAAGAATTGATGGAAACGACGGAGTGGGCAAGCTACGGCACCGAGTCGGGCAATCCGCAGTGCGCCAACTGCATGGTGCATTGCGGCTACGAGCCTTCGTCGGTTGACGATACGTTCGGATCGCTGCGCGGATTCGCGGACACGGTGAAGGCGACCTTCTCGCTCTATCCCGACAAAGACGCGCTCAACGATCTTGATCGGGAGACGCGCCCGGTGCACTCCTACAATCCGCTAGTTCAGATTAACGCGCAGATTGATGCTGATGTTGCGAGTGTCGCTCCGAAAGCAGAAGAAAGCCGCGTATGAGCGGTAGAGAACATGGGCACGATCCTGCGCTCCCCCACACCGCGCAAGCCGTCGCTGCCGAGCCGCACGCCACCGACGAACTCGAAGTTGTCCCGGGATTCGAGCGCGAAAATCTTCAGGGAAGGATCCCGCAACTCGCCACCGAAGCCGATGTCCGCGCGGTAATCGAAAAAGCCTTTGACTATCGTGGTGACGTAACCATCACCCGCAAGGATAAAGATGGCTCCCAGATCACCGGATATCTTTTCGACCGCCGCATTGGCCCAACGCTCGCGAACTCCGTCGTTCGTCTGATGCTCGCCACGAGCAATGAGCGCCCAGCGATTCCCTATTCCGAAATCGCCGCCATCGCCTTTACCGGACGCGACACCGCCGCCGGCAAGAGCTACGAAGCCTGGGTAAAGAAATACTGGGAAAAGCGCGCAAAAGGCGAGAAGAACATTTCCATCGAGCCCGAAGCGCTGGAGTAGTCGTGTGGAGCGGGCGCCCTCGCCCGCGTGCCCTCGCTTCACTCCCACCTACACAATCAAGAAGCCATTGATGTGCGGTCTAGAATGATTCCCATGCTAGTGCTCGCTTCCGCCTCGCCGCGACGCCAGGAATTACTGCGCAGCGCCAGAATTCCGTTCGATGTGCAGCCTGCAGTCATTCCGGAAGACCCGCTGCCGGGAGAAGACGCAAAAGACTGCGCCGAACGCCTGGCGCGTGAGAAGGCGCTCGCGATTGCGCGTCAACGTCCGCATGATTTCGTGCTCGGAGCCGACACCGTGGTTGTCGTCGATGGCCAGCTTCTCGGCAAGCCCTCCGATGCCGCGGACGCCGCTCGCATGCTGCGCTTGCTTTCCGGACGCGAACACCAGGTGATTACGGGAGTGTGTTTAGTGGTTAGTGGCCAGTCGTCGGTGGCCAGTGAAACTACGCTTGTCACCGTGAGTGAAATCACGGACCAAGAGATCGTCGACTACGTCGCCAGCGGCGAGCCTATGGACAAAGCGGGAGCCTACGCGATTCAGGGCATCGCTTCGCGCTGGATTCCTCGTATCGAAGGGGATTACAGCAATGTGGTGGGACTGCCGGTAGCGCTGGTGTGGCGCATGCTGCAGCGAGCAGGAGTCGTGTAGCGCAGATTCGTGATTGTGCCAGCGGCTGCGCGGACAGGAGTGTCCGCGCCACACGAGCGACTACGGTTTCTTCTCGCCGGGCGTTTCGTCGTCTTTAACGGCGGACTTGAAATTCTTGATGCCTTCGCCTAAGCCCTTGCCCAGACTGGCGAGTTTGCTTGGTCCGAAGATGAGGAGCGCGACGGCAAGAATCAGCAGAATCTCAGGCAATCCCAGTTTTCCCGGCATAAGAACCTCCAGCGGGGTTGCCCGGCGCCCGGCACGGGCGCAGCATCACTCTAAGGTCCCCAATTGAATTCTAGGTTAGTTAGACCCTCAGGTCAAAGAGTGCCCGCATTGCCTGTCACCGGAGCGTGGGATTCGGTCACACCGCTTCGATGAGCCCAGCGATTAGCGCGGCGCGGCGCGGCAACTCCGAGATCAGGATGTGTTCGTGGGTGGCGTGCGCTCCATCGCCTACGCCGCCGAGACCGTCGAGGGTCGGGATCCCCAGACCCGCGGTGAAATTGCCATCGGAGCCCCCGCCTACCGCGGCTTCGCCGAGCTTCCATCCCAACTCGCGCGCGACGGCGGCGGCCTGCGCGTACAACGCTGCCACTCCGGCGGTGCGTTCCATGGGCGGACGATTGATTCCTCCGGTGATTTCGATTTTGCATTTGCGATTGAAGGGGCGCAGGCTGCGCATCTTCTTGTCGATTCCGGCCGCGTCTTTTATGCGCGCGATACGAACATCGACCTGCGCCGACGCTTCGGCGGGAACCACGTTGGTTCGCGATCCGCCGCTCACGATTCCGACGTTTACCGTCAAGCCCTTCTTCAGATCGGTAAAGCTGGAGACTTTCTCGATTTGACGCGCCAGTTCAAGAATCGCGTTCACGCCTTTCTGGAAATCGAGGCCGGCATGAGAAGCCTTGCCGGTAACTTTGACGAGGTATTCGCCAACTCCTTTGCGCGCAGTTTTCACGGCGCCCTGGGATCCATAGGAAGGCTCGAGCACGAGCACCGCCGCCGCTCTTTTGGCCAGCGCCTCCGTGATCGCCCGCGAGGAGTCGCTGCCCACTTCCTCGTCGGAAACAAGCAGCACGTTTACGGGCCGCGGCAATCCGCCACCCGGCTCTTTACCCGGCGACCCGCCATGCCAATCCTGCAGCGCCGCGAGCGAGTGCAGCATCAGGGCGATGCCGGATTTCATGTCGAGCACGCCGGGCCCAGTCAATTTGTTGCGCTCGACGCGGCAGGGCATGGTGGCGAGCGTGCCCAGCGGATAGACGGTGTCGTAATGGCCGAGCAGCAGCACCGGCTTGGCCGACTTGCCGCCGAAGTTCACTTGCAGGTGACTGCCAAAGTCCTTCGCCCGGTGGAAGCGCACTTCGCCGCCGAGACGGGAAAATTTCTCCGCGACGGCCTCCGCAACGCGGTCCACGGCGGCCTTGTTGTCGCTGGGAGATTCGATTTCGACCAGTTCACGGATGGTCGAAACGATCTCGTCGCGGCGCTCGCTGAAATAAGCAAGACGACGCTGCGCTTCGACGCTGGAATGCGTGGCTGCTTTTCTGGAAACAGAATTCACGACCGACTATCCCTCGGGGGCTGAAGTTACCTGCCTAAACCAAATGCATTGAGTTAGAAACTCGTTGATTATAGCTTCCGATGTCAACCAGGGTTGTCGTTACTCCGAAGCCGGCAGCCGAGCCGGTGAACGCCCCCGCCCACGCGGAGCTTGGGCGGGGCAGCCTGCGTGGTGGAGAATTAGGACGCCGAGGACGCTCCGCTTCGCATCCTAAATAACTGTTGAATGCGAGGTGTCACGAACGATGAGAATGGCCCTGCCAGTCGTATCGGCGCTGTCGGTTGTTTTTGCCATGGCGCAA
Organism: Acidobacteriaceae bacterium; assembly: GCA_003131315.1. GTDB lineage: Bacteria > Acidobacteriota > Terriglobia > Terriglobales > Acidobacteriaceae > Acidiflorens. Next base: position 80,127 of record PKUV01000038.1, read on the forward strand.
ACCACGGTGCCCACGATTCACTCCGAATCGACCGTTGTTCTGTCGCCGGCTCTAGTCATGAGTAAATCGGGCGAGATCGTTCACGGCCTGTCCGTGAAAGATTTCATTCTCGAAGACAACGGTGTGGAGCAGGAGATTTGTCTGGACGACACGCCCGATGCGCAATCCATATCTCTAGTGGTAGCCGCACAGCGCGGCGGCAGCGCCTCGCTGGAGTTCGAGCAGCCCGAGAAGCAATCGGAAATCGACAGACCGGAGAGCAAGCGGCGCAAGCCACGCAAAGCGGCTCTGAGCGGGCTGGGCACCATGGTGGAAGACTTTCTCGGCGAAAGCAAAAGCGAACTCACGGTCGTGACCTTCGACAGCAAGATCGAACTCTTGCAGGACTTCACCGAAGACGTACCCGCTGTGGCAGAAAAGCTCGGAGAACTAAAGGGATCGGACAACGGTGGCGCTGCCATCCTCGATGCGGTCTCTTACTCGCTTGACCTGCTCGAACGCCGCCCCGAGGGCCACACCAGAGTCTTGCTCCTGATCAGCGAACCGCGCGACCACGGCAGCAAGGCCAAGCTCGATCAGGTGCTGAAGCGGGTTACGCTGAGCAACACTTTGATCTACAGTGTTTCATTCTCGCCCTTGCGCGCGGAGATCATGCGCGACCTGAAGGCGTATAACCCGGATCCGCCCGGCCTGGGCAATGATCCGTTCTTCAACCAACCCGCGGCGACGATGGATGTGTTAGACCTTGCCTACAAGGCTTCGAATGCCATGCGCAAAAATACGGCACGGGCCGTCGCCAACCTAAGCGGGGGCGAGTACGACGTATTTAAGGATAAACGCACTTTCGACGGTGGTCTCGCGGGCTGACTAACCACGTACGGAACCGTTACTTGCTTAGCTTCCAACCCAAGCATCCGCAGCCGGGGCTTCACATGATCACGGTCCGCCTGCGCGTCCCGCAGCGCGACCTCGTTGTGCTCGCCCGCAATCGATACTGGGCGGCCACCACCGGCACTCAATAACCGCCGGCCGCCCGATCCTGGCCCGGAGGAAATTGGAGTTAGGATGCCCGGTAGAGAGACGTGCGCCTGTCATCACCGTCGCTGCGGCGCGCCTTCAGCTTATCCAGCTTATCCATTGTTCGCGCCATGATTTCGTCGGGAGAGTCTTGGGCGACAATCGGGAGCAGCAGGCCGAGATTTTTGTAGAACTGGATTAGCGGCGCGGTGCTTCGTTCGTATACTTCCAGACGCACGGCGATGGCGTCCGGGCGGTCATCTTCGCGCTGGAAGAGGCGTCCGCTGCAGTGATCGCACACGGCCTCGACCTTCGGTGGTCTCTCTGTAACATGGAAAACCGACTTACATTTTTCGCAGGTGCGGCGACCGCTCAGGCGCTGGACAATCTCGTCCAGGGGCAGTTCGTAGTCCACCACGGCGCCGAGCGAAAGCTTCTCTTTCTCCATCAGCTCTTTCAGCGACTCGGCTTGGCCGAGCGTGCGCGGAAATCCGTCGAGGATGAAGCCGCCGCTACAAAGGATGCAGTCGCTGCGCTCGCGCACCAGCTCCCAGACGGTGGAGTCGGGCACCAGCTCGCCACGACGCATACACTCCTGTGCTGCCCTCATCGCCGGGGATTGGTCGCAGTCGCGCTGCTTGCCAGCAGCTCGAAAGACGTCTCCGGTCGAGAGATGGCACGCACCTAGACGCTCCGTGAGGAGTTCGGCTTGAGTACCTTTGCCTACGCCGGGCGCTCCCAAGAGGATCAGCCGCCAGGGGCTCCTGCGTTCTCCTGGAGGCACCGAGCACGCTGCCGAAGGACCTTGCAACCACGTTGCGCGATCGTTCTCGATTGGCGCGTTCATGCCAACAGTTTGCGCCTGCCCTCGCCACTTGCAGTGACGGTTGTCACACATGACATGGACAGCTCCGACAGCACCAGGTCACGGGATAAAGTGAGGGGCTACGATGCCGATGAATTCGCGGGGCGTGATTATCTTTGTATTCTTCCAGAACTTTGGAAAATGCCGCTGGTTGCCGGTTACCAGGTAGTCGGCGCGGGCGGCGTCCGCGCATTCAAGGAACTTGTTGTCGTCGGGATCTTTCGCGACCTGGAGCGCACGCGCAGGGGTAACGAGCTGCGCATGGTTCTTTATGAGCTGGAGGAGTTGCTGCCTAAGGCCCCTGCGGATTTGTAATTCCGGGCGCGCGAGAACCTCCCGGTATTCCGCGAGAACGGTTTCGGTAACATACAGCCTGGCCGGTTTGGTCATCGCAAGCAGGAGCACGGTGCGCTGGAGTCCGTCCGGCTTCAGAGCCGCCGAGACGAGGATGTTGGTATCGATGACGAGCCGGAGCGGGATCATCGACGCTTCGGTTTTTGCGCGCGCGCGGCCTTGATGACCTGGTCAATCTGGCGCGAGCTGAGCCTGTCCGTGCCCTTGCGCTGGGACTCCTCTCCGATCAGCCTGAGCACTTCCGGCTCGGGGGCGGCAAGCCGCACATAGTCCCGGATGCTCAGCAGCACTGCTTTGGGCGTGCCGCGCCTCTCGATGACAAGCGACCGGCGCTCGTCCTCCACCCGGCGCAACAGCTTGCCAAAATTGGCGCGGGCGTGAAGTGCGGAGACGACGATACTGTCATTCTTGCCAGTTCTCAGCATGGCGGAACTCTCCAGTTCAATGATCCGAACTGTACAGTTCGATTCCCAGCGGTGTCAAGCACGCCCTTTACGAGTCTTTGTCATTTCGAGCGAAGCGAGGGATCTGCAGTCCGCCGCAAAATGCAGATCCCTCGCTTCGCTTGGGATGACAATTCGTGAAAGGTGAAAATTCGTGAAGGTATGAGAAAGTCATGAAAGGCGCCGGCCGTGTACCACTCAGGGCGCAACTCTCACCCCGGCTCTTCTAACTCGTGCCCCAGATTTCGCCAATCACGCGCTGGAAGTTCGCGCCAAGGACTTTCTCGATCACCGACGCGGGCTGGCCGCGTTTAGCGAGTTCGGTGGCGATGATTTCCATGTGGCCGGGTCCGTTGAGGTCGGGCACGTAGGGATAGCGATCCTCGCCGGGGGCGCCGATGCCGAGTTTCTTGCGGCGTGCGATGTCCTGATCGAAAGTAGCCTTCTGTTCGGCGGTCAGGACCGTCTTCTGGACCGAGCCATCGGATCCGATGCCCACGTGATCGGCGCCGCATACATTGATGGCGTGCACGACGTGATTGAGCACATGTTCGCGGGTCGGTACGGTGGGCGAAGCGACGACGTACGGCATGAGATAGACGCCGAAATAGCCGCCACGATCGGCGAGCGACTTAAGAATTTCGTCGGGCTTGTTGCGGGGATGGGCATAGACGGCAGCGCATCCGGAATGCGAGATCAGAACTGGCTTTGCGGATTCGGCGATGCCTTCGGCGGTGGTGCGGTATCCGCTGTGGCTGAGGTCGACGGCGACTCCGAGGTCGTTCATTGTTTTGACGGCGGCGATGCCCGCTTTGCTGAGTCCGGCGTTGCCGGGCTCGAGGCATCCATCGCCGAACAGGCTGCGATTGTTGTAGGTGAGCTGCATGATGCGCACGCCGAAGCGGCGGAACATTTCGATGCGCTCGGGTTTTTCCTCCAGAAACGCGGTGTACTGAAACCCGGGAAGAACGCCGATCTTGTTTTCGCGCTTGGCGCGGGCGATGTCGGAATGCCGGCGCACGAGCAGGAACGTGTCAGGATGCTGCTCGACGAGCGCTTCGACGGCAGCGATATTGCCGACCGTGCCTTCGAATGTAGGGTCCGAGATGGTGAAGTTGATAGCGGTGATGCCCGATTGCCGTACCGCTGCGAGCGTGTCGGTGGTAGGTGGCGAGTCCATATCGATCAACGGGGCGCAGAGGGAGTCGATGACGATGGCGTTTTTGTAGAGCGCGGCGATGGAAGCGTCGTCGTCAGCCGAGTCGAGCGGTTGGGCGAGCAGGCGCGGAGCCAGCAGCGCCGCGGCGGATATTTTCAGAATGCCGAGATTGAAATCGCGACGATGCACGGGCGTAGCTCCCTCCGATGTCCAGCCCCTAAAGGGGCATCTGATTTCGAAGAACTTTCGGCATCGCTAAAGCGATGCCCTGATACGAACCCCAACGTTTTCCTCCGGCGTTTTTCCGCACCCTGCTAAGAGTATTTTGCAAACGCCGTCAGTTCGAGTCCCAGCTCTGTGGAACATTGACATAGGAACGATCAAGTTCAGCGACGGACGCGCAACCGAGCAGCCTCAAAGTGCGGTCGAGATCGGCGCGCAGAATTTCGATGGCGCGATTGACGCCGGCTTCTCCGGCAGCGGCGAGGCCATAGGCGTAGGCGCGTCCGCAGAGCACGGCGCGGGCGCCGAGGCAGAGGGCCTTGACGATATCGGAGCCGCGGCGAATGCCTCCGTCCATGAGGATTTCGGTCTGCCCGTTGACGGCCTTCACGACCTCCGGCAAGACACGCAAGGAAGAGGGAACGCAATCGAGCTGGCGGCCGCCATGATTGGAGACTGAAATTGCCGCGGCGCCTTCATCGATGGCGCGGCGCGCATCGTCTCCGGTGAGGACGCCTTTGACCACGATAGGGCTGCGCCACAGTTCGCGAATCCAGCGCAGGTCGTTCCAGGTCACGGTGGATTCGGCGAGGGCGGCGGCGACATCGATGAGCGGCATGGGCCCTTTGCCGGGGATCACGACGTTGGGGAGCGCGGGCAGGCCGCCATCGAGCAGAAAACTCGCAAGCCAACCCGGGCGCGAGAGGACTTGCGGAAGGAACGGAAGTTTTTCGAAGGGGCTGCCGCTGACGAGTTCCTTCATTCCGTTGCGGTAATCACGCTCGCGGATTCCGGAGACGGCGGTGTCGATGGTGACGACGAGCGCGGAGAATCCGGCGAGGCGGGCGCGTTCAATCGCGGCCTCAGCGGCACTGCGGCCACCCATCAGATAGAGCTGATAGAAAACGGGTCCGGTCGAGGCGGCTTTAACATTTTCCAGCTTGTGTCCCGATATGGTGGAAAGAATGTAGGCTGTGCCCGCGTTGCCGGCGGCGCGAGCGGCGCCAACTTCGCCCGTGGGGTGCATGAGGCGGCTGTAACCGACGGGAGCGAGTAGGAATGGGAGAGCGAGATCGAAGCCGAGAACGCGGGTGCGCAAGTTGCAATCGGCGAACGCGACTGCCTGGCGAGGACGGAAGGTAACGTCCTTATACACGCGGCAATTTTCGCGGAGGGTGACCTCTCCTTCGGCGCCGCCATCAAGGTAGTCGAAGACGGCCCGGGGCACGCGGCGCCGGGCGAGGGCGCGGAAATCCGCGATGCTGACCACGTAGGGAGAGGCGACGGAGCGCGAGGATCGAGTCATTCCGTGATGCCAGTGTCAGGAGTTCGTTAAAGCAGGTTGATGGTATCACCGCTACCGATTCTGCTTCGTCATGCGCTTTGCCAGGGCGGCGAATAGCGGCGCGCCCCATCCCCCGATTGCGAGCAGCGAGCCGAACAGGAAGACGGCGTCGATGCTTGAGCGTCCCTCGCGCACGAAGTAAACGTCCTTCAGATTGAGCCAGAGTGCAAACTCATCGAGCGTCAGCGCCGAGCCCAGTCCGTAAAGCAGCGACATCAGGCCGCTGGCGAAAATCGACGAGGAATCGCTGCCGGTACCAACTTCACTCAACCAGCCATAACCGACGGCCAGCAAAATCAGAATTCCGAGCACCAGGTGGTGGATGTGGCGATCGCCCATGATGATGTAGTGAAAAGGCGGAATCTGGCGCTGGATGGCAAAAACGATTCCCCGCACAATGGCAAACGTCAGAAAGAAGCTAACGGATGCGAGAAACAGCCTGCGGCGCGGACGGTCGGCAATATGCTCGTGGAGAAGTGAACCCAGGCGAGTGCGATGAAGAAGCACGAGCAACAGCGATATCATCGCCAGCAGGATCAGGAAAAGGATCCCAGCGTCGTTCCAGTGCATGGGACATTAAACCTCGACGACCATACACGCAGCAAATCGTGGGCCGTCGGATGGATGATGCGGGATAGATGCGTGATCGAAGACTCAGGCATAATATCTCAACCCACCGGGGACCTAAAACGAGGACCTGCCATTTGCGTAAACTCAGATTGTGTTTAAGACGTCGTATTCTCACGTCGGCTTTTCTATTACTCGCCATCGCAGCGGTTGCTCAGCCTGTTCCTCCGGAGCTTGTGAATGGGCTCAAATGGCGCTTAATCGGCCCTTTCCGCGGCGGACGAGTGGTTGCCGTGGCCGGCGTGCCGGGCGACTCGACCACCTTTTATTTTGGCTCGGTCAATGGCGGGATCTGGAAGACAACCGATGCCGGAGTTGTCTGGTCGCCGATTTTTGACAGCCAGCCGGTGGGTTCGATCGGCGCACTTGCCGTGGCTCCCTCCGATCCTAAAACCATTTATGCCGGAACCGGCGAGACCGACATTCGTTCCGACCTCTCTTCCGGCAACGGCGTCTACAAATCCACTGACGGCGGCTCGACGTGGAATCACGTCGGCTTGGAAGACACGCGCCAGATCAGCCGGATTGTGATCGATCCGCAGAATCCGAGCGTCGTTTACGTCGGCGCTCTGGGGCACGCTTATGGTCCCAATGAACAGCGCGGCGTTTACAAATCCGTCGATGGAGGAATGCATTGGACGCGGGTGCTCGATCTCGGGTCCGAAATCGGCATTTCAGATCTGGCAATGGGTTCCGCTACGCCGCAGCTCTTGTTTGCCGGCGCATGGCATACACGGCGTCCTCCGTGGAGCACGTATGCTCCTATCGATGGACCCGGTGGTGGCCTTTACCGTTCTCAAGATGCCGGTAAAACGTGGTCTCGTCTCGACGGAAACGGGCTACCCGAAGGCGATTGGGGACGCGTTGGCGTTGACGTTGCGCCGGACGGCAAGCGCGTGTACGCACTCATCGAGGCAAGAAAATCCGATGCCAAAAAATCCGGCCTCTATCGGTCTGACGATGGAGGCAACACGTGGGTGCTTGCCAACGCTGATCCTCGTCTTACCAGTCGGGCATGGTACTTCAATCGCATCACCATCGATCCGAATAATTCCGATGTGATCTACATCCCGAATGTCGCTCTCTACCGATCGGAGGATGGCGGAAAAACAATTTCGATCGTCCGCGGCGCGCCGGGCGGAGATGATTATCACCAGCTTTGGATCGATCCCAGGAATTCAGCCAGCATGGTTCTTGGAACGGACCAGGGAACCACGATCAGCCTCGACCGTGGCCAGACTTGGAGCAGTTGGTACAACCAGCCCACGGCGCAGTTCTATCATGTGACTACCGACAACCAGTTTCCCTACGTCGTGTACGGCGCGCAGCAGGATAGCGGCAGTGCTGCGGTTCTAAGCCGTACCGACCACGGGCAGATTACGCCGCGGGACTGGTTTCCCGCCGGCCCCAGCGAGAGCGGATACCTGGTGCTCGATCCGAATGACCCCGATGTCATTTATCTGAGTGGGACTTTCGGACCCATTGCCCGCTTCAACAAACGGACTGGCCTCAGCCAGGACATTACTCCATGGCCCGCAATGGCATTTGATGCCGAGATCAATCGGCGCAAATATCGTGCGCCTTGGACTCCGGTGCTGGTTCTTTCCCCGGTTGGCCCGACAACGCTTTATCTCGGGACGCAGTATGTGATGAAGACGGTCGATGGCGGTCTGCACTGGGAGACCATCAGTCCCGATCTCACCGGAGCGACCCGTGAAGCGCGTGATGCGCCTCATACGGAGGACAAGAAACCGCCGAGTCCACCAACTGTCGAGAGCGCCAAACGCGCAGGCTATGGAGTCGTGTTCACGATCGCGCCATCGGCCCTCAATCGCAATCTGATCTGGGCGGGAAGCGACACGGGATTGATTCACCTCACTCGCGATGGTGGAAAGAACTGGAAAGATGTCACGCCGCAAGGACTGAGCGACTGGAGCAAAATCTCACTGATCGAAGCTTCGCATTTCGATCCCGCCGTCGCCTATGCAGCCGTCGATCGCGGACGCCTCGACGATCAGACCCCCTACATCTATCGCACGCGCGACTACGGGGCTACCTGGCAACTGGTCACAAACGGCATTGCCGCTCCCGCATTCTTGCGCGCTGTTCGCGAAGACTCTCAGAGCAAAGGGCTCCTCTTCGCCGGAACCGAATTCGGAGTTTACGTATCTTTGGACGACGGGGACCACTGGCAGTCATTGCAATTGAACCTCCCTGTCACTTCAGTTCGCGATCTCACGATCCACGGGGATGACTTGGTGATTGCCACGCACGGGCGTTCCTTCTGGATTCTCGATAACATCACGCCACTTCGCCAGGTGCTTGACGCAAGAAGCGCGAATGCCCCGTGGCTTTACCGTCCGGCCACCGCGGTTCGCATTGATAACGACTCCTTTACAGGCACACCACTTCCGCCCGAGGAACCCACGGCAGAGAATCCTCCCAATGGCGCGATGATTGATTATTTCCTTCCGTCTCCGGCGAGCGCTGTTCGGCTGGAAGTTTTCGATGCGAAGCAGAATCTCGTCCGAAAGTTTTCTTCAGAAGATCATTCTTCAGAAGAGCAGCGCACGAGGAAGCACCCGCCGCTTCCCGTCGCCGAGCGCTGGTTTCCCAAGCCTGAAGTCCTCGAGAAAACTGCTGGAATGCACCGCTTCGTCTGGAACCTTACCTGGGGTAGTTCCGGCGACCCGAGCGCGGACGAAGACTCTGAGTACCGCAATCCGAGCGGGCCGAAGGCTGTGCCGGGAATCTACCAGGTCCGCCTGACGGTCGATGGAAAAACGCAAAACCAATCATTGAAAGTCATCATGGACCCGCGCTCGCCCGCGACTCCCGAGGTACTCACGCAGCAGTTGCAACTGGGCCAACAGATCTTCGGCGAAACCATTGAAGCGCGCCGCGCACTGGCCGAGATCGGCTCGGTTCAGAAACAGCTTGCCGACATGCAGCAGAAGCTGGGAGCACAAAGCGCACCGCTCAAGTCAGCGCTGGCGGAAGCTCAATCCGGAATCGGCAAGATTCTGACGAACAAAGAGCACGCGGCAGAGGAGGGCCCCGGACTGCAGGATGCCTACACGGGTCTGGCATCAGCTCTGCGAGTTGTCGAAGGTGGAGATCGTGCCGTGCCTTCGCAGGCGATCGCGGTTTACCAGGAGTCAAGCCAACAGGTAAAAGCACGCATCGCAGAGTGGGCCCGATTCAAGCAAACAAGATTGGCGCAACTCAACCAGCAACTGCGTGAGGCCAACTTTGCCCCCATCGCAATCGCTGAAATTGAGCAGCAGGTCGAATTTCCGATGTCGCGCTAGAGTGCCGGATCAGAGGAGTCGTCTAGGAGAAAGCACTGGCGGAGAGGGAGGGACTATCTCCCAAGCTACGAAACACGGCTAAAAAGCCGCTAAATCACTGTTTCCAAAGACCCGTCTGAAAGTACCTAGCGGTATTGCCATCAACTTCGGCAAAATCGTTATACGCCTGTCTGTAGCTTTCGTATAGCTTTTTTGTAGCTTTTTGGCGGAGAGGGGATTATTAGAACCCACCGCCCCAAAGCGAGTGACAGCCGACTCTTGGCTCTGCCAACCTTACAGGAGCCCCTTCTTTTTCCAGCGTGCGACGACCTTTGCTGCCTCCGACCTGTCTCGGGCATTTTCGCTGAGCCAGGGTCATGTTCTCCCATGACGACGGACGCCTTCGGGCGATTGCGGAGGTGGCGTTTGTGTCAGACCTGAAGCACTACCATTTGCTTCGGCCCGTCTTGCTTGAACTGAAGAAGGAGTGGCCGAAATTTGCGGAGAAATGATCGCGCGAACTCGTTTGCCATTCGCGAATCATCGTCGGTTCTCATAATCATGTGACGGTGTATGGGTAATGGAAGGTTGTAGAAGCGAAGCGACGATGGCTATGTCCTTTATCGCCAGTTGGATCGAGCTTTCTCATGCCGACCTCGACAACAAGTTTACCGACGAACCACTCTAATTGTCCCCAGCTATTCCTGCCAGGAATAGCTGTCGCCCGACAATTCATTGGACACCGCGACTGAGTGCGGTTACTTTTGCGCCAAAAGCAGCCGCTTTAAGCTGCTGTCGGCGGCGCATATGTCACGTTCATCCCAAGTCTATCTTATCCGCCAAGTCCAGCCCCGTCTTCGGTCGAAGTGGGCGAGTCCAACCGCCGCTCTTCTTACCCTACTTCTTGTCATGCCTGTGGCCGCGCTGGCACATTGCGGTTCACCGTTCGACACCGGCTTTACCGCTATCCAAAGCCTTTTCACCGGCANNCCGGCACCATTGCGAAGGTTGCAAGTCTGGTTGCGATCGTGATCGGCGGCTACGGCTTCGCGCATGGCGAACCCGGCGCAAAAAAGGCGCTCGCCGGAGTCGCCACCGGAACGGGCATTGCCGTTCTCGCTGTGAATGTCCTGAGTTGGCTCTGGGGCGTATAGCGCCTTTCCCAGCTACCTTCAACTCTTTAACTCGACACGCTTAGTTAGGCGAGAGACTTATGCCAGACAAACCACAGCAGAAGCATCGCACAAATCGAGTCTTCAAGAACCTGCATAAGCCGCTCACCTACTTGGGAGTGGAACGCACGCTGTTCTATTTCGTCTGCGTCGGCGCGGTGGGGGCCTTCAATATCTTCAACTCCATCCTCGCGGGTATCGCTGTCTTCCTTGGCGGTTTTGCCTTCGGCCATTGGGTAACGAATAGCGATCCGGCGTTCGTCCGCATCCTGGCAAAGTCCGAACGCTACAAGCTGCGCTATGACGCAGCCAAACAGCATGTCCCCTGTGTGGAGGTGGTCTGATGCTGCGTCTCGACAAAGTTATCAAGCCGTGGAAAGAGAGCGCGGCTCTCAACGACCACATCAACTTATACGGCTTCTGGAATGAGACGGCCTTTCTTACTAAGAGCGGCGATGTTGGCATGGTTCTCAGTATTCCGGGCGTGGACTACGAAAGTCTTGACCGCTCGGAACAGGAGTACGCGGTGAAGCGGTTGGAGGCAGCGCTCAAAGCGTTTGGCCTAGGCTTCCACGTTTACCAATACCTCTTCAAATCGAACCGCCCCGACATACCATTCGCAAGATATGACGACCCTATTGTGGAAGCAGCTATCGGCCAGCGGAGGGAGTTCTTTGAAGCGAAGCGTGACCATCTTTATCAGGTTGAAATCTTCTACTGCGTCCTGGTCGAAGGCGCTAGGTCAAAGACCGGCGTGGGCGCGGCGCTCGCCCAGCTCCTTCGCGATCCTGCCGGAGCCATCGGTGAATTGAAAGCGCAGTTCACGAGCGCCAGCATGAAGACGCTGTTGCGTACGCACATCGAGCGCGATCTCGCACGGCTCGACCAGCGCGTGCAGGCATTCACTCGACAGCTCGCGGATTTCATGCAAATCGAGGTCTTGAATCGACAGGGACAGTTCACGTTTTTCCGCCGGTTGCTGAACTATGACGACTGGCGTGTTGCCGGTAGGCCGCAGTCCACGCAGTTTCTCGATTCATGCCAACTCGGCAGAGAAAGCGCTTTGCCGTTTCGCCAATCTGGTCATGCGCAACAATGCGCAGACGACCTTCTCCGATACCGAAGCGGAGATCGGAGAAGCTGTCGATTTCGTCGTCCATGTCGAGCGTCAACCGGGCCGCCGGGTCATCCGCGAGTTGCTGGCGCTTCGCGGTTATGACCGCGATGCGAACCGCTTCCTGATCGAGCCGGTGTTCGAAGTGAAACATGCCACAGCCTAGAACACAGAACGCGACGAATATTGCCGTCAACTTCCCCAGCGATTCCACTTGGAACCCCGGTGACTTCCGGCTGGATATTTCAGCGGCGGATGCCATGCTTTCGTCCCGTGCAATCCCATTGCGAAAGCATCCCGGCAAGCGCACCAATTCCGAACACGATTGGGCGTGGGTTCTGCATGAACTTGCCCACGAAAAAGACGCCGCGAAGCTAACACGCTCTCTGGCTTCGCGCCGCGCCGATAAACCCAGTCCTCTTTATTACGCACAGCGGACGGTCGATGTTGCATCGGCCAGACTTTGGCTCATCGAAAGTATTCCGATGGACGACGTTGTCACGATGCTTGAAGTTCGCCGCCGCTTCGAGATTCCCGCCGCACTTTGCTTCGCTCGTGCGCGGGAGATTGCGCAGACGGCGCAGAGGGTGCGGGTGTCGAAGGCATGATCCTCCATTCAATTTCGTGGCGGCGCAAGAACGGTGCTTCGCACCGGAAGAATGTTGACACTCCACCCCTGATAGGGAACTGCCCAGATACTTTGGTATCTCGGCAGATACCACTGAAAACACGCGGTCTCGGAATAAAGCGCTATCTGGACAGATACCGGCATTAGCAAACAATGGAGGTTCCGTATGGCTGAGGTTGACATGATCGAGGAACGAAGTTCGGAGAAGCTGCGAGGGCGCGACCGGCGCTCTCGCAACCTGAGTACCAAGCTCAGAGCAAACGAGGCGAAGGCAGTCGAAGAGGCTGCGTCGCGCGCCGGCAAAACACCGAGCGAATGGGCGCGCGATCTATTGCTGCGCAGTATTGTTATCGGCAGTCACACGCAGATGGAGATGCACATCTTCACCGAACTCGTCGGCATTCAAATGCTGCTGATGAACACGCTCGAACCGTTGCTGCGTGGCGACAAGATTGCCCAGGAACAGCTCACCATCCTCTTTCGCCAAGTCCAGACAACCAAGGCCACGAAGGTGCAGGAACTCCTCGCCAAGCGCAGCCAGAACAAGGAGAAATAGCCATGCCCGCCGTCCAACAATGGGGTCGCAAGGAGTCGATCGTCTGGCCGCCACGCGGCTATCTCTACACGCTCGGCGCACTCTGCCTCTCGCCTATCGCAAGCTGCGTATCCGCGGCTCGATTGACTACCCGCTCGCCGGAGTCGCCGTGGTTCTGAAGCGGTCCAACGGACACATCGAAGACGTACGCGTCGGACTGACTGCCGTGAATCCCGCGCCCGTGCTGGTGAAAGGTGCCACCGAACTCCTGGCAGGGAGGCGCATGACGGAAGAGTGGGCTGAAGCCGCCGGTGTTCTCGCAGCCCAGACCGCGAAACCGCTGACAACCTCGGCCCTGACTCCTGAGTATCGTCGCGAGATGATCCGTGTGTTCACGAAACGCGCGGTTCTTTCGCTCGCTACTGAACCCTAACTCCTGGCTGCTGCTGTCCTCCGCAAAAACCTGCGACGGACTGAACGTGCACGAGTCTCGGTGCAAATGGGGGGAGCTTTTTGTCTACCAGCACCAAAGAGGCTCGTCGAGTGACGCAGTCTGTGGGAAGCTGAGCTCCCATGTTACAGCTTCCATTCGCTTGGCGGCGTGACTTTCGTTCCGTCCTAACCGTCGTCTGGGAACTGCTGCGGGATGGACTGCAGTTCATGAACGTCGTCGCCCGCTCCCAAACAGCGGTGGTGGCGGAAGTCCTGTCGGGTTGGACTGTCTCGAACCGACGTCTCGATTTGCAGGTGATATTTTCATACTAGACGAATCAGACGCGCCAGTGGTCCCCACGCCAGGGCCTGTGGCATTAGCAGAACTCAGCGACGGGAGTCACAGTGATAGCAGTCACCGATCAAAACCGGACTTCTGGGAAGTTTGCGGCTGCGATTGAGGAGATTCTTCCTGGCTGACGGCCAACTCTGACCTTACCGTCGCGGCACCACTCTGATGATTGATTGGTGGCACGGAGGCCACCCGTCATGAAGCAGAAGCCAACTTCCAGAAGAAGAGACGCAGCAGCGCCAAATCCGTCCTACGCCTGACCGACCTCGAACACGCCAAGGCCGCAGTCTTGAACAGTCTCACTTGCCCGGATGCTCAGCGGGAATGCCGTCACGCGATCGACGAATTCAAGCGCGCGCGAGTCCTTTATCACCTGATCACCACCCGCCAACCATACGAAGAGAGCATCTTTGCGGCCATGGAAGAGAGTGCGCGACAGCGTCAGTTCGTACGTTTGGCAAAGCAAGCAGCTGGCCTTGGCTTTCATCTTACCCCCACTGGAAGTGTTCATTAGGAGGGATCTAGCGTTGCTGAAGACTGCGAAACTGTGAGAGGTGAAAACTGGGCATCGTGATGTGTCCAGCGCGTACATGTGGTGGTGCGCTAAGGTTCGACTACGCACAGACTGAGGTGTTTGAAATGCCGGCATCCATATATGAGCGTCGTGGCATTTATCCTTCCGAACTGCGCGACCCGCCAGTCCGCCGTCGCCTTGGTCGCGAACTGAAGCTGTGACAGGCTGTCTCTTGCTCATAGACAATCGTGTTTGCCAGGCTCATGCACGACGGGTCAGTCTTGGAGCGTTCTAAGCACGGACTGCGATCATCAGCCCGCTAGGTCCGGGCAAGCGCACTGGGCGCACATCCGAGAAGCCCGCTTTCCGTAACCAACTCGTGTATTCCGGCTCGCTATAGCTGCTGCCCGCTCGCGTGCCCACCAGCATGTTCAGCGAGAACAGAGCGGCAGCACGGGGAGCGGTCTTGCTTGGTTCCAGAATAAAATCCTGTACGACCACCTGCCCCTTGGGAGCAAGTGCGTTGTAGGCCCGTTGGAATAGCTTGCGGTTCTGTTCGGGAGAAAACATATGACAAATCGCAGAGGCCAGAATCATGTCGTAATTCTCTCCCAGCGGATCGCTCAACAGGTCGCCCACTCGCGCGCTGATGTGGTCAGCAAGCCCAGCTTTCCGGATGTTTTCTTGAGCGAGAGGAACGACATCGTCCAGATCCAGAATTTCCGACTTCAGCCCAGGTACGGCCCGCGCAAAAGCAATGGAATACGCTCCCGATCCGCCACCCAGGTCCAACATACGCTTGATTCCTCTGGTCCCGATCGCCTTCACCACCGCGCCGACCCGCTCCTTGGCATTGCGGTCCATGGCTGCACTGAAAGCTGTCACCCAGTTGTCTTCGCGACTGCGGGCCTCGACCGACGTCCCGCCGCGCACGCACTCCGTCAACGCGGACCAACGCTGCCACAGGTGAGCGGTGTGCATAAGGCCACCGCAGGCATTGTCGCGCGACCCCTCCGAGAAGAAACGGGTACTGGCTGGAGTGTTGAAGAAAGTTCCATCTCTCTTGTCGAGCAGCTTCAGACTGACCAGCGCGTTCAGCAGCATCTCTGTTGCTCGTGAGTCAGCGTGAATTTTCTGCGCCACGTGCTCGGCGGAAGCACCACTAGCAACGACCGATTATATCTATCCCGTCGGTGCCGGGCCTTGCCCTGATCCGAGTGCCGGCCCCGGATTCCGGGGGCACGTGCCCATGCACGAGCAGGTGTTTTCCCATGCGAAATCCTGAACGGCAGAGGTATAGTTATGCATTCAAGCTGGTTTGCCCGTCCGGCGGGTTGTGCGAGCATCGTGCGGCGGGACCGGAGAGTCGTGCATGCTCGGAACGATGATGCCGTATCCGCTTACCCTGAATAGCCTGCTGGAGCGTGTGGGCCAGCTTTTTCCTTCCGTCGAAGTCGTCGCCCGTATTCCTGGGAAATCGGTGCTTCGCACTAGTTACGGCGAAGCCTACCGCCGGGCCCGTGCCTTGGCCGAGATGCTGCAGAAAGCCGGCCTCGAGCGCGGTGACCGCGTCGCCACGCTCATGTGGAACCAGCATGTCCATCTGGAAGCCTACCTCGGCGTTCCCGCTGCCGGGGGTGTTCTGCACACGCTGAACCTTCGTTTGGCCCCCCAGGAACTGGCTTACATCGTGAACCACGCGCAAGACCGTATCCTGATCGTGGACGACGTTCTGCTGCCGCTCTACGAGAGTTTCGCCGGCCAGGTAAATCTGGAGCGCGTCCTGGTGGTCCGGCTGAGCGGGGCTCCGGTCCCCGCAGGCTGCGAGGATTACGAGGAATTCATTCGCGGGGCGAGCGGGGACTTCGCGTATCCCGACTTGGACGAGAACGAGGCGGCGGGCATGTGCTACACCTCGGGCACCACGGGCACGCCCAAGGGGGTGGTGTATTCCCATCGGGCGCTGGTCCTGCACGCGATGAACTTTGCTCTTCCCGATGTCTGCTGCATTTCCCAGCAGGACGTGCTCATGGCGCTGGCCCCGATGTTTCACGTGAATGCCCACGGCGTGCCTCTGACCGCCGTGATGACCGGAGCCAAGCTGGTGTTTCCGGGACGCTATCTCGACCCGGAAAGCGTGCTCGAATTGTTCGAATCGGAGCAGGTCACCTTCGCCTCCGCGGTGCCGACGGTCTGGCTGGGGATCCTGCAGGCGCTGGAAAGTCAACCCGGCCGCTGGAAGCTGGCTCCCGGCATGCGCGGCATGGCGGGCGGGTCCGCCGTTCCCGAGAGTTTGCTGCGAGGATTGGATCGCCAGGGCATTCCGATCACGCATTGCTGGGGCATGACCGAAACCACCCCGATTGTCACTGCCAGCAACCTCAAGTCCTACATGCGAGATTGGCCGGAGGACCGGCGCTACGAGATGCGGGCGCGGCAGGGACGGCCATCACCCTTCACGGAAATCCGCGCCATGGCCGGCGACGATCCTGCGCCCTGGGACGGCGCCACCCCGGGCGAACTGCAGGTCAAAGGCCCCTGGGTGGCGGCCAGCTACTACAACATGCCGCAAGGGGGAGAGCGCTGGAGTTCGGACGGCTGGCTCCGCACCGGGGACGTCGCCAACATTGACGCGGAAGGCTACGTCAAGATCGTGGATCGCACCAAGGACTTGATCAAGTCTGGTGGTGAATGGATCAGCTCTGTGGATTTGGAGAACGCGATCATAGCCCATCCCGACGTACGGGAGGCTGCGGTCATCGCAGTTTCCCATGCCAAGTGGCAGGAGCGCCCGCTGGCGGTCATTGTCCCCCGGGAAGGAGCGCAGCTCAACCCTTCCACTCTGCGGGCCTTCCTGGCG
Source organism: Acidobacteriaceae bacterium (assembly GCA_003131315.1). Classification (GTDB taxonomy): domain Bacteria; phylum Acidobacteriota; class Terriglobia; order Terriglobales; family Acidobacteriaceae; genus Acidiflorens. The sequence goes on from PKUV01000038.1 coordinate 97,056, forward strand.
CCGAAGTTTGCCAGCTGGCAGTTGCCCGATGCGTTTGTGTTCGTCGAGCAACTCCCGCACACTTCCACGGGAAAGCTGCTCAAGGCTGCGTTGCGCAAGCAATATCGCGACTGGGTTTGGGAGAAACCCTCGTAGCCCCGGCCCAGCGGGAAACTGGCAGGCGGGCGGGCGCAAAGCGGCAAAAATTTGGGGATACGCCGGACAAGTGTAGTGCGGTATCCCACGGAAACCTCATGGCCACGGTAACTCGCAAACTGGGCAGTCGACTTCTTCATACCATGAAGCTGATGCGGGAACTGGAGCACCGCATCGAGAACCTCTACCGCCAGGGCAAGATCGTGGGCGGAGTGTTCATCGGGCGGGGGCAGGAGGCGATTTCCGCCGGCAGCGCCGTTCAGACCTTGCCGGAAGATGTCGTCTGCCCCAGCCATCGCGACCTCGCCGCTTTTCTCCTTCGTGGCCTGCCACCCTGGATGGTCGTAGCCAATTACCTGGGCCGAAAGGACGGCCCGACACGCGGGCGTGACGGCAACACCCACCTGGGCGCGCTTCCGCTGGGCATCATTTCTTTTATCAGCTCGATGGCCGCGATCGTTCCGGTGGCCAACGGAGTCGCCTTCTCCTTCCAGTACCGCAAACAGCCGAATGTCGTGCTGTGCTATTTCGGGGACGGGGCGACCAGCCGGGGCGAGTGGCATGAGGCCCTGAACTTCGGGGCCGTCTTCAAGTTGCCCATCGTGTATCTGTGTGTCAACAACCAGTATGCGTACTCGACACCGGTGAGCCGCCAGATGGCGGTCGAGCACATCACGGACCGCGCCCAAGGCTATGGGATTCCCTGCCAGCGGGTGGACGGCAACGATGTTCTCGCCGTCTATGAAGCCGCGCAGAAAGCCATCGCGCGGGCGCGGAAGGGAGAGGGCCCGACGCTGCTGGAGTGCGAAACCTTCCGCATGAGCGGCCACTCGGCCCACGACCAAGCCGAATACGTGCCCAAGGAACTGTTTGAAAAGTGGAAAAAGAAAGATCCGATTCTGCGGTTCGAAAAGTACCTGCTGGAGCACAAGGTGCTTTCCCGTCGAGACATTGACGAGCTCTACGCCAAAGTGCAAGCCGAAGTGGAAGCGGCCGTGACCCGCGCCGAGCAGTCTCCGTATCCGGATCCGGGTGAGCTGCTTGAGGGCGTGTATGCGTCAGCGGAAGAAGATCATTCACTACCGATGACACAGAGGACACGAGGAAAGCGGGAAACGAACCCATGCCAGTGATGACCTATATCGAGGCGATCCGCCAGGGAATCTGGGAGGAAATGGAACGCGATGACCGAGTCTTCATGATTGGCGAAGACATCGGGGCGCACGGCGGCGCCTTCAAGCTCTCAGCCGGCATGCAGGAACACTTTGGTCCCAACCGGATCGTGGACACCCCGCTGGCGGAAAATGCCTTCGTGGGAGCTGCCATTGGCGCCGCGCTCATGGGCCTGCGGCCGATCGTCGAAATGCAGTTTGCCGACTTCATTTCCACCTGCTACGACCTGATCGTCAACTACGCCGCCAAAGCCCGCTACCGCTGGGCCGCCGGTGTTCCCATCGTCATACGCGGACCTTCGGGAGGCGGTGTCCGTGGCGGCCCCTTCCACTCCAACAACCCGGAGATCGCTTTTGTCCATACGCCGGGGCTGAAGGTCGTGGTGCCCGCGACTGCCTACGATGCGAAGGGGTTGATCAAGGCGGCGATTCGCGACCCCGATCCGGTGCTGTACTTTGAGCACAAACTGCTGTATCGGCGAATCAAAGAGGATGTGCCGGCGGAGGATTACGTCGTGCCGCTTGGTCAGGCCCGCGTGGCTCGTGCCGGCACCGACATTTCCGTCATCACCTACGGAGCCATGGTGTACGTCGCTTTGGAAGCCGCGGAGAAGCTGGCCCAAGAAGGCGACGGCGTGGATGTGGAAGTGATCGACCTGCGCTGCCTGGTTCCACTAGACAGGGAAGCTGTGCTGGCGACCGTCCGCAAAACCAGCCGCGTGATTTTGCTGCACGAAGATACGCGCACGGCGGGCTTCGCCGGCGAACTCGCCGCGCTGATCGCGTCCGACGCTTTCGATTACCTGGACGCGCCCGTCCTGCGCGTGACCGCGCCCGATTGTCCAGTACCCTACAGCCCGCCGCTGGAGGACGCGTTTCTGCCCCACGCCGCCGACGTCATAGCCGCCGTCCGGCGCTCGATGGCGTACTAGCGGCTATCTCCATCGTCCCGCGCTCTCCCGCAGATGGCTTCTGTTTGTGGTTGCTCCCGCGTTGTAATAGCACATTTCTCCCGGGACGCACGGCGCAACACTCTCGCGAAGAGTCTGCGCGTACCCTTGAACGGCTTCTTCGAGGGCCCCGTTTCGTGTCTTCTCCACGACCGCCCGGACCAGCCTCAGACTGGCCAGCTTGCGCAAGGAGGACGCTTCGCGGCCGACAATCTTCACTGCGGAAATGCCCATACGGTGGAAGGCGGGGATGGCGCAAAGGCCGCACGGCGCCAGCGGCAGTGCGGTCTGCGGCCGGGCCGAGCAGGCGTAATTGGTGAGCGCGTCAATGCGGCGATGAAAATCCTGCAGGAGCGTGTTTATCTCCTCCTCTTCTCCTGAAGCCCAGGGTGCGCCGGAAAGCTTGAAAGACTGCGAGTCCATCCGCGCCAGTCCCACGCAAAAGGCGCCCACGGAACGGTGGTGGGTCGTGAGGCAGAACCCCTCCTCGAAAATGCACCCGTCGTTCAGGATGAACACCTCGAGTTCGATCTGAGAGCCGATTTCGCAGGCAATGCGCCCGATCTCTGCCAGCGTAAGGCTGCGAGGCAGAATGACGCGGCGCACTCCGAGCGACTGGAAGAAACGGACGGCAGCCACATTCAACGACGCGGCGATGGAACTGAGATGCAGGGCGCAGGGCAAGTCCTGTTTCGCCAGTTCCAGGATCAAGGCCGGATCGGAGACGATCAGCCCATCCACGCTGGCTTCCTCGACATAGCGGCGGGCGAGGTCCAGCACCAGTGGCAGTTGGCTGGCGGTGTAGGTCTGAGCGTTCAAGGTCACAAACACGGGCACGGAACGGCCGTGAGCCTGTTGGACGACCCGGGCAAGATCCGAGAAGGTGCGCAGGTTCCCGCCAGCCGGACTGCGCCGGTTCAGCCAGATGGCGCCGCTGTAACGGGCCACCCACTCTTCCGGCACCAGGCCGCAGTAAAGTTCCTCCGCCCCGTTGGCCAGGAGCATCTCGGTTTCTTCCGGCGAATTCAAGGGTGCCAGAATTTTCATCTTGCGCTCACATGGGCAAGTCCGGCTGGTAGATCACCCGGCCCACCCCTCGGGCCTCCGCTCCCAGCAGGAAGCGCTCGAGCACCTCGGTATTGGGGCAGTAGAAAAAAGTGTTTCCGCGCTGATAAAACACCGTGCCGTCGGTGGGCAGGGTAGTACCGACGAAGCGGTGCTCCGTAAGGTAGAGCCGACACTCGCGCTGACACCGCTGCATGGGCCGAAATCGCTCACTCTCCTCGAGATGGAGCGCGCCGGTCATGCATTGCCGTCCCGTAGTTACGAAACCATAGGGGAAGTAAAACGCCACCTGAAACGGGAGCCGGCGCAGGTCCGAGGTAGAGTCTTGAAGCAAGATGTCCAGTTCCACCGTCTCGACACCATAGTGGCGTAGCAGGCGCTGCAGCGATGGCATCTCGAGTTCGCCCGGCTGCATGGAAGCGCGGATGCCCTCCGGGGCATCCGGTGCGTTGTACAAGGGGGTGACGCGCGGATCTCGCATCGTTTTATTCAAAAGGCGTCCACGAACCGGCTGCAACACGTCAAACTCTTCGTGCAGCACCTGCAATGTGCCCCAGTCGTTGAATACCACTTCCGTACCGTTGGACTGAGAGGCGAGCCAGGCAAAAAGAGGCCGGAGTTTGTCCAGGCCAGCGTCGGTGACCGGTGGGGTCAGGAAGGTGATCGCCAAGCCGCGCTCCCACAGCTCGCGGCACACTTTAGAGAAGCTCTCGCGCGCCGGGATCAGGTACTGGCAAAATTCGTTGCCCAGGTAGGCGCGTTGCGGGCGAACCGGCCCAGCCACCCGTTGGACCACATCCGCCGCCGCGACCTGCAAATCGCTCAACGGAAGTTCAGATCTCCGGGGTTGGCACGAAAGAAAGTCGTCGCAGTGTGCCAGGGAGCTTCCGTCCGCAACGTGAATGGCCCACTCCATAAGCGGGTGCCCGTGTGGTCAGTTCCTTTCCGGTCTCGCCTGACTCTGGCCGGACCGGCTGATTGTACTCCTGCAGAACAGGCTCGGACACGGCCATGATGGGCACAGCGCTGTAGCTTTAGCGGCTATCTCCATTGGGAATCCGACACGCTCGTGGCGGCGCAATCGCCGATTCCAAGTCCCACGGCGGTGACGTCACGAAACGTAGAACCCAAATTAAATTCGAACGCGCGGTTAACTGACGAAAGATCGCCATCTCGTCAGCGAACGCACGACGATGGTTTTACAAGGCGGGGTGAGATAGGTTCTAGTTCTTGCCGCCTTCCAGAAACGGCTAGGGCACCGCTCCCGGCGGCAGGGCGCGCAACTGACTGGAGCTCGGGTCGCCGGGAAGCTCGATGCGGCGTATGAGTTTCAAACTCTGCGCATCGTAAACGTCCACGAACGGGCCGGCCGACGACGGCAGGTAGACTTTCTTGCCGTCGCGCGTGAGGTTAACGACGTAGGCGGTCCGTTCCGTATCGCGCACCTCAGCAATCTTGCGTTGCGTCAGATCCACTACCACCAGCTGGTTCATGACCATATAGGCCCGCTTGCGGTCGGGTGAGACTACCGAAGAATACAAAGGAATGGGCGGGCCCAGTTCCATGAAGTCCAACTTTCCGGTGTCCACGTCCATGTTGACCAGGCCGAGCACGAGCTTGTGCGTAAGCGGGTTGGTGGCGAAATAGGGCATGCTCACGATTCCGCTCTGCTCGTACTGACTAAAGAAGGGAAGGGTGTCCATGGGGCTCTGATCGGGAGGCAGGCCGGTGCGCATAGGCACCGTTTCCACCACACGCCGCTGCGCCAGATCAATGAAGTAGACATCTCGTCCCCAGGCGATCAGGCGGTTCGGGTCCGCCGGCACGAACAGGCTGACCACGCCGTCGGGCGCGTCCATGATCTTCTTCTTTGCGTGCGTGTTCAGGTCCACGGACCAGATTTCCGGCGGCATCGCCACATATTCATCGGGAAGTTCCTTGACTGGACGAATATGGGCAAACAGGCGGTCTCCCTTGCGGCTCAACGCCAGGCCGAAAATGTTGATCTTGACGCCCGGCTGCGCCAGATCAATCACGTCTTCCACTTTCCGGTCTGGTACATTCACGACCTCGATCTTGGCGCGGCCGTCGGTGGTCAGGAAAACGTGTTTGCCGTCGGGAGAAGGGATGACCTCCTTCGGGGAACGACCCTTGGTGGGAATCTGGGCAACGATTTCATCGCGGTTCGTATCAATGACCAGCAGCCCTGTGGGGTGGATGCCGAGGACGAAGTAGTCGTGGTCCTGGCTCCAGCTCAGGGAGGTGGCCAGCAGCAGGAGGCCGAGCGCGATTGCAAGTTGCGCGCGACGACCGGGCCGAAGGAGCGGGCTTCTAAGAATGACGCGAGTGGTCCCAAACATGACCGTCCACCGGCCTTTCATTGGTTGTCCGTCGGCACCAGATCCAGCTTGCGCCAGTCCCGCGCCGCCGAGGCGCACTTGTCCGACCATTCCAGAAAGCTCGTCAGCTGATCGGGCAACTGGGCCGGCCACCAGCATTCGTCGTAGCAGCCGTAGAGATCGGCTTCCATGGGCTGGCACAGGCCCGTCATCTGGCCGGAACTGTCGGCCTCCCACCCGGGATCGAAGATGAGCGCGCAGCCCAACGGGAGCTGGGGCGCCTGCAGCGCCCGCACGTCGGGCTTGCTCTCCGCCCGGGAGCCGCTGTCGGCTTGCTGGTGTGCCGCCGCCTCGATCTTTCGGGCTTTCTTATTGAGTGGCTTCAAGTGTTTCATATGAAATTTGCTCCGCGTCACGGTATCAGGGTGTCTCTCATCTTGGGAATGCTCACCAGCAGGTAGGCGCGTGCCTTCATTGCTTTGGCGTCATTCCCCGGTTTGTATTCGGCCGTTACATAGACGTCGCCGCTGTTTTCGGCGCTACGGTAACGTTTCGGATTCGGCCCCTCGGTCGCGGGAGTAAATAATCCGTTCTGATCGATGGAGCCGACAAACTCCCGATCCTTGTCGTCGTAGGCGTTGTAAAGCTCTTCGATTGCCCAGTTCGGCTTGACGACGCCTATCTCGAGGTCGTCGTCGTTGCCGGGAACGCCATCAGGACCGCGGTTGTACGCGCGCGCTTCAAACTGGACGTACTGCTTGGAATAGTGAATCCCGCCCAGTCGCGCCATCGTCCGCTCCGGCAAGACGCGAATGTAGTCCACCTTGTCGTACACGCAGAGCAAATCCTTGGCTGTGGCCGTGCCCACTTGCACCACCCGCCGGCCATTTTTCGCATCCGCCGCGACCGTGGCCTCCACCGTAATCCGATCGGTTGTGGCGGCCGTGATCTTCTCGACCTTCAGGCCATCGCCCAAGCTCAGATCTCCCGGTTTCACATTGGCCGGCAGGTCGGCTCCATAGATGCGCAGCTCGATGTTCTTGGCGCCAGACTGTACGGTCTTCGGAAACACGGCGACGAGGCGGGGCTGCCCGTCCCGGCGGTAGAGAGTTTCCTCACCTGCGATTCCCGGCCGTTCGACGCCCAGCCAGCGACCGCGCAGCGTCGTACCGTCGGCGGAAAGATGATAGATTTCCCGGCCCTTTGCCCCCTCCAGCCACTGGGCATTGCCTCTCCAGGAAGCCGCTCCATACCAGTGTCCGGTACCGGTGCGGGTCGTGCTGGCGCCGTCGGCGAACTCCAGCGCAGCCTGAGTCTGCCGCGAGCCGTCGGCCGCCACGCTCATCTTGATCTGTCCCACGTAATCGCCCTTGCCCGCCTGATACCCTCGAACCACCCAGGCGGTTTCGCCGGGAGCAGTCTGGTTCTTTTCCCGCTGCCATTCCGGAGTTTCCAGCGGGAACTGCTGGGCCAGGTAGGCGAGCGCTTCATCGGACGTAGTCATCCAATCCATGTAGCGATGCTGATAAACGATGGTGGGGATGATGGCCAGCAGGAAGCTCTTCAGCTTGAGCCATTCCTCTTTGGTCCGACGCTGGGCTGCAATCCTGGCGTAGCTGTGGCAGGTCGCGCAGGCCGTTCGGACCGCTTCGTTGGGAATCTGCTCCTGATCTTCGCGCTGCTCCAAGGCATAGCTGATCTTGTCCACCTCCGAAGCGGTGAGGCCTTGCTGATCCCCCAGGTACTGCACGATGGCCCGCGCTTCCGCCGGAGTCAGGCTCACCTTGTGCAGTTGCACCATGCGCCGTACGGTTTCCTCCCACCCCTCGGGTGTCTTGCGCTGGTAGGAGATGCGGCTCATGCGCTGCTGGGAATCGAGGGTATGGCAGCCGCCACACTTGTCTTGCACAAGTTGGCTCTTTACGGGGATGCCCTCAGCCCACAGCATTGCGGTGAGAGCGGCAGTCGTCAGTGTTATCGCCAGGAATCGCATGGTTGATCGTCCGCCTTGAGCGAAACTAAGCAGTTTTTCAGTTCGGCAGGCTCACCCACACGCTCTTCACCTGCGTGTAACTCTCGAGTGCGTGTACGCCCAGTTCGCGGCCGAATCCGCTCATCTTATAGCCGCCGAAGGGCGAGAGACTGCTGATCACGTTGTAGGTGTTCACCCAGACCGTTCCGGCTTTGAGCTTGCGAGCCATGGCATGGGCTTTGCCGACATCACGCGTCCACACCGCCGCCGCCAGCCCATAAAAGGTGTTGTTGGCGCGGGGCACAACTTCGTCCATGTCTTTGAACCGGATGACCGAAAGCACCGGCCCAAAGATCTCCTCGCGCGCGATCTTCATGGAGTCGTTAACCCCGTCAAAGATGGTGGGATTGACGAAGTAGCCGCGCTTGGTGGGCTGGTCGCCTCCCGTTCGCAGCGTGGCTCCCTCGGCTTTGCCGATGTTGATATAGCGCAGCACTTTGTTCAGGTGGTCCTCGGAAATCAAGGCCCCGATCTGGGTCGAAGGATCCATGGGGTCGCCGACTTTCATCTTGCCGGCCTGTCCCACCAGCTTGTCCATGAACTGGTCGTACACCGACTCCTGTAGGAACAGGCGCGATCCAGCACAACAGACTTCACCCTGGTTCCAGAAGATACCCATTAAGGAACCGGCGACGGCCGCGTCCAGGTCCGCGTCGGCGAAGACGATGTTGGGCGACTTGCCGCCCAGTTCGAACGAGATCCGCTTTAGCGTCCCGGCCGCCTCGCGCATGATGGTCTGGCCGGTGATGTACTCGCCGGTGAAGGCGATCTTGTCCACGTCCGGATGGGTCACCAGAGCGGATCCGGCAGTCGGCCCAAATCCCGGCAGCACGTTCACAACACCAGGAGGGATGCCCGCTTCCAGGCACAGCTCGCCTAACCGCAACGCGCTTAAAGGTGTCTGTTCCGCGGGTTTCAGCACCACGGTGTTTCCGGTGGCCAGCGCGGGTCCAAGCTTCCAGGCCGCCAGCAGCATGGGGAAGTTCCAGGCCACGATCTGGCCGACGACGCCGATCGGTTCCCGCAGCGTGTAGTTGAGAAACGGCCCAGGGACAGGAATGGTCTCCCCGTGCACTTTGTTAGCCCAGCCAGCGTAGTATTCGATGCAGTCGGCGACCAGGGGAACGTCGATGTTGCGCGAGTCGGAGATGGGCTTGCCGTTGTCCATCGTTTCTAGTTCGGCCAAGTCATCGCGATGTTCCATGATCAGGTCGGCGAGCTTCGACAGGACCCTGCCACGGTCGGTGGCGGTCATCTTGCTCCACGGCCCCTCTTCGAAAGCCTTGCGCGCTGCCTTGACCGCGAGATCCACGTCGGCCTTGTCGGCTTCGGCAACGGACGTGATGACTTCGCCGGTCGCAGGATTGAGGGTGTCGAAACGCTTGCCCGAAACAGCCTCGCGCCATTGGCCATCAATTAACAGCTGGGTCGGACCGTTGTAGGTGGCGAGTGGTTTGATTGCAGTTGCCATTGGTACCTCCTATTGGATTCTGCGAGTATAGAACTTGCGCTCCGGTACGGAAACAATCCCCGTCTCCATCACCACGAGATCTTCAATCCAAACTGAAGCTCCCGCGGAGAATAGGCCTGGGTTGACTTGCCAAAGGTCAAGAAGTTGGTGCTCAGTCCTGCTTGCTGCAAAATTCCTGCGAGTCCCAGGTCACCATCGGGCAGGTACAGGTTAACCCGGTTGAGCGCGTTGAAAGCCTCCGCCCGGAACTGGATTTTGCCTTGCTCTCCCAGGAGCCGCGCTTTGAAATTGCGTACCAGGGAGAGGTCTAGGCCCTTATAGTTGGGGCCACAGAATGTGTTGCGCCCCACATTTCCGTTTGTGCCGGTAGCGGGCTGCACGAATGAGAAGTTCGGCTGATTGGCCTGCGACTGGAATAATCCGTTCGCGTAATCATGTGGGGAACGGCAACCCACGCTATTGCCAAAGACTGGACTGGCGTTTGGACGATCATACGCGTTGCCGGTGGGAGGCGCTTGCGCTGCTCCGCCACCGTCTCCGTTATAGTCCACGACTGAATTGAAAACCGTGAAAGGCCGGCCGGATTCGTAAGAAAAAATTGTGTTGATCTGCCAGCCGCTGGCCAGGGCGCGAACGACCGGACCCTGCTTGGACATCTGGCCGATTTCCCAAACCCCGTTGGCGGTCAGGCGATGGCGGATGTCGAAGCTGGAACGTCCATAGTCGAGGCGGGGTTTCGAAGCATCCATAGTGCCGTTGTAGCCGGTCCCCGCGCCAATGAAGTCGCCGGCATTGGCGTCGTCCTGGACGTCGAGTGCCTTGCCGTAGGTATAGCTGGTTTGCAGGAGGTAGCCGTGGCTGAACTGTTTCTTCAACTGCACCGAACCGCCGTTGTAGTTGGAAGACCCGGTCGTGGTGAGGTAATCCAAGGTTGACAGATACGGTTCTGCCAAAAGACAGTTCGGAGCATTTCCTAAAATGCACGGCACAGCGGGCGGGAGCCCGCCGGTCACGCGGTTGGGATTATTCGTAAAACTGAGGCGGTGTCCCTGGTTTCCGGAGTAACTTAACTCCAGCATCCAGCTACTGGCCAGTTCGTACTGCAGAGTGAGGTGCCACTGCTCTACGTAGGGAGTTTTCAGGTGCTGGTCAATGGCCATCACTTCCGCGGAAAGGCAGCCGTTTGGCCGGGTTGGATCCAACATGCCACTCGCGTTAAGGCCTCCCCCATAAGGCACGCCTCCGACGGCCGGAGGAAGTACGGGAGGATTTTGGAAAACATTCGCGACCGTGTAATCGGGCATGGGGCAATTCGTCAGTCCGGGCACGGCCAAGGCGAACGCGCTATAGGGAGGAGTGAAGCGGGCGGGCTCACTTAGGAGGTCGTTGTGGAGGCGATCATAGTTGATCGCCCAGGCGCCACGCACTGAAAACTTCCCGTTGCCCATTGGGTCCCAGGCCAGTCCCAGAAGAGGGGCATAATTCCGATAATTCGGCTTGTAGAGCTGATCTAGCTTGCCGAGTGTAGCGCCGGCCAGCTGCTCCTGGAGCGTGCTTCCCGACCCTAAGGTCATGCCCGCCTGTTTGCCGTCGGTTTCCTGGATTACTCCAAAGTACTCCCACCGCAGCCCAGCGTTGATGGTCAGGTTCTTTGCGAGTTTCCAATCATCCTGGAAGAACCAGGCAAAGTCGCGCCGGCGGAAGTGGCGCTGATGGTTGGCACTCGACATGATACTGAGACCTGTGACGGGATCGATTTGTACTTCGTAAGCGAAAGGGCTGTCTGTGACGAGCCCTGCCAGGTTTGCGAAAACGTAGGCGCCGCGACCGGCGGCATCAAACAGGCTAGCCTCCAGATCATGGTTGTATTCCACGCCCATCTTTATGCCGTGCCGTCCACGGGTGACTAAGACGTTGTCCTTGAAGTTGAAAGCGTTATTGGTAAAGGCAATGGGAACAAACCAGTCGGAACCGAAACCCAGGGTCAGATCGTTCAGAAAAAAGTTCGGGGCGTTGTTGGGAAAGGCGTCGGTAGCGGCTCGATTGCGCAGGTAGCCGAAGACGAAGTTGTTCAAGAGACTTTGGCCGAAAAGGTGAGTGTATCCAACCGCCAGGTTGCCAATGAAACCATCGCTCGGACGCCGGAAGCCGCGCACGATGCGTCCTAATCCGCCGTAGGTCGTAAGTTCGCCGGCGCCGTTGCTCCGGGGATAGTCTCCTACCCAACGCACGAAAACTTTGTCGTTGACGCGAAAGTCATGGTCGATCTTCGCTACGTACTGGTCGGTCGTGTTGTGATTGATTGCCTGGCCGACTCCGATGCCGACATCCGGAGAGCCGTCAGGCTGGATGTGCACGTTCTCGGCCGTGCCCGGTTTGATATAGGAAGGGCCGGGGAAGTTCTGGAATAAGTAATTCGCCACGCTATTGGGATAAGTGGCGGCCACATAGCTCCGCAGTTGCGGCGTTTCCACCTGAACGTCCCGAGTACTGCCGCGTTTTTCACGGAAGCCTTCGTAGGCCAGGAACCAGAATGTTTTGTCCTTGCGGATGGGGCCCCCGAGAGTAAATCCGAACTGGTTATGGATAAGCGCGGAAGGCTTGGCGAGATCGAAATAATTGCGGGCATTGACACCGGCGTTGCGGTGAAACTCCCACAGCGAACCATGGATCTTGTTGGTGCCGGACCTGGTGGCCACGTTAATGTCGGCCCCGAAATTCCGTCCGTACTCGCGGCCGAAATCGTTGGTGGAAACCTGGAACTCCTGAACGGCATCGAGGATGGGCGCAACCGCAGGAATTCCGCCGAGCCCGTTATCGTTATTGGGCGCGCCATCCAGCATGAAATTGGCGGAGCGGATGTTCTTTCCATACGAGACAAAACCCATGTCATAGACCGAGTTGTTGTAATAGGTGGGCATGAGAACACGGGTGGGCGCTGTGCCCGGTTCCAGCACCGGCAACTGGTAAATGTTGCGGCGAACCAGCGGCAGCTCCTCGACCTGTTTCTCCTCGACGATATTCGTCGTGCCCACATCCTCGGTATTGACGAGCACCGGCCGGTCGGCCACTTCGACGGTTTCTTTCACCATGCCCACGCTTAGCGTCATATCCACGCGCGTGGTTTCTCCCACGTGCAGGGTCACGTTACTGGTGACGGTCGTCTTGAACCCCGCTTTTTCCGCGCGGACTTCATAGATCGCTGCCGCCAGGTCGGAGATGCGATACAGGCCGTCGGCGGTGGTGACATCGGACCGGGTCTGGTTGGTGGCGAGGTTGCGCAGGGTGACGGTGGCGCCCTCGATGGTGGCGCCTCCCTGGTCCCGCACGCCGCCCACCAGCGTGGCGCTAGTCAGCTGGGCGTATCCGGCGCCGGTGAAGACGAGAACGGCGACGACGAGTCCAGCACAAAAACGACTCCAATCAGAGCGCAGTTGCGGTTTCATTCCTGCTCCTCTCCCGGAAACGATGTTATGAGTCCGGTTCCATGCCTTGCCTATCCAAGAGAGGCGGACTGAGCGGCTGCGGTCCGCGCTGCTTCGCGCGGAAACTCGCGCTGCGACCGTCCCCCTATTTATTACATTTTCTTCACGCCAGCGTGATGGGGCGTAATGCTATAATCGCTTCCCGTTGTTGTCAAGGTCATTTATCAGAGTCCATTTAGGGTGAGAATTTGTGGTAAGGTTGCCGGCCAGTTTGTGATTCTTGCGACAGCGCGCGCACGAACGCAGCCATGAACGCACGTAGAGCCATCTTCGAAATCTACCTTGACTACGTGCAGTACTACGGCGGCTCCATCCGCTTGCGGAGCCTGCTGGCCCTGGGCGAGGAACTGGGACTGACGACCACTGCTATGCGCGCGGCCCTGTGCCGGCTGTGCAGCCAGGGATGGCTGCAAGTGACCCCATGGGAGAAACAGAGCTTCTATGCCCTGACAGAAATGGGCCGGGAACGCGTCGAGGAAGCGGCGCCCAGAATTTTTGCTCCTCATGCGGAAAAGTGGGATGGCCAATGGACGATGCTGACCTATTCTCTGCCGGAGAAGGTGCGCCCCCATCGCGACCGGCTGCGGCGGGAGTTGACCTGGTTGGGCTTCGGTCCGCTTCTGCCTTCGGTCTGGATTAGTCCGCGTCCCGTCGTCGAATTGACTCTGCGCCACCTGGGTCAGCGCCAGTTAGACGGTTTCGTGCATTTGTTCCGCGCCCGCCACGTGAATTCTCTGGCTTACGACGAATTGGTGGGAAAGTGCTGGAACCTGAAAACCGTGCAGAGGCAGTACGTGAAGTTCACTCGGCACTGGGAGCCGGCGTGGCAGAGTTTTCAATCCCGTTTCAACTCCGGCCATCCGCCGGACGAGAGCGTCTGCTTCGAGGGCAAGATGCGCCTGCTCCACGAATACGGGAAGTTCCTGCACATTGATCCCGGCTTGCCCTCTGAACTTTTGCCGGCTGGCTGGCCCGGGACAACCGCCTGGCGAGTGTTCCGCGAATGTCACCTCCTGCTGGCGGAAAGGGCACTGAACTTTTTCGAGCGGCACTTCCAGGGACCGCCGGAGACACAACCGCAGCAGAACGAAGGCCGCCAGAAAGCTCTGCACAACGTGTATGAACTGGCGCAACTTACCTATGGAGGCTAGCGACGTGCAACTCGAGACCATGCGCTGTGAAGTCAAAGGCCCGGTCGCTCATGTCACCTTGAACCGCCCGGATGTCTTGAACGCGATGAACGTGCAATGGGCTCATGATTTTCTGGCCATCGCGGAAGATCTGAAGCGAAATTCGCAGGTGAAGATCGTGGTCATCCGCGGCGGCGGCCGCGCGTTTTCCAGCGGCATTGACCTGAAGGCGCTTTCCCGCCGCGAGTTCCCCTTGGAGTGGTTCCGGGTCTACGAACGGGGTCTGCGGGCCATTGAGACCATGGATAAAGTGGTCATCTCCGCCATCCACGGCTATTGCATCGGCGGCGGACTGCAGGTCGCCCTGGCCAGTGACATCCGGATTGTCGCCGAGGGCACAAAGTTCGGACTCACCGCCGTCAAAGAGTGCCTGGTTCCCGGCATGGGAACCTACCGTTTGGCCCGCTTCATCGGCCCGGGACGCGCTAAGCGCATCATCCTTTCCGGAGAGTTCATTGATGCCCAGGAAGCGAATGCCATGGGATTGATCGACTACCTGGTGCCGCAAGCGGACTTCGACAAGCGCGTGGCAGAAATCACCCAGGTCTATCTGAATGCCGCCTCCGAGGGACAGCGTCAGGCCAAGCGCCTGGTGAACCTGGCTTTCGACCTGGATTGGGATGAGTTTCTCGAAAAATACATCGAGGCTCAGGCCGCCGCCTTGGCCTCTGAACAACATGAAGAGGCGATGGCAGCATTTCGCGAAAAACGCGAGCCACGCTTTTGAGGCGAAGTCCGGAAAAGAAGCGCTTCGGCGACCTTCTCGTACTACGCTTTCTTGACGGCTTCAGCCGCGAATCGAAAGCCTAGCGGGAAACCAGACAAGGTGTGCCGCCCGCCGCCTGTTCCAACCACGCATTCGCCAAGCCGAATCCCGCCTCCAGCGCTCGCCGGTTGATTTCCTGCGTCCCCTTGGGAACGCGGGCCAGGACTGCCTTGTGGAGATCCTCTTTGGAAGCCAGTCCCGACAGCATGCCAACGATTCCCACGCAGACCATGTTGGCCACGACTTCCTTCGCCAGTTTCACGCGTGCGGTCTGCAGGATCGGCAAACGGCACAGGCGAAACGACCCCGGCGGAACTACCGAAACTCGGTTCTCGTCAACGATCAGGATCCCATCGTTCTTGAGTTGGGGGCTGTAGGAATCACAAGCTTTCTGAGTCAGGGCCAGCAGCAGGTCGAGCCGGGTGCAGATGGGATAGTCCACCGGCTCGTCGCTGACGACAACATCCGAACGACAACTGCCGCCGCGCGACTCGGGCCCGTAGGACTGCGTGTAGGTGACTTGCTTCCCGCCGTAGATTCCGACGGCTTCGGCCACGATTGCGCCTGCCAGCACAAGCCCCTGGCCGCCTTCTCCGCTGAGCCGAATCTCGTAACGCTCCATAGTCGTCTACTCCCGCATGTCGGGACGCACCGCGCCCGCAAAATTCTGATCCAACGTGGCCAAATATTCGGGCGCCGAATCCTGGTGCAGAATGCCGGTCAGCAATTTGCCCTTGCGCCGCTCCGGCGGCAAGGCGGCTGCAGCCTTTGCGTCCAGCGTGTTCTGCTTTTGAGTGAAGAGCATGTCCGACGGGCTGCCGACTCGATTGAAGCGCCCAAAGAATTCGGGACAGTCACTGAGAATTTCCACGAAGGAAAAACCATTGTGCTGAAGCGCCGCCGCGATCAGCCTTTCCACTGCGGCCGGTTCGTAGGTGATGCCGCGGGCCACAAAGGTGGCGCCGGCCGCCTCGGCCAGCCGACAGGAGTCAAAGGCGCGCTCGGTCTGACCCTTGGGACTGGTCGTGCTGATCTTGCCCGGAGTCGTCGTGGGGGCGGATTGCCCGCCGGTCATGCCGTAGATCTCATTGTTCAACAGCAGGCAGGTCATCGCCAGGTTGCGCCGCGCTGCATGAATCAGGTGATTGCCCCCGATGGACAACGCGTCGCCGTCGCCGGTGATCACAATTACCTTCAGCTCCGGCCGCGCCAGCTTGATTCCGGTGGCGAACGCCAAGGGCCGCCCGTGCGTAGTGTGCAGCGTGTTGAAGTCCACGTAGCCCGACAGCCGGCTGGAGCAACCGATGCCGGAAACCACCATCACTTCATCCTTGCTGAGGCCCAGCGAATGAATGGCGCGCAACATCGCGCCCAGCACGATGCCGTGTCCGCACCCCGGACAAAGCATGTGGGGAAACATGTCAAGCCGCAAGTATTCTTTGAAATCAAACATGAGTTTCCCTTCCCGCTTTCAGCACTGCCAGAATTTCCTCCGGGGTGATGGTCTCTCCGTCGGCCTTCAGGCAGGTATCGATACGTTTCGCATTGCCTGCGGCTCGCTGCACTTCGCCGAGCATCTGTCCCAGGTTCATCTCGGCGACGACGATGCGGTCCACCTGTTCCGCCAGGGCGGCGATCTCCTCCGTGGGGGACGGCCACAACGTGATCGCGCGAAACAGTCCGGCCCGGATTCCCTGCGCTCGGGCTAGGCGGAGCGCCTGCCGCGCCGCCGCCGAAACAATGCCGTAAGCGAACACCACCACCTCGGCGTCATTGCAATCCACGGTTTCAAACTGGACGATATCCCGGCGCTGCCACTCGATCTTGTCGTGGAGGCGCCGCTGCGTGGCGGCGATCACCGCCGGGTTCTGCGTGGGATAGCCGCGCTCGTCGTGCGCCAATCCGGTCACATGGTAGCGGTAGCCGTCGCCAAACGGCGCCATCACCGGCACTCCGTCCTCGCCGGGAGCGTACGCCAGATGCCTGCCGGGCGCGCCCGTGGGCTTCTTGCGGTTCTCAATCGGGAGTTTGGCGAGCGCCGCCATGTCCACTTTCTCGTACATGTGGGCGACCACCTCGTCACACAGCAGCGTGACCGGCGTGCGCAGCCGCTCCGCCAGGTTGAAGGCCCGCACCGTCAGCTCGTAAAACTCCTTCGGGGAGGCCGGCGCCAGCGCGATGCTGGGATGGTCGCCGTGCGTCCCCCAGCGCGCTTGCATGACGTCGCCCTGGGACGGCGAGGTCGGCAAGCCGGTGCTGGGCCCGCCCCGCATCACGTCCACGATCACGCATGGCACCTCGGCATACGCGGCGTATCCGATGTGCTCCTGCATCAGCGAAAACCCGGGCCCGCTGGTGGCGGTCATCGCCTTTTTGCCGGCCAACGAAGCCCCAATCACCGCCGCCAAAGAAGCGATTTCATCCTCCATCTGGATAAACCTGCCGCCCACCTCAGGCAGCAACCGCGCCAGCTTTTCCGCGATCTCCGACGAAGGGCTGATGGGATAGCCGGCGAAGAACCGGCATCCGGCCGCGATGGCGGCTTTGGCGCAAGCGGTATTGCCGGCCAGCAGTTCGATCGAGTTGGCGGTAGAGGTTGCCATGGTTGCGGATTCTAGTGCACGTTGACCGCGAGATCCGGACAAAGCCACTCGCAGAGCATGCAGCGAATACAACTGCTTGCGTCGGCCACGACTGCCTTCTTGGCGTCGTTCATCTTCAGGCAATTCTGCGGACAAACGACGACGCAGATCTCGCAGCCCTTGCACCAGGTCTCGCGAATTTCAATATCGGCAATTGCCAGGCTGGCAGCGGCTTCCTGCGCCGGCGCTGCGGCCGGTTCTTCTTCGGCTGCCGGGAACTGCATGTTTCGCCCCGCCAGAAAAGCCCGCCGGTTGATCTCGCGCGCCTGCGGC
Source organism: Acidobacteriaceae bacterium (assembly GCA_003131315.1). Lineage (GTDB taxonomy): Bacteria > Acidobacteriota > Terriglobia > Terriglobales > Acidobacteriaceae > Acidiflorens. The sequence goes on from PKUV01000038.1 coordinate 114,576, forward strand.
TTCACGCTGCGCTCGATCGCGCTGGTCCAGTCTTCCGTGGAAAACTCGCAGACATTGGAGAGTACCCCCAGCAGAACCGTGTTACTGACCCTGGGATTGCCCAACTCCATGGCCAGCGACTCAGCATCGAGCACGCGCACATCCCCGAGTTGCTGGCGGAGCGAGCGCTGAATCTCCTGCGGATAGCGCACGGCGGCTTGCGGACGCCGGTCCAGGCACGAAGCGGGCGGAACCCGCTGGCGCAGATTCGTGATCAACGTGCCGCCCGGCTTCAGGTACTTGCTCCAGCGCAAAGCCTCCGCCGGCTCGAAGGCCAGCAGCACGTCGCCTTCGCCCGGCTCGATCAGGGGAGACAGCACCTTGCGCCCGTAGCGCACGTGAGTGTACACAACGCCACCCCGCTTGGCCATGCCGTGAACTTCGCTCTTCTTGACGTCGTAGCCGGAGGCCAGGCAGACCGTGGCTAGGATGTCGCTGGCGGTCAGCACGCCCTGTCCGCCCACGCCCACGATCAGTACGTTTTGTACCTGGCCGTTTTCCACGCCACTCCTCATCATTGCGAACGCCCAGCCGAAACGTCCGGCAGGGGCACAATCGCTTCCGTCGGACACCAAAGCGCACACACCGCACATCCGATGCAGGTCGCCGGATCAATCGTCACCTTGTGCTGGCCTTCGTGGATCTCATCGGTCCACGTGATGGACGGGCAGCCCAGGTTCATACATAACTGGCAGGCGTTACATGCCGACGCCGCGACTTCGTAGGGTGCACTGCGAATCGACGCGGGCGAAACCACGCAAGGACGGTTGGTGATCACCACGGAGACGCCGTCGTGATTCACCGCCGCCTTCAGCGTGCGGAACACCGCGGGTACGTCGTAAGGGTCCACCACCTGCACCTGTTCCACCCCGAGCGCCTTGCAGACCTTGGCAATCTCGATGGTGCGGGAGATCTCACCGCGCAGATTGCGCCCGGTGCCCGGGTGGTCCTGCCCGCCGGTCATCGCCGTGGTGTGGTTGTCGAGAATCAGCACTGTGATCCGGGCGCCGTTGTAAACGGCATCAATCAGGGGAGGAATGCCCGAATGAAAGAAAGTTGAATCCCCGATGGTGGCTACCACCGGCCGCGAAGTGACCCCGCCCTTTTGCAGGCCAATGGCCATGCCGATGCTGCATCCCATGGCCAGCGTGGTCTCAATCGCTGCCAGCGGCTCGTAGACGGCCAGGGTGGAGCAGCCGATGTCACCCACGACCAGGGCATTCATCTTCTTCAGCACCAGGTAGGGGATGGTGTGCGGACAGCCTGGACACAAAGCGGGCGGACGAAACAGGTTCTGCGAAACCGGCAGCTTGCTGGTCTCCGTTGGCGGCGCTGGCGCCGGCAGCACGCCCGCCTTCTGAAAGCCCTCCCTCACCCGTTCGGGCGTCAGTTCTCCCAGGCGCGAGAAAAACGTTTTCCCTTCGACCGCAATTCCACCGGCCTTGCACTGGTCTTCCAGCACCGGCTCCAGTTCCTCGACAACGAACAGCCGCTCCACGCTGGCGGCAAACTCCCGCACTGTTTGCATGGGGAGCGGGTACGTAAATCCCAGTTTGAGCACGCTGGCTTCCGGCAGGACTTCCTTCACGTACTGGTAGCAGACCCCGCTGGTAATCACGCCCACAGACGCGCTGCCCTTTTCCCAGCGGTTCAGCGGCGTCTGCTCAGAGAATTCCTCGAGCTGCGCGAGCCGTTCGAGAACCTTCTCGTGGCGGACGCGAGCATTGCTCGGGACCAGCACGTACTTGGAAGGATCGCGCTGATACGTTTTGGCCGGGGCCGCAAGAATCTCGCCCATCTCGACCATCCCCTTGGAGTGGGAAAGCCGGGTGGTGGTGCGCAGAATTACCGGGGTATCGAAACGCTCGCTGATGGCGCAGGCCTGGCCAACAAAATCCTTCGCTTCTTGACTGTCGGAAGGCTCCAGCAGGGGGATCGCAGCAAAGCGTGCATAGATGCGGTTGTCCTGTTCGTTCTGCGAGCTGTGCACACCTGGATCGTCCGCGCTGACGATGACCAGAGCCGCCCGCACGCCGGTGTAGGCCACGCTCATCAGGGTGTCGGCGGCCACGTTGACTCCCACGTGCTTCATTGTGACTAGGGTGCGGGACCCTGCCAGCGCGCCGCCTACCCCGACGTCGAGGGCCACCTTCTCGTTGGGCGACCAGGCCACATAACCTTCCGTATCAATGTGGGCCAGTGTTTCCAGAATCTCGGTGCTGGGCGTGCCCGGATAGCCGGTGGCGACGCGGATGCCGCTCTCCACCGCCCCACGCGCAATTGCCTCGTTCCCCGAAAGCAGCACTCTGGTCGCTACTGCGTTGTCGATCGCCATGTTTCCAGCTCTGGTCTATATATTACGAGATTACGACAGACAGACAATTAGTGTAATACATTTCAGCACAGAAATCCATATTGTCAAGAGAAAAGTGCGCGCCGGCCCGGCGGGGGTCAGTCGCCCGGGAGGAAGGCGGCCACGGGCTCGTGGACGGACTCGAAGGGGTTCTGCAGGGCTTGCAGTCGGGCCTGTACCCGGTTCCAGCGCGTGTCGGTCGGCGCCCGAAAGACCTGTTCAAAGAAGCGGATGGCGCCCTCCGCCAGCAGCTGGTAGTAATCCCGGAACAACTGCCAGGCGGCCGACCCGGGCCATTCCCGGGGCAACAATTCCGCCGGCAGGCTGGGATCCACGAACAGGAACTTGCGGTACTCGTGGACCAGCCAGGTCTTGTCGGAAAAGCATTCCTGGTCCGCCATGGGATCATTACGCTCCGCGCGCGCCCGGCAAGCTCTGAAACGTGGCTGCCAGGTGGCGATGAACTGGCCATACTGCCGGGCAATGGCAGGAATATCCCAGCAGCGCTCGACAATTTCCTGGCGTGAGGAAGTGCCGATGTGGCGTGCCGTAAAGGCCTCGACGCCCTTGCCGATCTCCTGTAAACGCAGATGGTTCAGCGCCACCCGCGCGACCGGGTTGGGCGAGATCCAGGTTGCCGTCGTCAGTCGCCCGAAGCCCAGCCACTCCATTTCCCGGCGTAGCCGGTCCCGCTGCTCGCGTTTGCCCTCGGAGGGACCCAGGGTGACCACGGTCCACTGTCCGTCCCAGGCGTCGCGGTGCGCATGAAAGATCCGGTGGGCGGCTTCCTCCAGGCGCTCCTGCCCGCGTTCGGTCAGACCGTAGTAACTCAGCTTCCCGTCGCGTGTGGCCTGGAGCCATCCCTGCTGACACATGCGCGACAGCGCCGTCCGCACGGCACCCGAGGAAAAGCCCAGCTGCTCCATCAGCGAGATGAGGCTTCCCGTCCAGATGCTGCCGCCGAAATGCAGGATGTAATCCCCGTAGAGGGTGAAGAGCACGCCACGAGCTTTCAGTGCGCTGCTCATATGTTTGGCGATCGGAGTCGGCATCAGTCGCTTTTCCGCGGGCCACCTTGCGGCGGGGTGTGCCTGGTGCATACTATATCACTTTTCTGTGTATTGTCGATGAACTGTATTATATGTGAAGAGCGGGCCCGGCGCCAGAATCACCACGTCGAAACGGGACCGAGACGTCATAAGAATCGCGCACCAGGAAACGCGTGCCAGGCTTACGCCGGACTCTGTTTTTTCTCCTGCTCGTGCCGCCGGAGTTCCACTCGCCGGATTTTCCCGCTGACCGTCTTGGGCAACTGCTCGAGAAACTCGATCGCGCGCGGGTACTTGTAGGGAGCGGTCGTCTTCTTTACATGCTCTTGCAGTTCTTTCACCAGTGCAGGGGAACCCTCATAACCTTCACGCAGCACGACAAAAGCTTTCACGATGAGCCCGCGCACGGGATCCGGGCTGCCCACCACCGCGGACTCCACCACCGCTGGATGCTCCAGGAGCGCGCTCTCCACTTCAAAGGGACCAATGCGATAGCCGGCGCTGATGATCACGTCGTCAGCGCGGCCCACGAACCAGTAGTATCCATCTTCATCCCGGTAGGCGCGGTCGCCGGTCACATACCACTCGCCGCGACGGGTGCGCGCTGTCAGGGCGGGTTCTTTCCAGTATTCCCGGAACAGCGAGGGGGGCGAGCCGCGCAGCGCAATTTCGCCCTCCTCTCCGGCGGGCAGCGGATTCCCGTCAAAGTCCACGATCGCAATTTCGTGTCCCGGCATGGGCTTACCCATCGAGCCCGGCTTTACCGGCAGGCTGGGGTGGTTGCAAACCGTGATGGTGCTCTCGGTCTGTCCGTAGCCGTCGTAGATGGTCAAGCCGGTGCCTTCGCGCCACACCTCGATGACCTCGGGATTCAGCGGCTCTCCCGCCGCCGCCACGTGCCGCAATGCAAAATGGTATTTCTTCAAGTCTTCCTTCACCATGACGCGAAACGCCGTCGGTGGCGCGCAGAACGTCGTGATCCGGTACTTCTCCAGAAGTTCCAGCGTCTTCTTCGCCTCGAAGTTTCCCGCATAGGAAAACACCTGCGAACCCACGTGCCAGGGGCCGAACAGGGTGCTGTAGGCAGCCTTGGCCCAGCCCGTGTCGGAAAGGTTCCAGTGCAGATCGTCGGGGCGCAGGTTGAGCCAGTATTCGCCGGTGACGCGATGGGCATAGGTGTAGGCGTGCGAATGCAGCACCATCTTCGGACCGCCGGTGGTTCCGGAGGTGAAATAGATCAGCGCCCGGTCACTCGCCAAGGTCGGCTCCGCGCGGAACTCCGTCGCCGCCTTCTCCATGGCATGCTCATACCCGACCCAGCCGGGACGCGTACCGCCCACCAGGATGCAATGCTTGAGTCCGGGAATGTCTTTGCGGGCGGTCTCGACCTTGGCGCAGTTGTCCACGTCCGTGACGATCGCTTTCGCTTCCGACAACTGCGTCCGGTAGGCAATGTCTTTGGGTTGCAGCAAAGTGGCGCCGGGAGCGGCCACCGCGCCCACCCGCAGAAGTCCCAACATCACCACCTGCCAGGCGGGTATGCGCGGCAGGATCACCACCACCACGTCGTCCTTACCGATCCCGAGGCTGGCCAGAACATTGGCGAACTGATTCGAGAGCCGGCGCAGATCCCGAAAGCTGTAGCGCTCTTCGTGGCCTTGCTCGTCGCACCAGAGCAACGCTGGACGCGTCGCATCGTGCGCGTGCCGGTCCACAACGTCGGTTGCGAAGTTGAAGCGCTCCGGCAAATCCCAGCGGAAGTTGTTGTAAAACTCAAGGTATGGGTCGCTCACATGGCCTCACGCAGTTTCGATCTTTGCCGCAGCCTCTAATCCCAGTTCTTCCGTGGATATCTGCCGCATCTTGAATTTCTGGATCTTTCCGGTCACCGTCATCGGGAACGAATCCACGATCTTCACGCACCTGGGAATCTTGTAGGCCGCGATCTTGCCCTCACAGAACTTGCGGATGTCCTCGGCGGAGAGTTTCGCGCTGGCTTCCAGTCTCACCCACGCCACGACCTGCTCACCGTATTTCCCGTCGGGCACGCCGATCACCTGCACGTCGCTGACGCCGAGACAGGTGTACAGGAACTCTTCAATCTCGCGCGGGTAGATGTTCTCGCCACCGCGAATGATCACGTCCTTGGCCCGGCCCGTGATCTTGCAGTAGCCGTTGGCGTCCATGGTGGCGAGGTCGCCCGTGTGCAACCAGCCGTCGCGATCAATCGCCTTCTGGGTTGCCTCGGGGTTCTTGTAGTACCCCTTCATCACCAGGTATCCGCGCGTGCACAGCTCGCCCGGAGTCCCGCGGGGCACGATCTCCCCGCTGATGACGTCCACAATCTTGACCTCCGTATGAGGCAGGGGCTTGCCGACGGTGGTCACGCGCAGCTCCAGCGGGTCGTCCACCGTGGTTTGCGTGATCACCGGAGAAGACTCCGTCAACCCGTAGGCAATGGTCATTTCTTTCAGGTGCATCAACTGCACCACGCGCTTCATCACCTCAATGGGGCAGGGGGAACCGGCCATGATGCCCGTGCGCAGCGTGCTCAGGTCGAAGCGCGCAAACTGCGGATGGTCCAGTTCGGCAATGAACATGGTGGGCACGCCATGCAGCGCGGTACAGCGTTCGGCCTCGACCGCCTCCAGCGTCGCGAGCGGGTCGAAGAAAGCCGCAGGAATGACCATGGTGGCGCCACTCACCACGCAGCCCATATTGCCCAACACCATCCCGAAGCAGTGGTAGAAAGGCACGGGAATGCAGAGCCGGTCCCGGTGAGTGAACTTCATGGCCGCGGCGATCAGCAGACCGTTGTTGACGATATTGTGGTGGCTGAGCGTGGCGCCTTTTGGGAATCCTGTGGTGCCGGATGTGTACTGGATGTTGATGGGATCGTCGAATGACAGCAAGGCCTCGCGCTGGCGGAGCTCCTCCTCCGGCACGCCGCGGCCCATTTCGCGTAGCTCGTCCCAAGCCAACATCCCAACCTGCCTGCCCTCCCCGATGAAGACCAGGTTCTTGAAATGGGGCAGCGCGGCCGAGTGCAGTTCACCCGGTCTGGCCGCCGCCAGCTCCGGACAGAGGCCGTGCACGATGGCAACGTAGTCGGCATCGCGAAACCCCTGGCCCAGCAGGAGGGTGCTGCATTCGGACTGGCGTAATACGTACTCCAGTTCGAAAGCGCGGTTGGCGGGGTTGATGTTGACGAGAATGGCGCCAATCTTGGCGGCGGCAAACTGGGTGACCACCCATTCGGCACAGTTCGTCGCCCAGATCCCGATCCGGTCTTCCTTCTGAATGCCCAGCCGCAGCAGGCCTCGCGCCAACAGTTCTACTTCTTCCAGGAACTGCCGGTAGGTATAGCGACGCTTTTGGTGCCGGACCACCAGTGCGTCCTGATCGGGATAGGAGCGGGCGGAAACGTCGAGCACATCTCCAATCGAACGGCCGAGCAGCGGGATGTCTCCCGTGCCGTGGGCGTAGCTGCGTTCTCTGGTCACTTCCGCCATGCATCTCTTCCATCTTAAGCCTTGCTTCAGGCTTCGAAACGAGCGGCTGCTTCTTCCATGGGCGTTGCTTGCGCAATCAAAAACTCTATGATTTCTTCGTGCCGTGCCTGCGGCTTCTGCTGCAGGATCCGAGCCACGCGGGCGGTGATGTGGGCGGCAGCAAAACTGTGCCCTCGTAAGTTGAGGCTTTGCGGACGTCCCGGCAGCGGGCGCGGACTGGGATGGGCGCGGAACGGCACAGCCTCGTCAGGGCAATAGAAGTGCTCGTCCCAGGCACACCGCTGGTCTCCCGCGACTGCGATCACGTTGGCGAAGCTGGCTGGGAACCACTCTCGCTCCTCGTCCCCGGCAGCCGCCACCAGAATCATGCCGTGCCGGATGGCCTCGTCACAGGCGTCCTGCAATACCTCCCGGTGCTCCGCCCGCTCCGTCCCCAGGCTGATGTTGACCGCGTGCATACCGTGCTCGATCGCCCAGCGAATCGCCGCCGCCACGACCGCGGCCTGCGTCCGCAATTTCCGGTCAAAAACTTTCACGGCGTACAGTTCAACTTCCGGCGCCTTGGCGCGGATCACGCCGGCAACGGCCGTCCCGTGACCCAGCAGGTCGCGAAAATCCGGATCGAACTCCAGGCTGCCATCTCCGTGCCGGCGGACGTGAACTCCGCCTGCGGCCTCGCGCACGTGCGAGTGAAGGGCGTTGATCCCGCTGTCCAGGACTGCAACCCGCACGCCCTGGCCATCCTTGTTCGGCAGGCCAATTCCGGCTGACCGGTTCCGAGAGTTCACGACGCCACCGCCTCCGCGCCGCGAACGGTTTGTCGCACGCGAGCCGCGTGCTGTAACTCCCGGTATAAACCCTCCACCTCAGCCAAGCGCTCGTGCGTTCCCACCTGCACGACTTCGCCTTGATCGAGCACCAGGATCTCATCGGCATCTCGCACCGAAGACAACCGGTGGGTGATGACCAGCGCCGTGCGTTCCCTGAGACACTCCTCCAGCGCCAGCCAGATCCGCGATTCTGTCAGCACATCCAAAGTGGAAGTGGCCTCATCGAAGATCCATAATCTGGCGTCCCGCAGCACCGCCCGCGCAATCGCGATCCGCTGGCGCTGGCCGGTCGAGAGCTTAAGGCCACGTTCCCCGACCACCGTCTCCATGCCCTTGGGCGTGGAAAGAATGAATTCTTCCAGGTCTGCCTTGCGTGCCGCTTCCCACACCTGCTCGCGAGAGGCGCCCCAGTGGGCGTAGCGAATGTTCTCCTCGATGCTGGTGTGGAACAGAAAGGGCTCGGAACTGACCACCGCAAACTGCTCCCGCAACGAACGCACCTGCAGGTCGCGCAGGTCATGGCCGTCGAAATACACTGCTCCTTGCTGCGGATCGTAGAAGCGCAACAGCAGGTCCACGAGCGTGGATTTGCCCGCTCCGCTCGGCCCGACGATCGCCAGGCGGCGTCCCGGCGACAGGTTGAAACTGACTCCACGCACTACCGGGATTCCCGGCTGGTAGGCAAAGGTGACGTCGCGGAACTCCACCTCGCCCCTCGTCGCGCCCAGCGCTACCGCGCCCTCCCGCTCCCGCACTTCCGGCGGAAGATCGAGAAACTCAAAAACACGATCCAGCGAAACCCGGGCGCGCTGCAGGCTGAGGTAGAGTCCAATCACGTTTTGCAGCGGGCTCAGCAGGCGTGCCTGGTAGGCAGCGAACGCCACCAGCGCTCCCAGGCTCATGCTCCTCACGATCACCTGGTGGCCCCCATAGAGCAACAGAACCAGCGTGCTCAGGCTCATGAAGATGGCGGGCAGCCCGCCCGCATACGCGGAGACCACCTGGTACCGCAGCACGCTCGCGATGTACCCCTGGTTTTTCTGTGTCAGCTTCTCCGCCTCGGCATCCTCCGCGCCCACGGTAGTGATCCACTTCATGCCATGCAGCGATTCCAGCACTGTACTGCTCAAATCGGCATTGTGCTCCCGCACCACGCGCGCCTGCTGTGCGATCCGCCGCCGGTACGGCACCAGTGCCCAAAAACTGAAAGGCACCAGCACAAAGCCCAGAAGAAACAGTTTCCAGTTGAGATAGACCAGCACCACAACCGTGCCCAGTAGGGTCAAGGCACTCAGCGCCAGACTGAACAAGGCATCGGTCGCGACCGACTGGACCTCCGCGACGTCGCTGTTCAGCCGGGAAACAATCTCGCCCGTCCGGGTTTGGGCATAGAAGCGCGGCGAAAGTGTTTGCAGGTGGCGAAAAACAAATACCCGCATCTCCATCAGGATGCGGGATGAAACCGCAGTGTACAGGTAGCGGGTGACGGCGCCAGTGACGAAGCTCAGCACCACCAGCGCGGCCAGCACCAGCGTCGCCACCAGCAGCAGGTGCGGCTTCCGCCCCACCAGCACATCGTCAATCAGGAACTTGGCGCCCAGAGGGTACACCAGGCCGAGCAAAGTGGAGAGCAGGGTCAGACCGAAAACCAGCGCAAGCTTGCCGGCGTGTGGACGTACGAAAGGGAAGACCCGGCGCAACTGTCCGAGCCCTGCTGCCGGCGCGCCCGCGCCGGTCCGGTCACTCCCTGCCTGCCTGGACTCGGTGCTCATCCATGGCCCATCATCGAACTGCACCCTGGGGTACGACGCGCAGCGCGGTTACGCTTCCGTCCCCGGAGAGTTCGATTTTCTTGATCTGCTTCAGGGTCTGCGTGTCGTAGATGTCCATAAAAGGTCCGGCCCCGGAGACGTACAGCTTCCGCCCATCGCGGGAGATGTTAGTTACATATTTCGTCCGATCCAGGTCAAGGACATTCGTCACACGGCGGCTTTCCAGATCCACGGCCACCAGCTGGTTCATGACCGCATAAGCCCGTTTGCGGTCCGGAGACACCACGGCAGAAAACAGCGGAACGGCAGGTCCCAGCTCGACCAGGTCGGTCTTGCCCGTTTCCACATCAATGTTCACCAGCCCCATCACGCTTTTCCCGTTCAGGGGATTCGTCGTGTAGTAGGGCATCGAAAAAATTCCGCTCTGCTCGTACTGGGCAAACAACGGGAGGCTGTCGAGCGGGCCGTGGGAAGGGTCCGGCGTAATCAGGGGGAACTTATCGATAATCCGGCCCTGCGCGATATCAATAAAATAAAGATCGCGCCCCCAACCCACCAGCCGCTTCCCGTCCCCCAGTGCGATCAGCGAGGCAACTCCTTCGGGCACCTCGGCAATCTTGCGCGACTTGCGGGTACTCAAGTCGTAGGCTAGGATCTGCGGCGGCTCCGCCTGGTATTCGTCTGCCAGCAATCGCACCGGCTTGACGTGCACATACAGCACCTTGTCGTCCGTGCTCAAGGCCGTGCCGTAAATCACGAATTTGTATCCGGGAGGAGCCAGTCTGATAACGTCTTCCGCCTTGCGGTTGACGAAGTCCACGATTTCGATCTGGCTGCGCCCCTCGGTAGTGACATAAAGATGCTTGCCGTCTCGGGAACATTCGATTTCCTTGGGAGCGCGGCCGCGCAGGGAAATCTCGCCAACCACTTCATCACGGCTGGTATCCAACACGATCAGCGCGTGCGGATGGACGCCCATCACCATGTACTCGCGTCCGGCCGCCTGCGCCCATAACGGCACGGCCGCCGGCAGAAACAACAAGCCGATCGCCAGCAGGCAAAACCAGCCCGTCTTTGGCTGCCACCGTATTCTCCGAGCTTGAACATTGCCAACCAGGGTTCGCATCATTGCCCTCAGCTCCGTCTCTCAATCGCTTTTTCAAAGAAAGCGGGATTCCTTTCCATGATTTCTCCGTAGCATTCTAGACCCAAATCAATCCAAGTGCGGATCCATTCGCAGTAGTGCGGATTGCCGTGGTAGAGGTCGCCGTACCGGGTGTGCGCTTCGTGATGACAACCGCCCGAGCAGATGTGCCGCACCCAGCAGGTCTGGCAGGGCGCCTTATGGCTCAGATGAGCGTTTTCCAGAAACTCTGCCTGCTTCTCCACATCCAGCCCGTCGTACACGGAACCCAGGCGGTGTTCCGGCGATTCCAGGAAGCGATGACATAAATAAAGGTCGCCCTTGGCGCCCACGCCCAGCAAACCCAGTCCGGCCCCGCAGGGATAAGCCTTCACGATCCCGGCGTGCAACTCGGAAAGCAAATTGGAAAGGTTGGAGAACCCGAGATACTCGTCCCTGGCCGCCTTCTCCACGTACAGCCGGGAGAGCTGCCGAAACGCGCCCATGATCTCCCACAGTTCTTCCGCAGTCAGGGCGTAGTCGTCGCGGTCGGCGGAAGTCACCGGCGCGAAACCAACTTCGTGGAAGCCCATCTCCTTCAAGTGCCAGAAGCACTCCTCCACCGCCGTAACGCCGTGCGTCAGTGTGGCGCGGGCCGCTACGCGGCGCGTCTTGTGGTTGCGCAGCAGGTTGAGCACCCGGGGATGGATCATGTCGTAGGAGCCGAGTCCGCTTTTATACGTGCGCCGCAGGTCGTGATACTTCTTCGGCCCGTCGATGCTGACCGCGACTCCGATCCCGCTGTCGCTCAAAAATTCGATTACTTCCGGAGTCAGGTAGGTGGCGTTCGTGGTCATGCTGAATTCCACGCGCTTGCCCGCCTTGCGTCCTGCCTCGTTGGCGTAAACCACCAGGCGGCGGATCAGCGCCAGATTCATCAAAGGCTCTCCGCCGAAAAACACCAGCGTCACGCTGTCGCTGTCTCCGGAGTTTTGCAGAAGAAAATCCACGCTGCGGCGAGCCGTCGCTTCGTCCATCATCTGGCGCGGCGCTCCGTAGTCGCCTTGCGCCGCGAAGCAGTAACTGCATCCCAGGTTGCAGTCGTTCGCCACATTGAGCACGAGGCTTTTCTGGGGAAAGGGCAACGGCGGGAGCTTCGGCGCCGCGAGCCCGGTCGCGTCTTCCCGCACACCACGAAGCCGGATCGCACCCATTCGGCCGAGTTCCGACAAGACTCCCCGGATCTCTTCGCGGGAATGTTCGCGTTCGAATGCGGAATACAACTTGGGAAAGGCGACGGGAGGGTTTCCGGTCGCCTGCTCGCCCACGGTCGCAGCCGGTGGACCTTCCGTTCCGCTGCGAAGGAAATTCAGGATCTTTCCTCCCAGTTCGTCCACGGCGAAGATGCCTGTGGTCGCAACCACCATCACGTACTCGCAGCCGCTGACCGAAACTTGCCGGACTTCACCAAGCTGTAGACTGGGTTCGGTGACCGCTTCCTCTTGCGGCCGCGCTGGCGGCACGGACAGGAGCGATTCACCCGGCTGGAGGCGAACGCCGGCCTGCGGCATCAGCCGCGAAAGCGGGAAGAAATTCTGCGCGCTGCCATACCGGGACGTTCCCATGTTTGTCACCTGCACGATCTATGCAAGCTCCCGCTGGGCCAAGGCGAATCCCTGTATTACCCGCACGCCAGAATCGCCGGTCCCATTTCGGGTGCTGGCAAGTGTAGCCGCCTCCAGACGAATTGTCACCACCGGAAGCCGGAAGCCGGGTTCTTGGGTGTAAAATTCTCGCGCCCGCTACGGCGCCGTGAGGCCCCGGCCACGGGGTTCCTCGGCAGCAGCGGCACGGAAGAAGCACGCTCGCCGCTGCGCCGGGAAGAGACGGTAAGAAGGAGGCCATCATGGCAACACAGACTGTGGGGACATCTACTACCTACCAGAACGTGAAATTTGAACGCGAGGGAACTCTGGCGGTGGTCACGCTCAACCGTCCTAGCCGCCGCAACGCGCTCTCCCTCGATCTCATGTACGAGTTGACGGACTGTCTCACAGCGATCGGCCGCGATCATGAGATTCATGCCGTCATCCTGGCGGCTGCCGGAACCGTCTTCTGCTCGGGACACGACCTCGGAGAGATGGTCGGCAAGAACATCAACGATTACCGGCACATTTACGACACCTGCACCGACCTGATGACGAAAATCCAGTCCATTCCCCAACCGGTGATTGCCGAGGTGCGCGGCACTGCCACCGCAGCCGGCTGCCAACTGGTGGCCACCTGTGATTTGGCCGTCGCTTCCGACAAGGCCGCCTTTGCCACCCCCGGCGTCAAGCTGGGGCTGTTTTGCACCACGCCGATGGTGGCGCTCAGCCGCGCCATCGGCCGCAAGCGCGCCCTGCAGATGCTGCTGACCGGCGAAATGATCCCCGCCGCCACCGCTGCGGAGTGGGGCCTGGTGAACCTGGTTGTCCCGGCCGACGCTCTCACCCAGGAAACCCGCAAATTGGCGCAGAAAGTAGCCGCCGCCAGCACGCTCACCCTCGCACTGGGGAAGCAGGCGTTTTACACTCAAATCGACCTCGACCAGCCCAAGGCCTATGCCTACGCCAAGGAAGTGATGAGCATGAACTCGCTGGCGATGGACGCTCAGGAAGGTATGACGGCCTTTCTTGCGAAAAGGCCGGCGTGCTGGGTCGGGCGCTGAGAGCGCACCGTAGCTGCTGAAGACCATCGCCGGCAGGTCAGCGGGGAGACGCTGGACTGACCGGCACCGGAACTTTCTTATGTCCGGAGAGTTCGTCCGCGGTCTGCAGGATGTCGTCGCGGGCGTAGTCGTCGAAGAAGGCCCAATTCCTCTCTTTCGATCGCACGCCGAGAAGGACTGCCTCCACTAACGCGTTGCCAGATTTCCCATCAGCTTGGGCTCGGCCGACGGCCGCTCGCAAATCCACCAGATATTGCCGGAACGTGGAAACGTCCCCCGCGGTGGCGACCTCGCCGTGACCCGGCACGAACGTGGACGAGCCGTGCTCGGACTGAAGTGCGGCAAGAGTGCGAACCCAGGATTCGGTCGTGGCATCGATCAGGTTCGGGAAGTGGTTCTTCCACAGCAGATCGCCGCAGAACACTACTTTCGCATCGGGCACAAAGACGACAGAATCGCTGCCGGTGTGGCCAGGGTAGTATCGAACCTCAAGGATCCGAGTCCCCAGATAAAGATCGATTCGGTCGTCATAGACCACATCCGGCAAAGTCAGCGATTGCACCCGGGCCCTGATCTCCGGGGGTATGGGATCGGTCCAGAACTTCAAGTTCTCGCTGCGCATCCAGGCGCGCACGTTGCGGTGGGCCACGATGATGGCGCCCGCGCCGGCAAAGACGTCATTTCCGTTCACGTGGTCGATGTGGTAGTGGGTATTGACCACAAAACGGATCGGCAGCGGTGTGATCTTGCGAATCTCTGCCAGAAGTTCCTTGGCTGCTTCCGGATCCTGGAAAGTGTCGATGACCGCGACCCCGTTATCCCCCACGACGAACCCGGAATTACCAAAGGCCTTCCCGGCATCGCTGGCAATGACCGCCCACACCCCATCGCCGACTTTGCGGAGCGTGAAGTCTGGAGCACTTGCGGCGGCACTGAAGCACGGCAGCGCAACGAGGACGAGAAACAGCAAGACCAACGACCGGTGTCTCATGGTTGAATTCCTACCCCGGACAGGATACCCCACGCAAACAAGACCGGTGGAAAAACATGCCCGTTAGAAGTTTGATCGGACGTTGGAGAAGCTGGAACTCATCAGCCTAGGACTGACGCCGGCGCTCGAAAAGCAGATTGCGGTGCTAAGAAGCATGACGATGGGCCTTTAGGAACAGATCGTGGAACAAACTCGGAACCGACTACGAAGGAACAGCATGGAAAACTTCATTCGAAAATGATTTGCGAGCGGTGCCTCATTTTCGACAGGGTTTGGAGAGATTCGTTATCAGATCTCGACCGAACTCTCGAGGGCAAGCTGCTGCGGGTCGACTTGACCTGCTCGTGCTTCGATGAAACGTACGGTCACACCCTAGTTGCGCAGTATCAACCAAGGGAAAATATCGGCAGGGAAATCCCCATCAACGACTAAGGCCTCATCTCCGCGCCGCCACTGCGTTCCATTCGCCAGTAGGTCAAGCCCGTAGCTTGTGCTGTTCCCAAGAATGATGTCTTCGGGCGCCGCGCCTATTAGCTTGCCGAGCGCTGCTCTCAGCCGCTTGGGCACTTCAAAAAAATCTTCATCCCGAAGGAGCATGTGTTCCGGGGTGTGAACAAAAGTCCGAAACGCGCTGCCTCTCAGCCGCCGCCAGAAATTCTCAAGTGCCGTCAACGTCCGCAGATACCAACAATCGCGGGGGTAGGTGAATGCGAGCAGTCCACGCGTTCGCGCGGCTGCTCCTCGGAGCAGCGCCGTTGCATCTGGGTAGCAGCAGACAACGCGGTGGAGTGTCACTACGTCGTCATCGGTCAAGGTATCTGCGATCACGGCAAAGTCGCCGAGGAGGTATTGGGTGGGACGTGATCCGTAGAGTGATCCAAGTTCCGCTCGTGCGACCTCCAGAGACGCAAACGACGCTTCGACTCGGGTTGCGGCAACTTCCCATCTTGCCCGAAACGCGGTGACCTGCGTATTGTTGCGGGGTGAAGTTTCCGCGTTGACCGGCGATCTGGCCGCAAGACTTCGATCGCTTGTAACCATCTACGACCGTTAGGAAAGTCCATGGAAAAGCCACCTCGCACGTTCTGGCAGATTTGGAACATGAGCTTCGGTTTCCTCGGCATCCAGTTTGGCTGGGGATTGCAGATGGCGAACATGAGCGCCATCTACGAATACCTGGGCGCAAGGGCCGATCAGATTCCGATTCTCTGGCTGGCCGCGCCGTTGACTGGATTGATCGTGCAGCCGATCATCGGCCATGCCAGCGACCGCACGTGGGGCCGGTTGGGCCGGCGCCGTCCTTACTTTCTCGTTGGCGCGATTCTGAGTTCGATGGCGCTCATCCTGATGCCGCGCAGCTCCGCACTCTGGATGGCCGCTGGCTTACTGTGGGTTCTCGACGCCTGCATCAACATCAGCATGGAGCCATTCCGCGCATTTGTGGCCGACCTGCTGCCGGAATCTCAGCGCACTCGCGGCTTTGCCATGCAGAGCCTGTTCATCGGGCTGGGCGCGGTGATTGCCTCTGCGCTGCCTTACCTGCTGACCAATGCTTTTCACGTGTCTGGAACCAGGGCTGCGGGGACGATTCCCTTCACTGTGCGCCTCTCTTTTTATATCGGCGCCGCGGCGTTCCTGGGCGCTGTACTTTGGACCATTGTTACGACGAAGGAATATCCGCCGGAAAATCTGGCAGAGTTTCAGAGAGAGAAGACCGAGCGCGCGGGCTTCGGTGCAGGTGCTCGCGAAATCATGGCGTCAATTCGCGAGATGCCCCGTACCATGCGGCAACTCGCATGGGTGCAGATTTGTACGTGGCTGGGGTTGTTCTGCATGTGGCTTTACTTTCCGGTGGCGGTGGCGCGGAATGTCTTTGGCGCCTCCGACACGAATTCTCCTCTCTATTCCGCGGGAGTGGAGTGGGCGGGGATCTGTTTTGCTATGTACTCGCTAGTGTGTTTCGGATTTTCATTCGTGTTGCCCGCGCTCGCCCGGCAGTACGGGCGCAAGGCAACTCACAGCCTCTGCCTGATATGCGGCGGCTTAGGACTGCTTTCCGTGGCCGTGATTCACAGCAAGTATCTGCTGTTGCTCTCCATGGCCGGAGTCGGAGTTGCCTGGGCCAGCACGCTCTCGATGCCCTACTCAATTCTTGCCGGATCGCTGCCCCACGGAAAGACCGGAGTCTATATGGGGATCTTCAACTTCTTCATCGTGATTCCGGAGATCACGGCATCGCTTGGCTTCGGCTGGGTCATGGGCCATCTGCTGAACAACAACCGGATTTCCGCAGTGGTGGCGGGCGGAATCTTCTTCATGCTGGCCGCGGTGCTGACGCATCGTGTGGAAGACCTGTACGACCTGCGGCATCCGAGCGGTTCGCTTCCGGGCGATGCCGTCGCGGCAAAGTCTTGAACTCAACTTGAGTGGAAATTCGACCACGCGACAGGGGGATGAGGGCAGCCGGAACAATTCACCGTGCGCGCACGGCGACGAGTTCGGTTTCGACCGGCACACCGCGAGCGATCTTCACTCGGACCAGCGCTTCGAAAGGCTTTATCGGTCCCGCACTAGAGCCCGGAATCTCATGCAGCAATTTTTCCACAGAATCCTGGCGGCAAACAAACTCCACCGCGCCTTGCGTCCCGAACGTGGTCGTTCCCGCCAGAATCATCACGAACCGAGCGGAACCCATTCCCGGCACCAGTCCGACGACCGAATAATCTTCCGTCAGCGGGGCATTGGAAGGACTGGCGAGGTAGGTGCTGGCCTCGCCCGGCTTCGGATGTTTGCTGACGATCGCAAGGTCGCCTTGACGCGGACCCGACGCCACCCTTTGAAAAACGAATTCCTGCGTGCCGGGAATGTCGAGCAACGAAAGATTTTCTGAAGGAGAGCCGACAAAGATCAGGTTGTTATTCTTCACGTCGTCGAGCGAGAACAAGCTCCCGCGCTTCACCCGGATCCTCCGTCCCAGCGTTCCGAACACCTCATCGAGCGCGTGGATGGCCAATACCTCTCCCACTCCGGTGTAGTGGTCGTACACGGCGACCTTCGAATCCTGACGCGAATTGTAGTAACGCATGCCCGTCTCCGGCCGTCCGACGAAGGCAGCATTGCTGAAGATCACCCAAGGCTCCTCGACTCCGGAGGTAAAGGGTCGCCAAAACGCAGCGAGAGGTCCGGCGGCCCGAGGTGCGCTGGGCGCCGCCATCGCGGGTTCGGGCAGTTTCCGGTTCCACAGCAGGCTCCCCAGAACGATCAGCGAGGTGATGAGTCCGACCAAGAGCAAAACGACGGCAATCCGCCAGCGTGCCGGGACGGTTTCGACCGCAACGCTGCGCGGCGCCTCGCGCGGAGGCACGGCCTGAAGCTGCGGCTGCGGATCGATCAGTCTCGCCTCGGAGGTAAGGTGATAGCTTCCTTTCGGAATCTTGACCAGGATGGGATCCGCCACTCCCTCCCCGGCGTAGTACTCCGCCAGCTTCAGGCGAAGACGTCCGGCTTGCACCCGGATGGTGGAGTCAGATTGCGGATCAAAGTCGGTGGACCGCCCATACACTTCGGTGGCAATCTGATACTCCTTCAACGGCGCGTCGGGATGATCGAGGGATTGTTTTGCGAGGTATTGCAGCAGCTTGCAAAGGGACTCGGAGCCCCGCAGGCTATGACTTTTAATAATGTTATCTATTTCTTGGAAGAACTGTTCGGGCGAGGGGGCGAAAGTGCGTGTCACGGCCATTTAACATTGACGTAACAGGGGATCGTATCCTGGTACAACAATGGCATTTTACTCCTGTAACCGTTTAAAGACCTAGTGAAACCTCCACCGGGGACAGCTTTGTACCAAAACTTGCAGATCTTAACCGGGCATGCGTAGGGTTCTCTAAACCAACGTCTCTCGATGTCCCCGAAATTGGAGAAAATAATGAAGAGTAAATTCTTTCTGGTTCTCATTCTTGTGCTCTGCCTGACCGGTTTGGCGTTGGCTCAGACGGACACAGCCCGTCTTATGGGAACGATCACAGATTCTACTGGCGCCGTCATGCCGAACGCGACCGTTACGGTGACCGCCGCCGGAACCGGACGGGCGATAACCGCGAAAACGGGCGCTTCGGGCGAGTACACCGTCAATGCTTTGCCGATCGGAAAGTACTATGTTGAGGTGAAGCAGGAAGGCTTTAAGACGGCGCGCGCCGACTTTTCCCTCGAAATTTCCCAAGTCCTCGAGATCAGCTTGAAGCTGGAAACTGGCGCCGCCTCCATAACCGTGGACGTGACCGGCGAAGTGCCGCTGGTGGATACGTCTACTTCGAGCGCCGGCGAGGTGATCCAAGGACGGCAAATAGTGGATCTCCCGCTCAACGGACGCAACTTCACCTCGCTGGCCCTGTTGACCCCGGGCGTCAGCCGCGGCCAATATTCGAACAACGCAAGCGCGCCGAACAACAATGCCGAAACTTGGCGCAACGCCGAATCCGGCGGCGGCGCACTGGCCGTCAATGGCCTGCGGCCTCAGTCCAACAACTTCATGCTCGACGGCCTCGACAACAATGATTCCATGGTCAACACGCTCATAATCTTCCCGGCGATTGAAGACATCGCGGAATTCAAGACTACGACCAGCACTCCTCCGGCCGAGTTTGGCCGCTCCGGCGGCGCGGTGGTGCAGGTTGCCACCAAGTCAGGAACCAACGAGTATCACGGTGCCGTGTATTGGTTTAACCGTTCCAGGGAGGGCGCCGCGAATACCTTCGGCAACCCCCTCACTCCCGAGCTAAGCCGCAATCAGTTTGGCGCCACGCTGGGTGGAGCGATCTGGAAGAACAAGCTGTTCGCCTTCGTCGACTACCAGGGTTGGCGTCAGAACGTGCCGGCGGGTGTTACCTACAACCATGTGCCGACCGCCAAGATGCGGACCGGCGACTTCACCGAGCTGCTTGCACCGGGCACAGGGACCGCGACCAGCGTGCCCTACTACGGCGACGGCACACCCGCGCACCCGGGGCTGCCAGGTTGCTATGCTGCCTATTTGGCCAATCCCACGGCCTTCACTCCTGGCATGGGATACATCTACAATCCTCAGACCTGCCTGCCGTTCGGTTGGGGAACCTCGCAGCTCAACATCATTCCGGGTGGCACGGGTGGCCTCCAGAACCCCGTCGGCATGGCGTATCTGAACGCGTTTCCAAATCCCAACATCAGCGGCGCGAACCCGGCAACGAACGACAACAACTTCCGCGGCCCGCAACAGAACATCACGAAAATGAACGACTACGATGCGCGACTGGATTTTGTCGCCACGTCCAAAGACACTATTTTTGCCCGCTATAGCCTCGATCAGGATTTCCTGGACAATACGCCTTGGCTGGTTGGTGCCAATAACGCCCAACACTTCCTGCCCTCCGGCAACGGCAACAACCCGCAGCATCCGCGTCAACTCGCCGTGGGCTACACCCGGCTCATCAGCAACACCCTGATCAACGAATTCCACTATGGTTACTCGCGTCCGTATTACGGGTACCAGCAACCGGGCTTTGGCATTCCGATGGCTGCCAATCTTGGGATTCCCAACGCCAATACCTCCCCCTTGCTGGGTGGCATGGCCCTCATCGGCGGCTGGTACGGGAACCTGGCCTACGTTGGCGACTACGGCCCATATCTCGTCGTCGAGCCGACACACCAGTTCACCGATGCCGTGAGCTGGACCAGAGGAAAACATGTCTTCAAGTTTGGCGGCAGCATTATCCATCGCGACGTGAATTGGACCCAGGCCAATCAGGCCAAAGGCTACTTCTGGATCGACGACGGCAACTATGGCGGGATGCCCGCTCCAACCTCGGCCCATGGAACTTTTACCGGATATGAGCCCGCCGAGTTGGCTGGCGGCTTCGTAGGCGCCTACGGAGTCGGCGCATTCAACGGGTACTACAACACGCGGAGCTGGGAGAACGGCTTCTTTGCGCAAGACGACTTCCGCGTCAACCGCAGGCTGACGTTGAACCTCGGCCTGCGTTACGACCTGTTCACCTGGCCGAAAGAAGCCAACAACCATATGTCCAACTTCGATCCCACGACAGGGACGCTGGTTGAGGCCGGTACAACCGCCGGATGGAACGCCTCTTTGATCAACACGCCGAAGAAGAATTTCGGCCCGCGCATCGGATTTGCCTACGACCTGTTTGGGACTGGCAAAACCGTGCTCCGCGGCGGATATGGCCTGTTCTACTACCTGGACCGCGGCGGCGTTGCCAATGAGCTTTCGGAGAACCCGGACTTCAACGGCACCCAGACCTACTACGCGTGCCCGACGTTGACGACCTGCGGGACTGGCTATCGCTTTACACTTAGCGGAGCGGCGCCCAACGGAAGCACCGATCCGACCGTAGCCACAGGAGCCCTACCGGCTAAAATCGGCATCGACCCGAAGGCCCTGACTTCCAGCGCTAATGTAATTTACTGGCCGAAGAACAGCCCGAGCTCGCACATCCATCAATGGAACGTGCAGATCGAGCAGGCGTTGGGCAGCAAGACATCGTTGAACCTGGGATACGTTGGGACGAAGATGGGAAATCTTGCAACGCCCTTCAACGCGAATGCGGGGGCTCTCGGCACGGGCACACACTGGTTCTCGAACGTGGGTAACATCGGCGAGTATGCGATGATCGGCAGCGGAAACTACAACGGTCTGCAGACGAAGCTGACTCACCGGATGAGCAACGGACTGATGGTCACTGCGGCCTACACCTGGTCGCACACGCTGGATAACTCCGCCGACGCGCTCAGCAGCGCAACGAACGGCATCCTGGTGGGCAGCGGCGGGGTGCCACTGCTGCAATACCAACGCGGCAACTCGAACAGCGATCAGCGTCATCTGTTTGCCGCCAGTGCCATCTACGAGCTGCCCTTCGGACGTGGAAAAAGCTTCGGCCACGATATCTCGAAGGTGGCTGATTACGTGATTGGCGGCTGGCAGTGGAACAACGTGATTGTGCTGGCCAGCGGCACGCCGATGGACATCCAAGGTGCGCCGGGCAGCCCGAATGGCCGCCCAGATTACCACGGTGGATGCAGGACCGGCGTTTCGTGGCAAGTCTGGATCAGCTGTCCGGCGGGTGCATTCACTGCTCCTGCTGGGCTGGTCGGCAATCTGCCCCGTAACGCCTTTCCTGGACCTGGAACACGCACCTGGGACACCTCGCTCTCGAAGAGCTTCACCGTCACCGAACGGGTGAAGGCGGAGCTCCGTGCCCAGGTATACAACCTGACCAACACGCCCCAGTTCCAGATTCCGGACACCAACTACAACAACGGCGACTTCGGCAAGCTGACCTCGCCTCGGCTCTCGCCCACCAATCGAGAGCTCGAACTCGCGCTGCGGGTAATCTTTTAATCTAGCGCGCAGGGACGGCGCTTGAGTGCGGTTCTCAAGCGTCTCCCGATTCGTTTGAGCCGAGAAGCAGGATACGCTCCCGGCTCTCTTTTCTTGATTTGTTTGCTCCGCGTTGCTCGGTTGGTCTGTCTCAAGCCGGGCTGCCGGTAACTGCCATGAAAAACAAACGCACCATTGCGCTATTGCTGATCGTGGTCTGCCTGCTCGCGCTGCCGGCATGGCCGCAGTCGGATGCCAGGGCGGGGCAAGTTCCCGTAGTTCGCAAGATCGATCCGCCAAACTGGTGGGTGAACTACACGCCGGAGCTCACGCTGCTGCTCACCGGCGAAAATCTTTCCGGTGCGCGCGTGGTGAGCGCTTCGAAAGGCGTGGGAGTCGTTGGGACGGACGCTTCGTCGAACGGGCACTATCTCTTCTTGCGGTTGAAGGTTTCGTCCTCGCGCCCCGCGACGGCGCAGCTTAAGTTGAACACAGCTTCTGGTTCGACCTCCGTGCAGTTGCCGCTGTTGGCTCGTGCGGACTCCCGCGGCCGCTTCGAAGGTTTCTCTCGCGACGACGTCATTTACCTGATCATGCCCGATCGCTTCGCCGACGCCGATCCGTCGAACGACCGGCCCGCGGGCTCGACCGGAGTGTACGACCGCGGCAAGCCTATGGCATATCACGGCGGCGATTTGCGCGGCATTCGAGAGCATCTTGCATATCTGCACGACCTCGGCGTCACCACGCTGTGGCTCACTCCTGTGTGGAAGAACACCGACACCGACTACCACGGCTATCACGTCGTCGACTTCTACGCCCTCGACGATCACATGGGATCGATGCAGGAATACCAGGCACTGGTTGCCGACGCCCACAAGCTTGGCATGAAGGTGTTGATCGACTACGTCGTCAATCACACCGGTCCCCATCATCCCTGGGCCAACGACCCACCGACGGCTACGTGGCTGCACGGCACACCAGCGCACCATCTGGAGCCCGCCTATACGTTCTCAGGGCTGGTCGATCCGCACGCTTCGCCGCGCGAGTATCTCGCCACGCTCGAAGGCTGGTTTGCGAGCAAGTTGCCCGATCTGAATCCGGACGATCCCGCGCTCGCCCTCTACCTGGCGCAGAATGCGATGTGGTGGACGGAGACCGCGCAACTGGATGGATTCCGCCTGGATACGTTTCCGTATTCCTCGCGACAGTTCTGGAGCGGATGGCATGAGCGACTGCGCCATGTCTATCCGCGGATCAACGGTATCGGTGAAGTGGCGGACGGCGATTCGACCATCACGTCATTCTTTGAAGGCGGACGAAAGCAGTTCGATGGCATCGACTCCGGCCTCGCCACGGTCTTCGACTTCCCCCTCTGTTATGCCTTGCGCGACGTGGTCATCAAGGGCGCGCCGATGCAGAAGATCGTCGATGTTCTTCGGCACGACGAACTCTACACGCATCCGGAGATGCTGGTCACTTTCATCGGCAATCACGACGACCGGCGCTTCGTGAGTGAAGAAGGCAGCAACCCGGCCAAACTAAAAGCCGCATTGTCGCTTCTGCTGACGTTGCGCGGGATTCCGCAAATTTATTCCGGTGACGAAATTGGGATGCCGGGCGGCGACGACCCCGACAACCGGCGCGACTTTCCGGGAGGTTTTCCGGGCGATCCGCGCAACGCCTTCACCGCCAGCGGCCGCACCGCCGAACAACAGGATGTATTCGCGTACGTGCAGTCGTTACTGGCGCTGCGCAAGGGCCACGCTGCCCTGCGTACCGGAAAGCAGTGGCACATCGGATGGGACGACACTTATTATGCTTTCCTGCGCGAGTTGCCGGAAGAAAAGCTGCTGGTCGTGTACAACAACGCCCCGAAGACGCTCGAACTCAATATCCCCGTCGAAAACACGCCGCTTGAAACTGCGCACCAGTTGCAGACGATGTTCGGGAATACGTCCGCGGAACTTGTAACCGGCAAAGTGCACGTCTCACTACCGGCCCAGACAATCGCCGTGTTCAGCGTGCGTTAGTGGAATGAAAAACTGAACTGTTCCCGACTCCGTCCTTTCAGATGTGGAATGATTCGTGACCGCGACAGATCACAATTTATCGGGCGAGATTCGCCAGACCACTCCGGCTTTCAGATTTGTCAGCCAAATCGAGCCCGGACCCGCACGAACGCTGTCTCCGCTTCGCCACAGGCTGCTAGAGTTGCTGAATTACGGCGATTTCCCGCGATTTTCAGAGCAAAGCAGCCGGATTTCTCTGCAGCCCAGACTAACTGACGAAGGGAGAAGGATTCGAACTCTCAATACAGTTTCCAGCTGTGCCTCTACGAGTCCATGTGTCACTGACTTAGCGGAATTTCGTCCTAGAAACGAGCGCACCAGAGAAACGTACTAGGCCCGGCCACAGGATCAAGTAGTCCGGTTTGTGTGGCCGGTCTACGGGCGAAGGCTTGGCGATCATCGGGCACGAAGGCGCGGTGGTCGAGCCGGTTCGACTCTCAAAGTGGTTTGCAGACTGACTGCTTGCTCACTGGCGAGTCCGAAGTGTAGAGAAAATCTCACGTAACGTGCGGCCGGAAACACGGAGTTTGAGGAGTCTTGAGCCAACTTCGAGAGATCAGTCGCCACACTTCAGCGAGTTGAGCGTACTTCGAGCAAATGGATTGTTTCCGAGCCGAGATTCGGGCGCAGTCAGACCAGGCGGCGCAAGTGCACGAGATACCGACCTGTGGGGAGTGCCGCCTTCTCTTGTCGAAGGATCGCACTTCCAAATGACCTACGCTCGCCATTCGAGTCTCGATAATTGAAATGCTTCGATCGGTCTTAGCGTCCGGAACGCAGATCGAAGCTCGTGGGAAAGATTCATGCGCGGCCGCCGCTTGAGAGTTCCGAAACCCCCACAGTCTGGACGTGACTGTGAGAAGCGAAAGACGAGGTTCTGGACGATTGGTCGCTATCCATTGTTGTCGCATTGTCCCAGGTGTGTTCACTCCCGTGCTCGCGAAACACTCAACGTCTTTCTCGCTCATCGACTGTATCTCCGTTGGGGTCGACCGGATGCAGCGAAACTTCGAGCCGATGCGAAAGCAAGTGGAAGCCTGGCAGAGAAGTGAATTGACGGACCTCACCGCCAAAGTGGTCATCTACGAAGCGTTTATCGAGGGAAGACTCGAAGCTCCCAAACACCTCGCCCGTAGCGTGCATGACCTCTACTTCGAGCCAAAGTACGAAGAATTTCGGCCTCGTACGATCTGGAGTCTCTCGAATGCGTTTACATCTGCATTCAAGGAACCGGATCCCATCCCACAGTTCAAGGCCACGGCGAAGCTGGGCGAATTCCTGGAAGCCCGGTTCTCACAATCGTTCTAGTCCTCGGTGCTGTGTCGGCCGGCCGGCCCTTCCCAACAAGTAATCCCACTTTGCTTAGACGACCCATGCGGGCGAGGCTCGCCCGCATGGGCTGAAGAGTCACCGTCATGTCTGCATTGTTCCCGCTTGGGCAAATTGCGGCCACGCCTGGGCGCTTCTGGAACCCCAGGCACAACGCTACCATCTATCTCCAACCGCGCGCTGGGGGTGCTGGACGATCACGCCGCTTCCTTCTGCTCCTGGCGCCCTCTTTAGCGTTTTCGCGGACGAAACTTATTGCCGCGAACACAAGGAATGCTACGAACGCAAGCCACAACACAAGTAGAACAACCTCAAAGACTCGCTCTCCTTGATCGAAGAACCGGTCCCACGGAAATGAAAATACTGCCGTGGTAAGGAAGCGAGGTTGATCTGCAGACACTCCATTTGTGTAAACCGGAGTGCCGGAACCGAGAACCCTATCTTTTAGACTTGGGCAACCATCTTTCGGGTGTTCAAGGCTATCTTTCGGCCAATTCCTGAAGGGGCGCGGACGCTGCGATGAACCCGCGTGCGTTATCAGCTCTGGCTATCCGGCACTGCTCCGCAAAAAGAAAAATAGAATCAGCGTTGCTCTGCGTAAATCTGTGGCGAGAGAAAGTCTACGCCGAAGCCCCAAAGCCGCACCGAGAATGAGGCTTTCGCTTTTCATGTCAATCCTCCACGAGCTTAGACTCCTTAGAGTCTCTAACAAAACCCCCAGTTTCGAACTACGCTGGCGCCGGCTGAATGGAGAGAAGGTGAGGATTTGAACCTCCGGCCCCCTGGTCCGTCAATTCCAGCCGCTGCGATTACCACATGTGAGTAGCGACGACGGTGGGGACAGAGGGGGAACCCGAAATCACTTCGACATGCAGAACGATCTGAACATTCTTCTGCTGCCATCCTGCGGGTAATCTGCGGAGCGCCTCCTGCAGAAGGGTTGGATTCGTGACAAGGTCGGCAGCAGCCTCTGTGCCATAGTGCGAGATGCCTGTGATCTCAACAATGATGTTATTCGTGCCGGGATAAAGCACGCGCGACACAATTGCATAGTCCTCACTTAGTTCGGGATCGTCGGGGTGGGTCTTGATGGTCCAATTCGTGGGAGTACCATCCTGCAACACTCCGAAAGGGCGGCGGGACAAATCGATCGAATAGCGAAAGTGCTCTCCGATTTCATGCCATTGGGTATAGGAGAACCCCACCAGAACCGCCGGTGCCGTGCGCAGATCCCGGAACGAGACGTCATTTCCGATGCGCAGTTTGTAGGGCTGTCCCATCCGGCTCAGCATGTCGGCGATTTGCGATGCGGCATTTACGTCACTCACCGCGACAAACCGGTTTGGGATCAGGGCAAAATCTTCAACCCGGGCGGGCCGGTCGCCGCCCGAACTTCCGACGGGCGAGTACACGGGCACCGGTGCCGTGCACACAAACACCGCCTTGTGGCTCTGAAAGACCGGCGACCAGAATTGATCGAGGGCCGACGCCGGCCGCTGGCGTAGCCAGAAAAATCCTGATATCACAAGGCCCAGAAGGACCACAGCACCGCCGATTAGAAAGAGCGGTGACCGGACCCGGCGCTTCGCCGCGGCGGGCTGTTCTTCGCGCTTGAGGTGGCGGAACTCTGGAACATAGGTACCTGGAGGCAAATCGATCAAAACCTGGGCATCTGCAGGCCCGCTGAGGTAGTAGGAACGTAGTCGCTTTCTGACCTCGCCAGCCTTGACCCGAACCCCGGCATCTTCGCTGGGATCGTACGACGCCGGCTTGCCAAATACCTCAATCCCGATCGTGCGCTCTTTAAGAGTATCGGGATGGCCGTTCAGGGTGTTCTCGACCACATAGCGCAGGAAACTCTGGCAGAGCTTGCTGGACTGAAAATCGTGGCTGGCAAGCACCCGATCTAATTCTTCACGAACGAGGGCGTCGGTTATCCCCGATTCGGCATGACTCGCCCCTGGACCGGGAGTCCCAAGCGAGTATGAGACATGTGCCACAGTCAACTCCGGTACCGAATGTTAGCATACCCCCCGGGCGGGAAGGGACGCCGACTTGAGGCGCAAACCGTTCCTGGCGACAGGGTTGGACTGGCGCGCCGAACAGGTTCGAAACAGGCACATAACCTCCGGGTGACGGGCAAATCCGTCCCCCCGATTTCCGACGGACGCTATTGCGGGATGTCGGGGTTGAGCGCCTGTGAATTTCCGGACTCTTTATATATGTGCACATAGGCCGAACGCAGGCGTTCCTTGGCCTCGCGCAATTGTTTGAAGGTTGCGACCTCGCTGGCGGCCTCGGAAATGCGGCCCAGTTGCCGATACGCCTGCGAAAGACGATAGTGTGCTTGCGCATCGAGCGCATCGACAGCAACGGCATGGCGCAGGTGTTCCAGTGCCTGATCGAGCTGACCGGCGGACATCAGCACCTTGCCCAGGCCGACCTGCGCTTCCGGATCGTCGGGCGCCAGTTCCGCGGCGCGCCGGTAATGGCTGAGGGCAGCATCCATATCGCCGTGCAAACTGAAGAGCGCGCCCAGTCGGCTTTCCGCCTTGGCATCGCCAGGATTGACGGTCAGTGCGGTCTCGAACTCTTTTTGCGCATCCTGTTGCGACTGCTCCGACATGGAATCTTCCAGAATGGCTTCCCCCAACTCAAAATGCGCCCCAGGGAGACGTGGGTCGATCCGAACCGCTTCGCGATATTGCGCTATGGCGCCCTTGGCATCTCCCTCGGTGACCAGGTGCTGGGCAAGGAGTTCGTGCATCCGGGCGGAATTGGGGGCGATCAGGGCCAGGCTGTCGCGGGCCTGTGTCGCCAGGTCCGTGTGGACCCGGTAGACAACATAGAGAACGTCCACGTTCGTCGGGTCCAACTTCTGAAGCACGGCCAGAACCGCCGAAGTCTTCTCCAGATCCCCCTGCTGATAATCGAGTTCGGCCAGAGCCATGCCGGCGCGAATCTGCAATTTCTTATCCTGCAGATGCGGAAACGATTTTTCCAGGAGGGTTTTCGCGGAGTCGAATCTCCCCTGGGCCTTTTCGCATAAGCCGAGGATCGCCTGCGCTTTCCAGAGGGAAGGCTGGAGCCGCAGCGCCTGTCGAAGATTTTGACTGGCTGCGGCAAAGTTCCCCTGTAAAAACTCGACGACACCCAGATTCCCCCGCGCCTCGACGTTTTTGGGATCGAGCGCGAGAACGGCATTCAACTCGCGAATCGCTGCCTCAAACTGCTTATCGGCCACAGCCTGCTGAGCGCGGGCGAGGTGTGCTTGCATCTCGCGTTTCGGATCGGAGGCCCCCGCCTGAGCGGAAAGACAGACAAGAGTGCAAGAGAAGAACATCAGGAAAAAGACGGCCACACGTAAAATTGTTGACATGCGCGCTCCCAAGTCAGCGGTAGAGTAGCACGAGTATTTCCGAGGCACTGTCTGCGCCTCATGGAAATTGCGGGCTGCCCGCCGGCATCTGTGAAAATGCGTAGGTTGCGTTGGCATGGGACCAACTTTCTCCGCAATTCGGTAGTCAGCCGTCGCAGCCATCCAAAAAATTGCCTGCGATCTTGTTTCAAACCTGCCACTGAACTGTTTCGAACTTGACGCCACCGGCAGGGACGGCAGAGAAAGGTAGGCTCAGCGTGTGTTCATTCCTACAGCGCGGACGGGATGTGCGCCCGAATCGAGGCACGTTTGATTGTTGAAATGTTTTACATAATGAGGCTGTCCAAGCCCTACTGATTTGCGCATAAGGAGATACTGGTGATGTCGCCCTTCGGTTCAAAGTTGCGTTTTGCTTTCGTCCTCGCCTTATTAATCTCTTCGTTCTTCAACCGGGCGGTGGCCCAGGGTCGGCAAAGCGGAGAAATCCGTGGAACGGTGATGGACCAAACCCAGGCGTTGATCACGGGAGTCAAAGTCACCATCACGAACGTCACGACGGGCGTGAGCCACGTGGCCACCACCGACGCGTCGGGTGTGTACGACGTGCCCTTCGTACAGCCAGGTGAGTATAGCGTCACCTTTGCCAAGGACGCCTTCAAAACCCTGACCCGCTCCGGCATTACTCTGAGTGTGGAGACGATCACCGTTAATGGCGCGCTGGAAGTCGGCGCCGCCTCGGAAAGAGTAACCGTCTCGGGCGATGCGCCGCTGGTGCAGACCGAGTCCGCCGAAAAGAACACCACCCTTACTGCAGCCTTCGTCAGTTCTGCTCCCAGCATTAATCGCAGTTGGCAGGACTTGCTTGCAGCCCTGCCCGGAGTGAACCCCGGCAGCGGGGAAAACTCCAGTGGCTCCGGCGTCGGGGTGAACGGGCAGGAACGGTTCTTTTCCAGTTGGCAGATTGACGGTGGCACCGCGATGTTCGGGCAGTCCTCGAATCCGAACTACGTGTCGAACCCGACAGAGACGATTCAGGAAGTCAGCCTCAGTACGGCAAATTTTGGCGCCGAGCACGGCAACGGCCTGTCAGTTTTCAACGTGATCACCAAGAGCGGCACCAACAAATTTCACGGCGCCGTTTACGAGTACATCGAGAACGATGTGCTGAACGCTCAGAACAAGTTCGCCCAACCGCCTCCGTTCAACAAACCGGCAGTTCGATGGAACGAATACGGCTTCAACCTCGGCGGGCCCATCAAGAAAAACAAGGCCTTCTTTTTCTTTAGCTATGAGAGGAATCCCAACCACAGCTTTGGCCCGGACCTACGCTCCTACCCGACGACCGGGCTCCAGCCGAACGGAGGGCAGGGGTATCGCGAGGGCGACTTCTCCGCGTTGTTGGGGGCGCCTGCGGTTGACGGTGGCGGCAGTCCCATTATCAACCCCTGTAACAACCAGCAGGTTCGCCAAGGACAAATCTACGATCCGCTCACGACGCAAACCGTGACTTGGAACGGTCAACCGGTGGTTTGCCGGATGCCTTTTGCCGGGAACATCATTGACCCAAGCCGCTTCGACCCGGCGGCGGTTGCCATCCAGCAGAACTTTCCCATTCCGAACGTTCCAGGAGCGGGGAACGTGAACAACTACTACAGCACCCAGTCGAACTGGAACGTGATGAAGCAACTGATGTCGTGGTACAACGCCAAGGTCGACTACGACTTCACGCCCAAGAACCGGCTGACTGCGTCGCTTGCGTGGTCGAATTATGACCAGAGTTTCACACGGCCCGATTGCAGCATTGACTGCGCTCACTGGAAAGGCAACCAGCCGCAGGGACAGATTACGAATGTCTGGACGATCAGCCCGAACGTGGTGAATGAATTTCGTTTTTCCCTCAGCCGCGCCTACGGAATCGCTACAAACGCGAGCAGTGGCGGAGGATGGCCATCCAAACTAGGGCTAAGCAATCCGGCTGGAGATCTTTTTCCGAACATCTGGATCAACGGAAACCTGAACACCGACATCGGGAACCCCGACGCTCCGCCCGCGATTGACGTCGAGACGAGCTTTGTCGAGTCGGACGCCGTTACCTGGGTGCGCGGAAAGCACATCTTGAAGTTCGGCGGCGAGTTCGACCGCTGGTGGGTGAACACCGGATGGGGAACCGCGACCGAAGGCGGCTTCTGGTGGGGCGGCGTATTTACGCAGAATCCCGTTGACCAGGGTCTGCCGTCGGGCAGCGTGCCCACCGAAGGGGAAGGTTACGCCGATTTTCTTCTCGGCTTGCCGAACTCATGGTGGATCTCGATCAATCCTGAGACCGGCGGACGGATGTGGAGCACCCAGGCTTTCGTTCAGGACGAATACAAGGTCAAACCGAATCTCACGTTAACGCTGGGATTGCGCTACGTGGCGCAGAGTGGATGGAGCGAAGTACAGAATCGCGTCTCGGGCTTCCAGCCTTCGATCAAGAATCCGGCCGACGGCTCGATGGGCGCGATGTGGTACGGCGGCCAATACGGACACACGGCCATGACCAACACGATCCCGCACTTCTTTGCCCCACGAGTGGGAGTGGCGTGGTCTCCGAAGAATGACTGGTCCGTTCGCGGAGGATTTGGTATCTACAATATCTTTGCCGGACAGAACACGATCGCTCCGGCCATAGCTTGGGGCCAAGGCTGGGTCCCGGTAGGGAATATGTGGTGTCCGGACTCGCCGCTCTTCCAACTGGGCAACCGCACTTCAAACTGGCAAGATCCCAATGGTGGAAGCTCGAACTGTTATTCCAATCAGTTTGGGATCGGACCGCCGTCACCCATTTATCCCACCAACCAGAACCGGACTGCGGATCTGTTCAACGGTCTCAACGTGAACTACACGCCGTTTAACATACCCATGGAATACTATGCCGAGTACCAGTTTGACATTCAGCATCAGTTCGCGCACGGAGTCGTGCTGGACCTCGGCTACGTGGGGAACCGGGGATTCAATATTCAACTGGGCAGGGACATCAACCAGATTCGGCTGACGGGTCCGGGCGCCGGCACCCGGCCTAACCCGAACTTCAACCAGATTGATGCCTCCCTGTTCGATGGCCGCGGCAACTACAACGCTCTGCAAATCATTGCCAAGAAGCAGTTCGCCCATGGATTGTCGTTTGCCGTGAACTATGCCTGGGCCAAGGTGCTGGATACGCAGACCGGCGGCGGGTGGGGTGGCTCGGGATCTTCCGAACGTCACTCGGGGAATTATCAGAACGCATACAACATGAATGCGAACTACGGTCCGGCGTCGAACGACATCCGCCACACCTTTAACGGCAGCGTGACATACAACCTTCCGTTCGGTAATGGAAAGCAGTTCCTGAACCAAGGTGGAGTGCTGGACGGGATTGTCGGCGGCTGGGAACTCTCTTCGATCTTCCATGTGCGCAGTGGTGTGCCGACGACTGTGATCGTGGGCTACGACGGAGCTGGAGTGGGATCGGGGCAATGGCGCCCCAATCAGATCGCAGATCCTAACCAGGCGGGCCCGGTGGCGGCAAATTCGAATATTCAATGTCAATATCTTGCCGGGCAGCCGATCCCAAATACGGACCTCGTCGGAATTGCTCCTGCGCGCGTGCACACGATGAGCAGTTGGTTCAACCCTTGCGCTTTTACTACCCCCCAAGGCGGCACCTTCGGCAACGTGGGTAGGGATACCATTTACGGACCAAACTGGCGAACGGTTGACTTGGCGTTGCTCAAGAACTTCCGTTTGGGCCTGCTCGGTGAAGGCGGGGGATTGCAGTTTAAGCTCTCGGCCACAGATGTGTTCAACCACCCGAACCTGGGTTTGACGGATTCAACCTATACCGACGGTGGCTTCGGCCAAATCAGTTACGCCAACACCAGTCGGCAACTACAGGTTGGAATGAAGATCACCTTCTAGCCAGATGACTCCCCCAGGAGCAATCGGCGGGGCACCGCTCATCACGGCGTCCCAGACCGGCCTGAAGCAAGTCTTCCATTGGAACTTGATCCAAGAGCGTTCGAAGCCGAGGTCTCGCGTTCCTTTATGAAACCAATCTTTGTTCTTCTAGCCAGCTTGATTCTGTCGGCCAATGTGGCGGCGCAGCAGCCGTCGGATCCTTGCGCGTCTCTCAAGGAAGACCAGCACGCAATGGAGTTGAGATTGCGCGACTGGCCCGACTTGGCCAAGTATCGGGAAGACGATGCCAGGCTGGGTACGCCCGCGAAGGGAGAGTCGAGAGTCGTGTTCCTGGGCGATTCCATCACGGAATTCTGGGCCCTGTCCGACTCCTTCCACGGCAAGCCCTATGTGAACCGTGGTATCAGTGGGCAAACCACGCCGCAGATCCTTCTACGCTTTCGCCAGGACGTGATAGCGCTGAAGCCAAGGGTAGTGGTAATCCTCGCCGGCACCAACGATATCGCGGAAAACACCGGCCCCATCACGCTGGCGGCGATCGAAGACAACCTGACGTCCATGGTGGACCTGGCGAAGCGAAACGGAATCCGCGTGGTTCTTTCTTCACTCGTACCGGCTTTCCAATATCCGTGGAGGCCGGACCTGGCGCCGGTGGAAAAGATTCGCGCTTTAAATGACTGGATAAAAGACTACGCCGCGAAGGAGAGGTTGGTTTTTCTCGACTACCACTCGGCCATGGCGAATGACAAGCGCGGTCTGAAGGCGGAACTGTCCGAGGACGGAGTCCACCCGAACAAAGCTGGCTATGCCTTGATGGCGCCTCTGGCGGAGAAGGCAATCGCCGCGGCGTTAGCCAAGAACTGAGAGTCGTCCCCTATGCGAGGCAGGCTAGCGCTGGTTGTTGTCTGTGTCATCACGCTCTTCACTCCGTTCGCAACGGGGCGAGTCAAGGCGACTTGGACGGTTGTTTCCAGCGGTAAGGTCGACAGCCGGATTCAGCGTCAGTTGCGCGAGCTTGCATCCCAAAATGGAGTGCCCCTCCGCTTCTCGGGCGATGTCGAGCAAAACACCGGCCCACAGCGCGATGCCGACAGCCTACTGATCCAGTTGGACAGCGTGGCCGATCCCAGCGCCTTCCTGGCCGAGCTCAAGCGGGAAGCCCGCGGCTCGGAGGTTGAACCCACGGCGGAGCTGAGCAACGAAGGCTATATTCTGCGCTGCTCTTATTCACATGCTCCTGCTTCACATGGTCCTGCGCCTAATCGCATTCGCATTGAGGCGGCCTCGGCCACCGGTCTTCACAATGCGCTGCTGCGGATTCCGGACCTTCTGGCAACCGGGGCCGCGAAGCTTTCCCTCGACCTCGTCCCCCACCCGCAATCCGTGCGCCTGCAAAAAGGTGGCATGGAAGCGATCATCGCCGATTATCCCTCGTTCCCCATTCGCGGTATCGTTGAGGGCTTTTATGGGCCGCCCTGGAGCCACGATGACCGGCTTGACGTGCTGCGTTTTGAAGGGCAGCACGGAATGAACATTTACATTTACGGCCCAAAGGACGATCCCTATCACCGCAAGCTCTGGCGGGAACCGTATCCGCCAGAACAGATGCAGCATCTCGGCGCACTTGCGGCCGTCGCGAACGAGAACTTCGTTGACCTCAGCTTCGCCATCAGCCCCGGTCTTTCCATGACCTATTCCAGCGAGGCGGATTTCCAGACTCTCGCCCACAAGTTGGAAAGTGTTGGCCAGCTGGGGATCTCGAATTTCGCCCTCTTCCTGGACGACGTTCCGCAGGAACTGGTCCATCCCGAGGATCGCAAGCGATTCAAGACGCTCGCCCAGGCCCATATCCAGCTCATTAACCGTTTGCACGACCATCTCAAATCGCTCTCCCCAAAAAATCGTTTGACGGTTTGTCCCACCACCTACACCAACGAATGGGGCAAGCGCGACTACATTCGGGAACTGGGGGCGGGCGTCCGTCCTGAGATACCGCTGGATTGGACGGGAACAGAAGTCATCCCGCGGGCCATCACGGCGGCGCAAGCTGAGGAATGGGGCGCCTACATCCGCCGCAAACCTCTCGTGTGGGACAACTATCCCACCAATGACAGTGACTCGTGGTGGCTGAATCTGGATCCCCTGCGCGGGCGGGACGCCGGACTTTTCGCCGCGACCCAGGGCTTGTTTTCCAATCCCATGAATCAGGCGCATGCCACCCTGATTCCCCTCCAGACCGTGGCCGACTTTTTGTGGAACCCGCGGGCATACGATCCTGAGAAATCGCAGGTGCATGCGCTCATCAGTCAGTATGGCCAGGACGCGCCGGCTCTCCTCGCCCCGCTGCTCAGGATTTTCACGGCGGAAGGGGGAGACGGCTTGATCTTCAGATCTATTTTTGAAGAGAGTTGGACTCCGGTTGACGTCTCGGCCGTCGAGTCGCAAGTTTCCCGCTTAAGTTCCTTGGTCGCCGCCCTGCGGGGCCAGGGCAGGTTCGAAAAGCTGGTGTCCGAAATCTCCCCCCTCCCGGACTTGCTCCGCGCTCAACTGGCCCGTGTTCGGACGGACGCCGCGTTCAAGCACCTGCCCGACGGCAAAATCCAGTGGGACCGCGAGCGAGATGTTCTGAAAGCATCCAGGGTCTCCGGCAAGCTTGTTCTCGATGGCGATTTTTCGAAGTGGGAGTCCGGAACTTTATACCTGCTGAACAAGAATTCCAAGATTGTGGACGGGGAAGGCCTCTGGAAAGGGCCGTCGCGGTTTTCCGCTCGGGTCGCGTTAGCTTGGGACGAAGAGAACCTTTACTTCGGGGTTGATGTCACCGATCCTGAGCTTTACCAGCCTTTCTGGGGACGAGGAGTGCAGAACGGAGACGCGTTCCGCCTGATCCTTGACACGATAGTGCCCATCGCAATAAAGCCCGGAAGGCCAACCGGCGTATTCGACCTCTATCTAAGTCCCGGAAACTTTGCCGATGTGAAGCCCAGTATCTACTGCGACGAGGACTTCTTTCCCTTACGGTCCCGTCCACACGACTACAACCAGGAGATTCGGGCAGCCTGGAAGAAAACGGCGACTGGTTTTTCTGGCGATGTCGTTGTGCCGGCAGCCTTCTTCGCGCGCCAGAATTTTGCGCTGGGCCAGAAAATCGGGCTGAGCTTCGGGGTGCAAAAGGTTTTCCCGCCCCAAGATCCGTTTGAGGAAGATCCGGCCCGGATCGTCTTTTCCTCGAAGGAAGGCGGCTTGTTCCCGGTTGAATCACAAAGCCCGGCCACGTTTCAGCGAATGGAGCTGGTGGACCCATCAAGTGGTTCAAGACCCAGATCCCAGGTGTTTTGGCGCATACCGGACAGTGCCGGGCGAAGCTGCGGTCCGCGATGCCGAGGACGGTGGCGTCCAATCTAGGTTCCCCCTCGAATCAAGTCCGAGAATCAAGGTTAGACTAGACCCAGACTTTCCGTAGGCAGGTCTCAGCAATGTTGCCGATCTTCAGACCTTCCAACACAATCTGCCACTTATTTTCCGGGGTTCTCTGGACTCTCGGCTTTCTTGACATTCTCGCCTCCTGGCAGAGGCCCCAAGCCTAACTAACTTCCGTGTCCAGTTCTACAGGGGTGCACTACACGAACCATTGAATTTCAATTGATTTCAGTCCCGATTTAGCTGTACGACTTGCCCTATACTGCGAGCCTGGGTCGAGACTCTTCCACTCGAATCGGCTTCCCCCACAAAATCACGCCGTTCAAGCGTGAGATAGCCTTCTCGGCTTCGAGGTGGTTGGTCATTTCTACAAACGCGAACCCACGTGAATATCGAGTTTCAGGATCGGTCATGATTTCCACTCCTTCGACTGGTCCGTACGTTTGAAACAACGTACGAAGCTCATCTGGTGTCCCGTTTGAGGCAAGATTTCCAACAAATACGTTTGTCATATCACCGTTTCTAATGATGACTTCGAGTGTCACCAGGTTCAGACACCTTCAGGTACTCTTTAGTCAGTCCGGGAAGGCGAGATTAACCGCCTTCCCGTGTCGAAAAACTCATAGTTCTACGCTGCTGCGTGAACGGCGATCTTATGGAAGGTCGAGTTGACAACGTCAGAGGTCTGAACCTTGGGCGTTCCCTCGATAAATCTTGCCATGGTCTTCAACACTTCAGGGTAAGTATTGGTGTTGTAAGTGTCTGAACTGGCTTTGTTGTCCCACAGACTGATGGCAGTCACATCGATTCCGCCGGGACCGGAGAATGTAATTTCGTCCTTAAAGCCATTCTGCCTGCGAAGTAACGGAAGAATGTCCTTGTCAAATGTTCGGGTGTAATCAGAAAGCATATTGGATTTCAGATGAAAAGAGACGTTGCGTGCAAACATATCAACCTCCTTAAGGTTGTCATTCGCTAAGATAGGGAGAACTTCAGATGGACTGACTTAGTTCAGGGAACCTGAAAGAGGAGAAGGATGCTCACTCCACCCAGCGGGTGCATTTAGGTGGCCTTCTGCATCGACGCGCAACTTATTGTATCGATACATTAGAAAGCATATCCGGCACTGCAGAGTTTGGGGTTCCGTCGTGTACTTTTGGCGGAAAGCAGGCACAAACGGCAACCTTTAAGACGGAATGACAGTCACAACGGGTCCGGCAGCGGGCCGCCGGCACAGTGCTCGGAGATCATGTTCAGTTCGGTGACCGGCAAAACTGTTATCAGCCTGGTATAAATTTGACTGTCTGTTCACAACCGCTCACATTCGATGGAACAGCACTCAGCAAGAAAGGTGCGGGGCGGACGAGCAATCCCGCGTGGATTTGTTTTAGAAGTGGATACAGCGCTGCCCAGACATACGGCGACGAAGTGAGCCAGTAGCGGTGGCACCCGGAGGCGAAAAGCCTGGCACCTGATGGGAACGGCTGCGGCTCGCACAGTAAGAGATAAACCACCAATCTAGTCACCATTTCCACCCAATTGAGAACGTTTTAACCCGACTTAGGGCTTTCTTCCTGTGCCGAAAGGGAATCCTTTCGGCTCAGTTCCCGATTTGCCGACCTTCCAGGAAGTTGCGGAGGTTTCTTCCGGCAGAGAGAACTTGACCGCTGCCGTCTGAAAACCCGCCGTCGATTTTGCGAGATTTCCGCGAATAGGGCTGGAAAAGTGATCCGAAGGCTAGCGTTATCGCCCCGCTCCGTAGTACTTCCAAAACATGTACCCAAAGCCGAGCAGAGAGATGGCCACGAGAATCAGTGATCCAATCCACCAAAAATCAGGCTTCGGTCTTGTTTGCGCCACCGTGCACACCTCGCTCCGAGGATCACCCGAAGCCAGGCCAGAGTCAAAGAACCAAAGTAATCCGCACGGGTGCTGGGTTGGGCCTCAGCAACAGGGCGGTGACTCGCCGCACTTAGCCTCCGACTACAGGCGTCGCAAGCGTGAATTGGCATGCGCCGAAAGGCAACAGTTTTCGGCATGTTCAGTTCGGGCACGGGCGTATACTCAGGTTTTCTTGATCACGAAGACCCATCGTTGCGGCTAGACCACAACCCTGCGCCTTCGCGATTAAGCTGCCTTCCGGCGAACCGGGCAAGGAAGGGGCATTTATATCTTGCATCTCTACGCTTAAAGAAACTCATGCGCTCAACCCAACGCCCTGCAAAAGGAGCGATCATGCGTTCTGATCGTATACACAGGGCTTTGGTCAATATCCCGAATCGCTTCATGTTGTGCCGACTAGTCTCAGTGGCAACACGGAAATACCATGACCCTGATAGGCGGGTTCAAGACGTCATCAACGATGTAATTGGGTGGTTCGCCGATGCAGAATTCGCGACGCAGCAATTGAGAATTCTCGCGGACCTTGAGACGAAACTCCCCGCCGTATAGCTGTATCGGCGAAAATCAGAGGTGGACCCCTTTTAGGCTTCAACCGGCGTTTAACGCGACAGCTCTCGATCGGAAGCTTCAGTTATTGTCAAAGCACCTTTTGCTCCATGCGGGAAGGCGCTGAAAGGGATTCCGCTTGGCTCTTGACGACGTTAAGAAACTCATTGATGCCGGAAAGGAAAAGGGGTATCTCGCCTACAACAGAGGTGGAGGTGAATGACGATTCCCAATGATGTCCGTTCTCCGGAGGATCTGGACGACGTGCTTGCCACCATCGGCACGCTGGGCATTGACGTGCTTGAACGCCAGCCCGAGCTACCTTTCTCGGTCGTGAAAAGAAAATTTGAGGAGGAAGTGGAGCCCGGCGAGGACCTCGGACTCGACTTGGCCCCCGGCGCTGTTGAACAGACCGACGATCCGGTCCGCATCTACCTGCGCGAGATGGGCGTAGTCCCTCTGCTCACCCGTGAAGGGGAAGTGGACATTGCGAAGCGTATCGAGCGCGGACAGCGGCGAGTGCTGAAGGCGCTTTCACGCTCGCCTATTGTGATCCGCCAGGTTCTGGCCATTGGCGAGGATTTGAAGCGCGGCGTACGCTCGATCAAGGAAATTGTCGTCTTCGATGAGGAAGAGATCACTGAGAAGGTCCTGCAGAACGGCGTCAAGGACACCACGTGCCGCATCGACGAGTTGCAGAAGCATTACAAGAGAGCTAGCCAGCTGGCCGGACGGCTATCGACCATTCCGGCTGAAAAGAAAGCACGCGAATACAGCCGCTGCCGATGCAGGCTGGGCCGCGAGATCGTTCGGATTTCGCTCATCATCCGCAACCTCGGTTTCACCAACTTAGAGCGCAAACGCGTGATCGATCGGGTGAATAAAACCATGGACGTCATGCGCTCTCTCGACCGCCGGGTCAGCAACCTGGAAAGGAAGATTGAGAGCACGCGCAGCGAAGAACTCAAGAAAGATTACCGCAAGACCCAGCGGCGGCATCGCGCCGACCTGGAAAGGTTGGAGTGCGATGCCGGAGTGGCCTTTAAGGAGCTGCACCGCACCCAGCGCGAAATGATCCAGGCCGAGATGGACGGGGAGCAGGCCAAGCACGAGCTCATCGAGGCCAACCTGCGCCTCGTGGTTTCCATCGCCAAAAAGTATGCCAATCGCGGGCTGCAGTTCCTGGACCTGATTCAGGAGGGCAACGTCGGCCTCATGAAGGCGGTGGACAAGTTTGAGTACCGCCGCGGCTACAAATTTTCCACCTATGCCACGTGGTGGATTCGCCAGGCCGTCAGCCGCGCCATTGCCGACCAGGCGCGCACCATCCGCCTCCCGGTGCACATGATCGAGGTCGTCAACAAGCTGATCCGCACTTCGCGGCAACTGGTCCAAGCGTTGGGGCGCGAACCCACGTCGGCAGAGATTGCCAAGCAGATGGACATTCCCGAGGCCAAGGTGCGCAAGGTGCTCAAGATCATGCAGGTACCGATCTCGCTGGAGACGCCAATCGGCGAGGAGGGGGATTCCCACCTTAGCGACTTCATCGAAGACCGCGCCGCGGTCTCGCCCGCCGAGGCGGTCATCAACGTGAACCTGAAGGAACGGACCGAGCACGTGCTGCGCACTCTCAGTCCGCGGGAAGAGAGGATTATCAAGATGCGCTTTGGTCTGGAGGACGGCTCGGAGCACACGCTGGAGGAGGTTGGCCGGTCGTTCGACGTCACCCGCGAGCGCATTCGCCAGATCGAAGCCAAGGCCCTGCGCAAGCTGCGGCACCCGTCGCGCTCCGGCAAGCTCAGGTTACTTCTCGACGACGTGCACGAAGTTCGGTCGTGAGCGGTTGAGTTCACGCCTGTCATAGTTCGCAACTCTCTCCAGGAGTATTGGGGACGCTGGACCGCACTGGGTGCAGGAACGTCCGGTAGCTCGAATTCTTGTCCACAATCGAGGCAGACCCGGCACGTCCGCTGCTTGATCGTGAACACGCGACTCAGGTGACGGTGATGGCACCCAAAGGCAAGCCGGAGAGTCCGGCTTTTACACTCGGTGGTTAGCAGGAGGAACCTTGACCTCCTCAACCCCTCCTCGGCATATATCTTTCTAGGAACCGCTCTAACGTGAGTTTTTGACTTCCCCCACTCCTTTGCACCTCTTCGCCTCCTGATACCATCCATAAGCTATGAACCTGTTCGACTCATTCAGAATCCGCGATATTTCTTTTCGTAACCGAATTGCCGTCTCCCCCATGTGCGAGTACTCCAGCGAAGACGGCTTTGCCAACGACTGGCATCTCGTCCACCTCGGCGCTCGCGCCGTTGGCGGCGCAGGCACCATCCTCACCGAAGCTACCGCCGTCGTCTCCGAGGGCCGCATCAGTCCCTCCGACCTCGGCATCTGGAAGGACGCGCACGTCGAGAACCTCGCGCGTGTAGTCCGCTTCCTCCGCCAGCACGGCGCCGTAGCCGGAACCCAGCTCGCCCACGCTGGCTTCAAAGCCTCCACCGGCGCCCCCTGGCGCAATCACGGCGCTGCCGTCCCCATTGCCGATGGCGGCTGGCGTCCCATCTATTCCTCCACGGCAAAGGGCTTCACCCAGGAATCCATTCAGCCCGAAGCTCTCACGCCCGAAGGCATCGCGCGCATCGCCCACGCTTTCGCCGAGGGCGCTCGCCGCAGCCTTGACGCGGGCTTCGAACTCGTCGAAATCCACGGAGCCCACGGCTACCTCGTCCACCAGTTCCTCTCGCCGCTGGTCAACACCCGCTCCGACCAGTACGGCGGCAGCTTTGAGAACCGCACCCGTATCCTGCGCGAGATCATCGAAGCCGTCCGTAAAGTCTGGCCCGAACGTCTCCCCTTGTGGCTCCGCATCTCCGCCTCGGACTGGACCGAGGGCGGCTGGACCATCGAGGATTCCATCGCCCTCGCCCGGCAGGTCAAGCCGCTCGGCGTCGATCTCATCGACTCATCCTCGGGAGGCATCGTTCCCACGGCAAAAATTCCTCTCGGCCCCGGCTATCAAACTCCCTTTGCCGAGCGCATCCGCCGCGAGGCTGGAATCCTCACTGGAGCCGTCGGCATGATCACCGCGCCCGAGCAGGCTCAGCACATCATCGCCACCGGACAGGCCGACGTAGTCCTGTTGGCTCGCGAACTCCTCCGCGATCCCTACTGGCCGCTTCGCGCCGCCCACGTCCTCAAGCAGCAGATCGCCTGGCCCAAACAATACGAACGCGCCCGCTTCTAAAAAAGAAAACGGACGCAATAAGAGAGGCAGGCCGCCAAGCCTGCCTCTCTTGTTGGGTTGGAACTCCATCCCGACAAGACGCGCCGGATTGAGTTCGGGCCGTTTGCCGAACAAAACCGGGAACGAAGAGGAGAAGGCAAGCCTGAGACGTTCGACTTCCTGGGCTTCACGCACATCAGCGGGAAGAACGGGATAGGGCGGTTCACGGTGAGGCGCAAGACGATCCGCAAGCGCATGCGGTCGAAGCTGCGGGAGATTAGAGCAGCAACTCCGCGAGCGCATGCACGATCCCGTGCCCCAAACCGGCAAATGGCTCAAGTCGGTCGTGCAAGGCCACTTCAACTACTACGCGGTACCAGGAAATCTCGACAGCCTCTGTGTTTTACGGGATCGGGTGCTGGGATTCTGGGGGCGTACACTCCGCCGCCGGAGCCAGAAGCGCCGGCCCACGTGGGCTCGCATCCTCGCATGGGCTGACCGCTGGCTTCCTCAACCGCGCGTGCTCCATCCCTACCCGCATGATCGCTTCGCCGCCAGTCATCCGCGATAAGAGGTAAGCGTCGACGGATGGCCGTCTAGGCGGGGTTGATCGCGATAGGCATTCTCTTTTTGTGGCACGGCGCACGATCGTGTCCACGAAGGGGAGGTCATGGATACAAGCGCGCAGCCAGTTCTCAGCACCAGCCGAAGCAAACGACACTACCGCACCGCCGAAGAGAGACGGCGGATTGTCGAGGAGACGCTTGCTCCAGGAGTTTCGGTGGCAACCGTGGCGCGGGCGCACGGAGTGAACGCGAACCAGGTGTTTCACTGGCGCAAGCTGTACCAAGCCGGGCTTCTGGGGAAGACGAGCTCGACGGCAGCCGGCGAAGCCGGTGCGAGTTGCGTGCGGTTGCTGCCGGTGACTGTTGCTGCGGATGCCGAGTGCGATCAGCCGGTGGCGATGGCCGCGAGCACACCGCGCGGCGCAGATCGTAAAGCTGTTGTGTTGCCGGGCGCGATCGAACTTACGTTGGCCAAGGCACAGATTCGCATCACGGGCACGGTAGATGCTGAAACGCTGCGGGTGGTGCTGGAGTGCTTGCTCGGATGATGGCTCTTCCGGCCAACACGCGCATCTGGATCGCGGCGGGCGTGACTGACATGCGGCGCGGATTCACCGGGCTGAGCGCACTGGTGCAAACGACGCTCGAACGCGATCCTCTCTCCGGCCATGTTTTCGTTTTCCGCGGGCGTCGCGGCGACCCGATCAAACTACTTTGGTTCGATGGCGATGGGCTTTGTCTGTTCGCGAAACGTTTGGACCGTGGACGATTCATCTGGCCTAAGGCGGAGAGCGGAACGGTGT
>PKUV01000037.1 GCA_003131315.1 Acidobacteriaceae bacterium
CAGATTCCTGCACAGAGCCGAAGTTCGAATACAGCGATCCGGATGGCACAAACTACCTAGGGGCGCCGGTGAATTACGGAACCCTCTCGCGCATCACCCTTCCAACTGGTGGCACCATCGCTTATAGCTATCAGTACGGCATATTTAACGGCGGGGGACGCTTCGTGTCTCAGCGTACGGTTACGGACACGACGGGCGCCCACAACTGGACGTACACCTACAAGTTGGGACCCCTCAACTCACCTCCCTCCACGACTGTTACCGACCCTCTCGGGAACGACGTTGTCCATAAGTTTGGGTACAAAACCGGTTTGAGGCTGTACGAGACAACGACGCAGTATTACAACGGCAGCAGCACGTTGGTGGGGAATCAGCCACTCAAGACAATAAATGCCACCTATACCGGTTCAACGGCGAGCCGGAACACTTACGCCAATAGCGGAATTAACGTCGTTCCCACCAGCATCACGACGGTATGGCCTTATGGTCAAACTGCCGTGACCACTAAATCGTATGACTCGGGATTTCACTATACCGACTGGCAAG
Organism: Acidobacteriaceae bacterium; assembly: GCA_003131315.1. Lineage (GTDB taxonomy): Bacteria > Acidobacteriota > Terriglobia > Terriglobales > Acidobacteriaceae > Acidiflorens. Next base: position 547 of record PKUV01000037.1, read on the forward strand.
GTTTTACCACTGATCGAAACGGCGCTCCGAACGTAGGCATCTATGGCAAAGAAACCAGCGAACGCAATTATGACTATCCGACGGGAACTGCACTTACCCGGACGACAACAGCGAGCTATGCCTGGCAAAGTCCAAATCCTAATGCTTCGAGTTACCTTGCCAATAATCTCATCGACTTGCCGCAATCTATAACAATTTTGGACGGAGGTGGCACTCAGCGCGCATATACTTATTACGGCTATGACGAATCTGCCCCGATGTCATCTGGAATTACTGAACAGCACATAACTGGAGAGTCGCATCCCGGAAATCGGACCTCCGTGCATCGTTGGCTGTCGAACGGCAGCGCTACAGCTCAAGCCCCTTGCAACGTCTCAGTGGCGAGTGGCGGCTACTTGGTCACGAGCAATGTTTACTTCGATACAGGTGAACTCCAGAAGAGCACAGATCCGTGTCTCTACCCGACTACCTATCTATATTCCCCCACGTATTATGGAGCTTACCTCACGACGGAAACCAACGCTGCCGGCCAGGGCACGACGTTCGCTTACGATTTCAATACCGGGCTTGTGACCTCGACAACCGACCCAAACTCGCAGACAACCACTAAGACGTACGACATTATGAAGCGGTTGACTGGCGCAGGATATCCCGATAGCGGCTCCGCTAGCTATTGCTATACCGACATGGGGGGTGGGACCTGCAACCAGTCCGGGCCTCCCTATGAGGTGGTCACAACAAAAGCGATCACGTCGTCGCCAGTGCTGAACGAAACATCGACAACCGTGTTCGATGGGCTGGGCAGGATTTCGCAGACACAACTCAATTCCGATAGCCCCAGCACGACCTACACCCAGACGACCTACGATGCACTTGGCAGGAAATCTCAAGTTTATAATCCAACGCGCTGTAACCCTCCGACGGCAAACTGTGGAGAGACCACTTGGGGATATACCACATACAATTACGATGCACTCAATCGAGTCACGTCCGTCGTCGAGCAAGACGGTTCGACTGCCAGTACAAACTATGGGGCTTTCCCCTGCACGACGGTGACCGACGAGACGGGAAGACCTCGCCAATCTTGCGTGGACGCGCTAGGGCGCTTGACTGGCGTCTGGGAAGACCCATCCGGTCTGAATTATGAGACAGACTACCAATACAACACGTTGGGTAACTTGCTTCAAGTAACACAGAAGGGGCCCCCAGGTAGAACGCCACGGCCGCGGAGCTATACCTATGATTCGCTATCACGTTTGACGAGCGCGAACAACCCGGAGTCCGGGGCAATCGGCTACAGCTACGACGCCGATGGCAATGTCATCGCAGAAACAGCCCTTTCGCCCAATCAGACCGGCGCCGCGACCGTCACGACGGCCTATGTTTATGACACTCTTAACCGGCTCTCAGGGAAGAGCTATAACGACACCTACACGCCGAACAGTCCTACTCCAGCAGCCAGCTATGCCTACGATGGCAACACCCTCACGGGCTGCCCCACGGCCCCGCCAGCATTGACGGACAGCTATCCCGTGGGACGCCGGACCTCGATGTGCGATGGCTCGGGAGCTACCTCCTGGGCCCACGACAACATGGGCCGCGTCCTGAAGGAACGGCGAACGATCGGTACGGTACAAGGCGACTACGAGAATGATACTTTCAACCTGGACGGTTCCGTAGCCAATGTGACCAGCTTGGGATATGGAGTCAGCTACACCTACAACGGGGCGGCCCGACCTCTGACGGCCACGCATGCTACTACGAAGTTCGTGAGCGGTGCCACTTACGCACCGCCGGGTGAACTTACGGGCGGAACGCTGGGAGTAGCGACTGGCTTTGCTGGCATTACCGTCTCCGATGCTTACAACAAGCGCTTACAGCCGATTTTCCTTTCCGCTGCGAGTCCCTCCGGTACCGTGTTCAGCGACTCGTTCGACTTCCATCTGGGCGCGGGCGACAACGGCAACGTCTACCAGATCGTGAACAATCGCGACAACACCCGCAACCAGAACTTTCTCTACGACTCACTGAACCGCATCCAACAAGCCTACAGCAGCGGTCCCCAGTGGGGCGAGACGTTCGGGCCCGCCGCCACCGGTCCAGGCGTAGCGCCCACGACTCCGGGCATCGACGCCTGGGGAAACCTGACCAACCGGTCCGGGGTCACGGGCAAGACCTACTATGAGCCGCTGAGCGTCTCCGCGGGGGCGAACAATCGACTGTCCAGCTTCGGCTATGATTCCGCAGGGAACATGACGCAGAATGGCGCTACTGCGTACATCTACGACGCGGAGAACCGGCTGATCTGGACGAATGCGTCCTCCGGCGAACGCTACCTCTACGACGGCAACGGCGAGCGCGTGGAGAAATGCGTGGCAGCCAGCGTAACCACCGCGTGTCCGACCAGCGGCACCAACGGCACGCTCTACTGGAGGGGATTGGGAAGCGATCCCCTGTCGGAGACCAACTTGGCGGGGAATGTTCAGAATACGTATGTCTTTTTCCATGGGCCACGGGTAGCCCGGAGCGACAGCGTGGGCGCGATCCACTATTATTTTTCCGACCATCTTGGCTCGACGAACGTGGTGACCGACGCGGTCGGAACCATGAGCGTATGTCCCCTGGCGAATTCGCCGATGAATTACACCACGATTCCGACCGGGGAGGAGGAGTCCGACTTCTACCCGTATGGCGGGGAGATGAAGCTGTGCGACCGCGTGTCTCAAAACTACAAGTTCACCGGCAAAGAACGCGATCCCGAATCCGGGTTGGACGATTTTGGGGCGCGCTACGACGCCTCCAGTCTCGGCCGCTTCATGACGCCCGACCCTCCCCTTCTCGATCAGGATGTCGCAGACCCGCAGAGCTGGAATTTGTACAGCTACGTCAGGAACAATCCGCTGTCCTTCATCGATCCGACAGGGAACGCGGCCCAATGGACCTCCGTCGACGCCATCGGAGCCATGGGACTGATCTGTGGTGGTATGGCTGCCCCGGCATGCGGGGAGGAACGCCTGAAAGAGGCTTTGTCCTTGCAGTTCACAAGGGATGAGGAGGCGCAAAATACGACCATTGTTGTACCTCCCACCGTTATAACCGTGACGGCAGCGGTGGAGGCAGTTCCTCTTGAGTTATTCGAGGGGCCGCCGGGTTGGGTGATAGCGGGTGCAACTTTGACTACGGCCTGCGTCATAACACACTGCTGGCGGCCGGTCGTCAATTATTTCAAGAATAACAATCCCCCACCTCCGGACAATACGAAGGATACAACGAAGGAAGACACACCGAGGACCAAACCTGATAAGTTCAGGCCGGTCAAAGGGAGGCCAGGGAAGGTGAATGTTGATACCGGAAAGGTATGGGTTCGGGACCCTTCGGCGCACGAGGGCGAACATTATGAAGTTTATGACAATATTAGAGACTACGAGAATGGCGTCCGGGGCAGGCAAGTATGGGCTGACGGCACGCCAGGAAAGACATATTAAATGAGAAGCGTTAATGAAGTCTTGAGCACGCATGGCTCCAGCCCGTCGAAGATTACGGTGAAGACGTTCGTCGCAGATAGGCGCGAGCCGCACGAGAGTGAGGAAGAAACGCCTAGTCAGCCCTATGTTCTCATCGAAGGCGAGGCGGACGCTTTGAGATTCTTAGCTGAACTGATTCTCGCCCAGGTTGATTCCGACTATGGGTGCACTTTGGATATCCATCCGAACGGGGCCGGGAGCAAACACTTCGGTGATGCCTCGACCTTGGGGATTTATATCCACAGATTACCGTGCGATTTGCAATCTGGTCATGTTTTGGGCGTAAAGTGATAAGAAGCATTATCCAGTTGATGCCTGTGTAACGGCGGCGATCCGCTAGCTTTTCGCTTGCCGATTCCTTCGCCGATCCGGGCCGTGATTCAGATCCGATTAGCCGCGCTTTCCGATTCCGATTCCTGCCGCCGATTCCCGACCGTGCAGTGTGACGATTCCGGTACGGCCTACAGCAGCGGTCCCCAGTGGGGTGAGACGTTCGCGCCCGCCGCCACCGGTCCAGGCGTAGCGCCCGCGACTCCGGGCATCGACGCCTGGGGAAACCTGACCAACCGGTCAGGGGTCACGGGCAAAACCTACTATGAGCCGCTGAGCGTCTCGGCTGGGGCGAACAATCGACTGTCCGGTTTCGGTTACGATCCGGCTGGAAACATGACAAGTAACGGTTCCGCATCGTATGCTTACGACGCGGAGAACCGGCTGATCGCCACGGCCGGAGACTCGTACCTCTACGATGGCGATGGCCAGCGGGTGGAGAAGTGTACGGAAGGCGCGAAACCGGGCGCCTGTGCCACCGGCGCGACGGGAACTCTCTACTGGAGGGGCTTGGGAAGCGCACCCCTGTCGGAGACGGACCTGTCGGGGAACGTGCTCAACACGTATATCTTTTTCCATGGGCAACGGGTAGCCCGGAGCGACAGTGCTGGCGTTCACTACTATTTCTCGGACCACTTGGGATCGCACGGGGTGGTGGAAAACGCCATGGGAGAGGCTGCGACCAACGCCATTATGATTCGGGTTCCAACCCCGATGCCAACGTTACGTACATACGTTACATAGCGCCAGACAAAGTTCGATTCTTTGATTTCCGAACCTAAAAACAGAGGAGCAAACCTAGAGGTTGATCCTCGCTCCGCATTTCCGACAAGCATCCCTTTTGAAGCCTGCAGGAACATCCGGACATAGTATTCGTGCCGATAAGAATGCTCTCGCTCGTTCCTTTTGGCAAATGTCGCGGGGGAGCGCCGTACGGTGCCCAAGCCCAATCCAGCCAATGGATGATCCGCTAAGAAGTTGATCTGCGGTTCCCGCCATTCCGACCTTCCCAAAACATTCAAAAAAACTTCCGATTAACCGCGACACGCGCGCGCATTGGATGCATGATGGTTCTGTCTCCGCCGAAATCTAGGAAATGGAAAGCAGTCTGATGGTAGCTGTCAAGGGCGAGCCGATGTTCCCTTGTCCCGTATGTACGCAGGCGCGGGAAGTAAGGGTTACAAAAAAGGACAAACCTTATCTGGTTTGCGATCCGTGTGGAGTGCAAGTCTTCGTGCGTGGGACTGCCGGAATCGAAGAGTTCCGCCGTCTGCTGCAACACACCTCCAACGAAAGCCTACTGAACCGACTGCGGGAAATGGAGCGCCTTTATCGCCTCAAGTGCCCGCAGTGCGGCCATGAGTTTTGGGCTGAACCGTCCCTAATTAAGACGAGCGTATTCGACGGAGGCTTGAAAGGCTTTCGCTGTCCAATGAAGAACTGCGGTGCCATCGTC